>JBNKHV010000213.1:0-1683 GCA_050290545.1 Polyangiaceae bacterium | reverse complement strand
GCCTGGTGCTGGCTCCGCTAGCCTCGAGCCTGTACACTCCGACGCCATGGTTTGCATGCGACGGTCATCGGGCAGCACGGATCTCGCCACAGCCCCTGACTTCCGCTGGGTGGCGTTGTTGGGCCTGCTGAGTTTCAGTGTGGGTTGTGAAAGCGAAGACGCCAAACAGTGTCGGGCCCAGTATCTCCAAGCTCACGCACTGGTGTCGGGGGTCGATACCGGCGATCTGGAAAGCGTCGAACAGGCGCTGGAGTTGGTCAACCCGACGTTGGAGATATGTAAGCGCGCCTCCTTGGCGGAAGAGCAAGACCAATTGGTCTCCGTGAAGCGCAAGTTGGAGAGTCACCAAGAGTACCTTCAACACTCCCAAAGCCAGAAGAAGCTCAGCCCCGAAGAGGTGGAGAAGCTGGTCGCGAATGGCGACCCATCCTGCCCCAAAGGCAGCGCCTACATGTATCAGAAGAGCGACAAGAAGATCCGCTGCACCGGGCCTCAGATCGTGGACATGAACTGGAAACAGGTCACGGACTACTTCACCCATCGCGCGTTCAAGTTGCACGAAGAGGGGGCCACCCTCAAAGCCGAATCCGGCTCGGTCTCGTACACGTACGAGTTCTCCAAGGCCAAAGACAGCAAGGCGGCCTCGTGTCTGGTCGTCTTTTCGACGCCAGGCATCGCTTGGCAAGAAACGGCTTCGCGATTGACGGGTGTTCGCCCCCAGCGCATCAAAGAAGGTGAGCCGATCAAGACTTCCGCCGGCATGAAACCACTGAAGGTGGAGGATGGCGGTATCCAGGCCATCGTCAAGATAGGTGACTGTGGCTGATTACCGTTTCGCTCCTCGTCGTTCTTGGTTTGCCCTCGCCGTCTGCGTTTGCGGCGCTTGTTCGGGGGCTTCGTCTCAGCTTCCTGCCAAGCCCGCGGGGAAGGACGCCGCTGCCGCGGAAGCGAGCGAGTGGCCGTCGGCGCCCAAGTCGTTGACGAAACGCCAGCGAGCGAGCGAGCCTGCTGCCCCCGGGGCGACGGCTGCCGTGCTGACGGACGTCTTGAACGACGCCTTCGCCGTGCTCAGCAAGCAGCCCGCACCTGCCCACTACCTCGCGTATCAGGTCACCGAGCAGGAACAGTGGGAGATCACCGCCAGTGACGGCGGCCTCGTGGACTCGGGCCACGATCGCTACCGATTGCTCGACGTCGATCTGAGGGTTGGTTCGCTCGCCCGAGACGATACCCATCCTTTGCCGGGGGAAGGTAACGACTCGACCTATCGCGGAGGCACCCTCTTGCCGCTGCAGGGTGAGGGGCAGGCGTTCAAGGATGCGCTGTGGCTCGCGACGGATCAGGAGTACGAGGCGGCGCGGCAACGCTGGATGCGGGTCGAAGCCAACCAGGAGCTGGACCAGGAGACCGAAGAGAGCGCCCCCAGCTATTCCCCGGCGCCCAAGACGGTCGCGAGCATCGCACCGCCGCAGACACAGCTGGAGCCCAAAGAATGGGAGCGACGGCTGATCGCGCTTTCGGCGGTGGCTGAGCGCTATCCGACGCTGATGTCGTCGAGCGTGTCGCTGACGGTCGTCAACGAAGCGCGCGTCTTCGTCAACAGCGACGGCAGTCGCGTTCAGACGGGGGATCGGCGCGTGCGCGTCGCGATGCAAGTGGGCACCCTGTCGGAGGACGGCTTGC
>JBNKHV010000212.1:0-68803 GCA_050290545.1 Polyangiaceae bacterium | reverse complement strand
GGGATCGCTGGTGATGGCGCTCAACGGCAGCATCGACGAGGAGATCCCGATCATCGCCGAGATGTACGAAGCTCAGAATTGCGAGCTGTGTGGCGACGCCGAGCCCGCTCAGGTGCCGGAGCTTGCTGAGCTCACTGTCGCCGGCGAACCGCCGTCGAAGGGCCCCCCATCGCTCAGCATGTTGCCACGGCCAGCATCGTTTGCCGGCTCCGGATCTTCTGGTCCCGGTGCTCCAGCGTCCAAGTCGCCGACGGGTGGGGTACCAGCGTCGCCATTGACGACAGCTGGGGTGTCCTCGTCGGCATTGACGACGGGTAGCGGCTCCCCGACCACACACTCGCTGAGGTGACCGCAGGCAGCACGCACCTCGTCCGTCAGAGCAGCGGGCTGCAGCGTGCCAGCACTCCAGGCAGCCGACAAGAGCTGTCGCAGCCCGTCCTCACAGGTGAACGCAAACCCGTCGAGTTCACTGACGGCTGCGCCTCGCGCGTTGGCGCGTCCCTCGTAGCAGCTGACCACGTCGCCGACACTCGCTGGACACAGCTCCGCGCCGAGTTCCTCGCGACAGTTCGCGCTGCGCTCGGTGATGCAGGCGGTTCGCTCCTCTTCACACGTCATCTCGTAACTGCTCTCGTTCAACGCGTCCTGCTCGAGCGCCGAGCCCATTGCGAACAGCTCACACTCGAGTGCGATCGCTGGCTCGAGTGCCGCACAGAGTCGTCCGCGTTCTTCGTCGCTCAGGTCACGGGTCAACTGGGTGTCGTTGCTGTCCGCCTCCACCGTGATGGGGCTGAACTCGTCGCGAGGGGGTGGGGGCTTCCTCTCTTGTCCACCGAGCACCACGCTCGCTGGCTTTTCGCGCTCTCCGGTGCCGTAGCCGCATGCTCCCAACAGGCAAGCGCAGGCGATCGTCGCGCGGAGGCTCTTCATCGTGCACCCCCGCCAGCTTCGAGCAGGGTGCGCGCGGTCGCGAACAGCTGGGCGAATTGGGTTCGCTCTTCATCGTCCGCCGAGAACTCGGAGACGACCTGCTCGATCATCGGTAGGGTCGAGGCATCGGTGTACGGGCTTGCGCGCAAGACTTCGGCGAACGATGCGATGGCCACGGCCCACTGAAAGCTGGGAGACAAGTCGCGGTGCGATTCGGCGACTTCGTCGGGCTTCAGCGCGCGATACACCTCGTAGGCTTCGTCGAGGGCGGTGGCATCCACGTCCTTGTAGCGGACCTTCACGCGCACGAGTTCACCTGCGCCAATCTCGACCTCGCCCGCGTAGGCAGCACCGCTTTGCACTGCGGGCATGCCGTCGCCCTGGGGGAGTGCGCCACCGGCGCGCACGAGCTCGTACAGGGCAGTGACGCTGTGCCCCGTCCCGATTTCGCCCGCGTCGACGACGTCGTTGCGGAAGTCTTCGTCGGCGATGGCGCGGTTTTCGTAGCCCAACAGGCGGTAAGCAAGCACTTGCTCCGAGTTGAACTCGACCTGGATCTTGACGTCCTTGGCGATGTAGTGGAGCGCTGACAGCATGCGGTCTTCGACGAATTCGTCTGCCTGTCCTTCGTCGTAGATGACCGAGTAGGTGCCATTGCCCGCGTTGCTGACGCGCTCCATCATCGCGTCGTTGTTTTGTGTGCCGAAGCCGAGCGCCGTGAAGGTGACCCCACTGCGTCGTTTTTCTTCGATCAGCGCAACCAGCTCATCCGGATCCGAAATGCCGACGTTGAAGTCGCCGTCGGTGCACAACATCACGTTGTTGACTGCGCCTTCGACGAACCCTGCCTGCGCTTCGGCATAGGCCAGATCGAGGCCAGCGGCCCCGGCCGTGCTGCCACTGGAGGTCAGGCTGTTGATGGCCGTGACGATCGTCTCTGCGTCGGCGATGGGCGTCGATGGCAGCGCCACCCTCGTGGAACCCGCGTAGGTGACGATGGCGACGGTATCGGTGGGCGCGAGCACGTCCAACGTGCGCACGAGCACGTGCTGCACCAGCGGTAGCTTGTTCGAGGCGCCCATGCTCCCGGAGACGTCGACCAGGAATACGAGGTTCGCCGGCTGGGCGGCGGTGGGGGCCAGTTGCTGCCCCTTGATCCCGATCCGAAGCAGGGTGGTGCCGTTGTCTGCCAGGCTGGGTGCCGCGTCCAGGTGAATGGCGAAGGGTTCGTCGGGGCCTTGCTCATCGGGTACGGTGCCTTCCTTGAGCAGCTCGACCAGAGCGGACAACTCCGGCGCGGCGTAGTCGTAGTCGAAGAAGTTGATGAACTCTTCGACCCGCACGTTTTCAGGTAGTGGGAGCACCCCGCGGCTGACGTCGCGCCGAAAGATGTCGTAGCTGGCGGTATCGACGTCGACGGCGAAGGTCGACAGGGGATCGTACTCGGTCATCACGAAGGGATTGATGCTGGCAGTCGTCTCTTCGACGCCTTCCAGCGGTGCTGCTGGATCGACGGGTGACGCCGTGACGGGTGGGGGCGTGGCTGGGGTTGCCGGGGCGACGGCTGGCGCGTCTGGTGTGGTCGCAGCCTCGGAGATCGCCCCCGGGGAGGCAGGTGTCATCGCTCCGGGTTGTGCCGGAACTGCGCCGACGGGCTGAGTCTGTCCCGACGCGGAATCCTCAGAGGGAGCATACGCATACCCCGGCGCGGAGGCCGCGGGTGTGGGCGAGTAGCCCGCCGAGGGAGTGTACGCCGAGGGTGGCGCGCCACTGGCGGTGTTTGCGCCGGGCAGTGCGCCTCCTGAGGGGCCCACTGCGGCACTCCCGGCAGGGGGCGGAGCGGCGGCTCCACTGGGCTGGCTGGAGTCGGCAGCGCCAGTTTCGCCAGAGCAGGCGACTACACAAGCAGCAATCAGAGACAGGGGGACGAACTTGTTCATCGGTAGCCTTTGGCACTTTGGGTCGTCGTGAGTGTCGAGCGGCGAAAGGGCGCTCGATAGCGTCGTGTGGGCCCCTTTGCACGACGTGTACCAGCAGCACGAACTCAAGAAGTCCCGCTACTTGTGACCGAACACGGGTGTGTACCCGATGCCACAATGTGCCAGACCGGGCCAGGGCACCTCGCGGCGCTATTTGACCAGCTCGACGGGCAGAGCCGAACCAGCTCGGCGGGTAGAGCGCAGGCTCAGTAGGCCAGCGGCCTGAGCTGGCAACGGCGCTCTGGCGCTTGCTCGGTGCAGCGCTTTTCATCCAACCGATTTGGCTGTTCGCACCTGGCGCAGCAAGTCGGTGGGCGAGGGCGCGGTTGCCCGGGACAGAAGGTTCGTCAATTGCCGGGCGGGCTGAGCCTGCTATGACGGTGGCGTGCGTTGGCTGAGGCTGTTTCGAACAGGCCCCGGAGGGGTGAGGGGTGGCGAGGCACGGTGCTCGCTGGCCACCGAGAGCGCACCCTCGCGTTTCGAGGTCGTCGTCGCGTTGGCGCTGACGCAGGGGGCCTGCGCCTGCGGTGGCACCGAGACCAGCGCGACCGAACCGGCAGCTCCCGCGGCGGCAGTGACGAGTCCACGCTCGTCGGTCTCGAGCTCGCCGAGCGCAACTGAAGAGACCTTGCCGGAAGGGGCCGTGCCGAGCGCGGCACCGTCGCCAGCGGACGTCGCCCTGCCGGATCCAGGCTACAAGGCCATTCATCGCCTGAACACGGCCGAATACAACGCGACGGTCGAAGACGTGTTGGGCACGACGTTTCAGCCCGCGAACGCCAACTGGCGAGGCGGTGAACTCGGAGGTTTCGACAACATCGCGACGGTGCTGGGGGTCGACGAGGCCCAGTACGCTCGCTATTTCGAGGCAGCTCAGATCCTCGCCACGGAGGTGTTTGCGTCGGAAGAACTACGGACGCGCTTCGTCTCGTGTGACGCGAGCCAAGCGGCCTGCGTTCGCACCAGCATCGAAAGTGCCGGCCTTCGGTTGTTGCGTCGACCCCTCGCGGCGGACGAGGTCGCGACGTACGAGCGGGTCTACGATGAGGCGCTAGAGCTAGGTGATGAGCCGCTCGCCGCGCTCGAGCTGGCGTTTCGCGCGCTGCTCTCGAGTGCTGAGTTCTTGTTCCGGATCGAAGTCGACCCACAGCCGGATTGGACGGAGCCCCATCCGCTGAGCGGTTTCGAACTTGCGTCGCGCCTGTCGTACTTCTTGTGGAGCAGCGCGCCGGACGACGAGCTGCTGCTGCTCGCAGCTGATGAATCGTTGCAGGATACCGCCATACTCTCCGCGGTGGTCGACCGTATGCTCGATGACCCGAGGTCCGAGCGACTGATCTCGAACTTCTCTGGCCAGTGGCTCGGAGCGCGCCAAGTCATCTCGCACCCGGTGGCGCCGCAGTTTTACAACTGGTCCCCCGAAGTCGCGCGTGCAGCGCGGGACGAGATGGTCCTGTACTTCTCCGAGTTCTTTCGTAACGAGCGCTCCTGGTTCGAGTTTCCGACGGCGGACATCAACTTCATCGACGGTTGGCTGGCGCTGCTCTACGGCATGCCGACCCCGCTCGATAGTCATGAACGGGTCGAGTACGTGGAGGACGAACGGGCTGGTTTCTTCGGGTTGGCTGGCTTTTTGGCAGTGACGTCCTTCGACCGGCGAACCTCGCCATCGCTGCGCGGGCGCTGGATCGCCAACAATCTTCTGTGCATGAAGATGCCCGATCCGCCTCCCGACGTACCCAAGCTGCCGGAAGGACAAGACGCATCCGCCCTCAACGTGCGACAAGCTCTGGAGCTGCACCGTCAGAACCCGACCTGCGCGGCGTGCCACGAGTTGTTCGATGCCTATGGGCTGGCCTTGGAAGAGTACGACGCGATCGGGCAGCACCGCTCGGAGTACCCGGACGGAACTCCGGTGGAGGCCTCGGGCACGCTGCCTGGCTCCGCCGAGGATTCCGAGGGTCGGGTGGTTCAGGGGCTGGACGGGCTGGCGAGTGCCGTCGCGACTGATCCTCAGTTCGCTCGCTGCTTGACCGAGAAGCTGTTCACCTATGGGCTTGGGCGACTCGTCACGGCAGGCGACGCACCCTACCTGGAGCAAGTGGAGCGGGAGTGGGCGGCCGCTGGAGAGATCCCGAGTGTGCGTCGCCTGATCCGAACGCTGATTGAGTCCAAGCCGTTTCGTTTCCGTCGCGGCGACGGCCAGACGGAGGAGTCGTTGTGAAGCGAGTTCTGACCCGAAGAGCGTTACTCCGCGGCACTGGCGTGGCGCTGGCGTTGCCCTGGTTGCCCTCCCTCGAGCCTCGAGCGTTGCGTGCACAAGCCAGTGAGCTCCCTCGTCGCTTCTTGCCCATCTTTCTGCCGAACGGTGCGGCGGAGTACTGGCGCCCCGCGACTACCGGGAGCGGCAGCGAGTGGCAGCTGACATCGCTGCTCGAACCCTTCGGTGCTTCCCTCAAGTCCAAGCTGTGCATCCTTTCCGGGCTCGAGAATGGGTCGGTCTTCAACGTCGATGGTTCGGGCGAAGTCGAGCCGAGTCACAGTCGCTTGGCAGGGGCCTGGCTCACCTGCGTCAACGCACTGGATGTGCGAGCCGAGCTCAGTAACGAAGAAGCCAACGGCACGTCGGTGGATCAGGTCATCGCGCAGCACGCCGAGTTTCAGGGCCAGACGGCACTCGCTTCGATGCAGGTGGGCTTGTCCACACCGCTCAGCAGTTGTGAGAGTGAACCGTGTTCGAGCAGCCGCAGCGTCTCATGGGCGAGTAGCACGCAGCCGCTCTACAAGCTGGTGGACCCGTTGGAGGTCTTCAATCAGCTCGTCAGTGTGGCACAACCCATCGATCCAAACGGCACCGCTGCAGCGGAGGCGCGCAAACGTCTGGCTCGGAACCAGAGTGTGCTGGACGCTGTGCTGGAAAACGCGGGGCGAACGCGGGCACGCCTCGGCATGAGCGACCAGCAGCGAATGGACGAATTCTTGGACTCCGTGCGTGCCGTCGAACGGCGAGTCACCGGCGTCTCCGCTGGCATGGGCGGACTCGCTTGCGCCCTTCCTGAGGCCCCGGCCATGGAGCGAATCGAGCAGTCGGCAGAGGCGCCACGCCAGACCACCGAAAGTTACGACAAGGGGCTGCACGCGGACGCCATGAACGACTTGATCGCGATGGCGTTCCAGTGTGACGTCACCCGAGTCATCTCATACATGCTGGAGGATGAGCGCTCCGAGTTCACGTACGATCACGTGGAGGTGCGCTCCTTCACCCAGGAGAGCTCGACGCCAAAGGGCGGCTTTTGCCCCGAATACCACGCAGCCCAGCATCACACGGGGGACGACTTCGCCACCATCACGTGGTGGAACGTGGGCAAGGTTGCTGAGCTCTGCCGCAAGCTCGACGCCATCGAGGAAGCGCCGGGTGTGAGTGTGCTCGACAATTCCGTCGTGCTCTTCGGCGCGTGCATGCATGGCGGTAACCACCTGGCCACGGAGTTGCCGATGGCCCTCATCGGCGGTGGCAACCTCGGTCTGCTCAACGACCAACACGTGGAGCTGGAGCAGCGTCCGTTGCGCGATCTGTATGCTACCTTGATGAACGACGTTTATGGCTTGGGAGTGGAGAGCTTCGGCCAGAACCTGATGGGTATTCCCCCTTCGACCATCGAACAGATCCTCGGCTGATAGTCCCGGGTCGACGCAGGAATTGCATCGACCCCAGAACGTCACGCACTCGCTGCATGTTTTCGCGAGATAGGGGGCCCCACCGCAGACCCCAGGCTGTGCGACGTCCGCTCAGTTCGTTCGGGCACGAATCGTGCACTGCCGCGCCGCACTGCGGCAAGACTGTCGGACTGAATGGAGTCGCTAGATGAAGGAAATCATCATCCTTGGAGCGGGTACCGCCGGTACCATCATGGCGAACAAGCTCGTGCGCGAGTTGGACTCGGCAGAGTGGCGCGTCACGGTGGTCGACCGCGACGACGACCACATCTACCAGCCTGGTCTGTTGTTCGTACCGTTTGGTGACTATCGGCCGGCGCAGCTCGTTCGCTCCAGAAAAGCCTACGTCTCTCCGGAGGTGCGGATGCTCAGTTGCGGCTTCTCGGGTGTCGACACCAACGCGCAAGTCGTGCACCTGCCGGACGAAGCGTTGCCCTACGACATCTTGATTGTTGCGACGGGCTGCGAGATCGCGCCCGAGCAGACGCCAGGACTGACGGGAGAAGGTTGGAAAAAGGACGCGTTCGACTTCTACACGCTGGGAGGAGCTACGGCGCTGGAGGCGCGCCTGGCCGAGTTCGAAGGGGGCACGTTGGTAGTGAACGTTGCGGAGATGCCGATCAAGTGCCCCGTCGCCCCGCTGGAATTTCTGTTCTTGGCCGATGCGTACTTCAGCAAGAAGGGTCGACGTAGCGACGTGAAGCTCGTCTTTGCCACCCCCCTCGAAGGCGCGTTCACCAAGCCCAAGGCTTCGGCCATGCTCGGTGGCTTGTTGGAGCAGAAGGGTATCGAGGTGGCGCCGGAGTTTGCCTTGGAGGCCGTCGATGGCGGCGCCAAGACGATCACTTCGTACGACGGCCGCAAGCTCGACTACGATCTCTTGGTCAGTGTGCCCCGTCACGTGGGGAGCAAAGCGATTTCCGACTCTGGGCTCGGAGACGATTCGGGCTTCGTACCCACCGATCGGCACAGCCTGCAGTCCACGGCGCACGCCAACGTCTTCGTGATCGGCGATGCGACCAATCTCCCGAGCTCCAAGGCAGGTTCGGTGGCGCACTTTCAGGCTGATGTGCTCGTCAAGAACCTGCTCAGCTACGTCAAGGGGCGACCGCTGAGCGAGCAGTTCGACGGCCATTCGAACTGCTTCATCGAAACTGGCCACGACAGAGCCATGCTGATCGACTTCAACTACGAGACCGAGCCGTTGCCTGGACGCTTCCCGCTGCCGGGCGTGGGTCCGTTCAGTTTGCTGGAGGAGAGCCACGTGAATCATTGGGGCAAGCTCGCCTTCAAGTGGGTGTACTGGAATGCTCTGTTACCGGGAACGGAGCTGCCACTGGAGCATCAGATGTCGATGGCCGGGAAGTGGAGTTGAGCATGTCGACGAACGCACAGCTGGAGCAAAAGCTCGACGCCCTGATGGCGCAGGTGAACCACCTGGTCGAGGCGGAACGGAAGAGGGCGGAACTGTTCGAAGACCTGACGCCCGTCTTTCGTCAATTGATGGGTCTGGCGACCACGCACCTGGGTTCCTTGGAGGAGCGCGGCTACTTCGACCTCGGACGCGGCCTGCTGGAGGTGCTGGACCACATGGTGCAGGGCTATTCACCCGAAGACATCGAAGAATTGGGACGCAACGTCGTCACGATCCTCGATGCGGTGCGGGCACTGACTCAGCCGCACATGATGGCTCTGGCGAGCGAGGTCAGCGGTGCGGTGGAAGCCGCCGAGAACCTGAAGCCGGTCGGTGTGCTCGGCATGGCGAAAGCGGCCGGCGATGAGGATGCCCAGCAGGGCATGTCGGTCATGGTCGAGGCATTGCGGCGTTTGGGTAAGGGCGTGAAGCGTGCTGCGCGTCGCGAGAGCCTGAATCGCCAGCTCGGTTCGAGACGTCGCGCGGGAGTGGAGCCCACGGCGCCGAGAAGACGGGTCCGTCCCGGCGCAGACTCGGGAGCAGCACCGGCACCCAAGGCTGCGCCGGCTGCTCCGGTTGTCACCGCGCCGACTGTCGCGGCCACGCTCAGCGGCTTCGACGGGGTGGAGTTGACCTCTGAGGGCTTTCTCGTCAATCACGAGCAATGGACGCCCGAAGTGGCTGAGGCCGTGGCCAAGTCCATCGGCGTCACGCTGACTGACAACCATTGGCGTTTGGTCAACTTCGCGCGTCAAGAGTACGAATCCACTCGGATGTCTCCGAACATCCGGCGACTGACGACGGGCTCGGGCCTGAGCACCAAAGAAGTGTACGGCCTGTTCCCCAAAGCGCCCGGCAAATGCACGGCCATGATCGCCGGGCTGCCCAAGCCGGTTGGCTGCATTTGAGCCATCGACCCCAACACGAGGAATGACGACGTGTCACTGAACGAGAACCGAAAGATTGCTCTCATCGTCAGCAAGGGCGGGCTGGACGATGCCTACCCCGCGCTGATACTGGCCAATGCCGCACGACAGAGCGGCATTCAGGCATTCATCTTCTTCACCTTCTACGGCTTGGACGTGATCACCGAATCCAAGGTAGACCACCTGCACGTCAACATGGTCGGCAACGCGACGAGTCCGATGCCGTCGATGATCGCGGGGCTCCCCGGGATGGAGAACTTGGCGGCCAAGATGATGCTGAGCCGGATGGAGGAACTCGACTTGCCGGGACCCCGAGAGATGTTGGAGATCCTCACGGACTCGGGGGCGGAACTCTACGCCTGCGAGCTGGCCATGAAGATGTTCAAGCGCACCAAAGAAGACCTCGTGCCGCAAGTGATCGACGTCATCACGGCGGGCGACTTCTACGACTTGAGCGACAACGCGCAGATCGTCTTCACCTGACGTCACCGCGCTGGTTCACTGCAAGAGCTGAAAGACCAGTGCACTGTACTTCGGCACGTTGACGTGGATCTGCCCCTCGTGGGTCCAGGGCTGGTGGTAGGCGTTGCCAGCGCCGTCCCAACCGTCGAAGGCCGCATCTTGAGTGCACAGGACTTGCGTCCACTGACCGTTCTGCCCGCCGGTGTGCACGCCGTAGCTGTGCCCTTCGAAGCTATGGTCGCCGAAGTTGAGCACCACGAGTATGACGTCGCCGCCGTACCAGCGTTTGAAAGCGAGCACTTGGTTGTCCTTGTCGACGTGGGTGACGGCGAGAGTCTCGCCGCGCAGCGCGGGGTGCTGCCAGCGAAGCTGATTGCAGGCCGCGACGCAGCGGCGCATCGGCATGCCGATGGGATCTCCGGCGATCGCCCAATCGAAGCGGTGGTCGCCATTGTCGTCGCGACCGTCGTGCCAGTAGCCCCAGCCAACGCTGGGCGCTCCCATGTGACATTCACTTCCCATGAACATCATCGGATTGCCTGGCATCGTCGTGGCCAGCGCCCATGCCAGACGGCACTTGGCTCGTGCCCACCAGTCGTCGCGCCCACCGAGCAGGTCAATCAAGTAGCGATGCCGGTTGTCCCAGTTGGACATTCCGTGTTCCGCGTCGCCGTTGTGGTCGTCACCGATGTCGTCATGGGAGCCGAGTGGGTACTTGATCAAGTTCCAAGGATGCTCGAAGTCAGCCCAGCCCAGCACCGACAGCACCCGAGGCAAGGGGTCGTCTCCCGAAAGAGCCCGTTGGACCTGGTGATGCGAGCGAGCTAGCCAAGTCGCATCGAAGTTGCCAAACGTCGTGATCCAGCGATGGGCCGGCAAGTGTTCGGCGACGAAGTACTTGCTGGGGAAGCGCTGCTGCAATCGCCCCATGACTTGCTGTAGGTGATTACCGTCGATCTGCGTGGTGACGTCGAAGCGCAAGCCGTCGGCGTTGTATTCCTCGAAGAACATGCAAGCGTTCTGAAAGAAGAACTCTTGCACCTCGGGCTTGTGCCACGCTGGGCCGAGGCCCCAATCGGTCCACTTGCCGCCTTCGAAGTAGATACCGCCGTCTTGCACGAGGCCGTCGTAATTCCAGAGCACGTTGTCGCCGGGGCCCGCGTGGTTGTAGACGACATCGAAGACGACGGCGAGGCCGAGGCGATGGGCCGTATCCACCAGTCGCCGCAAGTCGTCCGGTGAGCCATAGGCGGACTCCGGAGCGAAAAACGAGGCTGGGTTGTAGCCCCAAGAGCGGTTCATGGCGAACTCGTGCACTGGCAAGAGCTCGAGCGCATCGAAGCCCAGCTCGCGCACGTAGACGAGCCGCTCTTGCACTTGTGCGAAGGTCGCGATGTCGACGTTCGAACCGTCGTTGCGCCCGCAAAATGACCCGACGTGGAGCTCGTAGAGCAGGAAGTTCTCGAAGCGTGGGGTCTCGAACGGAGCCCAGTCGAAGCGGGGATCGACGACGATGCACGCATTGTCACTCGTGGGTGAATCGCGTGTCAGCTCGGAGTGAATCGTGTCCCGCGCCGCAGGATCGAGGCGCTGAAACCTCTCGCCCCGATGCGTCAACTCGAAGCGGTACAAGTCGCCCACTTCGACGCCCTCGGCACGTCCCGACCAATAGCCGTGCGAGTTCTTGCTCAACGACGCGCGCCGCGAGGGCGCCTGAGCGTTCCAACTCACTCCACCTTGCAGAATCACGTCGACCTGCTCCGCGTTGGGCGCCCAAACGACGAACTCGCACCCATCCCCAACCAACCGTGCCCCGAGTCTCATGGCGTCGATCAGACGCTAGCCGCCGCGCCCGGTCAATAGCCTGCCTTTCATGCGCGCCCACAACCAGTGCGGGACTGCACCCAGCCTTCAAATCCAGTCGGCACCGGTCGGGCCGGGACCTTGGTCAAACGACCGATGTCGATCGCAGTACGGTCGGTGCCGACTCGTGGAGCCGCCGCGAGTAAGCACTTGTCGTCGCGAGCAATCGCCGCACGCGTGAACTTGAAACCCCCATGGACGGTCACCGCCAATGCCGATGTCTCGACGGCACGGTTCTTTGCGACGACGGCAGCGTGCAGTTGTGAGTCGCGGGACGGCGGGCACGAAGCTGGCGAGCAACGCTTCGCCATGACGCGGCGCGTCCAAAGGGTCGGAGCTGCGGCTCGCGGGGGCATTTCCGCACGCCTGGAGCATTCGAGTCTTCCGATCGGCGGGGTGCTCGAGCAGCGCTTTGTCGTTGAACGACGATGGCAAACGTGACCAGCTCGTCGCATGTCGAAGCGACGTCACTTCCCAAGAATCCTCCTGCTGCTGACAGTCCTGACGCAGTTCGCCCTCGCCGCGGACCAGCCAGGTCCGTTTCGAGCGGACGATCTGAAGCCGGGCGAACGCTGGTTCACCCGAGATCACGCCAGCGGCAGTCAAGACTTGGGGCACGATTTGACGGTGCGCCGCTACACCGGATCGGGCAAGTGGACGTGCAACGCCGCCGGTACGGACGGCTCCAAGAACGAACACAAGATGGCCTGGAACAAGCCCTTCTACGCCATCGAAAATGGCGTGGTCGAGCGCTGTTGGAAGAACGCTCCCGATAACCCAAAGCCGGGGGTGAAGGACTCCCGCATCGGTCCCGGACCCAATGGTGTTCCGTCGGGTGGCAACCACCTGCTCGTACGCACGTCGGACGGCAACCTGATGCTCTACGCGCATGCGAGGAAGGGTTCGATCCCCGATGAACTGTGCCCCGTCGACGACGAGTTGCTGTCGGCGGGCCAAGAGAAGGGCTTCGTCTTCCCTGCGGGGGATCGCCCGAGCATCCGACGTGGCCAGAGACTGGGGCTGGTCGGCAACTCCGGCGAGTCTTCAGGAGCGCACCTGCACGTGCACAAGGTCGCGGTTTCCAACAACACCCCCCTGGCGATCCCGCTGCCTCGCGGCATGGTCGCCGATTTCACTGCTGACAGCACGGGCGACTGCAACGGTACCGCCGACATCAACGGTTGGTCCCGCTTGAACGGAAAGCCGATCCCCCAAAAGACGGTGCTCTTCTGGCCGCCCACTTCCTTGGGCAATGAGTACACGCGTATCCAGTTCAACCCCGACGACTTTCAGCGGATGTTCGAGCACCTGTCCGACTCGGGCTATGCCCTGGATTGGATTGACGGCTACTCCGTGGGGGGCAAGGTGTACTTCAACCACGTCTGGAAACGGAGCAGCACGCCGTGGCGAGCCTACACGAAGTTGCCGCGCGCCGACCTGGAGAAGAAACTCCAGCAGTTGAAGGCACAGGGTTATGCGCCCGTTCACCTCGACAGCTATCTGAGCGCTGGATCGCCGCTCTACGCCGTCATCTTCCACAAGGGCAAGACGGGGCAGTGGAGATTGCGTACCGATCGCACGAAGACCCAGCATCAAGCCATCTTCAACCAGGCCAAGAAGGACGGACTGCGGCCGGTTGCCATTTCCGTGATCTCGGTCAACGGCAGCCTTCGGTACTCGGCACTCTATCGTTCGGAATCCCTGGGCTCGTGGAGCGCCAGTTCGACCGTCGCCGAGCGAGACTATCAGGCCGTGTACGACGCCAACCGCAAGCAGGGGCGAGTGCCCGTCTATCTCAACGCGTACATGCACGCGGGCAAGCCCTACGTTTCCGCGATCTTCGCTTCGAGACCTCCGGGCGCCCACGTCGCACGACATCAGCTGTCTGCGTCCAAGTTCCAGGGAGAGTTCGATGGTGCCATCAGAGGGGGGTATCAGACGGACGTCGTGACGGCATTCGATGGCGCGAACTCCCAACACCGGTTCTTCGGCATCTGGCGCAAGTAGAAGCCGCCAGCGGGGGGAGGCGTGATAGGGTTCGATCGTGCTCGGCCTCGACTCGGCGAGCAGCAACCTCTCAGAGGGCACCTTCTTCGAGGGTGCCCTCGTCGCGGGCTTTCCGTCAGATGGCGTCGAACAGGAAGTCTTGGAGAACGTCAAAGCGGTCGGCTACGGCGTCAGCGAGTGACGTATCTCGGGTCGCCCTGCGGGATGGCGGAGCTCGGTCCGAGTCCGCACCCAGGTCCGGCACAGGTCGCATCTCGTCAGCGGATCTGTTCGACTTGGAGGTGCAGCTCGTCGACGGCGCCCTGGCCAGCATTGCCCTCGGGTACGGTCACCCGTAGTGAACACTCGCCAGCCTGATCGACTGTAGCTCCAACGGGAAGTGCTTCCGCAGGGCTCGAGGCGCAGGAGGTGTCCGTGGATAGCCGGCACGTGGTTTCCGTCAACGCTTGCAGTTCGAACAGGTCACGTTCGGGCACGCAGCAGATCCGTCGTCCGCCTACCGTGGCGTGGGGCGTGACTTCGATGTAGCCCGGATCCGCATCGGAATAGAAAGGCGCAGTGGTTTCTGAGTCCAGCGAGATGCCGCGGGTCCAGGACGCGCACATGAAGTAGTCCACTTCGACTCCGTCGATGCGATCGGGCCCGATCACCTCGTAGCTGCTGAGCGCGCCAAACGGCCCATCGATGCTGACGACCTGCTCTGGGCCTTCGACGATCAGGGCGCCGATGCCCGCGGTCGTGCTCAGCTTCGTGCCTTCGGCGCCTGCGCGCACCGTGGCCGTCACGGGTCGTCCCGCATCGACGTTGGCGGGACGCCGCAGGTTGCCTTCGACGTCGTACAGGCTGAAGCGGCCGAAGGACGGCGCGTAGCCCGAAAGCACGTAGACGGGCGGGCTGCAGTTGTCCCATTCCGCGCCGCCGAGTTCGACGACGTTGACGGCGATCGTCAAGCTCGCCGGGCCCGACTGAGTCGTGTCGTCGGGGTTTTGCCACGCTCCTTCGAGAACGACTCGTGAGCTGCCCAGTGCCGAGACGGTGAGCTCGAGGCGGGTCGGGCCGGTGAGTGTCGCGGCGACGCTTTCCGCGTTGGACGTGATCGTCTCGAACGTGGCTTCGCCATCGTACGTGAGATCGAAGACGCCTCCGCTGAGTTCGACGGTGATCGTCGTCGGGTACTGTTCCCCCCACAACAGATCGAGGGTCGCTTCGCCCGTCGCCATGCCCTCGTCGTCAGGTAGCGCGACGTAGAACAACTCGTGCTCGTCGGCGGGTTGCCAGGGGATCACCAGCTCTCCCGTGTCACTCGAGATAGGATCGGAGGCTGGCTCCTCGACTTCCTTCTCGTCGAGCAAAGGTGCGGTAGTCGCGCTATCGGCGGCAGACGGTTCGGGAGCGGATGCGTCGTCGCCGGATGCCGCGTCTTCCGCGAGACTCGGGTCCACAGCCGTGTCGACCGCGGTGGAGTCATCTGGCGCGGGATCGTCCGTCAGTTCCGGCGACCCGGTCGAGGCGTCGGGGGAGCCGTCCGTCGCGACATCGTCGGTGCGCGGAGCTTGGTCGTCTTCAGCTGTCGTCGCCCTGCCGTCCGTCGCCGTGTCGTCGGCTTTCGTTTGCGCGGTCTCGGCGTCGTCGGACCCCTGCGCGCAGCCCACGCTGCACACGACACAGTAGCCGAGGGTGAGGGCGAGGACGGTGCCCCTGCCTGGCGACCCGCAGAGGCGCTGAGGGCGCGAAATGACGTGGCTACGAAGCATCATGCTCCCCTAGGTTCCCGGTGTGGACCTCGAGGAGCACTTTCTCAATGGCGGCGGCTGACTTTCGCGTTGCAGAGCCGGGACCTGCGGCGTCGTAGTAGGACCAAGGCGAGCAGCAGCCAGTGCGCCCCGGCCCCCGGTGCGGCGCCGACGGCGCGACAGCCGCAGTTGCGTCTCGGCGGGGTGGCGGGCGGCGCAGCAGGTTCTGCAGGGGAAGCGCTGGCTGCGGGGGGAGGGCTCTCGCTGGGCGGCGGCGCGGGAGCCGATGAACTCGGTGCGGGCATGGGAGCTCCCGGAGCACCAAAGTTGAGATCGAAGATGTACGCAGCTCCGGTCCCGCTATCACGACTCGCGCTCACCACCGCGGCCAGTTGACTGATGTCTGCCGTCAACCCGAAACCGGTGGCCGTTCGGGTGTGCTCAGGAGTGAGGGTTGCGACCCGGCCCCAGCCGGTGCCGCGCGTCGGATAGTGTTGGTAGTGGATGTAGGCCTCGCCCACGTCCGTGTTGCCGCCGGGTCCGGAAGTGACCAGCAGACCTGGCGCGAGCTCCATCCAACTGGCAGTGCCGCGCACGGCTGGGGTCGGAGCGACGTTGCGGATGAAGCGCCAGGTGGTGCTCGTGCTTCCCATCCAGTTGATCTCCCCTGGCGCCGCTGCGGAGTAGAACATGGTTCCCTTGTGCACGCGTGCGTTGGGACTCAGGCGGCACAGGCTGCTTGCCCGGCAGCTGGCGGTGGGTTCGAGCACCTGCAGACGCTCCCACGCTCCCGTCGTGCGGTTTCGCCGAAAGACGTGCACGCGACCTGACGGTCTGCACCGCCGAAAGAATCACCCACCAGCAAGGTGCCGTCCGAGATGGACACGCCTCCGCCGAAGCTGGAGCTGTTCGGCACGGTTCCGGCGTCCACGGTGGACCTCAGGATCCAAGTGCCGGAAGAGCGCTCGTACAAGCGCACGAGGTTGGCCGGGCTTCCTCCGACTTCTCGCGAAGTCACGCTGACCGCCAGCCACTGTCCGTCGGTGGCGACAGCGAAGCCAAAGACTCCGTTGCCCGGACGTTCGGGGTTGGGAATACGCGCACTCTGACCCCAGGAGCCTGCCCCGCCCGCGTTGCGTTCGAACAAGTACACGGCGCCCGTCGTCGGGGGACTGGTGGTCGCATCCACGACTTCAGCAGTGGCCGCTACGACGGCGTAGTCCTCGATGACCGGAAGATCAGCGGAGGCAACGACCGTGTGCCCAAACCAAACGGCGGTGGCTGCTGGCAACAACTCGCCCTGGAGGACCCAGCTGCCGCTGGCATCCTTGCCGTAGCGAAATACGCGCCCGTCACCACCGCCTGCGCGTGGCGCGCGAGGCGTGGCGATGAATACCGTGTCGCCAGCGACGGCGACAGAACTGGCAAAGCTACCCGAGCCTCCGGGTGGTGGCTCGATCCGATGCCGAGTGACTCCCAAGAATGGCTTTTCCTGGGCTGACGCGGGGAGCGCGGCCGCCGCGACGCTGAGCAAAGTCCAGAGCGCGATGACGATCTGTCGCGTTCGCAAGTTCATCGATACCCTCACCGGTTCCAATTGGGCCTTCTTCCTCGACCTCCGCGCGAGAGCCCGAATCGGCCAGCGGCAGTATGCGCGAACCCGAATCGAAAGTCTTCACCATTCCCTGCACCGAGTCATGGGCGTGAGCGACCGGCACGCTCACGGCGTTCCGAGCGGCAAAGCAAGCACAGGCGAATGGTGAGAGCCTTCGGCTTCAACTCGGGCCTACTACGACGGTTCGAGCTTCACGCGGAGAGGTCGTGCTGAACCGAAGACCAACGGTGTCAGGCGTGTCGGGCGCCGTGAAAGCGAGGAGCCGGCAACAGCCGTGGCTTCTGTTGGGTCCAAAACGGAACCGGGCAGGGGCCACACCGTCGTGGTCAGGTCGTCGGCAGTGATCGGCAGGTCCAACGTTTGCAGCACGTAGAGGGCGTTCGGCAATGAAGGTAAGCAAGGTAGAATCGCGGGAGCTTGGAATCACCGAGGGCGAATCTTGCCCGATGAGCATCAAACCGTTTGTGCCAAAGCGGTATTGGTGACGATGGCGTTCATGGGGTGCGTTTGTCGTTCCGCGCATTGAGCCGTTCTGATCTCTCACTGCGGGAGTGAACCACCAACGTTGCGTCGTTGCTGGTTGCGGTTCAACTCGGGACGGCGGCAGTCTGACGACGACTGAAATACAGTGTTCCCCCGGGGAAACGTAGGAGCAAACTCAGCAGTGCATCTAGTGTGGAAGTAACAAAGTACCACTGACGTTATGATGGCGTGGGTCGTGTTAGATCCGGGTTTACCTGATTTTAGGAACGGCCGTACTAGCAATAGCTGGTTCTCCTACCTGAGGATTGACTAGTCAATGCGTAGAGGTTCACCTACCTATCTCGAGTTCGATGGACGTTCTTCCGGTGCGCGTCCTGTCGCTCCGTCTCAAATCGTTCCCCGTGCCCCGAGGATGATCGAGTTGCAGCAAGTGGTGATCACTGGCATCGGGGTGATGTTGCCCGGTTGTGACACGCCTGCAACCCTGTGGTCACAATTGTCGGAAGGTGAAAGCCAGCTGAGCCTGGAAGCCGACGAGTCGGCACCACGAGGACGTCGTGTCGTCGGACGCATCCTGGATTTCGACCCAAGCCGCTACTTGAGTGAGGTCGAGCCGCGCCACTACGCAAACTGCCATCGCGAGCAATTGCTCTATTTGTCTTCCGTTGCCCAGGCCGCGGATGACGCCGGTCTCCAGATCGCGGACGGAACGCAACGTGCGTACGGGCTGTATGATGGGACTTCGCGCGGTAGCTTCGCCTATTGGACGGACGAGGCGACGCGTTCGCGGAAACTCACGCGCAAGGACATCGGTCGCGGCATGCCAGGCCAGGCGGTGGGCTTGGCAGCCGCGATGTTCGGATTCGTCGGTCCTAGCTACACCTTCAACTGCAGCTGTGCCTCCGGTGGGGTCGCCATCGGTCATGCCTATCGGGAACTGCAGTGTGGACGCACCGAGGTCGCTTTCGCCACGGGGCACGATGCCGCGCTGGTCCCGGAGCTGTTTCAGATGTACGGAGATGCCGGTCTACTCAGTGACGAGGCGGACGATCCCGTGCGTGCGATCGCCCCTTTCAGTCAACACGCTGGCAACGTGTTTGGAGAGGGTGCCGTGACTCTGGTGCTGGAAACGCGGCGCCATGCGCTCGCGCGTGGTGCCAGGGTGCTCGCCGAAGTGCTGGGCTTCCGGCATAGGAACGGTGGGGAGCATCCGACGGAGGTGGACTTCACCGGGGATATGCCGGCAGCCGCCATCAACGACGTGCTCACCGAGGCCGAGATGAGCGCCGACCAGATCGGGTTCGTTTTGGGGCACGGCAACGGCGTACGCGGGAGCGACATATCCGAGTTGAACTACATGCGTCGGGTGTTTCGTCAGCGGGTCACGTGTGTGCCTCTGCTTTCGACCAAGCCGATCTACGGGCACACGCTGGGCGCCTCCAGCGCCTTGAACGCTGCTGCTGCGACGTTGATGCTGGCCAACGACTACGTGATCCCGACGGCGGGAGTCGATGCCCGCTCCGCCGTGCGCGGTTTCAATCACCAGGTGGGGCGCGGCGAACACCGGGAGCTCGACGCTGGGCTCGTCGTTGCCTACGGGATTGGAGGACAGAACGCCGTGCTGATGCTCGGAAAGGTGGAGGACTGATGCTGGAACCCAACGCACGGCGCGACCTCTTGCACCGCACTCGTATTGTGGCGTCCGGGTACGCCTATCCCTCCCAGCTCGTCGACAATGAGGAGTACATCAAACGCTGTCAGTTCTCCCCCAAGTCGGGTTGGCAGGAGCTGTTCGACAGCAGTCGTATCAAGACTCGGCGCTGGTGTACCCCAGACGAGACGACCCGCACTTTGGCTGAAGCCGCCGTCGACGACTTGTTCTCCCGGAGCGAGGAGTCTCCGAACGACGTGGACGTCATCGTCGTGGCATCCGGCACGACGATGACGATGGCACATCCCAGCGACCCGGAGAACCGAGCTTACGCCGACCTGTCTCCGCTTCTGGCCAAGCGTCTGAGACGAACACGTGCGCTGTGCCTCGACATCAAGGCGTGCTATTGCGCAGGATTTCTGCGCGGCATTCAGGTGGTGGATGGCCTGTTGTCGAACCCGAACTATCGGACCGCGCTACTCGTGGCCGTAGAACAGGGAAGCCGCTTCGCCACTGCCGCCAGCAACCGCACCGCGTTCTGTGGCATTGCCGCGGATGCCGCGGGCGCATTCCTGTTTCGTCGTTCTTCAGGATCCGACGCGAACGGCGTGATCGACTACTGTGGCTACACGGACGTGGACAAGTTGAGCTGGGTGGGGATCGGCGACAACGCGGATTCCATCATCATGCACGGCAGCCGAGCGGCGGAGGCCACACAAGAGATGCTGGTCGAGTGCGGGCGACTGCTGTTGCAGCGCAACGGCCTCGGGCCAGAGCACGTCGATTGGTTCATACCCATTCAAACCCATGGCGGATTGCTCGACTCCGTTACCGACGCTTTGGAGATCCCGAGCCAGAAGACTCTGTGGTTCGGTGATGAGAATGGCTTTTCGGGCAGCGCCAGCATTCCGAGTTGTTACGCCGAGCAGCGGCGCGCGGGTGTCATCGGCTCTGGTCAGCTCATCCTGTCCGTCGCCGTTGGCGCGGGCATGAACTGCGGAGGGGCTCTCTATAGGAGCTGAAGCGGCAATGGATACAGGTCAACTCACGAGCTCGATTGCGAAATACGTCAAAGCCGGGATGCACCTGCACTTCGCGTCCACTCCGAGCCGCTCCAATGCCGCACTATTGGCCGTCGCCAACGCATTCGTCGACCGACGCCCGGAATTTACCGTGAGTGCGAGCGGCTTCCATTCGAGTGCCCACCTGTTCGGGTTGCTCGGCTTGGCCAACCGCCTCATCGGTTGCTTTTACGGAGACAACTACCCGACGCCGCGCCCCAACTCCTTGTATCAGCGTCTGCTGAACGAAGGCGTCGAGCTGGAGCACTGGTCGTTGCTCAGCTACGTCGCAGCACTGCGGGCTGGGGCCATGGGACACCGGTACGTCGCGTGCGATTCGCTGTATGGGACGACCCTAGGGGAAGAATTGGAAGCGCGCGGGCGCTGTCGACTCGTCGACGCGGTACGCGGCGCGGACGTGTTTCCCCTGCGTCCGGACATCGCGTTCATGCACGCAGCAGCCGGTGAGCGCGACGGACAGGCGTGGTTCAGTGCGCCTTCCTCGGAGGGCTTTCATTCGGCGTTTGCAGCTCGCTTGGGGGTCATCGTCACTGTGGACCGCATGTTGAGCGCTGATGAGATCGCGTCGCGACCCGAACTCATCCCCATTCCACGGTATCGAGTGCTTGCCATCTGCGAGGCTCCGTTCGGTGCTCATCCGCAACCCGTACACGCCTGCACGACCGAGCTCAGCTATCGCGACGATTTCAGTCACTACTTGTTGTGGAGGGAGTTGTGTCGCGACGAGGCGGCGCTCGAGCGCTTCGTCGACGACGTGGTGCGCGCCCCGGACCCGTGGTCCCGCTACCGCGACTACGTCGGGCATGAACGCCTTTCCGGGCTCAGAGAGCGGCTGCCGCGACGTGGGACGGCAGCAGCAGCGATGGCGAACGGCTCGGCTTCGTCGAGTGCGTCGCACAGCGGCGAGCGCTCGCTCGCCGAGACACAGACACGAGCGAAGCGGCGTGATGACCGCTCGGCTGGAGGTCGGCACGCCGTGCTCGGCCCTCTCACCGAAAGCGAAGCCATCATCGTGTTGGCCGCTCGGCGTCTGGCCCAACTGGTCAAAGACCATGATTATCGCTGCATGCTCGCGGGCATCGGTCAGGCCTTTTCGGCGGCCCGCCTCTGCAAGCGCCTGTTGAACGCGGAGGAGCTCGACGTCGAGCTGATGGTCGAGACCGGCTTCTGCGATTTCGGAGGAGCGGAGCAAGGGCTGGGAGATAGCTACTTGCTGAGCCAGCGCAACATCGCGCTGTCCGGCAGATTGACGGATGTGGAGAGCGTCCTCGGCACGCTCGTATGCGGGACCAACAACCGCTGCATTGGCGTCGTCGGCTGCGCGGAGGTCGATCGAGAAGGCAACTTGAACAGCACGCGCATTGGCGGGCGCTTGCTCGTCGGCTCTGGGGGGGCATGTGACATCACGGCCGGGGCACGCGAGGTCGTGGTGCTGGCGCCGGCAGCACGCCTGGTCGATCGCGTCGAGTACATCACCAGTCGCGGAGACTCGGTTCGCAGTATTGCGACCGAACGAGGCGTATTGGTGAAAGAGGCGGAGGGTTGGCAACTCGAACGAGCCGAGCTGGTCGAGGCGCGTGTCGACTTCCCTTGGCGCGAGGCGTGCACCGCCCCATCGGACAGTCCTGCCCCGACTGCCGCAGAACTCACGACCGATGAAACGGAGTTCATCGCCGCACTGCGCGACGAGGCGCGGAACGTGCCCATCGTTGCCTCACGCGCGGCAGCCGTTTCCACGACTGGAGGTCATCCATGCAGCCAATCCGCCTGACGGGGCTTGGGACGTATCTGCCGCGGCAGATGCTGAACAACATCGAACTGCCGCCTCTGACCGATCCCAAGACTCCAGCCGAGTTGGACGCGTTGGGGATCTTCCAGAGGGGCATTGCCAGCGATGGCGAGACTTCGGTGACGATGGCCGTCGCTGCCGCCGAACGAGCGCTCGCGGAAGCCAACGTCGAGGCCAACAGCTTGGACTTCGTGCTTCTGGCAAACTGGAGCGAACGCCGCTACGTGCCCGACGTCGCGCCTCGTATCCAGGCCCGGTTGGGCGCATCTCGCGCTTTTGCCTACGACTTGTGCGGCGCCTGCTGTGGTTTCGTGCTCGGATTGACCAGCGCTTGGGGCTACTTGCAGAACCCGCGCTTCACGCGCGGTCTGGTCGTCGCATCGGACCGCTCGTCCCAACGCATGCGACCCGGGTCCCGAGCGACGGTGGTGTTCGGAGACGCCGCAGCGGCGGCTGTCGTAGAACGCGCCCCGGGGCCGGGCGTGACCATGGTCGACTACGAGTTGCGCACCGACGGCACGCGCAACGACATCATGGAGATCGATGGCGACGGGTATTTGCTCCCACACATTCGTCAGCGCGAACTGAACCCGCTCGCGGGCAAGAGCATGGCAGATGCCGCCATGGCACTGCTCGATCGCAACCGTTTGAGTTTGGCCGACATCGATTACTTCGTGCCGCATTCTGGCACGGCCGGTGTGCAAAGTCAGCTGCGGGAATACTTGAGCCTGGACGCATCCAAGGTTCTGACCAACTTGCCGCAAATAGGAAACGTGACCACCGCCTCCATCCCGTGCTCGATGCGCCACTTCATGGACGCAGGCACGATCGGACCGGGCCAACGGCTGCTATCGGTCGCCGTTGGGCTGGGTTGGCAAACCGTTGCTGTGTTGTTCGAAACATGACCCTCATCTTCGAAGACAGAACCGTGCTTCTGACCGGAGTCACCTCCGGCATTGGGCTCTCCACGTTGTACCGACTGCATGAAGCGGGCGCACGCGTGATGGGAGTGGGGCGCAACTCGGACAAGCTCAGTGCGCTGAGCCGCGAGCTCGGTCCACGCTTCGAGCCGTTGGCCTTCGACTTGGCCGATCCTGCAGCCCGCCGAGGACTCACCGAACGAGTCGCGGCGCTGCCTCATGGGCCCCACGTGTTGATCAACAATGCCGCGGAGTGCGTCTTCGAGAGCCCAGCACAGCTCGATGGCAGCTCCTTGGTGCGACTGTTCGAGATAAACGTGTTTGCTTGTGTCGAGCTGGCCAAGGCCGCAGCTGGCGTCATGACGGATGGCGGACACATCGTTCAGCTTTCTTCCGTCACTGCCAAGCACATGCCCGACCCTCGATTCGCGTCCTATGGAGTCACCAAAGCCAGCATCGCGGGACTCATGGATGCTCTACGCGTCGAGCTTCAGCCCCGCGGCATTGCCGTGTCGAGTGTGGTGCCCGGTTTGGTCGACACGCCCATCTACGACAAGGTGTCCGGCTTCGAGCGTGTCGGCACGAAGTTGAAGCAAGTCATCCCGCGCTGGCTGTCGCCCGATGACGTTGCTGAAACGATCCTGTGGGTTCTGAAGCAGCCTCCACACGTGGTGCTGAGCGAAGTGACCATCCTGCCCAAGGGGCAAGCACGATGACGCCAGACTGGGAGACAGCCACCGTCCACTACGTGGATGGCATCTTTGGTCCCGGTATGGGGCGACGCCACGTCGCCTTCCTGCGCCGTCTGGAGTGCGAGTCCCTGCGCCAAACCATCCTCAGCTATCATCCCCTGGAGGCAGACACGCGCTGGCTGACGCTCCAGGAGAACTACCTGTTGGGGATGTGTGTTCTGTGCGCGGGCGGTCACCTGGAGACGGCGGCCATGTTCGCCAAGACCCTGATGCATCTCGACGTGCCCAAGGGAAAGATCCTCGAGGCCATCAGCCGAATGTCGATGTGGATCGGCGGGCTGCCGGCGGCCGAAGCGGCATTCCGGATCCAACGCGCCGTCGCGGAATACGAGCGCGACGGGTTGCACTCGATGGCCGTGTGGTTTCCCGAGGAGGCACAGTGAGCGGACTTTCCCTAGTTGGAAGAAAAGGGGTCATCGCTGGCGTCTCATCGAAGGACAGCGTGGGCTTCCATTGCGCCGCGGATTGCGTGCGGCGTGGTGCCGAGGTGGTGCTCGCATACCGACCGCGGCCCAACTCGCGCACCCCGAGTCTCGCCCGCGAATTGGGTTGTCATTGCGTGGAATGTGACGCGGACGACGACGCTTCCATTCAAGCCGCGGCTGAGCGTGTGGTGGAGCTGTTCGGACGGGTCGACTTTCTGGTGCACACGCTGGTGTCAGTCCCAGAAGGAATTCTGCAGCGTCCGCTATCTGAGCTCGGGCGCTCGGAGTTCTCAGCCGTGCTCGACAGTGGGGCATATTCGTTGTTGGCCTTGAGCCGACACTTCGCGCCGCTGCTGGAACGCTCGGAGGCCGGCCGCATCGTGACGCTGCTTTCGGCTGGCGCGGACTTCGTCCTACCCAACTACCACGCTGTCGGGATCGCCAAGGCAGCCCTGGCCGCGACGCTCCGCTACCTGGCCGCGGAGTTGGCTGAACAGGGGGTACTCTGCAACGGCGTCAGCTTCTCGCTATTGGAAACCGCGGCGGCGCAGCGGGTGATCGGGCAAGAGGTGTCGCGTCAGACCGTGACTCACGTTGCCAAGCGCTCGATGACCAAGAGAGCACTCCAGCACGAGGACGTCACGGCCGCGATTGCGTACTTATGCAGTTCAGAGTGTCGAAACATGACTGGTGAAGTGATGCGGGTGGATGGCGGATTTTGCCTCAATTACTTCTGATTGAGGTTGGTAAGGAAAGGGAGACGAGGAATGAAAACAATCTGGAAATCTGTCGCGGCCTTGGTGATTGGCGTACTCATCATGGTGCTTGGCGCTTCACCAGCGCAGGCGTTCTGGGGCACCAAGCAACGACTCTTCGGACAACTAACCACCGTGCAGGTTCCGTGCGACACGTTGTGTACGACTGGGCCGCTGACAGGGGGCCTGGCAGGTCAACTCGACTTCACCATGGATGTGATGGAGGACACCGATGACCCAGAGGTCGTGCGCTACGACGGGACCAACACCATCACCATGGAGGACGGAACACTGAGCGGTTCAGACTACGGCTACTGGAATCTGACGACCGGCGAGTTCTACGACTACACGTTCTTCACCGTCGGGACTGGCGCATATGCCGGCAAGTTCGGCTGGTTGGTCATCGTGGGTGCCTTCGACCCGGTTACGGGCGTGGGAGCTAGCAACTACTACGCCGTGCTCTTCTGAAGCCGCGGCTGGTCACTCATGCCGTCCTGAGCGGCACGGTCATCTGAGTGATCACCGTTGGGCCATTGCGAAGGTCGCGGGGGGGGCGTTACCCGGGCGAGCCTGCGCCGAGCCAACTGCAGAATGTCGTCTCGCCAGGCCCCCAGGAGGGGGGGACCGTCGGACTCTTGATCGAGCTGACGCTCACATAGCGCGACCACGTGCTCGTACTCGCGCAGTGCTTCAGCCGCCAGGCCCAAGCTTTCGTAGCTGAGCGCCAAGTAGAATGCCGCTTGCCAAAGCTCGGAATCCAAGAACAGAGCGGCGCGCAGGTCGTGTGCGGCTTGGGAGACTTCTCCGCTCAGATAACGAGTCACGCCCATGAACATTTGAGGTGCGGCCTGGACTGGAGCCAGGTGTGCGGCTTGCTGGTATTCGTCGAGTGCCTCAGGAAGTTCTCCGCGGTCCAGATGCTCGTGGCCTCGACGCAGTCTCTCCGACACGGGCGCCGACGCCTCTTCGGGTTGCTCTGGTGAATGCCCGTCGGCCAGCAGATCCTGTGCGTGTTTGGGGATGGCAGGCACGGGCGCTTTGGTCATATGCGGCGCTGGTGTGGCCATGCCCGACTGTTTGGTGCCGGCGTTCGCGATTAGCACGCCTGACTGGGTGCCGTCGATATCACGACAATCAGGGGCCTGATCTCCGGGCGCTCGACGCTGCAGCACCAAGCGACCGCGGTGATAAACGGGCGCGAGGTTCTCCGGAACATCGTAGACTACCTCGCTGGCTCCGAGCATGATCACTCCACCTTCTCGCAGCCGAGCCGCCATGCCCTGAAACACGCGCAACGCGGACTCGGGCAGAAAGTAGATGAGCACGTTGCGGCACAGTATCAGGTCCCAACTCGAGCCTTGCGGCGGCGACGGCGGCGGGGCAGCCAGGTTGTGCGGCACGAAGCGAACGTCGCGCTGCAGCGCAGGGTCGAGAAGAAATCGCCCATCTTTTCCTCGTCGAAAGTGGGCCCGCATGTGCGAAGGGACCTCACGCAGACTCGCCTTGGGATAGCGCGCCAACCGTGCTTTGCCGAGCGCCATCGAGTTGATGTCCGAACCCACGATCTGAACCTGGACTTGCTGTCTTTGCGCCAGCATTGCGATCGAGTAGCAGTCTTCACCAGTGGCGCAGCCGGGCACCCATACTTGCAGCGGCGCCGAGCGTTCGCGGGCCAGCTCCGAAAGCACACACTCGAGTGCCGCCATTTGACCGGCATCGCGGAAGAACCACGTGTACACCACCGTGACCGCGTTGGCGGCGAGCTGAAGCTCGGCCTCGTCCTGCGTCAACTGTCGGAAGTAGTCCGACGGCGAGCAGCCGAGTTCGGTACAGCGCTGGGCGATCAGAGAGTCCAGGGCGCGGCCGACACCCCCTCGCTCCAACTCGATGCCCGTCTTATGCGTGAGCCACGCCCTGATGTCGTGCTCAGCGGTCAAGGCATGACCTCGACTCCGCGACGTGTGAGTGTCCAATTGCCGAGCAAGGCCGCGATGTCCAACGGAGCGTGCTCCGCCTGAGCGGCTTTGCGTTGCATGGCCGCGCCGGGCATGCCGTAAACCCCGCAGGTGTCTCGCGACTGGGCGAGAGTGAGACAACCTGCCTTGCGCATCGCCAGCATGCCGGAGACTCCGTCGCAACCCATCCCGCTCATCAGCACCGCCGCCGCGCGACCGCCAGCGACGCGAGCCAGCGAGTGGAACAGTACGTCCACCGCAGGCCGGTGACCTTCGACGGGGTCACTGTGTGCGGGACCCACGGTCGTAGCCGACGTCAACAGCAGATGCCTGTCGTCCGGAGCGACGTAGACCGTGCCCGGACTCAGGCGGGTTTCTCTTTCTGCAACGACCACAGGCGCCTTGATGCGGCCTCTTAGAAACTCCGCAAACGCCTTGGTGAAGCCCACCGGCAGATGCTGAACCACGATGATGGCGGCGCGACACGGTAGCGGCAGACCGGAC
This sequence comes from Polyangiaceae bacterium, assembly GCA_050290545.1. Lineage (GTDB taxonomy): Bacteria > Myxococcota_A > Polyangia > Polyangiales > Polyangiaceae > SZUA-265. The sequence goes on along the minus strand of JBNKHV010000212.1, from coordinate 41,841 downwards.
AGCATCGTCGCCATCGCCATAGGGCCTCCTGCGGAAGCCCCCACGCCGATGATGGGCGGGCCATCTCCGACGTCGCTGAAACGTTCCAAAGACAGGCGGGGTATCACCGATGGTCTGGCGAGGTTACCAGCAACGTGGCGCACCACTGGTACGGACGACAGGCGCTTGACCTGTTCGCGCAGATGTCGCTCCGCTGCCTTGTCGCCACGCATCGGCTTGGCGGCAAGTTCCAACGCCCCCCGTCGGATGGACTCGAACACTTCGGCCTGTCGTGCTCCAGCCGGCAAACCCGTGACGACGAGGATCGGCAATGGTCGGTTGGCCATCACGCGTTCGATGGTCGCGTGCCCTGCGACGCCAGGCATCTCCAGGTCGACCAGCAGCACCTTGGCCTTGGTTCGGTCGATCAGCTCGAGCACACCGTCCCCGCTGCTTGCCTCTCCGACGACCTCGATGTCGCCGCCGTCCTCGAGGATGTCGCGCAACTGCATGCGGCAAATCGTGGAATCGTCGATGATGAGCGCTCGAATTGGCATGACGCAAAACTCAGAAACTCAGAAATCTGCGGAGTACGTCGAGTAGTACGTCCGAGCGAAAGCCTGACTTGAGGACGTACGCGTTGGCACCGGCCGACGACGCTCGTCTGCGATCTTCCACCGAGCCGCGGGTCGTCAACATCACCACTGGAAGACTCTGCGACTTTGAACGGATGTTCGCCAACAACTCCAAACCATTCATGTTTGGCATTTCCAAATCGGTGATCACCAATTGCGGCGTTTCACGTTCGATTGCGGCCAGGGCCTCCGCTCCGTCTCGGGCGACCTCCACCGAGAGCCCCGCCGTGGTGAGGAGTTCTGACACCATTTCCGTCACTACCGGAGAGTCGTCGGCAACGACGACGCGGCCGCGCCGCGCTGGAACTGGGCGCGGACTGCTCGGCACTTGTTCGACGTGCTGACCAACGAGCGCGCGCTCCAATTGAGACAGATCGAGCAACAGCACCAAGCGACCGTCATTGAGGACCGAACTGGCGCCGATTCCGGTCTTCTGCGCGAGCAAGACTTCGGCTGGGCGCCGGATCAGTTCTCGTTCACCGATGACGGAAAACACCCGCAACGCAAACAGGCGTCCGCCGAGTTCGAGCACCAGGGCAGACGTCTCCGATGGGGCGCTTGGTAGGCGTGCGGTTCGCGTCAAGGAGCGCAGCGGGATCCGCTCTCCTTCGAAAACCGCGGATCTGGAGTCTGCCGTGGACAGGTCTTCGATCCCGAGTACACGACGCACGACACGTACGGGGATCCCATACAGGCCGGCACCAGAGTCGACGACCACGATGCGCTCCTTGGTGATCGCGTACGGGACGAGCAGCAGTACCTCCGTACCCTGGCCCAGTCTGCTCTGGACGCGGACGCTCCCTCCCAAACCTTCGATCCGAGCCTTGACGACATCCAAACCCACACCACGACCGGACAGCTCGTCCACTTCTTCATGGGTGGAGAAGCCGTGGCGGAACACCAATTGAAGGCATTCTTCATCCGTCAGTGCCGCCGCTTCGTTCGCGGACATCAGTGCGCTGCGCACGGCAGCTTGTCGCAACCTGCGTGGGTCCATGCCGAGTCCGTCGTCTCTCACGGAGATCATGACGTGAGGACCGACGGACTCGGCGCGCAAGAAGAGCGTGTGTGACCGTGAGCTGCTCTCCTCGAAAGCATGGGCCACTGCGTTGCGCACCAGATGAACGAGGCTATCCCAAACGAGTTCGACGACGTCTCGCTCGAGCTGAACGCCTCCAGCTTCGACCTGGACGTTGAGGACCAAGTTCGCCCGTTGTGCCAGCAGCCGTGCGTGTTGTTCGAGCCGCTGGAGCATCGGCTCGATGGTCACCAAGCGCAGACTCCACGTCACGTCCACGCAAGCCTCCAAGAGGCTACGGAACTCCACGAACGCGTCGGTCAATGCTGCTTGCCGCATTTGGCCACCGCCCGGCGCACTGCTCATCACCTGGCGTTGCAACCGGCCCAGCCCCTCCGCCAACGAGGTCACGCGTTCACACAGGTCGTCCACGGCAGCGGCCTGCACGGAAACCCAGCGTTCCTGCTCTCGCGAACGTTCAGGGGAGTCATGGTCACCGACTGGGCCTGAGACGGTGGCAGGCGCAGAGGCTTCCTGCGTCGGTTGCGGCCGTTGCTCATCGGCCAAGTCACGCGCCGATTGTGAGGGGCGCCGCGCATCGTGATGCGCCTTTGCCGACTGCGAAGCATCACCGCTGACCGAAGCAGCGTCCACTTTCTTCAGGACCCGAGCCAGCTGTTCGTCGCCCTCGGAGAGGTCGTCGCTCGAGAGCGATGAACGCATCGATTCGACCGCGGTGGTCAGGAAAGCAAATTCGACTCCTGCATCAGATCCCACGATTTCTTCGAGTCGGTGAGCCAGCTCCGCAAGCGCAGACAAGCCGAGCATGCGTGCCTCACCTTTGAGGGTATGGAGCTCTCCCAGCACCTGACGAGTCGCGTCTTGCTCCGCCGGCATCAGTTCCAGCAGCTCGAACATCGCCGCGAGATTGTCGACTCGTTTCAGTAGACTAGCGCGAAAGCGCCCTTGCAGCGCTTCACGCGTGGAGCTCATTCCGCAGCCCTCGCTTCTCGCACCTCGAAGCGCTTCACCAGATCGGCAAGTCGGTCGGCTTGAAGCTTCAGGCCCTCTGCGGAAGTTCGGGTCTGAGAGGTCGCGCTGACGGCTTGTGTGACGACGTCGGCGATGTTCTTGACGCTCTGGGAGACCTGCTCGGTGCCGCTGCGCTGTTGCTGCGTGACGAAGGTGATCTGCCTTGCTGCTTCCGTCGTCTCTTGAGCCAGGCGCTTGCTCTCTTCAGTGGCCATGACCGTGCTCGAGCCGGAATCTCGGATGTCGGCGACGAGACGCTTGATGTCCTCCACCGACGCCGTGACGCGTTCCGCGAGGCGCCGCATCTCCGCCGCCACCAAGGCGAACCCCTGACCTCCCTCACCGGCTCGGCTGGCCTCCAACGAACCGTTGAGCGCCAATAAGTCACTGCGATCGGCGATCTCGCGAATCACGTCGAGGATCTCCGTGATCCGGCCGGCATGGGCCGACAGCTGTCCGATGCGACCCACCATGTCGTCCGTGTTGTCCAGCGCGCGCTCTGCGTTCGACAACACTCCCTTGACGGAGTCCGAAACGTGCGCAGCCGATTCGGACAGAGAGTCCATCGTCCGGCTGATCTCTTCCATCGCGCTCGACTGCGACGTCGCGGCTGCCTCTTGTTCCTGAGTGGCGGCGAATATCTCCGTAGCCGCGCTGCCAAGCGTCACCGAGGTCTCTCTGATTTGGCTGACCATGGTGCGTAGGCTGTCGAGCATGCGTCGGAACGCATCGGGCAGTTCGCCGTTCCGCTCCACACGGACCTGGAGATCGCCGCTAGCGATCGCATCCGCGGCCGTACTCAGGTCCCGCATCATGTCGATCAGGTCGTTGAAGCGCTCGGATAGCACTCCGACCTCGTCGGCCCTCGGAACGGGCAAGACGGTCATTTCCGACTGCTTGCCCTCCTCGACGATCTCACGCGCGCTCGAAGTGAGTCGCTCCAGTGGTCCAGATACGGAGCGGCCCAGAGTGACGGCACACAATGGCGCCCATAGACCAACGACGACGGCAAATAGCGCCGCGCTGAAGATGAACCCGGAGGGCGTCGATTGCCCCGTATCCAGACTGACCACGGCGAGGTGTGCGTCGTCGACTCGGGTATAGGCGACGACACGTTGAGTGGCCTCGTTCAGCAGCACCCCGGACGGCGCTATTTCGAATTGCCGTGCCAGCCAGTTGCGCGAGCTCTCGGGCAGCCAAGCCGTGAGTTCTGCTGCTCGCGGACCGTCGACGATGCGCCGTTCGAGCACGACGTCGGCCGGGCCGGTGGTGTCGCTGGCGGCGAGTTTTCCAGTGCGTAGCCAGTCTTTTGCTGCAACTTCGGCCGCCCACTGGGCGTGGACCGCGGACTGCTCGCTGTGCGCAGTCAACTGCTTCATGTAGCCCAGCGACATCATCCACATCGTCGGACCGACACCCAGCGCAAAAGCGATGAACCCGATGCGGATCTGCAGTGATGAGCGCGAGCGAGCGAGCGTGACTCCGAGTTCGCGGGCACGCACCGAGAACTGCCCCGCCGTCGATGAGGTCAACATCGAAGCGATCGGAAACGCGAACGCCAATCCCCCGAACCACACGGCGCACACGACCAGTGCCACCGCGCTCCACGCTCTGGGATCGGGCCGCAGCTCCGGATACAGGGTGTGCACGAGCAAGAAGCCGACGCCATACGTGAACGACCACGTGCACGCGTAGAACAAGCCGAAACGTTTCGGGAGCTCCTGCACCCGCGCATCTGCGCGTTTCAATAGGTCGGGGTCCGTGCTCTCTTCCGCGCCATCCACACCTCGCAATGCGTAGGAGAAGAACCACGCACACGACCCCACCTTTACCAACCACATGAGGCCGAAGATCAGAAACGGCGTTTGCGTGTCTCGGAAGCCTAATAGTTGGACATACGCTGCCGTGACCAACGGGTTGAAGACCAAGTCCAGAGCAGCAAAGGTGAGGATGCAACGAACGACGATGGATCTCATTGTGGAATCTCCTCAGTATTCAGACCGAGTCAGTAAAATTGTCTAGTTGAACGGTTGCGTCCCGTGGGCTCTGGGCCAGGTATCGTTCAGCGCGCCGCTGCAACTGAACGAGGTCGACCACCAGAGCGCGCGGTTGGTCGTCTTCGATGAGCAATGCCTCGTATCCGAGATGCCGAAAGACAGTGGGAACTGCTAGCAAGGCGTCATCCGGAACACCCACCACGACCATCTCGCGCGGAACCATGAGCCACAGAGTCGGCGACGCGGTCAGGTGAAGCACTCGATTCTCCTCGTCGCAACGTGCGCGTACTCCGAGGATGGCGGAAAGCTGGACCAGTCGGTTCGTGGAACTGTCGCCCAGATTGCCGAATCTCGCGATCTCTTTGGAGGCGACGGCCACGTCGCAAGGTGTGGTCCTGAAAATCACATAGGAGCTGACCGGGTCGAGTCCGGCCCCGTGCTGCCTCAATGTTTCATTGGGCTGCCGCGATGGGGTTTTCACCGACAGTCTCCGAATGGTCGAGCATGTCGTCGACGATTCTCTCTACGTCGACCACACCAGCAGCGAAGCTGCCCTGGTGGATTTCGGTAGGGCAGTACTGGTTGGAAATCACGTGGGCAGGGCGCAGCCGCTCCTTGGGAACCACCTCCACGGCGCGCGCCTGGCTCACGGGTATTGCTACGACACTGCCGCCAGTTTCGATAACCAGCAGGCGCGGTTTAGATCGTCTTTCTTCCGACGGGATTCCGAGAATCTGAGATAAGTCCAAGACTGGAATTGCGCGACCACGCCACGCGCACAGGGCCGGCAGTTGTGGCGTGGCATTGGGTACGACGATTTGCGGCAGGGTTCCGACGACTTCGCGCACGAAGCGCGCCTCGATGGCCAGCCACGTTCCGTCCAGTTCGAACGGCATTGTCGGTATGCCTGATTCCGTGCTCATCCCAACCCTTCAAACCCAAGAACGGCTTTGTAGTGCTCCAATCAGCGACACTTCGCAAGGGAAACCTAAGTGCGACAAACGGATATCGTCGGTGACAGTGAAGGCAATACGCCTGATCTGAGTAGGTAACAAATTTGCTCCCCAGTGCATCCGCCTCAGCTACACTGAGGACTCTATGGGGCTGGCTTCAGACAACATTGGGACCGTGCTGGTGGTGGACGATAGTGATATCGTTCTCCAGGTCGTCCGCACGACGCTCGAAGAAGCAGGCTACCGCGTGATAACCCGTAACCAGCCTGTTGGTACCGTGGCGGTGATGCTTCAGGAGGAGCCCGACTTGGTGCTGGTCGATGTCGCCATGCCTGAAGTTGGGGGCGATACCTTGGTACGCTGCTTCGGTACCGCGCACCCCAACAGCACGACGACTGTCCTCTTGCATTCGAGCCTGCCCGTCGAGGTGTTGCAGCAGAAGGTCGCTGCGTCCGGTGCCCACGGCTACATCCGCAAGACGAGTAACCAAACGGCGTTCGTCAGAGAGATCGCGGACTGGATGCGCCGCAGCCCGAGGGCGTTTGGTGGAGGGTTTCGCGAACCAGCACTCAAGGCGTCGGGACAATGGGAGCGGTCGTCGGAGCAATCCGAAGCAGCGTGGCGGAGCGGCATCCGGCGCGGGGCGCCGTCCGTCGTGCTCCTCGTGGACACGGACATGTTGCGTTTGTCCAACTATCGCAAACAGCTTCAGTGCGAGGAGCTAGCTTTCGAGTTTGCGCTTTCCGGTGCACACGCGTGGGGACGCATCACGGGCGAGGCACCTCCCGACCTGGTGGTTTCGAACACGAGGGCGGGAGACGTCTCCGGCATGGAGGTCTACCGGCGGGCAGTGGCCCTCGACCAGCGCTGGGTTGGGCGCTTCATCTTCTTCACCGCAGACGGCGACGACCCTGAAACCATCACGTTCGGAAGCACGTTCCGCGGCGACATGCTGTTCGAGCCCGTCGACGCAGCTCAGCTGAAGCAAGCGATCGTCTCCCGCTTGGCACCTCGCAGCGGGCGTCTAGCGGCTGGATAGCGCCTCACGATTCCGAGGTTTCGTTGCCGCCCCCAAGACGGCGGTCCAACGGCAGCTGAGGCGCGGGAGCCGGGCGCTCGTTCTGTCCAATCGCTGGCTGATCGGCAAGGTGGCAGATGGTCGGGAAGAATCCACGGACGACGACCAGCCGCCGCGAGTGTTCTTTTTGCGAGCACGCCGAAGCTTGGAGTCTTTCGGCGAACGCCGTTCGCGAAGGGCCTTGAATCTCCGAGGGCGATGGGACAAGAGGGGCTAGTGCCGTTCAGTTAGCGCGCCGACCGCGCTCGACGACTTGCCATAGCCCGCCAGGAAGAAACGATGCTGCCTTCAACCCTCCCCACGAGTTTCGTTGTGTTTCACCATTGCCTGGCCCGCAAACGGACGGCTTTCATCGCTGGTGCGCTGTGCGTGCTGCTCAGCTCGAGCTGTTCCGAAGACACCACGGATGCGGGCACGGACCCGCTCGGCGCGGCGGAGTCGACGGGTTCAGCCCCAACGACCAGCCCGAGCCCGATGACTGGCATGCCGACTGCGTCGACGGGGCAGCTCGGGGCCAGCACGATGACGGGTCCGGCGCCAGTCCAGGGTGGCGCTGACCCTTCCGAGCCTGGCTCACCTAGCGCGGACAACACGACACCGCCCGCACCGGCGACGCCGGGCGCCCCAGCGACGCCGAGTGAAGCGCCACCGGAGTCAACTACCGCTGGCGCCGGCGAAACTGAGGCCCCCAGCGTAGAGCCTGCCGAGATCGATGCTGGATCCGAGGCTCCGACGACAGAAGGTGGGGAAGGCGGCAGCGCTTCTCTGCCCAGCGAGGACGCGGGCGGTGCAAACGGCGGTGATACGGAGAGCGGCGAGGTGGCGATGTCGACCGGCTGTGGCAACGCTCCAACGCTGATGAACAGCCCGTCGCCAAACATGAGCAACTACAACACGCTGACCAGCGGCGGAGCTCAGCGGCGCTACCTCCTTCGACTGCCAGAGGATTACGACAACACCCACCCGCACCGGCTGATCCTGGGTTTTCACGGGGCGACGAACCGGGCCACGGATGTGTCGGGCAACCCAGCGTACTTCGGGCTCTCCGAGCTGGCTCAGGGGAGCACCATATTCGTAGCTCCCGAGGCGGTGGACGGCATTTGGTCTGCGGACAGCGATGTGACACTCGTCGATGACATTCTCGAGCAGGTCGAGGCCGATCTCTGCATCGATACCACTCGCGTCATCATTCAGGGCTTCAGTCAAGGTGGTGCCATGGTGCGTACTCTGGCGTGTGAACGCCCGGGGGTATTTCGGGCTGCGGTGGCACACTCTGCCGGCGGACTCGCGCTGCCCAACGATTGCGACGCCATTCCTTACCTGGGGTCGCTCGGCTTGCAGGAAAACGGCAATGGAGGAGGACAGGGCGGTCAGACCGACCCGTTCGCTACCTGGGCAGGATGCAGCATCGAGACGCTACCCTCGGCGCCGAATGGAGGACACGTCTGCTCGGATTACAGCGGTTGCTCCGATGGCAATCCAGTCCGCTGGTGCTCGTTTGACGGGCCGCATACGCCGTTGCCCAACGACGCGGGGCAAAACTCCTCGTGGATGCCGGCGGAAGTGTGGGAGTTCCTATCCCAGTTCTGAGACGCGAGACCACGGCAGCAGCGCCGAGCGCAGCAGAGATGTGAGCGCTGGGTTGATGTCGAAGGAGGAGCGTGTCAGCCGGCCACGACCTTCAGCCGACGGTCGGACGCAGCGGCGCCGGGAGCGTTGGGCGCAGGCGATGGGAGGGCGTCCAGTTCGGGCGAGCGCGCAAGCTGCGCAATCAATGTGTCCAATCCGCTCTCGCTGGGCACTTCGGCGGGGCGCTTGGAGCGAAACCGAGCTTGGCCGCCGACGATCTTGTACTTCACGAGGCGGTTTTGCATCGCGTTCAACGGCAAGAAGCCCAGCGTTTGAATCCAACTCGACCGCTGACGCAGCGTCCAGCGCTTGTAGATCGAACTGGCGGAGTAGAACTTCGTCCACGCCCGCTGCCACCCGCTCCGTAGTTCATCCCGCGTCATCATGCGCGGGATGAAGTGAGGGGCTTCGGCCTCTTGATTGCCCTTCAACCACCAGCGCTCGTCCGTGAGGCGCCCTTCTTCGCGCAGGCGACGGTAGAGCTTGGTACCGGGGTAGGGGGTGAGCATCGCGAAGGTCGCCATCGTCAGTTTCATGTCGATGCCGAATTCTGCCGTGCGCTCGAAGACCTCCGGATCGTCCGTATCGAAGCCGAAGACGAAGCTACCCCAAGTGGAGATGCCGTGGTCGTGGAGCATTTCCAACACCTCGCGGTACATCGATGGACGGTTCTGTCGTTTGCCGGAGCGTCGCAGCGTTTCGTCGTCGATGCTCTCGAAGCCGATGAACAACGCCTTGCAGCCGCTCTTGGCCATCAGTCGCACGTTCTCGATGCGTTTGACGGCTGCCAGTGAACACTGACCAATCCAGTGTTTGTCGAGCTCGACCATGCGCTCGAACAATTCTCCCGAATACTTCCGGTGAATCATGACGTTGTCGTCGGCGAACATCACGCGCCGCCCGAGGAGCTTCAATTCGGCGATCACCTCGTCGACGGGTCGAAAGCGCATGGTGCTGCCGTTGGCTGTGGAGACGCTGCAGAACTCACACGGGTAGGGGCAGCCCCGCATCGTCTGCACGACCTGAAACGGGATGTAGCGCTTCGACCAGAAGAGGTCGCGGCGCGCAAACGGACGGCCACCCAGCTCCGGCCAGGGGCCTCGATAGATGCGTTGCAGTTGGCCCCGTTTCGCATCCGCGACCACGGCGGGCCACACGTCTTCAGCTTCGCCGATGACGACCACATCAGCGAAATGGGCAGCTTCGTGAGGTACTGCGGTTGGGTGAATACCTCCGAGTACGACGGGAACGCCCCGCGAGCGGTAGGCACGCGCGATTTCGTAGCTGCGGCGCGCTGTCTTGCTGTCCACGCTGATGCCCACCAAGTCCACTGGTTTGACGTCTGTTTCCAGGTCGAACGGTTTGACGAGGTCATCGGTGTAGATCACTTCGTCTTCTGGGGGCGTGAGGGCCGCAAGCACCCCCAACCCGAGTCGTGGCAGCAGCGCCGAATCCTCGCTGGCGGGCGCAATCAATTCAATCTGCACGACTTGCTCCGACACTCATGGCGCTCCCCCCGAGCGTCGCCGAAGCCCGCCGGGGATGCAACAAAATGTGAGCCACGCTGCCGAACTGGCCCTGGCAGGCAGCCAACGCGGTCGTGTCGGGTGCGTCAGGCGCAGGTCGCTTTGTGGGTGTTCATCTGGAGCGGTGGGTACATGCTCGTCGGCGTCATCGAACTCACCGAGTGCGCCGAGCGTCGTGGAAAGCAACGTGCCCAGGGCGGGCACCAGCGGTGGGAGGGAGCCGCCCTTCGACGCCAGGGGCTGGGCCCACCCAAGGCTCTGCCAACGAACGCGCGAAGAGTGACGACAGTCGCGGCAGAGTTCGTCACCGACGGGAGAACACGAAGAACATCGGCGGCAGAGTTCGCCCCCGACGGGAAACCGCGCTCTGCAGCGACGGAGCTCGTCGAGACGGACACGTTTCCATCGTCGACAGCCGATGTATCTTTGCGAGCGCGCGCGAGGACACTGCGAGCAGCCGCTGAATTCGTCGGAACGCGCGGGCGCGGGCGGGCTGCAGCCGCTGCAATCGCTCTGCGCGCGTCTGCGCGCAGGAATTCCATCGCTGTCCGAGCAGGATGGGCGTCCGTCTGCCGGAATTCCGTCACTGTCCGAGCGGGATGGGCGTCCGTCTTCAGGAATCCCGTCACTGTCCGAGCCGGACAGGCGTCGGCGGCGAGGAAATCAGGGGCTGGCGAGTCCTGCCGGGCGTCGGAGATGAGGAGAACCCGCGCATGAATGATGTGTCTCCGAGCTACAGGCGACGATTCCATCGCGGTTCGTCCAGCTTGCGCCTTCGCGACGGACAATCCAGGGAACCAACCACGTCCCGTCGCCAAGGGCGAGCTCGCCGAAGTGGTGCGTCAGGGCAAAGGTGGTGACGACTGGGCCGAGCGCGAAGCGAGTTCGCACTGCTGGCGTGTCGGCGATGAGTGTTCACCTTTTGCACGATGTTCAGGTTCTTGGGCCAGTGGTTTGGCGACGAGCTGGCGGCCCGGCCACCTGATTCGCACCCGCTTGGCGCGACTCCGGTGGCTGCATACGACCGGTGTCGACCCGCTCGATAGGCCGTGCCCCACGAAACTAGCGGTTTTCGTGGGGATGATTAGTCAAAAATGAGGAAATCCCCCTCGGCCCCCCCGAACGCGCGAGAGAAGCCACCTTCGGTAGCGTCGTCCTGTTCCAGATGTTCATGTGGTCACCTGTGGCGGCAACGTGAGCGGAGGTGCGACACGTGGTCGAGCCATTGAGCCGACTCCATCACCGCCTCCATGACAGTTCACTTCACCGCAAAGCATTCCGTGCTACGCCCTGCAAGGGCACGAGAGTGTGCCTCTCTAACGGTTCTGGATTTCTTAGCAAGCAGTGGACAAGTTCGCGGAGGCCTGCGGTGTGCTCGAAAGGTTCATCTCGCCGATGAATGCTCGGGCTTTGTTGCAACGCGTGCTTCGCGCCGAAGGCGTCGACCCGGCCGCGGTCACGGCGCCGGAGCTGAGGCGCTGCAGCTCTGCATTGCGAACGGGGGCGTCATTGTTCGTCCCTCCGTCGCAGCTGGACCAAGCGATGAACGCCATCAACGCCATCTGCGGCAGCGACTCCATGGCGATCGAAGCCTGCGCTGTCGAGCTGCGCAGTGAGTTGGATATCGGTCAGGTGCGGGCTACTGCTCGCCGGATTTGTACCTCCATCCAGGCCAATCCCTTTGCCACGCAGAAGGTCGCCACCATCGTGAGCGAGTTGGCTCGCAACATCATCGCCTACGCTGAAACGGGCAGCCTGGAGATCGTGCCCCAGAGCACCAGGCCCAAACGCATCATCGTGCGCGCGACCGACAACGGCCCGGGCATACCCAATTTGGACGAAGTCTTCTCTGGTCGCTACCGGAGCAGAACGGGGATGGGCAAGGGCCTGCTCGGCGTGAAACGGCTGGCAGACAAATTCGAGATCCAATCAGACAAGCAGGGCACGTTGGTGGTCGCGGAGGTAGTCGTATGAACGTCGAGGTTGCCCATGTGTCCTTGCCCAAGCAAGGCGAACTGGAGAACGGGGACCGCCCGTTCATCCGCACCGATGGCGAGCAGAGGACACTTCTGGCCGTGATCGACGGTTTGGGTCACGGCCCTGGCGCGGCGGCGGTCTCACAACAGGCCGTGGAGTACCTGGAGCGCGCGTCGTTGAGCGATGCTGCCCACATCCTGATGGAGCGCTTGCACGACGAGCTGTCGGGCTCGCGGGGCGTGGCTGCGACTCTGTGCATCATCAGGGGCTCGAGGTTGAGCGTCTGCGCCGTTGGCAACGTCGAGTGTCGATCTGTCGGTGTGAAGTTGCCGCTGGTTTTCTCTCCGGGGATTCTCGGGCAGCGTGTGCGCAAGTTCCGAGTGTGCGAGATCGAGCTCTCGGGGCCTGCTCGCTTCGTACTGTTTTCCGATGGCATCTCTTCACGAGTGCCCATCGGTGAAATGCAACACTACGGACCTCGAGAGCTGTGTGACGTCGTCATCGACAAGTACCGTCGCTTGGAAGACGACTCGACGGTCATGGTCGCAGATTGGGGCAAATGATGGACAACTACAACGGCATCCCGATCATCAAGTTCTGGGACCTCCTGCTGGTGCCACTGCAAGGGGACCTGACCGATGACATGGCTGCAAGACTCGTTTCGGAGGTGCTCGATCGCATCTACAAGGACGGCAGTCGGGGCTTGATTATCGACATCACCGGGTTGTGGCTGGTGGACAGCCATCTGTGCGCGGTGCTCTCCCAGCTGGCGTCTGCTGCCGCGCTGATGGGCGCGAGCACGATCATCTCGGGCATGAAGCCCGAGATCGCCATGACGTTGGAGACCATGGGTATCCGCATGGAGAACGTGACCACGACGCTCGATCTGGAAACTGCGCTGGATGCTCACGGCGTGCGACGCACCGAGATGGACGAGTTGGATGAAGAGCCTCTCGATGTGACGGAGGCGGACGCCCTGGCGTAGCCAGCGCATACCGAAGGGAAAGATCATGAGCGATTCGGACGCTGCACCCGCACCATCCACGCCCCCTTCCGCGGACGGGAACGACGGCACCAGCTTGAAGCCGACTTCGGAGCGCTCGGCGAAGATCCAGGCCGAACTACGTGCCTGCATCGCGGACGTTCTGGGGACACTGCAGAACGTGTCACGGGGTGATCTCAGTGGGACGTTGGAGACGACGTTTCCCGAAACGCATCCAGTTGGGGCCCTGGTGGAAAGCGTCAATTCGATGGTTGCCGATCTCGTCAGAGCGAGGCAGAGCTCCGCGACTCAGCTCCGGGAGCTCAGCGAGCGCATCGAGACGATCGAGAAGCAGCGTGAAGCGATTCGCAACCTGTCGGTCCCGGTGATAGAGATTTGGTCCAGCGTGCTCTGCGTGCCCGTCGTCGGCACTCTCGACACGGTGCGCGCGAACGACGTGACCACGACGCTGCTGTCGCAGGTCGTCAGCAAAAAGGCGCGGTACGCGATTATCGACGTCACTGGTATCGAGGTGATGGATACCCAGTCCGTCGACTACTTCATGCGGATGGCTAGGTCCATCGCATTGCTGGGTGCACAGTGTGCGCTTTCCGGCATGCATCCGAACATCGCCCTCACCATCGTTCAGATGGGAGTCGAGCTGGATGGTCTGAAGTGCTACCGCAACATGCGCGATGCTTTGAAAGGCTGCGTGTTGCAGGAGTCGAATTACCTCACGGTGAGGAACAAGAAGCGCAAATGAGGATGAGCGTGCGCCCGCGTCGGTGAACGACGGGGGCGCATCTCGAGGAGATCGCAGTGGCAAACCATGTGGACCTGACCGAGGAACAGATCTTGGAGAGCGTCACGGACGCCCTGCTCACGCTAGCCAGCGTGGGCGAAGGGGATTACACGATGCGTCTCGAGGAAAGGGAAAACGACCCGCCCGCACTCGCGAGCCTCTACGAGGGCATCAACGCGATGATCGACTCGTTGCGGGCTGAGCAGGACAACAGCCGAGCGTATCAGCAAGAGCTGGAGGAGAAGCTCGCGACCATCGAAAAGCAACGTGCGGCGATCCGGGAACTGTCCACGCCGGTGATGGAGGTTTGGGACGGGGTGCTGTGCTTACCCGTCGTCGGCGTGATGGACACGGCACGAAGTGCGGAGATGACGACCTCGTTGCTGGCCGCGGTCGTCGAGAAAAAGACGCGCTGCGTCATCATCGACATCACCGGCATCGATGTGATGGATACCCGTACGGTCGACCATTTCATGCAGATGGCCCGCGCGGTTGGACTGCTTGGCTCGGAATGCGTGTTGACGGGGGTAAACCCACACATCGCGCAGACCGTCGTTCACATGGGCTTGGACCTATCCCACATCGTGACTCACCGCAGCCTGCATGAGGCCCTACAGCAGTTCGTCAAACGCGTCACCGCGAGATAGCGCCGTCGCATGACGCTCTACCAGGTGCGGGAGTGGGTCGACATGCTGTTCCTGCAGCGGTGCGCGTCATCGCATGCCGCCGAGGTCGGCTTCGCCCGGCGCGAATGTGCCGAGTTGGCCATCGTCACTTCGGAACTCACTTCCAACATCCTGAAGTACGGAGTTCGGGGCTCGATCGAATTCGACCAAGTGCAGGACGAGCGGGGCGAAGGGCTCGCCATCGTTGCTGTCGATTGCGGCCCCCCTTTCAAGAACCTGGAGCTCGCGCTGCAGGATGGATTCAGTGACGATGGCCCCATCGACCCTGGCGCGTTCCTCAAGCGCCAAGGCATTGGGGGCGGCCTGGGAGCCATCGTGCGCCTGACTCACAGCTTCGCTGTGGAGCCGATGGACGGCGGGAAGAGAATCCACGTCGTTCGCTATCGAGCGCCCGTACACCGCATCTGACGTGGATTGCGGAGGGCTGAGCAAGCTCCCTCTGAGCCGTGAGTGCTCCGACGTTCCTGTGAGGTTGGGACGATGGGCCTTCAGACCGCGCGTTGCTTCACCGCGGCCCAGGTTTGAAGGGATCGGCATTGGTTGAGACCATATTCCGCACGCGTCGTCAAGCTCGAGTAGCGAACACGATGCCGTGTGCCGCGCCTGACTAGTTAATCTGTAGGAGACGTTCCCAGCCACGGTCGGGCGACCGAAGCGGTTCCAGGTTCAGAGTGAATTGGAGGGTAAAGTCGCCGTAGGTGATCGCCGTACTCATCCTCACGTCGCTACTCAACGGGAGGTATTAGTGCATTGGAACACACAGAGTACTTGATTATCGGAGCCGGCCCGGCAGGGGTCCAGCTTTCGTACTTTTTGTCCCGCGCTGCGATCGACCACGCCGTCGTAGATCGCGAGGAGATCCCCGGGTCGTTTTTCAGGGACTATCCGCGACACGGCAAGCTGCTCTCCATCAACAAGGTCTTCACCGGGACGGACGACGACGAGAAGAAGCTGCGTTGGGATTGGAACTCTCTTCTGTCCGAGGAAGGCGAACCCCTGCTGTCAGACTTCTCGAGTAGCTACTTTCCGGACGCCAGCGATCTCGTTGCCTACCTGGAAGCGTTCGTTCGTCAGCACGACATCGCCATCCACTACGGGTTTTCGGTCGAAAGCGTCACGCGCGAGTCGCCTGGTGGCCGCTTCATCGTCACCTCGTCGCGTGGCGAGCAACGCAGCTGCGACCGCTTGGTGGTCGCGACGGGGGTTCCCCGAGGCTGGCGACCAGAGTTTCCAGGAGTCGAGCACTGCGAGCACTACACCAGCGTCTCCGTTCATCCGAAGTCGTTCACGAACCAGCGAGTTCTGATTGTTGGGAAGGGGAACTCCGCCTTCGAAACCGCGGACGCGCTGGTCCCCACCGCCGCGTCAATCCACTTGGCAAGTCCGAACCCGCTGAAGATGGCTTGGCGAACACATTTCGTGGGGCACCTCCGGGCCGTCAACAACAACGTTCTGGATACCTACCAGCTCAAGTCTCAGAACGCTCTGTTGGATGCGGACGTCGTGAAGGTGGTGAAGCGAGGAAAAGAGTATGACGTCACATTTGCCTATGCCCATGCTGGGGGAGAAGTCGAAACGCTCACCTACGACAGAGTTATCTTGTGCACCGGGTTTCGCTTCGACGCGTCAATCTTCGACGAGCCTTGCAAGCCGAGTTTGACGGACTGCGGCAGGCTGCCGCAGATGACGTCCGAGTGGGAGTCAGTCAACGTTCCGGACCTGTTCTTCGCAGGCACGCTGATGCAGTTCCGCGACTACAAGCGGTACATGTCGTCGTTCATTCACGGATTCCGCTACAACATCCGCGCTCTGACTCGGATGCTCGAGGAGCGCTATCACGACTCCCCTTGGCCCAGTCGCGCGGTCCCGCTGACAGCCAATGCGTTGACGGACGCCCTACTCGACAGGATGAATCGGTCCTCGGCGTTGTGGCAGCAACCCGGGTTTCTCGCGGACGTAGTGCGACTCGACGCTGCCCTCAACAGCGCTGAGTACGTCGAAGAAGTCCCCCTCGACTTCGCTGATGAACGACTCTTTCCGCGCGGGCGTTGGCTCTCTCTGACGTTGGAGTACGGGAAAGAGAAGCCGGTCGATCCGTTCTTCGTCGAGCGAGTGCACCGGCGGGATGTCGACAACGCCGCACGAAGTGCATTCTTGCATCCCATCGTTCGTCTGTTCCAAGACGGTCAACAGGTTCACGAGCATCACGTGCTCGAGGACCTCGCGGCGGAATGGATGGAACCCGAGCATGTCGAACCGCTGCGCGCGCTGATGATGGGCGTCCTCAGCGGCAATCTTCAGCCAGAAACGTTGCGCACGACGAGCTACCCAGCGCCCAAGGAATCGGGGTTCGTATTGCCCGAGGCAGCCAACACCAAAGAAGCGAAAGCAACCTGAGCCTCGACAATGGATCGAGCAAGACTTTCAGAGGACAGATGAGCAATCAAGCAGACTTCGAAACGATCATCGTTGGTGCAGGGCCTGCTGGCCTGCAACTTGGCTACTTCCTGGAGAAAGCGGGCCGCAGTTACGTCATCCTCGAGACCAATACTGAGGCTGGCAGCTTCTTCAAGACCCATCCACGCCACCGCAAGTTGCTGTCGATCAACAAGGTCAACGTCGGGCGCGAACAGACAGACTTCAAGCTGCGCCACGATTGGAACTGCCTGTTGACCAACCCAGGGGACGAGATGCCGTACTCTGGGTACTCGGACGAGTACTTCCCCGATGCGGATACCCTCGTGCGGTACCTGGGGGACTTCGCCCGCCGCTTCGAATTGAACATTCATTTCGAGCGTTGTGTCGAAACGGTCGAGCGGGGCAGCGACGGTGACTTCCGGTTGGCTTGCCAGGATGGCTCGAACTACCGAGGCAAGCGCCTGGTGATTGCATCGGGGTTGTTCAAACCCTGGATGCCCGATATTCCCGGCATCGATTTGGCGGAGGGCTATGAGGACATGTCGGTCGATCCGAAGGATTTTACCGGGCAAACGGTCCTCATCTTGGGCAAGGGCAACTCGGCGTTGGAGACGGCCAACAACCTGCTGGCACACGCCACGTACATCCACTTGTCCAGCCCAGAGCCGATGAAGCTAGCCTACGACACGCACTTCGTTGGCCACGCGCGTTCGGTCAATGGCGTGTTTCACGACAGCTATCTGCTGAAGTCACAGAACGGGATCTTGGATGGCCCGACCCACAGCATCACCAAGTTACCATCTGGCAAATTCCAGGTACGCTGGTCGGCTATCCACACCGAGGTCGAGTCCGAGATCGAGCAGTTCGAATACGACCGCGTGATTCGGTGCACTGGCTTCCAAATGGATACCGACATCTTTGGGGATGGTTGCAAGCCCGAGCTGCGCTCTTGTGGCCGCCTGCCGGCCATGACCGGACGCTGGGAGTCCACGAACGTGCCGGGGCTGTTCTTTGCCGGTACGATGATGCAGGGCATCGACTACAAGAAGTCGCAGTCATCCTTCATCCACGGTTTTCGCTACAACGTGCGGACGCTCTTTCACATCCTGGAGGAACGTGATCACGGTCAGGAGTTGCCACACGCTGACGTCGCGTGCACTCCCAAGGCAATCGCCGACAAGCTACTGTGGCGTGCGAACAACTGCTCCTCGCTTTGGCAGCAAATCGGGTTCCTGTGCGATGTGGCGGTGCTTCCGAAGAACGGTCAGGGTGAAGTTCGGTGGTACTACGATCTCAACCAGCAATTGGTGCGAGAGAGTAGCTGGGCCCAGGACCCAGACTGCGAATACTACGTGTCGATGATGACGTATGGGCCCGGTGTGGGGAACCCGAACTTCAAAGGGACCGCGTTCAACCACCCCCACATGCATCCCTACGACCACGACAAGCAGTGCGGCGACCTAGTGACGGAGATCCATCCGGTGCTCAAGCACTTCAAAGGCGCGGAGATGCAGATCGAGTATCACATGCGTACCGATTTTCTCACGGACTGGGACTCGGACTTCTATCGCAACCCGCTGCTCGAATTCTTGGAGTGGGATCTACTGGGTGGGGAGCGTCCGACCTGGGCGCGCCCGCAGACGCGGGAGCTGATTCGAAATGCCGACATGCGGTTCAGCGATGTGCTGATCAATGGGCAATCGCTGAGTAGCAAACGCAGCGGTGTCGCAACGGCGAACTGATCGACGCAAACATTCGCATCTCTGATGGACCGAAGCCCGCGCGGCGGCAGCCAGCTTGTCTTGGCGATCCTGGCGAGCCACCGCGGGCTGCGGCCCCACGAAGTCTGATTGCTTCAGTCGGTCGCAGGCCAGCGCAAGTGACTCCACGTCCGTTCTGGGCCCGGCTGTGCGGCTAGCATCGGGATGCCTCGACCCGGACGTTCGGTCGTCACCGGTTGGCGTCTCGGACAGTTGGCGTGGGCGCTCTATGAACGCGCACACCCGCTCGGCGTGGTCGGGAGGCCGCAGCTCAACTGGCGTTGTACGGAAACGCACTACCGCCGCCCACTCATTGTCGAACTGAGTCTGGCTTCTTGGCAGCGGACGGGTCAACATAGGCGTGTGCTTGCGACGAATACTTCCTCTGAAACCCCGACTACTTTCGCTTCGCAGCTGGTGGCTGGCATCGTGGTAGCGGCGAACAACAACCAACCATTCGTGGAAGCAGAATGGCGTCATCTGGTCGACAACATCAAGCGGTGCGGCGAGGGAGGGAAGCAGGTGAACATTCTCGTGCACGCATCGGGTTCCGGTCCCAATAGGGCGCAGCGCACCGACCTCAACACGCTCACTGAGACGATGCCTATCCGAATCGCAGTCGTTACCGACTCGAAGGTTTCGCGCGCCGCCATCAAAGGTGTGAGCTGGCTGGCCAAAGTGGACGTGCGGGGCTTCTCTCCAGAGGACTCCGCTGCGGCGTACAGCTACCTCGAAGTGCCGGACGATGCCGTGCCGGAGATCGAAGAAGCTTTGGTCGTGTTGAAGAAGACGTTGGGACTGCTGTAGGGCGTCCGTTGAGGCGCCCTCGAAGGGCGCCCCTCCGAGTGAGCTACTGCACTTCTTCGTACTTCGCGGTGAAGTGGCCGAGCGCTCCCGGCTCCTTTTCCAAGATACGATAGCCCCGCAGGCGGGAGCCGTAGTCGCGAATGCGCCCCATGGCCCTCGCGACGTAGGCGAGGTGGTCGTTGGTGTAGACTCTGCGTGGTAGGCACAAGCGCACGAGCTCGGCGGGTGCGGCCACTGGATGACCGTTGTCGTCCACGCGGCCCTGCATGGAAGTTCCGATCTCGACGGCGCGAACCCCAGCCTCGCGGTACAACTCGACGACGAGCGCGATGCCAGGGAACGACGTTGCCGGGATTTGCGGCAGTAGGCGCCCCGCATCCACGTAGACGGCGTGGCCCCCAAAAGGCGTCAATACGGGAATACCGAGCTCTTGCAGGCGACGACCGAATTGCGCGACCTGGCCCACCCGGAAACGCAGGTAGTCTTCGTCCACTACCTCTTCCAATCCGCGTGCCAGGGCTTCCAGGTCCCGACCCGCAAGTCCTCCGTAAGTCGGAAAACCTTCGACGAGGATGAGGCGCTGCTTGATTCGGTTGGCCAATTGCGGGTCGCGACAAGCGACCAATCCACCGATGTTCGCCAAGCCATCTTTCTTCCCGCTCAGCGTACACCCATCCGCGAGGTCGAAAATCTCCCGCACGATTTCGCGGATCGAGCGCTCGCCCTGGCCTTCTTCACGCTGCTTGATGAAGTAGGCATTTTCCGCGAAGCGGCATGCGTCGATGAATAGCGGAACACCGAATTCCTTGCAGGTTGCGGAGACCTCCCGAATGTTCGCAAGCGACGCAGGTTGTCCACCCGAAAGATTGTTGGTCAACGTCATCGTGACCAACGGCACCCGTCCGCGCGCCTCGTGCAACACCGAGCGCAGGCGCCCCACGTCCATGTTGCCCTTGAACGGCTCCTCGGAAGAGATGACGGACGCCTCCGCCACGGCGAGGTCTACGGCTTGACCGCCGTTGACTTCTATGTTGGCTCTGGCGGTATCGAAGTGGTTGCTTCCCGGAATGACTTTTCCGGGTTCCACGATCGTGGTGAACAAGAGGCTTTCTGCCGCACGCCCTTGATGGGTGGGGATGACGTGGGGAAACCCGAACATCTCCTGAACCGTCGATTCGAAGTGGAAGAAGTTCCGGCAGCCGGCGTAGCTCTCGTCGCCCAGCATCATGCCGGACCACTGATTGTCCGACATCGCTGAAGTGCCGGAATCCGTCAGTAGATCGATGAATATCTTCGACGACGGGATCGCGAAGATGTTGAAGTGACGCTCGCTGATCGCCCGTTCGCGCTCCTGTCGAGATGGTCGGGGCATGCGCTCGACGACCTTGACGCGCCAGGGTTCTACCACGTCATCTTCGTACTCGTGATTGGTCACCATTGTTGTCTCCTTGGCATCTTTGGGTGGCCACAGGCTTACCCTGGCCACCTCAGAGTGTCACTCGGCTGTCGCTGGTGTTGAGCCGCGCTGAGCTAGCGGTTGGTGCGATGTTGGGGACCGACTGCCGGCGAATGTGCACTCCTGTGAGTTATCGTCCAACCAGTCGGGCCTGTAAAGTCGCAGCCGTGGCTGCGTCGGGTGACCGAACGCGATCTGGATTTCGTGAGGCCAGGCTTAAGTGCGAGGTGCAAGTGGCCGTGTGCCGGGCCTTTGGAAGAGGAGTTGCCACTCTTTCTCGTCGACTAGTCAAAGTTAGCGAAGAACTGGGACAGGTGCCGGGCGCTGCGTGCAAACGCCGGTCGCCAGCACAGCGGAAATGGAGGTCTGTGTCTACCAGGGTGCTCGAGGCTAGTGCTTCGGCGAAAGGGGGGACACGGTGCAGAAGTGTCATGCTGGGGCGACGCGATCCCTGGCGCCACGGGGCTGCCCGACTCCTTCACGCCGCGCGGCATCGAAGGCTTTCCTGCGGTGCACAAACTCGCCCTCGGCGGGTGGCACACCTGCGTACTCACGTGAGCTGCACCGGCACGGATGAGCAAACGCTTTGCTGGGGCGGCTTCGACCCCCGAAGCTCTGCGCGCGCCCCCCAAGCGATGAAGTTCGTGATGTGAACCCATAGCAGCAATTTCATTGGTCGCGTCCACGAGTCGTACGGCGCACGAACGCTGCACATCGTCTGCGACGATCAGACTTTGAAGGTGACCACGAACGGCAGGTGGTCCGGCAACGCGTACCAGTTGGCAACGGGAAGGCCCCAGCCCCGAACCAGTGTGGCGTGGCCGAGGACCGACAAGTTCCGCACGTCCGCACCATTGTTCCTGAACGTTCCCAAGACGAAAAGGTGTGGCTTGCCATGAAGGGTGGGAAGACTTCTGGCGGCGAGCGTAGACGAGTATCCCGCCGCATGGCGAGAAACGTACCGCGCTTTGCGAGCGCCAGTTCCGGTTCCCAAGCGCGCCAGCGCTGAATGGGTCGTTCGGAACCCCAAACGCGATTCGGAGACCTATACTGCCGCAATGACAGCAGAGCTGGCGGCAAGTCACCCCAAAGAGCCCGAGGCGAGCAGCGGCTTGCGGCGCTACCTCGACGTCTTTCAGTACACGTCGCGTGCTCTGAACTTGGTTTGGAGTACCAGTCGCTGGATAACGCTCTGGCTGGCAGGGCTGAGCCTGCTCGCCGGCGTCTTGCCTGCGGCAATGGCGTACGTCGGAAAGCTGATCGTCGACGCGGTGCTGGTTGCAGCAGCCACCCCCGACGCCTCCAGTGATGCGGCACTGCGCTTCGTGGCCTACGAGCTCGGCCTGGTCGTACTGCTGAGCGGCGCACAACGTGGCATTGGCGTGTGCGAATCGTTGTTGCGGGCGTTGCTCGGCCAACGCGTCAACGAGCTGGTGCTCGAGAAGGCACTGACCCTGCGCCTGAGCGACTTCGAAGATTCGGACTTCTACGACCGCATGACGCGAGCTCGCCGTGAGGCTTCATCGCGTCCCCTGAGTTTGATCAAACGCGTCTTCGGCTTGGGGCAGAACGCCATCTCGCTAACCGTCTACGGCAGTCTGCTGCTGCACTTCTCGGGCTGGACTGCCCTCATCCTCGTGCTTGCAGCCATGCCGATCTTCGTGGCCGAGACGCGCTTTTCGGACGACGCTTTCAGGCTCTTTCGCTGGCGCGCTCCGGAGACCCGCAAACAGGCATACTTGGAAACGCTACTGGCGCGCGAAGACAACGCGAAGGAAGTCCAGCTCTTCGAACTGGGGCCGGAGTTCCTGCGGCGCTACAAAGCGATCTTCATCGACCTTTTCGGCAAGGACAGCGCCCTGACGATGCGGCGTGGGGTGTGGGGTTTCTTGCTCGGCTTGCTGAGCACCGTGGCGTTCTACGGCGCCTACGCTTGGATCGTGCTCAGCGCGATCGCCGGGCAGATCACCCTCGGCGACATGACCATGTACCTGCTGGTGTTCAAGCAAGGTCAGAGCGCGCTGGCGGCGATGCTGACGGCGATCGGGGGCATGTACGAGGACAATCTGTACCTGTCCAATCTGTACGAGTATCTGGAGTACGCGCCGGCTTCTGCTGGAGGCAGCGCCGTTGCCGGCCCCAACCCGGCGGACGGGCTGCGTTTCGAAGGGGTCAGCTTCTGTTATCCCGGCTCGGATACGCCCGCGCTGAGCGATGTGAACCTGCACTTGCCTCCGGGGCGCAAACTCGCGCTGGTCGGGGAAAACGGCGCGGGCAAGACCACCTTGATCAAACTGCTGACGCGCCTCTACGAGCCCACCCAGGGCCGCGTACTGCTCGACGGGCGCGACACCAGAGAATGGGACGGGCGGGCGTTGCACGAACGTATCGGTGTCATCTTCCAGGACTTCATCCGCTACCAGCTGCTGGCGGGAGAGAACATCGGCACCGGTGACGTGCGTGCCCTGGAGAACCACGCGCGCTGGGAGGAAGCGGCGGAGATGGGCATGGCCAAGGCGTTCATCGAGCGCCTGCCTCGAGGTTACGAAACCCAGCTCGGACGCTGGTTCAAAGACGGACAGGAGCTATCGACCGGGCAATGGCAGAAGATGGCTCTCTCGCGCGCCTTCATGCGCAAAGAAGCTGACATTCTGGTGCTGGACGAACCCACCGCCTCGATGGATGCGGAGGCCGAAGCCGAAGTCTTCGAGCGCTTCCGCAAGCTCTCGGAAAGGCGCATGGGCATCGTCATCTCCCACCGCTTCTCCACGGTGCGCATGGCCGACGAGATCGTCGTACTCGATGGGGGAAGGATTACGGAACGGGGCAGCCACGAAGAGCTGATGAGCCTGGGCAAGCGCTATGCTCACCTGTTCAATCTTCAGGCTTCAGCGTATCGCTGAGCGGGTGGGTCGCGAAGCGCTGATGGGTGGGGTCTGGGTTCAATTCGTAGACGACGCGGCTCGGCTGCTGCCGCTGCAAAAGCTGCACGCTTGGCAGGACTCGCGCATGACGGGGCTGCGTCCCCGAAGGGAGCGCGCAGCGCAGTCGTTTCTCGCCCGTAGCTTCGTCAACGCAACGATTGCATTGCCGATGGCGGGTATGTTCGG
Organism: Polyangiaceae bacterium; assembly: GCA_050290545.1. Classification (GTDB taxonomy): domain Bacteria; phylum Myxococcota_A; class Polyangia; order Polyangiales; family Polyangiaceae; genus SZUA-265. The sequence continues at coordinate 17,996 of JBNKHV010000212.1, read as the reverse complement.
AGTGCAAGCCGTTTTGCTGCGTCGCCTTGCGGCGGCATGAAGCTTGCCTGCTTCGACGGGTCTTCGCTCGTGTTCTTTGGCGCAGTGTCAACGCTGCGCAACATTTCGGTTCGACATTCTGCGTCGAGGAGGCAGTCCATGAGAAACACACGCGTTGTCGTCAGCAGCTACGGTGGGGCAGACAAACTCCGTGTCATCGAAGAAGACTGTCCCGAGCCACGGCCCGGTGAGGTGCGGATCCGCGTGCAGAGGGCAGGGGTGTCTCTACCCGACGTGATGGCTCGCGAAGGTGTTCACCCGGAGACTCCGCCGGTGCCGTTCACGCCAGGCTGGGACCTGGTTGGGGTGATCGATCGGCTTGGGGAAGGCGTATCTGGTTTCGAGCTGGGGCAAGTCGTCGCGGCGCTGCCGATCCACGGCGCCTACGCCACGTTCGTCTGCCTGCCAGCAAGTGAACTATTTCTCGTACCGCCTGGGGTGGATCCCAGCGAAGTCGTCGCTCTGGGTCTGAACTACGTCACGGCGTACCAGATGTTGCATCGCTCGGCGAAGGTCCAACCGGGTCAGACAGTCCTCGTCCACGGCGCGGCTGGTGGCGTCGGTACCGCCCTCTTGCAGCTCGGACGAGTCGCTGGGTTGCGCATGTACGGAACGTGCTCGGCGCGCGGCGCGTCGGTCGTCCGCGGCTTGGGGGCCACCGCAATCGACTACCGTGAGCAAGACTACATCCAAGAGATCCGCCGCCTCACCGAGCAGGGCGTGGACGTGGTGTTCGATCCCATCGGCGGTCACCACCTCTGGCAGTCCCGCGGGGCGCTGCGTCATGGCGGAAAAGTCGTTGGCTACGGTTTGACGACCGCGCTGCGAGGCAAGGAGCTGTCGTCGACCCGCCCGGGGCGCCGTCAACGCTTTCGCGGCACGCTCACCTTCGCGCTGTACATCGTCGGCGGTTGGCTCCTTCCCGGTCGCAGACGGGTGATCCCTTACAGCATCCAGACGCTGAAGCGCGTGAAGCCCGACTGGTTTCGACAGGACTTCACAGCTCTGCTCGGGCTTCTCGAACGCGAGCAGATCAAGCCCATCGTCGCTCACACTTTCGCGTTGAGCGATGCGCGAGACGCCCACGAACTCCTGGAGAAGGGCGGCATTGCGGGCAAGATTGTGCTGGTCTGCTCCGACGCTGCGCAGACGGTGCGTGCTGCTCCCGCCGCCTAGCTCGACTCGCCGCCACCCGCGCTCGCTTTCGGCACGGGGTAAGGCCCACGAACGGCCGTGTTTGACGCCCATTCGCTGGAGTGGGCCACCATCGTTGCTGGGAAGAGCAACGCTCACGCTGCCAACGGCACGTACTTTGCTCTAGATGATGGACATGTCCGAATTCACCATGGTCCAGCTCCGGGAGCACGTCATCGACAACTGCCCGAGGTTCTCTGACGACGACGTCGACCGCGTGACGCGAGTAACCCTTCGCGCGTTGTCGGAGCAGTTGGCGCCCGACGAAGTTCAGTGGCTGCGGGCGGAGCTGCCCGCGCCTCTGGCAGCCGTGTTCGACACGGGGCGTCCGCTCGATTCATCCGGCCCGAAGAGCCTCCCCCCGCCCAGCAAGGCGGCGCTATTCGAAAGCGTTGCCAAGTCGGAGAGGGTCGAGCTCGGTGTGGCAATCGAGCACACCGAGATCATTTGCCGCGTTCTTTCGGAATTCCTTTCCGACGAACTGGTGCAGACACTGCGCAAACACCTGCCGCCACTCGGCGATCTGTTCGAGATCCCGGAGCCATTCGCGAGCGGCTTGGGACCATCGCCCGGCACGGAGATCGACAGCGACTTGGCTGGAGGTCGCCCGGGGTCCAAACACCCGCTCTCGAACGCCACTGCCCGGGCGCTCGCTCACGAGCACTCGGTGGCGCGGTCCGACGATCCCCACGCGGACCGCAAGCTATCGAGTTCTCATCTGCCCGCCGCCGAACGCGAGGATCGGACGTTGGCAACTGGCGAGACGGGCGCGCGGCGAAGGCTCGCGGACGGGCATTGAACGGGCTGGTGTGACGAGCTTGGTCCCCGTCGTGTGAGCGCTGACCAGTCGTCGCCACGGCGTGCTGGGCGAAGGTCCGTAGGGGGCGGGCGAGGTACCGGGCAGGCGGTCCTACTTCGGCCACAACGCGGCGATGGCCCGTATGACATCGCGACGGGTCACGAAGCCTACGAGTTCGCCCTCATCCAGCACCGGGAGGCGGTGGACTCGTGCGGAAACGAACTGCTGACAGAGAGCAAACAAGTCTGCATTGGGCGGCACGACGTGACGCGCGGGCGTCATCACGTCTGCCACCGATTGGTTGCCGACGCTGGATGCCTGATGAAACTCGGCATCCGCGATCACACGCATGCAATCGAACTCCGAAAGAATGCCTGCCAGTTCACCATCGGGACTGAGGACCGGTGCGCCGCTAATCGGGTTACGCGCTAGAATTCTGACGGCTTCCCACAGGCGCTGGTCAGTTCGTAGCGTAATGACGTGCGTGGACATCAGATCGCGCGCCGCGGGTAGCGGACGCCCGCCACACAGGCGCCTGACACTGCGCGGTTTTGGTTCGATGGATCCTGCCCGAATGGCTTCGTTCAAATGGTGCATCTTCTTTTCCCCCAGTGCGACACCACTCGCGCGGCGTCTATTGTCATGTATGCGGGGCCCGCCAGGCGGCGTTGCCCCTATCCTTGAACACCGAACAGCTTAGCACCGTGCTGCCTGTGGCGGGATCCGGTCTAGGGGTGAACTGCCGTCGAACGGCAATGCGAGCGGTGGTTTTCGCCCTGGCACGGCGTTCGCAGGCTCATGCGGGTTCTCGGGTACGCGTGCGGAACCAATCATGATCTCGCGCGGCTGGCGTTCGCCATGTGTCAGTGCGCTCTGACTGCAGAACGGTAGCGATAGAAATCGCGTCCCCTCGAGCTGAACGTTGCCCAGAACCTTCCGAGCGCATGGATCTGGTGTGCGTTAACTTTGTGCAGCCGTGTGCCTGGTCAGGGGGCGTCAGTAGCCGGCGAGGAATAGAGGGCTGGCGACGAGTTCGAGAATCCAGTCGGAGATCAGCGGGTCTTTCAGGGCGGCGAGCTCGGGGTTCAGCACTGCGTAGCACTCGGGGTCGTCGAAGGGATCTGCGGGCAAGCTATCGAGACCCAACGCGTAAGCCGTGGCGCTGAGGGCGATACAGGCGTGGGTTTTTTCGCGGAGTTCGCCAGCGAAGACGGCCGCGAGCTCTGCCGCTCCGTCCACCTTGAGGGTCGTTCCTGGGATGCCGATGCCTCCTGTCGCGTCGACATCGACGCCGTTATCCGTGGTTCGGTATTCGCCCCAAGCATCGAAGTGTTCGAAGGGCAAACCGACGGGATCGAACAGGGCATGGCAACCGGCACACTGCGGCTCCGTCAAAGCGGCCAGATACTGCTCCCGCCGCGACATGTCGCTGGGCGACTCTTCGCGAGGTGGTTCGTCGAGACCAGGCGGCTTGCCGGGCACAGTCGCGCAGCGGAGGCTGCGCATGACGACGGTACCGCGGGTGGAGGGGTGGTGGTTCGCGTTGAGCCAGAAGGCTTGGCCCAGCAAGCCAGCCTGGCGGGGCTCGGGCAATCGAACGACGCCCCATTCGTCGTCGGGTGCGGGAACGCCGTAGAACATGGCCAGTTCTGCATTCACCACCGCTTGGTCACCGCTGTACAAGGCGGATAAGGTCTCGCCCGGTTCGAACAGCAGCCAATCGAGGGTGCGCTCCGTCGACTCCAAGGTGCTTTGAAGAAGCGTGTCGTCCATGGAGAGGCGTTCGGGATCGAGCTGTAGCCAAGCATGAACGAAGCGCTTCAGCCCCACGCGTCCTTTGCTCTCATCTGCGAGCATTCGCGCTGCAACATCCCGTACGATGATGGCACTAGCGGGCGCGTCCGGAGCTAGATCCTCCACCAGCGCGATTGGGTCGACGAATTCTTCGTCAGCGCCCCAGATCAAGCGCTGCAGCCGCTCCGAGAGCTCTGCGTTGGTGGCCGGAGCTGGTGCGACGCAGGTTTCCTGCGGTGTAAAATCTGGGGTCGGGACGGGACCCGGAGGGTCGTCCTCGGACGGCTCATTCGTCGATGCGCCGTTCGGCGGGGCACCAGGGTTCGCTACATCGAGTGCTCCTTCCGGATTGTTTACTTCTTCCAAGCCATCGTTGGTGGATTCCGGGCTGTCCCCCGCAGGCTCGTTTGGTGTAACCCCGCTGGCGGATTCGACGTCGCCAGCGCCGCTGCTGCTCTGAGGGGAATCGTCCTCCGCAGGAGTCGTCGAATCGTCGTCGGCTCTGCCTGATGTGGACTCTTCGTCTGCCCGGGCTTCGTCTCGATCACCTCGGGCGGCTATCTCTGAGCCAGAGGATGCGCTAGCACCGCAGCCCAAGACCAGCAATGCTGCACCCGCGGGTAGCCAGCCGCGCCAACGGTCGAACAAGTGGGCAGTCATGGCGTGACGCTACCACAGGCCGGTGCCGATCACCGAAACCCCTCGCAACAAAGCGTGGCTACACCAACGCGGATTGCTTCCGTGCGCGGACGAATGTGTCGAGGTGGCGAATAGGAGCCGACCGAATCCTCAGTGCACTAGGGTTGAGCCAACATCGACTGGAAGTTCGGAACGCAGCCATCGAACTCCTCACTGCAGCCATCGAACCCCAGCTCGGTGCAGTCGATCATTTCGAGGCGGCCCGCGTTGCAGAACCGGACGCTCGTACCGTCGCAGCCGAAACCCGTGCCGGGTTGCTCCGCACCGGGAGTATTTCCGGGGATGCATTCGTTGGCGAGTCCGCAGAAGTAAACGTCGTCGAGCTGTTGACAGGTGAACCCTGGCCCTCGGCTACGACAATCCACGCTCCCCAGCTGCCCACCGATGCATGAGATCATCACTGGCCCATCGCATCCCACGCCATCGAACTCCAAGGTGCTCTCGAGAAGCCCGCTACGCGAAGGACAGCTTTCGCCATCGGCACGGCAGCGGCCCTCGCCGCAGGCCAACCCGAAGTCCTCGCAGCTCGGGCCGACGTCCAGCAGCCCGTCATTGCACAAGAGGGGTCGTCCATCGTCCGAGCAGCTGCCGGCGGACCCCTCCTCGCACCTGGCCGTCCCAGGTACGACGCAGCCGAACTGCTCGTCACACTCTCGCTCTCGAATGTTGCAGTCGTAGGTGACCTCCAACGCACCCGTGCAGCCATGAAGGATACCAGCAGCGCACTCGAAGGGGCACTCGAGCGTTGAGGACTCGTACGAGATACCCAAACACGTCGTGAGTGCGCCGCAGCCGTCACCCGCCGTACTCAAGCATTCGGCGGGAAGGCGCCAGCGCTCCGCAAGCAAGTCCTGAACCCAGAGGTTCGACAGATTGCGGTTGACACCGTCGTCCGGAAAACAGGCGCCCAACACGACCGCGGCGCGGGTCAAGCTAACATCGGGCACGGGACCGGGCTCGTCGGCGTCGCTCTGGGCAGCGTCAGGCGTCTCGCTGGGTGCAGCGGCGGCATCCGCCATCGTCGAGACTCGACTCCCGGCGTCGGTCTGCGCGTTCGTGTTCGGGGCAGAAGGGGCTGCGTCGCTCGTTGGCTCCAGCACGACCTCAGGCTCAGCCTCGAGCGAGGGCGGCTCAGTGCCGTCCGTCATTGTTGGCGCATCCGAGCCCATACGCGCCGGCTCCGACGCGTCGACGCCGGGCTCGACGGGCTGCTCGCCGCCCGTGTCAGCACCGTCGGCGCTTCCGACGGCTGTCGGTTCCGCCTCGGGTGTTTGCTCTTGCAGGGATGACTGCTGGCGCGACTCTTCGCAGCCGAATAGCCCCCACGAACTCAGAATCAAGCCCCACACTCCGGTGCACCCCAGGCTATCCGCACCTGCCCAACACCTGCCAGCTCTAGCGCCAATCATCGTTTTTCGATAGCAGGTCCAGCCCTGTTGCACACGCCTTGTCTCGAGCCGGTCCGACTCCCGCGCGGGCTGTGGTAACAGCGTCAGGCTCTGTTGGTGGAGCGACGGCGGCTTCTTTGTCGCCTCAGGACCGAGGAGGGACGACACGCTTCCCGAGTGCTGCGTCACCTGGCGAAACACGTCCAAGCAGCACGTTGACGCGGCGTGTTGCGAAGTTACTCCTATGCGGCTTGGGGCACGGAGGTTGATCTCGCCGAGGTGTGTGGCCAGGCCTGAGCTCGGCCGAGCCAATCGTCAAACGCCCTAGCGAGGGTATCTGTGCCGTCTGGAGTGAGCGCGGGGGCATCGTCGCCCCGGGGGCTCGACGGTAAGGATCGATCGCAGAGAACGACGCACACTCGCGGATCCTCGCTAGCTGGTCCCCTCAGAGCATTGCGCCCGAGAAGCGCTCGCGGAGCCGCACGGCGGGGGAACCGCCGAGCACGCTGTTGGCGGGGAACTCTCCAAGCACGATCGAGTTGGGAGTGACGTAGGTGGCATCGCGCAGGTGGGTCCCCCCCAACACGATGCTATTGATGGAGACGCCGACGTTTTCGCCGAAGACGATCGGCCCGATGATATAGGCAGAGTTGGGCGAGAGGTTGGTCCACTGGACCACGCGCGATCGATCGAAGGGGTCGTTGGGGTGATTCGAAAGCGTGTAGATGCGGGCGCCCGCGGCGATGCCCCCGTGGCTGCCCATCGAGAAGCCCCCGTGGCTCTGGATGAGGCTGAAGGGGGCAACATGGACGTTGCTGCCGATCCGAAGCTCGCCCTCGGGAACCGAGGCATCCGACAGCGATCGTCGCTTGACGCAGCGGTCTTCGAGGTTGGCCGGGCCAGCGATGAGGATACAGTAGCGGTCCAGCCAGACATTATCGCCCAGGCTGACGTATTGGGGGTTCTGGATGACCACCCCTTCGTCGATCTGGACGTTCACCCCGCAGTGCTTGAGCCGGGGCTTGTAGTAGGCGTAGCGCAACCGCCGCCCCAAGCTCCCCCGGATTGCCGCGAGCATTGGCAGCGCCACCCCGTCGACCAGGGTGCGGACTGATCGTCGCAGATTGGGCGGCATGAGTATGGTCACGACCGTACCACTACCCCCAAGTTCCGTCCAGAACCCGAGTTGTCATCCAGAGCTCGCGGACGGAGCAACCATGCCCAACGGGAGCGCCGACCAGCAGCAGCCGGCTCGTCATGGCTGCCCTCAAACGGTCAACTCGAGCCTGTATGACCTCGCGCCCGTTGGCTATGTCACCCTCCAGGTAGACGGCTCAATCGCTGAGGTGAACCTCCGTGTCTCCACCGGATTCCGCGTTGGTCGCGCTTTGGGTTACGAAACACGTTTCCAACCCCGCGCCCCGACTCCGCGGACGTACGATGCTGGGTGCAGAGCTCGTGCCGTGGCGACTCCAGCGCTATGGCGTGATCACCAAGCGTCCCAGCGCCTCGCCGCTGAGCATCCGACGGTAAGCGACGGGGACGTCCTCCAGCGAATACGTCTGCTCGATCTGTGGAGTCAGTTTCCCGTCTTCGAGGAGCGTCTTGAGTTCGAGCAAGAGCGCTTTCTGGTCGAAGCTGAAGCGAACGGCAGGGAGCTCACGGAAGAAGGGCGAGATGGCCATGAGGCTGAACACCTGCGGCAGACAACCAAGCCAGGCTCTGCCCTTTCGACCAAAGTGGTCGTGCCCGATGACGACATACTTGCCCGACGGCGACAGGATCTTGCGGCACGCCAGGAAAGACAGGTTGGACGCCACGTCCAAAATGAGATCGTAGGGCCCGGGGAGGGATTGCACTGCTCGCTGCTCGTAGTCCACCACGTGATCGGCACCGAGCGAACGCAGCTTCGGGAGTTGGGCGGCGCTGTCGACTGCCGTCACCTGGGCGCCATAGGCCTTGGCAATCTGAATCGCAAACGCGCCAACGCTTCCCCCCGCGCCGTTGATCAGCACAGACTGCCCTGGAGCTAGCTTCCCCTCCGGACTCAGGCTACGCAGGGCGATCATACCTGAGGTGGGGAGCGTTGCGGCTGCCTCGAACGATGCATTGTCCGGCATGAGGGCGAGTTCAGCGGCCTTCACGCACACGTATTCTGCATAGCTGCCCCCATGCTTCCACTGGAAGTCGGACACCACTTCGCCAAATACACGATCGCCCGGCTGGAGGTCGGTGACATCGGAGCCAACCGACTCCACCACGCCTGCCACGTCCGTTCCTGGAATGGAGCCAGCCTTGGGGCTCCACAACCCTGCCCCCATGCAGCGAAGAATGTAGGGACGACCCGCCACGATATGCCAGATGTCCGCGTGCATGGACGTCGCTCGGACACGGACGCATACCTCGTCAGCCCCGACCGCAGGCCGCTCCACCTCCTGGAGTTCGAGGTCGTCAACGGAACCGTAGCGCTGATGAACGAGTGCTTTCATTGGGCGAAGGCTAGAAACTTACCCCAAAATGAAGCCCGGGCTCTGCCAAGAAGTAGCTGGGCCACTTGTCTTCTTGTTCCGCGAAGGCTTCTGGGAGGTTGGTGTTGATCGGCCAGGTGGTGATCCCGACGGAAGGCTCGACGAAGATTCGATCATCGAAGAACTCGAAGTGGTAGCCGAGACGAAACGTCATGAAGAGCTGAAAGCCGGCTTGGATCTTCTGCTTGTTTTCGTCCAGATAGATCTGCCGCATGGCGCTGACGTGGGCGGCCGCGTAGGCTCCTTCCCAAATGAAGCGCTGATACGCCACCCCGAGCCCATAGGCCTGAACGGCTCCGGGATAGCGCAGCGCTGGGTCGTCATATGAGCTGCCGTACGGGATCCCGAGGGGAGAGGAGTACTTCCACGTCATTGCCTCCACTGAAAGCCCGTCCACGGGGGTGATCATGTACTTGTAGTTCAGCTGGTAAAAGACCGGTGACTCCTCTTCGCTGAAGAACAGATTCGCCAGGACGAACATCGAGCTGCCGAGGGATTGGCGTCGCAGAGCGGATTCGTCGGAGTCGACCGAACGCGCTCGTGCCTCCGTGACCGGTTGGAGTGCGCAGACGGCGAGGGCACTGATGGCGGAGCCCAGGCCGCGTCGGTTGAGGCGGCAACGGGTCAGCGGGAGCACGGGTTTTGGTGTGAGCACTGCTCATCTCTATCGACCCAGGCGCCCCTCGGCAGCTCCCTGGAGCCGCATCTCAGCTCCGCGAGGCCCGAAGTATGCCGTCGCGCCTCCGCTTGCGAGTGCGGGCTCTAGCCCGGCGTGGTAGGAACGGCGTCGTGGCGCCGCGTTCTGAGTCTGCTTTGCGCACGTCCGTTCAAGAATGTGCCGTGGCGGCCTTCGGTGACGACGCTCATGTCAGGGACGTGAGTCTTCGTGAGCACCGAATCGAGTGGGATCATGACGGCTATCGCGGCTTTGCAGCAAACGTGACCCTTCGGTCGGGACTGGAGCTCTGCCTCTCGGAGGGGCGAGCCGAGCGCGCGCTGTCGATTCCCTTCGAGGGGTCAGTCTCGGAGTTGGTGTTCACTCTCTCTCGTGGAACAGGGATCACCTACGTCATAGACGAGGGCCCCACCTTCGTTTCTGGCGGCGGCACTCTGGAAGTGACCAGCATCAACCAATCCGTCGCGATCGAATCGACTCTCGCGGCGGGGGCACACAACGAGTTCGTCGTGCTCTCGCTCACGGAGAAGCTGATGTGCGAGCTGCTAGCCGTCCCCGCTCTGCCCGACGTCGTTCAGAGGGTACTGAGCAGCGAGGACGCCTACTCCCGGGCATGCGTGCCGATGAGTGTCGAGTTGTTTCGTTTACTTGACGAGTTACTTCGACGCGCGACCGAAGGCCAGGTTCGGCAGTTGTACCTGGAGGCAAAGGGCCTCGAACTGATCGCGAGGATCTTCGAACGACTGGAGCAGCAGGCGGGCGAAATAGTCGCCGCTATTCCCAATGGAGACGTGGCACGCCTGCATCACGTCAGGGACACGATTGTCGCTCGAATGACAGATCCTCCGTCGTTGGAGGCGCTGGCGCGTCAGGTTGGCCTCAGCCAGACTCGGCTGAAGACCGAGTTTCGAGCGCTCTTTGGGGTGCCCGTCTTCGCGTATCTTCGAGACTATCGACTGTCGGAGGCGTACCGGCTCTTGATTGAGGGTGAGCTCAACGTCACGCAAGTCGCCATGAAGGTAGGCTATGCGAACCCGAGCAAATTCGCCGCCGCCTTCCGAAAGCAGTTTGGGCTCGCACCCACCGATGTGCGGAGCCAGCTTGCGAGACAGCGTTCTCCGACGAGCGCGCCGGCAGCAACCGTTGTTGCCACCACGAGCGCATCCGGCTAGGCGGCGAGATCGCTCGCCTCGCCGCTGGCCTATCCCTCTGCACGACCGACTTCATCCAGCGTTTCATGAGTCGTCGAGCAGCAACGACGCCGACGGCCCGCCGGATCAAAAGACATCAGCGACTCGAGCAACGCATTTCGCCGTCATGGACGACGCAACGGTCCTGCCGTAGAGACCGGCATCAGTACGCCGCAGCCTGAAGACATCAGCTCAACGCCGACGGATTCGGCTGACGCCTCGGCCTCAACCATGCCGGCTGCTGGATCGGTCGACACCGCCGCCGGGTCCACCACGACGCCTGCTGACGCTGGGGTTCCAAGAGACGAGTCCAACGCCTCCGGCATCACCGATGCCAGGCGTGTCATGCGCGGCGGACACCTTCGATCACGACAGCGACCCAAGCACCGCCTGTCAGGCACGCAGCCTGTGCGAAGCGGGGCAGTACGTGGAAGACGACGGGTCCGCAACCAGCGATCGGGTATGCGCCAGCTGTTCACCCGGTACGTTTAGCAACGTGAGCAACGCTGGCGCGTGCATTCCGTGGACGGTGTGCAACTGGGGCGAGTTCGAGACGGAGGCGCCAAGCGCGACCGCGGACCGTAGCTGCGAGGGCGCCAGCACCACCGCAGGGGTGGTCGTGCTCAAGTACGATCCGAACGGCAACGAGATGTGGACGCAGTTCGAGGCTGAAGATCCGATCAGCGATTGCCGCCGCGCAAGTAGTCGATCGGCGAGCAGCCGAGGTGCTGCCGAAACACACGGTGGAACTGGGCGTAAGAGCCGAAGCCGGCTTCGAGAGCTGCGCTGAGCAGATTGCCTCCGGCGGGGTCGACCATGGCAAAGAAGTTGCTCAAGCGGATACGGTTGCGATAGCCGCGCAAGGTCTCACCCAGCGTGGCCTTGAAGGCGCGCCCCAGCTTGTCTGCGGTCGTGCCTAGCTGGCGCGCCAAGCGCCGTCGGTCGATGTTGGGATCGGTGCTCAAAATGCTAGCGGCTCGGGCTGCCAGATCCGCGTCCCTCAGGGCTCGAGGTGCCATCGTTGGCTGCTTCGACTCGGCATCGTCCTCAGCGCGTAGGAGTTGAAGCAGCGGGGACAGCACACGCGTCATGACAGCAGCCCGCAGCACGGACTCGATGTCCGCAGTGCGCTCCGTCAATGCCCAGTCGCAGGCGATGAGCCCCAGGCTCTGCTGCGGCCCGGGAATGGGAATGATCACGTTCTCGCCGCGCTTCAACACGACCGTGCCATTCGGCGTCTGCGCGAATAGGGGCACGTCCACGAAGCGCGACCACTGCGCCGTTCCGTTGAACGCGTGGGCGAAGGCTTCTCGATGCGAGGTTCCTGCGTCGAAGGCGATACCGCGCTCGTCCGTGGTTTCGCCTCGCGCGCCGGTGCCCCAAGTGCCGTACAAGCGCTGGCCCGGCGGACCAAGTAAGAAAATCGCGCAGCGCTCGAGACCGATGCTGTCTCTCAGCAGTTCGACGCTGCGACGTAGCAATGTGTCGCGGTCCTGATAACGCCGCAGCTCGTCAAAGGCGGACAGCGCCTTGAGCCACTGGGAACTGGGCAAGCCCCGCTCGCTGTAGGTGCCCTCGCACACGGGCATCACCGCCGGCCACCGCTCAGCGAGAACCCGCAACGGGCGCGGGGGGCCAGTCGCTACGCGCCGCTCGCTCCTTCCCGCCATCGTCGTCATGAGAGCTCGGACGCGCTGACTCGGGGCGACAGCTCAAACAAAGTAAGAGAAGATTCACGTCGCGCACGCAGCGTGGCTGCGGGTCACGCTGTCGCCCGAGTGAGAAGTCATTGCCGTGGAACGAGAAGCCCGATGTCCGTCGCAGGGCTCAAGCTGATCGTCATGAACAACCACGACACCACACTCGACTCACCTTCAACCTTCCACCCTTTGATCAAGCGTTGCCTGCTGGGCACACTGCTCCTCGCTGCCACCGCGTGCGGCACGACGCAGGGCGGCATCGTGCCGATATCGAAAGACCCCGTCGGCATGCGACCCACCGCGGTTCCGGCGTTGCCCGTCGAGCCAGCGACCGAAGCGCCGTTTCCGTCGCAGAACCCATTTGCCGGGGCGCAGATGTTCGCCGATCCCAACTACGCGAGCAAAGTCGACGACTCCATCCAGGCCTCCCCCGAACTGGCGAACGAAATGAGCGTGGTCAAGCAACAGCCGACGGCGCTGTGGCTCGACCGCATCGCTGCCGTCGACGAAATCCCGAACTGGCTCAGCGAGGCGCAGGCGCAGTCCGATGCCGCGGGTGTCCCCGTGGTACCGGTGTTCGTAGTCTACGACCTGCCCAACCGCGATTGCGCTGCGAAGGCTTCCAACGGCGAGCTGAAGATCGAAGAGGGAGGGGAAACGCGCTACCGAGAGGAATACATCGACGTCATCGCGGCGCACTTTCGGGCACACCCCGAGCAGCGCATGGTCGTCGTGTTGGAACCCGACAGCTTGCCGAACCTGATCAGCAACCTAGGCGTCGAAAAGTGCGTCGTGTCCCAAGAGGTGTACGTCAACTCCATCGCCTACGCGATCGCTCAGCTCTCCTTGCCCAACGTGGCCATCTACTTGGACGCCGCTCACGCGGGGTGGCTCGGTTGGGAAGCGAACCAGCGGCGCATGGGCAAGTTGGTCAAGCAGGTGCTCGACAAGGCGGGTGGTGTCGACCGCATTCGCGGGTTCGCTACGAACGTCGCCAACTACAACGCCCTGAGTGGCGATTGGGGGCGGCGGCTCGAGTCCAGCAACCCATCTCCCAACGAGATCGCTTACGTCGACATGCTGCGCCAGACGTTGCAGGACGTTGGCATCACGGACAAGGCGTTCCTCGTCGACACCAGTCGCAACGGCCAGGCTGAGATCCGAAGCCGTTGGGGCAATTGGTGCAATATCCGTGGCGCTGGCCTGGGTGAACGGCCAACGGTGTCTCCCCGCGATGGTATCGATGCCTACTTCTGGGTCAAACCGCCGGGCGACAGCGATGGCACGGCGGATCCCGCCGCCGTTCGCTTCGACGAAAACTGCGCGTCCGACGACGCAACTCCTGGCGCTCCCGAGGCGGGGCATTGGTTCCACGAGTACTTCGTCGAGCTGGTCCAAAACGCAAACCCGCCGCTGTGAGAAGGTGAACGCCAGGCGCCGTAGCCGGACGCCGAGGATGACGCGCAGCCTGGTGGCGCGTGTTGCTCTCGGCGACGGCTGCAATCGCGTCGATTGACGGCAGGCGCCGCGCTCGGCCTCGTGCCATCGGCGTATTCCACGACAGAAGTCGTCGATTCGACGTCTGCTCCTGCCTGTGCCACAACCGCCGTATGGATCCCCTCGTGAACAGTCTGGGACTCGTCAACGCCAGCGGCGCCCTCATCATCGCAGTCATCCTGCTCTTGTTGTGTTTTGGGATCGCCGCCAACATCGTGGCCCGGCTGCGTTACGCGGCGCTCAGTCGCGAGCTGACCCGCGACCGCCCGCTTGAAGCCGTCGTGCTGCTTCGCGCCGTCGGCGAGGTGCAAACGGCGCTGGAGCGGCTGCCCGCAGGTGCCGACGCGCGCGGGATCGACACGCCGTCCATCGTCGAACGCGCCGTTCAGAAGGAGCTCGGGCCGTTGCTGCTCGCCGAACGCTTCGTCAAAGCGAATGCGGGCCTGCTCATCACTCTCGGTTTGGTCGGGACGTTCTACGGCCTCACCCACTCGATCGGTCAGTTGGTTACCGTCGTCTCGAACGACGTGGCTCCCGAGGCCGACGTGGCGGAGTCGTTGACCAGCGGACTGACGGACGCGCTTGGCGGCATGAGCGTGGCATTCACCACGTCTTTGGTCGGCATCATCGCGGCCATCGTGATGACCCTCCTCAGCGTCTTCGCCAACATCGCTGAGCGCCGCACCCGATTCGTCACCCAGCTCGAGGCGCACCTCGATCAACTCGTCGCCGAACGCATTGGACCCGGGGAAGCCGCTGCCCGCGCGACCGAGCAGTTCTCCCAGGCCGTCGGAGTGCTCGTTGGCAGCATCCAGCGTTTCGAGGAGGCGCTCGAGCGCTTCGCTGGCAACACGCGGGACTTCCACGAGTTCAATCTGCACCTCAAGGACAACATCCAGCGCATGAGTGTCTCCTTCGCCGATCTGACATCAGCGCTGTCGGATTCGGCCGGCACGCGCACTGCTGGGGCGCCCGGTCGTCTGCCGCCAGGGGGCCAACAATGAGATCTCGCCATCGGTCCCGTCTGGCCGAAGCAGCGGGGGCCGAGGAGGAGGTCAACTTCTGGCCCTCCTTCGCCGATCTGACCTCCACGATCGCGCTGATATTGTTCGTGCTGGTGCTGCTGGCGTACATCCAGAACCTCTTCAGCGGCAAGCAACTCGAGCGCGCTCGCACGGAGCTGCAACAGACACTTGCCCAATTGTCGGGCTCGCAGAAGCAAGTATCTGCGGCCAAAAACCGGCTGCGGCTGTTGGCTGCAGAGCTCGAGGCGGGTCAGGCCGAGCTGAAGCTGTCGCGAAGGCGCATCGATCAGCAGGCCCAAGTGATCGACGAAAGTAATCGCCAACTGTCTGAGGTGCGTGCCCAGATCCAAGGTATCGGCTTACTGCGACTCAGTGTCCTGGAGAAGGTGCAACAGTCCTTGGAGGCTCAGTTGGATGGCCAAGGTGCGGCGCGCATTTCGGAGACTGGCAACATCGTGCTCGAGGAGAACTTGCTCTTCGACTACAAGTCGAGCACCATCAAGTCGGAGGGTGAAGCCTTCTTGTTGCTTCTCGCCAAAGCCTTCCGAGAGGTGCTTTCTGATCCTGACGTGCGCGCCAACATCGACGTCATCGCGGTTCAGGGTCACGCGGACGATCGTGGCTCGGACACCTACAATCGCAAGCTCTCGGCGGACCGCGCCAACGCCGTGCTGGACTTCATGTTTGCAGCCGAGCCAGAGCTCCGCGAACGCTACGGGCGGTACTTTGCTGCCAGCGCGTTCTCCGAGTTCCGCCCCATCGCCACCGGCGACACACCCGAAGCCCACCAGAAGAATCGCCGCATCGAACTCTCCGTCGTCCTCAAGGACTCACGCGTGCGCGAAGTGATCGACAGCTACTTACGCCAGAACCCAGAGCTTCCGAACCTCTCACCGCCTCCGGCTGGTTTGTTCGAGGAGGACTCTGACGCACCTCGGTAGGTGAAGGCGCGATAGGGTAAGACTTGAGATATTCATCGGCGCCTGAGTGGGGATGCTCTTGTTCGAAGAACCGGTGCTCGCCGACGGCCACGAGTCTCCAAGCGAAACTTCAAGAACGTCTGGCCTGCATAGTCGATTGAACCCAGAGCCTCTGCGCCGAGTCGTTCGAGCGCTCGGAAGTGCCTGCGGGAGGGTGGAAGCAGAAATGTCACCACGGCGATTCGTTCATCCGACTCGGCGAACTCGAGCGCCTTTCTCGTGATCCGCAGGCCCAAACCAAAGTGCTGAGGCTTCAGCACCAAACCGAAGTCCCACTCATCTGCCTCCCTTTGGAATCCGCCCCAGCCAACGTAGCCCCCATCGACCAGGATCGCCCAATGACCGAGGCCGTCCCGCTGCCAGCATGCTTCTTTCGCTCGTATGAAGGCGGCGCACACGCGCTCGTCCCAGGGTTCGGTTGCGAGAGGCATGTGTTCGGTCACGCGCGGGTCGCACATGTGTTCGATGATTTCGTGTGGGTCGACTTCCGTCAGGCGAACGAAGACGATGTGAGGCTCATGATTGCTCAGCATGACTTCAGGCAGTATGCCGGTTGGCGCTTGGGGTTTCGACAAAGGTTGCAGTTCTGGTACGTCGGTTCGAAATGCTCTTTTTGAAGTCCGTCGACGGGGTCGTCCGCGGCGCGCACGCGGACTCCCCAGCGAGTTTGGGGCACGGCTGGCGGATGACTCGCAAGCCAGTCCGCTCAGCGTGACCCGCTTGCGGCGTACTACTCGGCGGCTTCGCCAACGACGACGGGAAAGTCGACCTCGGTTTGAGCGACACTGTTGATGTAGTTGGTCAGCGTGTTCAGCGCTACGTGAGCGACGATTTCGATCAGTTCTGCGTCCCCATAGCCAGCCTTCCGAGCAGCTGCCAATGCGTCGTCGGAGACATGCCCGCGGTGCGCCAGGATCTCGCTGGCAAACTGCAGCGCCGCCTCCGCAGTCGGATCGGATGAGCGACCACCACGGTTTGCAGACAGCTCCTGCGCGTCGAGCTTGGCCACGTTCTTTCCGATGTACGTGTGGGCCGCGAGGCAGTAGCCGCAGTTGTTGCGTTCCGCGACGGTCAAGGCGAGGCGCTCCCGCGTCTTTGCGTCGAGCTTGCCCTTGCTGAGCGCGGTGTTCAGGCCCAAGTAACCTTCGAGGGCCGCCGGGCTGTTGCCCACCACTCGGAACAGGTTTGGCACGGATCCAAGCTGTCGCTGCACGGCCTGCAGCAGGGATTGGGACTCAGCGGGTGAAGCCTCGATACTTCCTGGTGTTGCGATTCGACTCATGGTGATTCCTGTCGTTCGCCAGTGGCGCCTATCGCCAGCGGCAACGAAGGGTCTAGCCCCAGGTCACGCATGCAACAATCCAGAGCTTTTGGAAGAGACCTTTGCGTGGTACGCAATAGTCATGGATCGACTGGAAGCGATGACGGTCTTCGTCGCCGTGGCAGATTCGCGAGGGTTCAGCGCAGCGGCTCGGCGCCTCGGCATTTCGGCGTCCGCCGCGACGCGCCTCGTGGCGTCACTCGAAGAGCACTTGGGCATCACGCTGTTGTTGCGTACGACCCGGTCCGTTAGCTTGACCGACGCAGGCGCGCGCTACTTGGACCAAGCGCGTCGGATCTTGTCGGCGGTGGATGAGGCCGAAGAGGGTGCCCGCGCAGGCGTCAGCGAACCGATCGGGCACTTCGTCGTCGCCGCTCCGTTGGTTTTTGGGCGCGTTCACGTGGCGCCGGTGATGTGCGAATTCTTGGAAGCGAACCCACGTGTCACTGGTGAACTGACGCTGGCGGACCGCATGGTCAATCTGCTGGAAGAGGGAGTCGACGTTGCAGTCCGTATCGGCGAATTGGAGGACTCCAGCCTCAAAACGCGTGTCGTCGGGCGAACACGACGCGTGTTGGTTGCAAGCCCGACGTACATCAATTCTCACAAGCGGATCCGCAAACCCTCCGACCTGGTCGGTCATCGTCTGATTCACTTCCGCTCGCTGTGGCGAACCCCTGAATGGACGTTCGAGCGTGGTGGTTCCGAGGAACGGGTCGCGTTTCGACCGATGTATACGACCAACAGCGCCGACGCCGCGATCGGTCACGCGGAACGCGGTGGCGGGATTGCGATGGTGCTGTCTTACCAGGTGATGGAGGCGATTGGGGCTGGGCGCCTCCGCGTCCTGTTGCCCCAATACGAACTCCCGCCGCTGCCGATCCAGCTGGTTTTTCCTGCCTCACGCTTGACCTCCGCAAGTGTGCGAGCGTTCATCGACTTGACGCTGAAGAACGATTGGCAGTTTCTCTCCTGATATCCTGGCGCGACCGCTTCGAACGCAACGGCTCGAGAGCACTCCAGCTGTTTGCTGGCGCGTCGGGTTCGTCACTGCGCTCATGTCCGGAACAGAGCTGGCCGTTGTCTAGCGCCTCTAGGCTTCTTTGCGCTCGGCGCCCGGTACTACGTCAGCCCCAAGGAGGGGCTTCGCATACTGCAGCGAGATC
>JBNKHV010000211.1:0-77462 GCA_050290545.1 Polyangiaceae bacterium | reverse complement strand
TCGGCTTGGCGATCCCCTGAGAGAGCACCACTTTCACCACGGGCGGCTAGTAGGTGTACGCGACTTGGAGCTCTCCGTACGCTGGGGGCGGCTGATACAAGTCGTGGTCACCCTGTCCGCGCGGGATGCGCTTTCTGTTGTTCAACACATTCAATCCGCGCAGGGTCACAGCGAGCCCGTCCAGGCCTAGATCCCGTGCACCCACGGCCACGTCCGTGTAGAAGATGTGTTTGACGACCACCTCTTGATTGACGCCGGGCTCGATGAAACCGACGTTGCCCACGTCGTCCACGGGTAGGCGTCCTGGGATCTTGTGCATGTAGCGCAAGTTGAGGTCGGTGAACACGCCACTATCGAACAGAAGGTTCGTGAATACCGTTCCCTGGAACTCTGGGTAGTCCAGAAAGCGACCGTCGGCGTTGAGGAAGCTCTCTTCGTCAAAACCGTCGACTTTGACATCGAACGTGGCCTTCCGAGTCCATGTGGCGTTGAAGCCTGCGACGTTGCTGCGCATGAACTGGTAGTCGAATTTGAACTCCAACCCGTCGGACTTGAAGTCGCCGGCGTTGACCCAGTTGTTCGTTTGGCCAGTGGCCTGAGCAGCTGTGTTCGCAGCGAAGATCATGTGGTTGGCACTCATGATCCAGTACACGGCGTTGAGCTTGATCTGCTCGGTAATGTTCCAAATCGCCTGGATGTCGTGGTTGTGAGAGAACTCGGGGCCGTCGACGACAAGACCGAAGTAGTTTCCGAACAAGCCGAGCGGCCACCGTGCTTGCCACCAGTTGGCGCGGCGATACCCAGTGTTGAAGCTGTATTTCAATAGGGCATAGTCATCGCCGAATGGACGAGTGATGATGCCGCCTCGGGGTGAGAATACGAAGCGTCCATCGCTACGTGGTTGGTTCCATTCTACGCGCGTACCAGCGAACGCCTCGAGATGGTCGATGATGCGCCACTGCTCTTGCAGATACGCTCCGATGGTGTTGTCCGAACCAGGAACCCAAACCGCGGAAGTGTACTCAGCGCCACCAGGGGAGCGAATTGCGCCCTGTCCGTCGGCTGGATCGTCAGGCAGGACTGGCACGGCACGTGAGTCGCCATATTGACCGTGCACATAGTCTATACCTGCGAGGATCGTGTGCCCTTTGAGCCCGGTGTAGGAGCCGCTGAAACTGCTGCTCAGAGTGCTATTGTCCTGGTGCATGTAGAACAGGGGGCCAGGACCGCCGGGGCCCGGGGTGCAAGCGTCTGGATCCCCGACAGGATCCGTGCAGCCGAACTGCCCGGGGCCGAAAGAAAACGCCCCGTTGAAGATGTACTTGTCGAAGCCGACCTTCATGTGGAGGTTCAAATCCTCTGTCGCTTTGATGTCTTTCTCTGCAACCATCGTGTAGTTCTGGAGCGAGAAGTCTTCATCGTCCTGGTAGGGCCGCCAGGATAGGTCCTCAGCGTTTTCAGTGGGGTATTGAGCCATGGCGCTATTCTGGTGCGGGTTCATCGCGCGGAACCAGATACGCCAATCGTGCACCTCAGCCTTGCCGTAGAACTCGTAGCTCTGAAACTCGCCGTCGAAGTTGTCGACGTTGTAGTCACCCCGCGGCGCATTCTGGAACCACGCGCCGTAGTCCTTGCTGACCCAACCTTGCACCAGGGGAATGTTCAGGTTCAGCAGGACGCCTGCATCTTTGGTGAACTGCTTGCCGTACTGCAGGTTGCCGACGTAGGTGTTGGTCTGGCCCTGAGCGAAGCGCCCATAGCGCACTGTAGCGGTCGTGCCCTCGGCGGAAGAGGGCTTTTTGGTTACGATGTTGATGGCCGTAAAGAGGGCGTTATCACCCCAGACGATCGAACCGGGGCCGTGGATGATCTCGATGCGCTCGACTTTCTCCAGGGAGTTCACTTCGTCCAAATCGCCCGTCATGACGGACGTCCACCCTGAGCGACTGATGTTGTGCCCATCCATCAACAAAACTATCTTGTCGTTGGTATGGAACATGTAGCCGCGTACCCCGATCAAGTCATCGTGAAAGAACTGACGTGTTGGATAGAACCCGGGCACTCTCTGCAGCGCTTCACTGACGGTGCGGATGCCTGCGCGGCGCAATTCTTCGGCGCCGATTACGGTCACCACGGCAGGAGCGCCGTCCAGGTTCTCTTTACGTTTGGAAGCGACGAACGTGTCGTCCAGGCGCATGTTGAGCAGTTCGCCGAGGTCCAGGTCCGCCAGAGCCTCTTCTTGCTCGGGGTCGATTGCGGTGTCAGGTTCGGGCAGTGCATTGGGCTGGGACGTAGCTCCCTGAGAGCCAGTATCGGGTGACGACGGTGGGCTTGGGTCTTCGGACTCCCCTGCTGCACTGCTTGCCTCATCAGGTTCGTTGGCTATCGTCTGCGGGGGTGGCGCATCCCCACCCGAGTCTGGCTCGGCGGTGTCCTCGGCTGGATTCACAGTCGGGGGTGGCTTTGCGGAGGCTGCTTCTTCGGTAGGCGCGTCCGCTTGCCCCTCTACCGAAGGGTCTTCGGGGGGAGCCGGCGCGTCAACCTGCGCGGAGGCGGATTCGATGAGCGTAAGTAGCACTAGGTTAACTGTGACGACTCCAAGCTGTCTTCTCATGGTTCTCTCCCTCATTGCCGCCGACCTGCTACTCAGTCATGCGCAATACCCTTCTGAATCAGTAGTACCCACATATCAGCAGTGAACTCCCGTTGTTCAGCTGTCGCACACTATGGGCAGTGTCGAGCCACGAACATCAGAGCACAACTTGGATAGGATCCTACTCGTACAATGCAGAATGTGTTTCAATACCGCGAGTTGGCTACTCGATCACCGGTCGCGCAACCTAACTTCGCCTGTTCCTGATGCCGCGCAGTCCACAAAGCAGCACCACACCCACCCAGGGAGTACGAGTCACGACTCCACGCACCGTCATCGTTGGCTAATCTCGTCTGCGAACGCGGCAAGTTGAAGCGCCATGTCGTGTACGGTGAGGGGGGCGCTGCGAGCACCCTTGGGTAGTTTGCCCGCCACTGGGGAGCTCGAGTGGTCCTCGTTGTTGGTGAACGGGAGTCGTGGCGCGAAGCGGTGATGGGGAGCGGTCCAAGGCACCCGTCACCAGGCGCTCTAGCAGCAATCGGGTTCTAAGGCTCTGTCCTGGGTCCACCCCGCTGAATCTCGAGCCATGGCGTTGAGGGCCGTGAGGAGCTTTCGCGCTGTCGCTGCGAGTGCGGCCATGTAGAGCATTGTACGGGCCTCCGGGCGACGCCTCGACGTCCACGCATGCGCCCTCTGTCGCGCGCAAACGGGGCAAGCCCAACGAGCGCAGCAATCTCTGTGCGATTGAGCTGTCCGACTTCCGGAAGCTGGAGCAGAAGCGTTGAGGCGACAACGTTACCAACGCCGGGGACCTGGCAGAGACGCTCTGAGCGGGCACGTAATGCTTTGAATCGTGTGTCGAGTTCCTGAATCTGGTCGCCGAGCCACTCGATGTGTCTGTCGATGGAGGGGCGCGGAGCCAGCTTGCGACTGCCTGACGTCAATTACATCTTCCCATCAGCGACAACTACGCCGCCCCATCGGTTCATGTTCGGGGTTGGGTAGTTGTCGTTTTGGAATTGGTTGTTCTGGGTCGGGTTGGTGTTCCTGATTGGCTGGCCTTTGCCTCCTGTTCTCGAATGCTCTCGCCGGTCATCTCCAGGATGATGGAGTGGTGGACGAGGCGGTACGTGGGCGTGAAGAGCACGGCGTGGCCGTTGCGGCTCATCGCAGGCGGGAAGTGAGCGGAGGCGAGCTCTTTCCAGCGGACTTCTGGCTGACATTTCGTATTTGGACGGATGTTTCACGATGACCATCGTGGCGATGAACCTCGTGGGGATCGCCAAAGGTGCGATCAGCAATCGGACGCTTGATCTGGGCGTTCCGGGCACCGTGACGAAACCGCGAGGAAGCTCAGTATTCCCGGACGGCGCATTCGAGGAACTGCCGCGTGCCCCCCGGGGGGATCCCGTGAAATGAGTTGAAATGGGATCCGTTTAGCTCGTCTGCGACCTTCGCTGGCGCGGGGTTGAACGTTCAACCCCGGTGGAGAAGACGACATGCATTCTCGTATACACCTAGACCCCACAATCGTCCGCCGTTTCGCGGCGGGACTGCTGCTCTTCAATGCGCTGGGGATTGCGCTGTCATCCTGTCACTCGCAACCTTCCGCGCAAGAGCCGGCGCAGCCCGAGGCATCGCCGACCCCCCAGGCCGCGATCGAAGCCATCGAAAGCGCTCCGAGCTTCTCGTTCAGCGCCGACGTGCCCCACGACGTCCCCCAGGGAAGGGACGCCAGCGTGAGCGAGCTCGCCCACTTCGCCTGGGAGGAGTTCGTCGCCTTGAATTGGCCCGCTCTCGACCCCGCAACGACCGGTCAACGCGGGCGCGCGGACGGCAATAAGAACTTCTGGGACCAGGACCCAGGTCTCACCGTTTGGCAAACCTATCGCCACAAGAACGAGCTGTTCCCTGCCGACGGCAAGACAGACCCTTCGTTCGATTCGAAGACCCCGAGCTACGGCTACAAGTCCAAACCAAAAGCAGGACCCGGAGCCTCGTTTGCGCTCTTCAACAACCTCGACGAGACGAGTGAAATCGGCTTGTGCAACATGTTCGCGCACAACGACATTCGGATCGCCTACGAGGCAAAGGTCAATCGCGCCGTCTTCGAGTACGCCAACGCGGCTCAGCTCACCCAGTGTGATGACAAGGGCAATTGTCCTCAGCTGGAGGCGAAACGCGACAAGACCAAAACCAATCTCACGGAGTTTGGCGGGATCTGCAGTTCCGATCCGAGCATCGTGTCACTCCCTTGTGGGGACGAGGCCGTGCCTGGCGACGCCGGAGAGGGGGCTGTCGAAATCAAAGCCGCGTGGCGAGCGTTGACGGACGAAGAAGCTCGCAGCGGACGCTTCTACACCAACCAGGTCATCGTCTACGAGGGAACCGCGTTCGTCGACCAGCAGTACCAGAACGTCGTCTACGGGCTCGTCGCGCTGCACATCATCCACAAGACCAAGAGTTTTCCGACGTTCGTGTTTGCGACGTGGGAACAAGTCGACAACTACGACGACGTCAACCACCAGAACTCCGAGGATCTGGTGTTCAAGAACACGGGAACACCGCTTCCCAACATTGCGGTCGAACGGCAGCACCCCATCCACTCCGAAGTCGGCCCAGTCAACGACGAGGTCCACGCTGCCCTCACGGCAAGAAACCCAACATCGGTGTGGCAGTACTACGAGCTCATCGGGGTTCAAGGAATGCCCGTGGCCGGTCCTCCTGCTGCGACGGCCAGCGATGACGAGAAGAGCTACTACTATCTCGCCAACATCGTCGTCGAAACGAATCAGACCCTACAAGACTTCTATGGACAGGCGCCCAACGGCGTCGTCGAACCCCTTCGCAACACCTATCTCAACGGTGTCGCTGGCAGCCCGTTCCAGATGGGGGGATGCCAGGGTTGCCATGGCACGCAAGGTCAGTTCATCGGCGGCGACATGAGCCGCCTGATCGGAACGGGCCCGAGCAACGCGAGCACCAGCCCGGAGTCGCTCGATGCGGACGAGGCGGAGAGCATGAAGTCGTATCTCCTGCGCTCGGCCGTCCAGTGACGTCATTGCAAGCACTTCAACCGACAAAGGAACGAACCAATGCCGACCAACTTCAAGGACATCCAAACCATCCTCGATGACTTCGTCAACGAGCATCACATCCCCATCGCCAGCGCTCCGCACCGGGCCTTCTGGCGACGCGGCAGCACGGAAGCCGAGCAGTACGAAGCATTCACCACGGGGGACGCGATCCCAGGCTTCAAGATCATGCAGAAAGGCGACTCCGCCCACTCCAACGTCGTGCTCGCGCTCCGCGGACAGGCTCCCTTCGACGGCTCCACGTTTCCCCGCATGCCCCCGCAAGGTCCGTATCTACCCGATGCGGATATCGCCACCATCGCCGCCTGGATCGACCAAGGAGCGCCAGAAAGGACTGAGGGGTGCGTTCGTTCATCCACCGCACCCAATCCTTCCAACGCCCCCGCTCCACGGCGCTCGCGGTGAAATCTCAATCGGGCCGGCTCGATCACTGGCCGCACTTCTGAGGGACGGCTCGCCGGCAGGGCGTTGTCACGGGTGCGCTTCCGTGCGAAAAGCCCCGCGTGACCCTTCGCCGGCTGCGATACCTGCCCCTCGCCCTTGCTCTGAGCGGGGCGCCGCTCGCGCCAGCGGCCTGGGCCCATGGCGGCGAAACACCATCGGCTGCCACCGACGCAGATCGGGCAGCCAGCGAGCAGCGAGCAGTCGAACTGCAGCGAGCAGTCGAACTGCAGCAAACCGACGCCAGCCGTGACGGCAGCGAGCGTCGAGACACCGACGAACGCTGGGAGAGTGCGCGCCTCGAACTGGAAGTGGAACCAGCCGTGACGGGCTGCCTCTCGAGGCGGGAGGTGGCGGAGGCCGTCAATCAGATGACGGGACGTAACTTCGTCGTCGAGCACGCTGCGGTGGTGGTGCGATTGAGCGTGCGGCGTGAGGTGAGCGCCGCGCTGCACGTCGTGGTCGCCGCGCGCGCGAACGACGCCGACACGTGGCAAACGGTGCGAGAACTGACGCAGCCGGTCTCGTGCGCGGAGCTCTTGCGCGCGGCCGCGTTGACGATCTCGCTACAAGCCGCGCAACGACGTGACGACGAGGCGCCGGACCCAGTGCCGCCAGCGCCAATCGGCGAGCCCGGCGCTGCCCCCGACGGTGGTTCCGCTCCCTCGCCAGCGCCCATCCCCGCCAACGACGTTCCCGCGAGCGCAACGCCCGCCACCCGGATCCCCCAGAAAACAACCCCCGCCCAAGAGACTCCCCCCGATGCAGCTGTGCCGCTCGCTGCGGACGGCACGACTCCGCCCTTCGCCGACAGCGCTGTGCCGCTCGGTGCCGACGGCACTGCACCGCTCCTTGCCGACGGAGCCGCACCGGCACCGAGCGCTCTGTCGACGGAAGGAGCCCTCTTGGGTCAGGAGCCGACCGGCGTTGTCCCGCCACCACCACCGGCACCCAACGACACGCAGCCTGCGGCAAGTCTGCATCCGCCGGACACCCCGGCACGCCGCACCAGGTTTCGTTGGGGGGCTGGACCGGTCGTGGGTTGGCAGGTCGCACCAGGTTTGGGGCTGGGTGGGGAGCTGGAAGGGGGCGTGCACGGCGCCGGATGGGCCGCGATGGTGGGGATCTCCCATCTGAGAAGCAGCGGCAACGAGTCGGCCCCCGCCGAACGCGTGCTGGCACCAGCGACGGACGTGTGGCTCGCGGGTTGCTGGTTGGACGGAGCGGCACGCTTCAAAGCGTGCACTGCTGCAGGTTACTCGTGGCTCGCGGCCGAGGGGCGTGGGTTTGTCGTCAACCGTGACGCGCTCGTGCAAACGCCGTGGCTCGGCGCGCAGTTCGGCATCGAGTGGCCCGTGGCGCGCGCGCTGGCGATGGGTCCGCGGCTCGACGTGCAGGTGCCGCTCCTGCACGTCGAGTTGGAGACCGCTGGCGCCGAGCAGGCTTTTTGGGAGCTTCCACAGGTCGGGCTACGTCTGGCGTGGGTTGCGGTCTGGCGCTGAAATGCGCCCGTCGGCGGATGCGGGCAGGGACACGAAGATTTTCTGAGAATTTGCGGCCCCTAACACAATAACCGTTCATGACCTCTGGCTCGGCCCCAGAAGACGCTCCCGATGGGACGCCGGATGCTCGCTTCGAGCAGGAGTACGAGGCCAACTTCGATTACGTGTGGCGCTCCTTGCGACGCATGGGGGTGCGCACTTCCGAGTTGGGGGACTTGACTCACGACGTCTTCGTCGTGGCGTGGAAACAGCGGCACCAGCTCGATCCTGAGCGCTCGCTGCGCCCCTGGTTGTTCGGCGTCGCTTTTCGCATCGCTTCCGCCCATCGCCGCAAGGCGTGGTTTCGACGCGAAACCTCCGAGCACGAGCTGCAGGTCGAAGATCCGAGTTTGGGACCGGAACAACTCGCCATCCTCCAAGCCCAACTGCGCCAACTGCAAGATGCGCTGGGTCGAGTACCGCTCCGGCATCGGGGCGTGCTGCTGTTGCACGACTTCGACGAAGTGCCGATGAACGAAGTCGCTGACGCCCTGAACTTGCCACTGAAGACAGCCTATTCGCGTCTGGCCGCCGGAAGAAGACGCTTTCGCCACGCCTTGCGCCAAGCGGAGCTCGAACCCTTCGTCATCGCCCCTGCCGCGACAGGAGAACCCCAATGAACCCAGACCTGCAGTCGACGTTCGACATCGATGGGCTCGAGGCACCGTTGCCGGAGCTGGCACGGTTGCGGCGCACTTCACGCTGCGAAGTACCGCCCCGAGCGCTGAGAGAACACGTGCGGGCCCGCTTGCGGACTTCCGTGTCGACGACAGGCCGCCCCGCTTCGCTGCCGCTGTCCGTGCGTCCCTTGGTGTTGGCGGCGGTCGTGTTCCTGCTGGTGCCGAGTGCGATCGCCGCGACGGGCCTGGGCGGCAAGTGGGTGCAGCGCGTGATGGCGTACTTGCCCTGGTATGCCGGGCACTCGGCGCTGCAAGAGGGTGAACGCCAAGAAGGGGAACAGCGTGAAGAGAAACATCGTGCTGACGCGCGTGAACGCTCAGCCGCATCGCCGAACGCGGCTCGAGAGGGCTCCATTGCCAAAGAGGCGCCGGCGGCGGAGCTCGATGCAGCTGAAACGCACGAATTGGCGACTGGGCGTGAGCCAGTGCCGACACCCATGCATGCCGTGACGCCAGGTGCGGCGAGTCGGTCGCGACACTCACGCGAAGCGCAGCCTGCGACGGACACGCCTCGAACTGAACCGGCAGCTGACGACACCTCGGCGGCCGCGTCCGGCACGCGTTCATCCGCGACCTGGAACAGGAACGAGTCCTCGAGCGGAAACGCGCATCAGTCGTCCCTGCAGCAAGAACGAGTCCTCTTGGAGCGAGCGCGCTTGCGGCTCAGTGCGGGCGACGCGGCGGGAGTGCTCGCGCTCACCGCCGAACACGAGCGGCGTTTCCCTGCCGGACTTCTGACTCGGGAGCGGATCCGGCTGCGGGATCAGGCGCGCGCGCTTTTGGAGCGCGAAAAGTGAGAACGTGGCGCTGCTCGGGGCAATACCCACTGAGGGCAACCTCGACCTCGCAATAAGGGAGACCCATGCTCAAACGACACACTCCAGCCTTGCTCGCCTTGGTCGTCGGCTGCGGCGCACAAAGCGGCGTCATCGGCGAATCCGAACTCGAGGTGCTGCCAACGAAGGCAGACTCCTCCGACGAGGTGACCGCGGACGACGCCTCCGAGCGGGACGATACGACGAGCGCCACGGGGGACGCGAACGAGTCTGACGGTATTGCCGCTGCTCCCAACGACGGCAGTGAAACAGTAGGCACTGGTGAGTCCGCAAGCGGCGGTGAACCCGTGGGCGCCGGTGAGGCGGCGGACGAAGTCGGAAACGGCGACGGCATCGCGATAGCACCGGCCCCCACCCCTGGTCCGCTCGCCTCGAGCCCGCCCCTCAGCGGCGTTGGAACGCAGGACCCGCTGCCAGCATCCGCGGGCCCACAAGCGGAGGCGGCGAGCGAGGCCGGCCCTGGCGAGAGCGCCGAGGAGTACGTGCCCTGCTCCGACGCCACACCCATTCCTCTTCCGCCCGAGGTGATCGCGGAGCGCCTGTCCAATCTGCTCTTCGATACCGGCGCGACGCCCGAGCTTCTGGAAATGGCAATCGACGGCCAACTACAGACGTACGCCGACGTCGAGTGCGCCGCGCTCGACCTGATCGAGCAACCCGAAGCCGCTCAGGGCTTGCTCGCGTTCCTCGAGACGTGGTTGGGGTTCGAGTCGTGGCCCTATTCACCCAACGCCAAACTCGACGTCGAGGTGTGGGCAGAGATGCAGGTTCAGGCGCAGTCATTCTTGGTCGACTTCGCCGAATCTGGAGACACGACGCTCGCGCACCTGTTGACCGAGCCCGAAGCGCAGATGTTCCCGGCGCTCGCCGAGCACCTCGCCCTCAAAGACGTGGGCGAGCTGCCGGGACGCGTGCTCGTTCCCGAGCAGCGTGGCGTGTTGACGCTGGGTTTGGTCACTGCCTCGCTCAATCGCATCGGGCGCCGCGGAAGATGGGTCCTCGAAACGATGCAATGCTTGCTGGTACCACCCAAGCCGGCCGATCTGGTGCCAGAAACCTTCGCCGACGTGGAGAACTTCCAAGAGAGCTACACGACGGCAGTGAGCAACGCCATATGCGTCGGCTGCCACAGCGTCTTCGACAGCTACGGTTTTGCGCTGGAGAACTTCGACGTCGTGGGGCGCCCACAAACGGAAGAAGCCGGGCAGCCTTTGGTCGTCAGTGGCGAGGTCATATACCAAGACACTCTCGGCAACAGCGAGCCAATCGCGTTCGATGGGCCCGACGAATTCATGGCCGCGTTGAGCGACAACGCCCTCGTCCAAAGCTGCCTCGCCCGCACCGCAATTCATCACACTACGGGCGTCGAGATCGATTCCGCAGTCGAAAGCGAAGCCAACAAAGTCCAAGCGCTGTTCTCCGCGAGCGGCGATGATCTGGCGCAGCTGCTCGTCGCCGTGACGCAGGTCGACAGCTTCTGGCAGTAAATCGTTGCCTATGTGGTGAAACGCCGGGCGCGATCCTCCGCTCACAACCCGTGACTGAACGGCGCGCAGAGCACCGAGTGAGCATCGTCCGGCTCGGGCTCCCGGGCGCCTTCCTACCAGAGCCCACACTGGTCCTGAGCCGCTCGCAATTTCAAGCACCCGCAGCGCACGGACAAAGGGGGTGAGGGGCGCGATAGTCCTGACTTTCCGGATGATGCGATCCCAAAAATGTGGATATGGGGGTCATTCGAGTCGCGCTATCATGGCGGCGACACGACGCCGAGTCAGACGCCTCGACCGAGCGTCGTGGGGGCAGAGCGAGAGAGCGATATGAGAATGGGCAAGAGCAGTACCAGCGCGTGGGCCGTGTGCGTCGTGACGTGCTTCATCGCGATGACGACTTCCGGCTGTGGTGCATCATCCGACGCCGACGTTGCCGTCGAAGTCGAAGACGAACCAGGCGCTGTCGATGGCACCAATGGCACGTTCACCGACGACACGTCGGGTACGGCGGACGCTAATTCGAGTGCGGCGAATGGCGACTCGCGACAACCCGGCAGCACCCCAGACGGCTCCGCCACTGACAGCAGGCATCCCGACAGCTCCGGGACGCCCAACGTGGCTGCGGATCCGACCGATCCCAACACTGGCGACGAAGCCGTCGACCCTGGGGCGACGATGGACGCTGACGAAGCCTCCCCCACCGATGTCACGGACACTCCCGCAGAAGAGACGCCACCCGATGAGACACCGGCAGACGCCGTGGAGGTGGAAACCCCCGACGAGATGACGGATGGCAGCGCGATGCCCGACTCCGATCCACCGCTGGATCCCGAGCAGCCCGAGCCGATGCCCCCGGAGCTCAACCCCTGCGTTGGCCCCGTCGTATTCGAAGATCAGGACCTGGAAAACTTGGTGCGCTCGGAACTGAGTTCCGTCTCGGGTGGCCTGGTCGACGGGGAACTCACGGCTGATCAGGTAGCGACCCTGACGTCACTCGAGGGAGGTGCGTTCAGCGTCAGCGGCGGGAATCTCGATTCGCTGGTTGGACTCGAGTGCCTGGTGGGTCTGACGTCCCTCGATCTCTCTTACAACCCGGGGGTGGTCGATCTGACACCCGTGGGAGCGCTCACGAAGCTCGAAACGCTCACCCTGCGCAACATCTCCGTCGCTGATCTCTCCCCGCTCGCGTCGTTGTCGGAGCTCACCTCCTTGCGCATCTCTTCCGACGCGGTGAGTGATCTATCGCCACTGGAGCCCCTGACGAAGTTGACGACGCTCGAAGTGATTTCGGCCAACGTCAGCGATTTGAGCCCCACCGCGGGGCACAGGAGCTTGACCTTTCTTCGCGTCCATTCGGACAGCTTGAGCAGCCTGGAGCCAGTGCGCTCTCTACTGCAACTGACCGAATTGCACGTCAGTGGCGTGACCGACGTGGAGCTCGACGTCGACCCGATCAGTCCCTTGGTCAATCTGACCGTTCTGACGCTGGGCGTGCCCAGCTCGGGAGATCTCACGCCACTCGATTCGCTCACCAAGCTCAACCTGCTACGGATCGAGAACGCAAGACAGGCAGACCTGTCGCCCCTAAGCAGCCTGAGGGCGCTCGAGCAGCTCTACATCGTGGGCAGCGGCGTGACGAGCGTGCAACCTTTGAGCTCTCTCCGCAGACTGCTGAACTTGGAGCTGACGGGCACCGGACTTGCCGATCTCGACGGGCTCGAGGCGCTGGACGACTTGACGTCCCTCACGTTGCGCGCGAACGCCATCAGCGACATTTCGCCTCTGGCTCCTTTGACGGCGCTGGAGCGGCTGCGCCTCGACGACAATCAAATCGAAGACGTCGCTCCTTTGGCTCAGCTCTCCTCACTGAAGCTCCTGTACCTGACGAATAACGCCATCAGCGACGTGAGCCCTCTCGTGGGGGCCGACTTCCCGGACTTGAGCACCATTTACCTCGAGGGCAATCCCATCGACTGTGCGGCGCAGGCGGAAGCCCTCGATCAGCTCGTCGGTAGCGGAACGGTGCCGCGCACAGGCTGCGGCCCCTTTTGAGCCGCTCGAGGCTGCGCCAAGACCGAGCTCAACCATCGCCGGGCCTAGCTGCCCAGGCGATGGGATTACCGCCCCGCGGGCCGTATTCCTGCTGAACAGCGGCGGCCCGCAAGGCCGTGAAATGTCCTGTAATGGACTCTTTTCGCCGACGGGGTGAAGAGGCATTCATGTCGGGATCCAATGCCACTGCGGGCAAGCGCAGCACTGTGCGCGCCCGCGTTCACTTAGCCGCCGTCTGCCTAGGCCTGTTCACCAGCTGGGCCTGTGAAGGGAGCGACGGTGCGGAGGCACCCGGCGATTCAGGTTTGGCCGAAGACGCCAGCTCAGACATCGACACGCAGGACGCTGCCGGTCCGGCGGAGGTGGCCGACGCGAGCGTCGTCGACCCCAAGAACGACGCTGGGCCCGAGCCGAAGGACGCCACCACTCCGGTCGTGATGGCGGACGCTGCCGTCGTCGACCCGAGCGACGCGGGTGTCAAACCGGGAGAGCGCTGCAATCCCAACGCGATGGTGCCCGAACTCTGCGCGCCAGAGGGCCCCAACCAGTCGCTCAACGTCGAGCTCGACGTCGTCTACGAACGCTTCGACGACGTGATGCGGTTCTATTTGCCTGGGACCAACTTCGGCCAAGATGGCGAGCCAGACACCGTCTGCCCCGACATCTACATGAAGCCGATGCCGATGACCCTGCGCACTTACCGCGGGGGCCTCGCTGGCGAAGCGCCGCTGCCCGCGAGCTTCCCTGGACCCACGTTGCGCTTGAAGATCGGGGACACGCTGAATCTTCAGTTCGCCAACCTTCTCAGCGTGACCGACGGTGCCTCCGAGAACGACGGCACGGGACACAACTGTGCCGAAGGTTCACCCGAAGCCGACGTGTCGCCCAACTGCTTCCACGGCTTCAACGACACCAACATTCATTTTCACGGCACGCACGTCGCCCCAGACACGAATGGTCAACTGCAGTTCTTGGAGTCCGGCGCGCCGAACCCTGAGTTCAGATTGGTGGACAACGTCTACGTCATTGCCACGCCGCCGGACGCCGAGACGTCGCCTCCGAGCCCCAACTGCAAAGGGATCGCGTGTTGGAAGTTCCCCGGCGACGAAGTCCCGCCCTACGCCTTGCACTTCGAAGAGTCACAGATCCCCGGAACCCATTGGTATCACGCCCACAAGCACGGCTCCACCGCGATTCAGATGCTCAACGGGCTCGCCGGTGCGCTGATCATCGAAGGGGACTTCGCCGGTATCCCCGAGATCGAGGATGCCAATGAGCAGGTGTTGGTGTTGCAGCAGATCGACGATCGCAAGCCGCGCCTGCTCGAACCCCAAGACTCGGAGGAGTTTCAGCGCCAAGCGCCACCTGAGCTTTCCGTCAACGGTGTCATCACTCCGACGCTCACGATGAAGTCTGGCGAAGTTCAACGTTGGAGATTCATCAGCGGCACCCAACAGGCCAGCGCCAGTTTCAAGGGCATGGAACTGCAGGACGTGGATGGGAAGCCGTACGTTCCGCCGCCAGGAACGGAATGCGAAGACGGAGTGCCTCAGGCGGGCAGCTACAAGCGGCCCGGCGTCTATCAAATCGCCCAAGACGGGATCGAGTTCCTCGACGAGCGCTGGCAGGATGTCTTGTGCAACAACGACAAGTACCTGGACATCGCCTTCAACTCTGGCAACCGAGCGGACTTCCTGATCGTCGCACCCGCCGTCGAGGAGCGAACGGAGCTGTTGCTGCGAAAGTCTGACGTCATCGGCGGCGGCGGTGGCAACGGAGGCGGAAACGGCCGCGGCGCGGACAATGGCAGCGGCAATACCTCGAGCGGCGACATGCCCAGCTGTGATTCGCTGCCGGAAGATCCGGGCACGTTCTTGGCGAACAGCCCCAGCGGAGTGGATGTGCCACTGCTCAAACTGGTCATCGAACCACCCGATCCGATGGCTCCGCCGCCGGTGGATTCGCTGCCGAGGAACTTGCGAACTTTCGACCAGCTCCCCGAGGCACTGCAGACGGCCCTCGTTCCTGTCTCGGATGAGGAGCTGACCGATCCACAGACGGTCGAGTTCCAGATGAACCCTGGCCAAGCCCAAAGCCCGGAGTTCTACATCGACAACAAGAAGTTCTGCGCCGACCGCTTGGACCAATGCATGGCACTCGGCACCGCCGAAGAGTGGACGATCACCAACTACACCGCGGTCTCCCACCCGTTCCACATCCACATCAATCCGTTCTTCATCACCGACTGGTTGGACGCAAACACTTACTTCACCGGACCGTCCGATCCAGACAACGCTTGCTTCACCGAGTGCGACGAGTCACTGCAGATTTGTAGCGAGGAGTGTGACGGCGACTTTGCGGAAGCCTGCCTCACAGGCTGCACGAACGAGCACATGACCTGCAAGGGCGCGTGCCCACTGCCGGAGGACGTCGGGAAATTGGAAACCTCGAGCCCTTTGCGGCGCTGGCAGGATACGATTGGCCTTCCCCTGGCGTACATTCCTCCGCTCGAAGGGGGAGACGTTTGCGGCCCGAAGAGCGCCGAGCAGGATGCTGGAGTGCAGAGCTCCTGTGGGCAAGTCTGCGCTGCCGCCAACATGATCTGGAATGGGTCGGAGAGTTGCGAGCAAGCGGATGCCAAGAAAGCTGGCTGCAAGGACCCGAACGTGAGTTGCGTCTGCGGCTGCCAAGCCCGAGACGCCTGTGTGGAGCCGCTCGGCAGTGACGCGGACGCTGAACGAGACTGTCCCGCGGCGACAGAAGCGACGGACGCGACTTGGAACGGACAATGGAGCTGCGACGACGCGGCAGTCGAAGACTCGGGTTGCGTCGTGGGAAGCCAATGCGTCTGTGGCCGCGCGCCGAACCCAGCTCCGATCCGAGAGGGCTTCGTCAAGGTTCGCCATCGTTTCCTCGACTACGATGGTGACTTCGTCATTCACTGTCACATCCTCGGGCACGAGGACCGGGGCATGATGCAACGTATCGGCGTTCGCGCTTCACTGGAGGAGTGCGAGCTGGCAGAGGACGAGCTTTGGGGCGAGGGCTGCGCCGCCGAGAGCGTGTGCGCGGAGACTTGCCAATCGATGAATGTGGACTTGTCGGTGCCACTGCCGGACATGTGCCAAAGCTCGACGATCGGCAAAGATGGCACCTCGACATGGTCGCGCAAATGCCTGGAGCCGTGAACCGAAGACGACCGCGGCAACGGCGGCCCAACCGAAAGAATTGACGTTGAAACGAACCTCGAGATTGATGACCTTCTTCCGACGCTCCGCTTGTTGCGTCGGCATCGTGCTGTGCGGTTGCGAACGAGGGACGCCCGAGGCACCGCAGGGCGGCCCAACGACGAGCCTCGCTGTCGAAGCCCCTGAGCCTCAAACACCGAGCGCAGTCGCAGCGCAAACGCAGACGGTCCCGTCCGAATACTGCACGCTGCCATCGACACCTCCTGCAGCAACCGGAGCGCTGAGTGAGTTCGCCGACTATGCCTGGCGCTTGTTCACGGCGGTGAACTGGCCGGCGAAAGTGGGCAGTCGCGGAGAGCCGGATTGTACGTTGCCTTTCGCACAGGACTCTGCCCGCGTGTGGGAAACCTACAAGACGACGGAGCAATTGTTCTTGCCGAACGCCCAGGATCCGGGACCGTGGGCAAGTGGCTCCACCCACAAGAAGCAGCTGCACTTCCGTTCGAAGGTGGATGCAGCTCACAAGCTCCCGCCGTCGATTCAGCAAGCCGTCGGTGGCTGGTTGGTGGACCAAGCGGGGAAGCCGACGTACTACGAGATCGCCGTAGACCAAGCCTCCTACGACTATGTCGTCGAAAACCAGTACTACGACGCGAACGTACTCAACACCGCCAAGACGATCGACTTCCCGCAAGGCGCGCTCGAAGTCAAAGGCGCCTGGCGCATCATCAGCCCGGAACAATCCGCCAGGTACCACGCGGTCAGTGCCGAAGTGATGGGGTTCGACGACCAGGGGAAGCCGACTGGCAAATACGAGCCGGCCACAGTGGGACTCGTCGGCTTCCACGTCGTGTACAAACCCGCTGGCTTTCCCCAGTGGATCTGGACGACGTTCGAGCAGGTCGACAATCTGGCGGGCGCGCACCCGAGCTACTCGAACCCGGACTGCCAGGGGGCGTACTGCACCCCCAACATGTCGCCGACGACGAGCGGGCAGCCGTTCACCGTGCCCAATCAGATCGAGCGTGTGACGCCGATCACCGACACGGTAGCCACCATCAACGACAAGTGGCAGGCTCTCCTCAGGGACACTCCGTTTCGTTACTATCAACTCGTCTCGCCTCAGTGGCCCGCGGACCCCAATGACCCCGGCAATCCGCAGGGCACCCCAACACCGGGAACCGTGGCCAACGTGACGATGGAGAGTTACATCCAGCCCACCAGCAGCTGCATGGACTGTCACAGCACGGCGCGGGTCCCCAACGACAGCATCAAGACGAACTACAGTTTCATCTTTCTATCCGCCCAATCCAGCGCGCCCTGACGGCACCATCGAGGAGAACCCGGATGAGTTATCTAAACGGACCGCGCATCAATTTTTGGGGCGGCGGCAGCACCAACGTCGACACGGCGAACAACGACGAATACGGCAAGCCCGGCAGTGCTGAACAGCTCTTCGATCTGGCTGCGGCAAAGGTCGTGAGCCAGAAGTCGGATGCCGAGATCATCGAATACCTGCGCACGTCCCCAACACCGGGCGCGAGCGCTCGGGGCGGCTGGAACTACTACGGCGACCACCAGGTGGCCTTCATGGATGCCAAGGTCTCGTCCGCGGGCGTTCCCGGAGACGTGCAAGCGACGGGAGCTCTGATTGGGGCACCCGTATTCTTGCTCGGCTCTGTGGACCCCAAGAACGGGTCAGGCCCCTACGGTGGCCCTGTAATGGTCGACCTGGACGCGACCAGCGGTCAGACGACACAAATCTACGTCGGGGGCCTGCAGATCGGAAGCGGCACTCCCCTGCTCCACATCCAGTGGGACACGGTGTGTCATTCGCGCTTCATCGGCCGGCGCTACGATTCGACGACGAAGCCCCCGTTTCCCACTCCGGGCTCGGTCTATGCCAACGGGACGTTTCAAGTCGCCTTCCCAACTAGTGCGGTGAAGTCCTTCGATTCCTCGAACGCGCTGCTGCGCGCACTCGTCGAGGCGGAAGGCGCACAGGGCATCGTGCTGCGCTTCAACATGTTCGAGCACATGCCTGGAAAGTCCCCCGAGTACATGGCGGCGAATTACCGGGAGAACCGGAACGACGCGAACCCTTCGCTCGGAAGAATCGTCGGCACCTTGGGGCCCTGGTATCCAGACGAACCGGCGACCTGTCCTGCAGGGCGACTGCTACAGAATGGCATGCTCGGCTCCAGCGGTGTGGCGCTGCTCGACGAAAAAGCTGGCCGCCTCAGCCTCGACCTTTCGGCGGCGCTTCAGGGGCAGGCACTACGGCAGGATGCAGAAGACAACACCGGCCCCATCGGTCCAAACCTCGACTATGGGGACTTGTTGATCGGGACCGCGGCGGAGCCGGATCTCGTGCGCACCGCGTCGTTGCCGGAGACGTACTACGTCTACGGTGGCGTCTACGACGTGGACGTCACCCCGGCAGTCGCGCAGAAGCTGACGGAGAATGCGATCCGGATAGGGGCTTCCAACCCGAAGCATCCGCTACAGATCGACGAGGCCCCCATCCGATTGTTTGGCGATCCACGGAACATCTATCTCAACGAGCCAAGTACTCCCTTCGGCGAGATCCGACTGAAGGTGTCCGAATTGGGAGGTCCGCTGCAGCGGGAGTTGACGTTGACGACGACGTTGACGCCTTCGGGCGCCCTGCCCGCTGGCGAGTTCTTGAATTGTCCCGACACGATCACCGTGCCTGCTGGAGCGACCGAAGTCGTGATCCCGGCAACGGACAACGGCAAGGGTGATGGCTACGTGACACTGAACATTGCCCTCGGCGCGAAAACGAGTGCTTCTGGTGGCTACTTCATCAACTTTCGCAGGTACCCTTCCCCATCGTTCGGAGATGGGCCCGTGTCTTGGGACGAGGTTTACGAAAACGCCCTCCGGTTCTTCTATGTCACCTTTCCGGCCATGTCCAAGCGCATCCCGCTCAATGACGAGGCGACCATTCGCGCGGTGGGCGGTGAGATCCTCAAACGCATCTCCGACGAGTACCGTGGCACGACCCTGTACATGCCCCTGACGCGTGCGTTGTCGCCGAGCGCCGTGGCGTTGCTGCGCAGGTTCCTGCAGTCGGAGTCCGCAGAAGGCCCGCGCAGCGCGGCGAGCTGACTCTTCGGTCCGCGGGGGTGGTTACCATCCAACGGCATTCAATGACACAAAAAGAGGAAACAATGACCTGGCCAAGCAGCAACTCAGTGAACGCGTGGATGTACCTCCAGGAGGATGATCCATCGGGTACCATCTACTCCGACGGCACGAGCTCCTTCCAGTCGGCAGTTCGCTCTGGCGTTTACAAGAGCGTCGACTGGTTGGGAGTTGGGTTCTTCCACACTGCTCCCGCGAAGCAGGGTTGGACCTTGGAGTGGCCGGAAGTGACGCACACCTCGAAGGTGAGCGGCAAGACGATGACGAACGCGCAATATCTCAGCAGTCTGACCGCCGATGCACGAGCAGCCAACCCCAACATTCTGTTGGTGGCGACACTACTCTGGGGCAATGGCGACACGCTCAACAACATCTTCACGGGTCCCGAACCAGCGAGCGGCTATGCGGCTCAGTTCGCCGCCAATCTCGTCGAGTACCTGAACGCCCACGATCTCGACGGGCTCGACATCGACTGGGAGTATCCACTGTCCAGCGACACGACGGCCGCCAACTTCAACGCGCTGCTCCCCGCCATCCGCGCGGCCTTCGACCAGCAGAAAGCGAACGGCGGAAAGCCGCTCTACTTGACGCTTTCACCCGCCTCGACGGACGAACTCAGCGGCGCCAACGTCAATCCAAACATCGATTTGGTGAACCTACAGATCTACGGCGGAGCATACCCCCCCTCCTACACCGAGCTCGGTATCGACGCGACCCTGCTCGCCTACGGCGCCAAGTTCGAAAGCATCGGCCCCGGCGCTCCCGAGCCGGACCAGACAGCGCAAGAGGCCTATGAGGCGTACCAACGGGGCAGTTCCAACGGAGTCCCCTTCCGGGGAATCACCAACTGGCGCATCAACTCGGGCAACTTCGCCTACGAGCAAGCGCAGCAAATCATTCTCTACCAGCTCGTAAACCCGGCGCCACCCAACGCCAGCTTCGACGACACCACCCTGATCGCCACGGCTGAGAACCCTCCAATCTCGTCGCTGACCATTCGCGCGGGAGACGTGCTGGACGCGATTCAAACCGTGAACACCGGTAGCTTCGAGTCGGCAAAGGTCACCTACACCAGCGTTCAGCACGGTGGCTCCAGCGGTGTGCCGCATGAGGTGAGCCTGGCTCCAGGCGAGTTGCTGACGGAGGTGTCGGGCTACACGGGGACTTGGTATGGCTGGGAGTGCGTGGTGCAGCTCACGCTGAAGACGAGCCGGGGGCGCACGTTCGGTCCGTTTGGAAGCATGGCGGGCGCAACGGATAGCAAGCCGTTCAGCCACAGCCGTGCAGGACAATGCATCGTCGCCTTCAGCGGGTCGACCGTTCTTGTTCCTCTCGCGTCGGGCAAAGAAACGGCGATCATCGCGAACCTCGGTGTGTCCTACGCCGCCACCTAGAAGAACAGCGCGCTTGCCGGCACTCGGGTGAAGATATTTTCGCCCGTCGGGGTTGGAGAGCTCAGCTACGGTGCCTGGCATGGACTCAGACACTCGTAGCGCTTCCGTTCTCCTTTTGGAGCCAATCCGCCGTTCCGCTCACCGGAGCGTCGCTCTCATCCTGGCATTCGCCGGCACCACTGCGTGCGGTGGGCAACCAGACACGATGCCCGACGAAGACCACGCACCGGACACGGGATCCGGAACGTGGGACAGCGAAACGTCCATGGGGAGCTCCGCCGAGGACTCGTCGGACACGAGCTCGAACGATGGCTCGGAAGGGAGCGGGGCAAGCGAATCGCCGAGCAGTGACCAGGAAGGAAAGTGGGACTCGGACGACGAAGCGAGCGAGTCCCAAGCTGATGACACCGAGCTGACGGGCGACGAGGAACCGTCAGAAGAGGGTTCGATGGATGCCGCGGACGAGGCGTCAGCGAGCGAGGCAGACGAAGCCTGCAGCGCAGAGAGCCTATCCACCGTATCCCCCGCCAACGCTGGCTTCACCGATACGCTGTATCTGCGTTCGGACGAGGACGTCTGGAAATTCGGCGCACTGGGCTGCACCTCCCTACCGGGCACGCTATTCGTCTCGGGTGAGCAGGTCACCAGCCTCACTGGGTTGGAGGGGTTGCAAAGAATCGAAGGCTCGCTCGTGTTCGAAGCGCTCGGGGGCTTGGTCGATCTTTCGGGGTTGGACGGTCTCGAGCGGATCGCTGGCGACTTGGCGATTCGCTCGTCGGGAGACCTCCAGTCGCTCGCAGGACTGGAGCAGCTGGAGTTCCTCGGAGGGACTCTCGAGCTCGAGAGCACCGACATTCGCTCGCTGTCCGCACTCGAGGACCTGCAGTTTGGAATGGGTGACCTGATCCTCAACTCCAACGGCCTCGATTCCCTGCAAGGACTGGAGAGCCTGACCTATCGTGAAAACGTCGTGCTCACCGGAAGTCGCAACCTCGATACGCTATCTGGGTTGAACAACTTGGCGCACGTCTCGGGCGACCTGACGATAACTGTCAACCGAACGTTGACCTCGCTCGTGGGGCTGAACGCGCTGCGCACCGTTGGCGGGACATTGGCGGTGGAATGGAACGACGCGCTCGAGACGCTCGATGGGCTCGGGGCGCTCACCGACGTGCAGGACGGAAGCATTGCCTCCAACCAGCTACTCACGAGCGTCGCGGCACTGTCAGGCGTGACCTCGGTTCACGACTTGTCCATCGCCGACAACGCCAGCTTGTCCGAAGCGGTGCTACCCGCCGTGCGCACCATCGACGGCGGTCTATCGATAGAAATGAACGGTTCCTCGGCGACGGATTCGTTGGTCGTCAGTTGCCCCGTGCTCGAAACCGCCGGCACTCCGAACGACTACGAGACGGGGATCACGGTGGCGTTCAACGAGAACTTGTCCGTCATCGACATGCCTCTCTTGAACTGGGCGAGCGCCATCGACGTGCACGAAAACTCGGGAGCCTTCTCTGCGGAGATGCCGGCACTCGAGAGCGCAGAAATGGTTGCGTTCTGGAAGAACCCCGAGCTCTGGACCATTCACAGTCTGCCCGCACTGACCGATCTCGGCACAGCCATCACCATCCACACCAACGACAACCTCCCGACTTGCGAACTGGACGAGATCCTGTTTCGGCTCGGTGAGTGCCCGGATTGCCAGGCGAATCCGTGCAACCCGCACTGATGGCGCAGGGGCCCTCGACGAGCATGAGGCCCTGCCCTGAACTGCCCTCAGCTCGTGACCGCTCGACGTAGCTCTCCAAGCGCGGCGACCACGTCCGGTTCCTGGGGCTGATTGAAGTGTTTTCGCCCGGGACAGACGCGCACCTCGCAGCCCAGTCGGCTCTGCAAGAGGTTGCTCGTCACGTCGGCGGGCGAACTGACGATCGGATCATCGTCGGAGATCAGCGCCACAGCGTGGCCGAGACGGCGTTGCACCGCTCGTTGGTCGAACGAGTAATCCAGGTAAGGTTCGATGGCGCTCCAGGGTTCCTCGATCCGATCCCAAAACGCACGGTCGATGTCCCACCAAGCCGCAACGAGTAGTGCGCCGCGTAGGGATGGTCCGGACGGCACTGCGTTCAGCGCCATGACGAGCCCATGCATGCCGAGACTGTGAGTCACGACGACCGTCTCGGAAAACCGCTCGGGATCCGTCGGCAGCGCGTCGGTGACCGCTTGCTGCCAGGCCTGCGGCGGCGCGTCCTTGGGTACCACGGGCAGGATGTACACCTCGGGGATCTGCTCCTCGAACCACGGGTACCAATCGGAGGTCGCTTTGCCGCCCCACCGCGGGACGAGCACACACGAGCTCGCGACCGAAGTGCCCCCCGCTGCATCGAATTTGCTGGCATCTGTCATGATGGCGACCCTAGACCAATTCGTCGGTATGGCCTGTGCTCTCTTCGGACGAATCCAACCGATGAATCCCCTCAGTGACTTCGTGCGCTGATACGCTGCCAATCACAGCCCGACATCACCCGCGAGCGCTCCGAACCGCGTGCCCCGACTGGCTCTGCGTTGCTGCAGCGCGGGGATGACCCAAACGTCACTGGTACGCCAAGACTCGAGGCCGCAGAGCGAGGGGGTGTCTCAGGCAGGAAGACGTAGCCCGACGAGTCCCGAACGGCACGAAAAGGTCGGAAGAAACGGCCCTGGACAGCACCCCATCCAGGGTGGGTCGGCGCTATCGCCGGCCCGGGCTCCAGTGGGCACGGGCGCGCAAAAGCTGCTGACTTCCGAACACGCTCGCGTCTCGGCGACTGCCACAATCATCGAGATCGAGCAGCGCGAGAAGGCTCGTCCGACACGCCGGATGGGGTGCCGCGCCTCTGGTGAATCGTTCTGGCGTGTGCAACATTGCGCGGCACCTGGGCGTTCCCAGAGTCAGGGATGTTCGGTTCGAGACGATGCATGCAGAGCTGCTAGTCGACGCGGTCGTTCGCGAGATGACGCGGCTAGTTGCCCGGTTGGCAACCGCGGGCGGCCTGCGCGCTCCGCTGATGCGGGTGGAACGGCAGGTGTTTTTGGGCTTGGTTGACGAGCTCTCGCGCGCTGGCGTGAGCCGCAAAGTCGGCGCCGACATGTTCGGCCTGCCA
This sequence comes from Polyangiaceae bacterium, assembly GCA_050290545.1. Taxonomy (GTDB): domain Bacteria; phylum Myxococcota_A; class Polyangia; order Polyangiales; family Polyangiaceae; genus SZUA-265. The sequence goes on along the minus strand of JBNKHV010000211.1, from coordinate 53,841 downwards.
TTGCGTTCGTACCTGCGCAAGATCCGACGGTTGGCAGGGTCGGAGACGACCCCGAGCCGCTCGCTTTGGGAAGCAGTGCTGGAGCACGTGAGTCAACACGAGCACGTGTCACGCGCGAGCCTCTACGAGAAGTTCGGAGGCAACGACCCGGATCTGTTGGCAGGCGTGTTGCGCGATCTGTGTGAGAGCGGGCTGGTCATCCGCTGCGGCGAAGGCAACGCGACCACGTACCGCCCGCCCACAGCCGAGGAGCTCGCCGAACTCGGCTGGAGCGACAGTCACGAAGGTCTGGATTCGGTCATCTGGGCGCTCATCTACCGATTGGGGCCGCTCTGTCGCACGGAACTCGAGGAACTCGTGCGCACGCCTCACCTGGAACAATCCCTCGACCGATTGTTGACGCTGGGCCGCGTCGAGCTGCTGCAGGATCCAGAGAACCCTCGCTATCTGGCGAAGGAGTTCGCGGTGGCAGCCGAAGCCTCTCACGGCTGGGAGGCAGCTGTCTTCGACCACATCGAAGCCGTGATCAGGACGGTCACGGCGCGTCTCAAGCCAGGAGATGAGCCCCCGACAGGCACCGGTGGAAGCACGTACAGCCTGGAGGTGTGGCCCGGCCACCCAATGGAGGCGGATGTGCTCGGGCAGTTGAACAGGTTTCGGCAGTCCGCCAGTGAGCTGCGCCAACGGGTGCGACAGTACAACGAAGCACACGAAAAGCCTGAGCAGACCTACCGCGTCACGTTCTACGGAGGACAGCTGGTGGTGCCGAGCACGGGCCCCGAGGAGCCCGAGAGTTGATCGCGATTGCACGCCACCGTGGGCGCTGTGTCAAACGCCTGACCGCACTACTCGCACTAGGAAGTGCCCTCTTCTGTGGCTGCGGCGCCAGTACGCGGTCCGACGGTGGTGGTGCCGACAGTGAGTCCCACTTCATGTCCATGTGCGCGAAGGATGCTGACTGCCCCGATAACCTCTCGTGCGAATGTGGGGTCTGCACGGAGCGATGCTCTGGCGATCAAGCGTGCGAATCGCTCGGTACGAACATCGAGTGCGTGGAAGCGAGCTTCGCGGACTGCAACAGTCGACGCATCTGCGCGCTAGTGTGCACCGAGGACTCTGACTGCTCCGAGGTAGGCAATGGAGACCTGATCTGCAGTCGAGGCATCTGTCAGCACGCTTCGACCGCACTGCGTTTACCTGATGAGACGAACGACGCGACCGAGGCCCGAGCTGATTCGGGCGCAAGTTCAGAACCGGGCGATGCTGCGTCGCCCGGCAGCCGAGTTGGCTCCACCGAAAGTAGTGAAGCCTCGGACGGCGGCCAACGTGCGTCGGGCCCGGCCGGTGCTGGCACGGAAGAACCCGCAACCGGGACCGCGGACGTCGAACTCGACGCGGGAGTACCCGAAACGCTAGACGCCGCTGCCGTCGATACGGAGGGGCGCGACGTGAGTGGCGCTTCGTCTCTCGATGGGGGTTCGAACACGGCCGCAGCAGCAGAACGCCTCGCCCTCGAACTCACTGACGAAGAGATCTTCGACGCGGTCGTCGGCATCGGGCCCACAGGCATCGGAGACTGCTACGTCTACGATAACACGGGCGATCCAGGTGGCTGCGACTTCTACGCGCGAGCCAACGTGTACGGCGTCGACGATGCGTTGGGGTGGCCCAAAGGCCCCGACGATACCGGCACGGGCTGCGTCTACTCGCCCAACTACGGTCGCGGGCAGTCCGTCTGCTACTACCCGGACTTGGCCGCTGAGCTCTGCACGCCGGATCACGTCGCAAACGTGGCAGGCCACGTGAGAAACGCACTGCGTGCCGACGTCTGCGGGGATGTTGGCGCGGTCGAAGACTACCGCACCGAGTGATCGCCTGCGGCAAGCGCCGACGACAACGGGAGCCTCGCGAGGCCACCTCAGTCTGGCGGCGGACCCGGCTCCGGCGACTCTTCGGGGCTCGACCAGGAGAGACACAAGCCCGGTGCTGCCGCACAGAATCCGTTGACGCAGCTGCCACAACCGCAGTCGCCATCGCTCACGCAATCGAGCGGCGCGCAACCATCCGCCATCGCCATCACCGATGTGGGATCACAGCGCGCCCACGACCCACAATCGATGGCACCCTCATCGCACGAAGGGGGAACACAGCCGCGGCGATCGGCTTTGGGGGAGCCGGGTTGGCAATGGTCTCTGTCGACGCAAAGCTCGGGCGCGCCAGTGCACTGGAGTTCCACACAGTGTCCGGTTTCACCGTCGCAGCCGTAACCCATTGGGCAAGGGTCCTCGGTGCAATCTAGCCTGCAATAGCTGCCGAGGTTCGCGCACCCCTCCCCGCCGTAGTCCACACAGACGCTCCCCGCGCGACAGTCCGCGTCCACGCTGCAGCGTCGGTACAAGCCGCCACACACCGTATACGGCTGGCGTGGGGCGCAGCTGTCGCAATCCTGAGTCGAAGCACAGCCCTGCGCCTGCAGTGTGGCTGCGTCCGACCGAAAGGCGCCCTGCTCCTCGCAGTAACCTGCCCCGAGCACAAGGAAGTCGCGGACTTCGTAGTAGTGCTCGTCGTCGAGCCACTCGCTGGTGAAGTCGACCGTCACCGACTTGGGGTACCAGTAGCTAGAATCGTATGAAACCGTGAGGTCGTCGACGGCTAGGTCGATAACTGTGCGCATCGTTTCGAAGAGTCCCGCGACCGTGTACCACGGGCGCCGAAACGTCGGCTCCACAGACGCACCCGGGATCTCGAGGACCGGCCCGAGTCGAAGAGACACCAGTTGTTTCGAAGAGACGACGGCGAGGGCGTGATTGTCGAAGGTGTCGAAGCAGGCCGAGCACACGTTCTCGATTGTCCACTGGTAGTCCTCGATGCCGGCGTCCGCCCAGCGCGCCATCGCAGTCTCCAACTCAGCGAGCCGCCGCTCCCTCGTTGGAAAACGTGATTGCCAATCCCTGAGGCCTTGTTTGATCCGGTCGGCCTTTTCGTAGCAGTCCTCCTCACAGTAATGCCCGTCTCTAATCATTTGCAGCAGCGGCGACGCAGCCAAGTCGTCGAGCGTGATGTGCGGCAAGGCGGCGTCGTGCCCCAGGATGTGATCAGTCAAGAACGGAGGGACACCCCCTTCGGAGTCACTGTGGCAGTCACCACACTGCTCCCACAAGGCGTCGAGAGCACGCTTTCTGAAGGCGTTCCGAGAGAATTCACACTCGTATCCGGGCCAATATTCTTCACACGCGATGGGGATCGACGGCGGTGGGTCCTTGGCTTCGACGTTGCCATCGCCTCGTGCAGGGGTCTGCGGGTCGACCGTCTCCGATGAGCTCGAATCGCCAGTTTCGGACTCGTTCACCTCGCTGGCACCGCTGCTGCCTGCGTCAGCCACGCCGTGGCTCGTGTCATCGACGTCGGCGTCGCCGGCATCGGTCGTGTCCGAGTCGTTCCCCTGGGGACCGTCCTGCTCAGTATCACGTGGGTCGGACGCCGCGACCTCGGACGCGTCCTGATCGGAATCGCTCTGCTGCGACTCACTTGTGCCCAGATCACCGGTTAAAGTTCCGTCGCCGGAGCGGGAGTCGTCCGAGTCGGTGTGAGGCCCGGCGTCAATCCCGTCGCGCGGTGCGCTCGTGTCATCGGTCGCGACACCCCGTGAATCAGGCGCGCTCGACCTCAAGGGCAGCTCTTCACAGCTGGCTGCGAACCAAGAAAGAGAAAGCAAGAGTAGAAATGACAGCCGAGTCGTCGTCATTGCAGGGCGCCTCCCACGCCACGAAGCTAAGAGTCGAGTGCGTTACCTTGTCGCATTCGAGCGGGCAACGCACGCGAAACGCTGGATCTGCCGACAGCGCTGACGTGTGCCACCGCATCCATCGCTCGGCGAAGCGTCCCCGCAACGCGGTATTCGTGAATTGCGAAGGCCGTGCACAGCCCTCGACAGCCACAAAGAGCGCCAGCACTTCGCTAGCCGCGGCCTGCGACCCGAGCGTTTGGCAGCGTGCGGCCGATCAACCCTTGCGGGAAGTACGCCGCCACGCGTGGACAGCCTCGAGCAGCTGGTCGAAAGCCTGTTCGAACGCTGAACGCGAGTCGGCTCAGGGGCGCCCTTTGGACAAGCGGTCTGACTCCCGGGCGAGGAGCGGACGCAAGACCCCTGCAAGCGAGTGCGAAGTGCCGGACCCGGCCGACGAAGGGCTTTGGGGGCTGCTTCCCAAGACAGCCGCCGCCGCCGCATCGAGATCCGCTTCTGGGATCACAGGGGGCTCCGGTCGACCAAAAGCCTCGCCTCCGGAAGCTATCAAGTCTGCCAGGACAGGGGCAGCTTCGACCCTAGGGGTCAAGCTGCCAGGAAGACCGAACTGAGCACAGAGGGTGCTGATGAGACTCGTGTGGTCGAAGTGTTGGCGACTCTCATCCGCTGCGGCTCCCCGGTAGACCGTTCCGGGTCGAATGGAGGGGTGGATCAGGATCGCCGGCACGCGAACGCCATAGCGATTGTAGGAGAAGTTCTCGACCGGCTCTCGGAACGGCGAGGTTGCCGCTGGCGGACCCACGTGGTCGAAACAACCACCGTGCTCGTCGTAGGTGACGACGAGCAGCGTCTTTTCGAAGGTCTCGGGGTACTTCCTGAGCGTGTTGTAAACTTCGAGCAGAAAGCGCTCGCCGTCCATCAGTGAGATGGGCGGGGGGAGCGAGTTGCCGTTCGGGTCCTTGAAGTCAATGCCCGCGCCCCCGGGATGATTCGAGTTGGCCACGCCACCGAAGGTGTTGGTGTAGCGCGGCTCGATGAACGAGTACTTGGGCAGCCGATGGTGCTTGATGTCGTACTCGAGATTCGACTCACTCGGGTCGAGCCGCTGCTCGTAGTGCCAAACGTTGCCGCTGTCCCAAGAGAACATGTCCCAGTGCTTCCAAACGTAGTCGCTCAGGGCGGAGATGGGCGCATCGTGGTAGTAGACCTTCCAGTTGACTTCGCCGGGATACGCCTCGTCGAGTAGCTCGAAGATCGTGCGATCTTTGACGGGAGGCGAGAACTTGAAGGGGTCGAGATCCACGCCCTCGAGGAAGTCGGGATTGTTCACGCGCGCCTTGCGCGTTCCTGGAATGACGCCCGGTGTTCCGCACTGAGCGAACATCCTGTTGGACAGCGTCTGAACCGGGCCGGAGGCGAACCACGTGTCGCAAACCGCATACTGCTGCGCTAGGTGAAAGCTCGCCGGTGCCGTCTCGGCACTGTAGTAGTGCATGATGTTGGCTGGATCCGGCTCGACGATGGGTCCGCCCTCACGCAGCGGCGCCCCTTTCTGCTCCGCATAGTTGGCAGCGAAACCCTGCATCGACGAGTCGTCGCCTCCCGCGAAGATCTGGCTCGTCATGTCGACGAAGAGCTCCCCGGGATCGGGATAGGGCATGATTTCCGCGCCTTCACTGCCACCGCGCTGGAACACGGTGACTGTTCCCTTGGAGGGATCCTTCGGGTCGATCGGATTGCTCTCCGTACCCAGCAACCCATCGTACTCGCCGCACTTGGTGCGCTCGGGATACAGGCCGCCCAAGAGGTTGTCGAAGGACCTGTTCTCGAACATCAGCACGATCACGTGTTCGATGGCGCTCGTCAGAGGAGGGTCGGTGACGACCGGACCGTCGCTCGACTCTCGTTTCACGTTCAGTGCCGAATAGTCGTCCCAGGCGTACAGGTAGGCGTCTTCCTTGGAGTACAGCGAGAGCTTCTGGCCGTTGTAGTCGGAAACGAGTTCCGAACCTCGCCAGGTCCAGCCCCGCGCCCCCAACCAGTTGTAGAACCCGACGTAGGCCCTCGTGCTCACCGACAGGTACTCGCCCGAGCCCTTGATCCGGTAGTAGTCGACGCCCTCGTACGGGAAGCGCTCGAGAACGAGGGAGCTTTCTCTGTCCGTGACGAGGATGGCCCAGCCGTGTGCGTTCTTGCCGAGCCACCCCAGCTGAGTTTCGCCGGCGAATAAGGACAGGCGAAAGCTTTCGAGGCCGGGGTCGGAGGCGGGCTCGGCGCGCAATGCGTGAGCGAAGGGGGTTTCTGGTGGGTGTTGGGCCGGATGTGAGTCCATGGGAAATTCCTGGGAAGGGATGAGGCGCCCGAGCAAGCCGAGTGCTTGGCCCGCAGGGACGACACTAGCGAACCCCCCGCGCGCACACCATTTCAGGTCATTTCACCACCGCCGCCGCAACCGACGCCCGCTCTTACGCCCAGGCGCTGAAACGGCCTGCTCCCGACACAGCTCAACCACATCGGTTGGAAGAAATAGTGAACGGGGCACACCTTCACGGTGCGCCCCGTTCTCTTTCATGCCGAGCTACTTCTGCCCATTGCCGCTCAGTAGCTGCGCTGGCAGCAACGCGTCGAGACCGTCGGCACCGACCACGACGCGCACCTCGTTGATGTTCGCCGCGATCTCCTTCATCACTTCGAGCTCCTTCAGGCGCAGCAACACGGGCTGTTCCTGCATCACGCGTGCCGTGTTTGCCAGCGAACGCGTTGCCGCGACCTCCTCACGACGGAGGATGACGTTGGCAGCCGCCTCCTTCTCAGCCTCGATCACCCGGTTGAGCAGCGTCTTCATCTCACCCGGAAGCACGACGTCCTTGACGCCGATGGCCTCCGTGCGGATGCCAATCCGCTCCAGCTGAGGCACGACACTTTCCGCGAGCTCACGGTTGAACGCATCACGCCCTTCGAGCAGCTGGTCCAGCGTCACGCTCGAGACGTAGTCACGTGCTGCGAGCTGGGCCGCGAGGTAGACCGTGCCGTCGAGATCCGTCACCTTTTCGCTAACGGAGCGCGCGTCGGCAATGGCGAAGTCCACTGCCAGCGACAAGCGTAGCGTCACCTTGTCGCGAGTCATGAGCTCTTGGCCCGTGATCGCAACGCTGCGACGACGCAGATCGATGACCGTGACTTCAGGCTTCGCTTCTGGCGTGCGCCAGAAACGATGACGCCCTGGGCCGAGACGCCGCACGAAGGCACCTTGCACGTACAGCAAGCCTTCCTGGTGCGCCTCGACGGTCGCGTCGAGCAGCTCAGCGCGAGGGATGAGCGCCTCGAGTTCGTCCGTCAGCTTGGGCACCGGTTGCGTCACGTCGTAGATGCGCAGCTCGAGCGTTTCATCGAACGCCCAGTAGCGATGCGTACCTGGACGAAGGAACGCCACGGGCTTGTTATCCTGAAACAGGATAGCCCGTTGCTCGTCGCCAATCACGACCTGGGCGAACCACTCGCGCGGCAGCATCTCGCGCACGCCAGCGCGAGCACTGAACAGCAACTGATCGACGTTCCAGCGTTGCTCGCTGAAGCGCTTGCCCCAAAGCCAGTAGCGGCCCGGGCCGAGCGCGCGTTGCGGCACACCGTTCTTGAACAGAACGACTCGCTCGTTGAACTTTACGGATAGGGTCTTGATCATGGTGGGTGCCTCCTTTTCGAGGCGGGTTGTTGTCACAAGCTGTCGTCACCAGTGACGACGAGCGGAAGGCTGAAGAGGGTGAAGACGCAGACGGCACGGTCCCGGGACCCAACGCTCTGGAGCATGACTTCGACGGCGAAGGTTCCCCCAACCTTCGTCGTCACCACCAAGCACCAAAGCGCGGCGGCCACCGCTTTCGCGAAGACGATTCGACACTCCAGGGACTCTGACGCGGACCTCGGCGTGTTCCTTCGCGCCTCGCTCCACGGGGGGCAAGGTCACGAACGGCGACGCAGAGGCTGGCACCAGCGCTGCTCGAGCTGAGTTTCGACTTCGGGTCCGCGCGTGGTGTCGAGTTTACCTTTGGGCATTGTCGACGGAGCCCACGAGACCGTGCTGACTACTTTCCTTCCTGGGGTTGGCGTGAGGGGCCAATTTCCATTGCTCTACCGAACTGAGCTACAGCCCCGTGGTGCGCCTGGCAGCGCGTGCACCCATGAGATGGGCACAGTGGGGCTGATCGGATTCGAACCGACGACATATGGATTACTACCGAGTGAAAGTCGGCATCGTTTACCAAACAGATGCAAGCGCTCGGAACACGACAACCGAACACGCAACGCCAAACCGAAGCGGCAGCGAGGCGCACGACGGCGTGCCATAGATGAGCAGTCACATCTCGCAGGAATCGAACCTGCGGCAGAAGGTGATGGAATCGAACCAATCCGTTGATACGACCCGATGAGCTCGAGTGCCGGGACCACCCGGCGTCACCTTCCTGGCCTTTCGAAAGCGGGTACGGAAACGAAAAAGGCCGCCTCTGGGATCCAGGGCGGCCTCGCAAGTCTGCAAAAAGACTGCGAAACGCCTAGGATTTGCCTCCAAAGAGCTCAGCGCCATGAAACCCGAGCCCGTGTGCATCGCGCTTCGCACACGAACCTGCATTGCCCGGGCTCGACTGCTCAGGGAGCAACCGTGCCAGCAATTCAGCACAGCGCACCACCTGGTGCGCGACTGAGGCTCGATGTGTTCTCATGCGTTTCATGACGAGGGCGCGGAAGATGAAGCATGCGTGCACGTCTGTCAATGCCGTGCACGCACTTTTTTTTGAGTACAGTATTCATGCAAGCGATCGGGCTATGAGCAGACGGTTAACGACTCCCACCCGCGTGCTCACTTCACACACTCACGCGGTTCGCGCGGCGCCCACGACTCTGGGAGCGCAGCGCCCACGCTGGGAAGAACAAGAGCGCGAAGTAGATGCAGTTACCGAGCAAGTTGTAGTAGGCGCCAAGCACGGTCGTAACCGTACCGTCGAGCAGAAACCAGGCGAGGGTGCCAAGAGCGAAGGCGTTGCCTACTACCGCCGGCGACAGCTCATGCAATCGTCGAGCGATCAGACCCATGGTCATCGCCCATCCCGTCAGCACGGCTCCTGCAATACCGCAGCTGAAACGGGTGGCCACATCCGCTCCCAGCGTGGAGCCTGCACGAGCAAATAGAAGCTCGAACACCGGCTCCAGGGCACCGGGAACGAGCGCCGCAAGCACGATCAGCACCCCAGAGACTTCAGCCAGTGCGATACCTCGCAGGAGCCAGCGCACGGTTGGACGGTCGAGCTCAGTCATTTGGGTTTCCTTTCTCAACGGGATGTCTTTCACTCCCCAGTCTGCGGTGCGAAGCGGAGTGAGACAATTACCTCGCAGGTCAGTGCCGATGTCGCCGCACCAAACTACAACAGAGCCATGGCGACTCCTCCGTTCGGACAGCAGCTGAAACACTTCCGGCGCCTCCGTGGCATGAGCCAGCTCGATCTCGCGTACGCGGCGGGCGTTTCGCCTCGCCACATCTCGTTCATCGAAACGGGACGCTCCAAGCCAAGCGAGGACATGGTGCTGCGAGTTGCCGAGAGCCTGGGTATCCCGTTACGCGAGCAGAATGTGCTGTTGCGCAGCGCGGGGTACGCCCCACTATTTCCCGCCCGGCGCTTGGACGAACCCGCTTTGGCCCCGATCCGCCGCATCGTCGACCGGATGCTGGAGAAACACGAGCCCTACCCCGGCTTCGTCATCGATCGTTATTGGAATCTGGTGCAGATGAACACGCCTGCTCGCAAGTTGTTCGGGGCCTTCATGCCTAGCACGAAGGCGAACGCCATCGAGCTCTTCCTGGGTCCCGGTCCGATGCGTGATGTGGTCGAAAACTGGGCGGAGATCGCGTGGCACACCTTGTACCGGTTGCGACGGGAAGCGGCCGACGTGGGATCGGACACACAGATGGTGGAGTTACTCCAACGCGCTGAGGGCTACCTCGCAGCTGTGCCCATGCCAGAACAGCTGGAACCTGACGCCCCAGGCTTGACCACTCGCATCGTGCTCGGAGAGCAGCGTCTCAACACCATGAGCACGGTCGCTTCGTTCAACGTCGCTCGCGACGTGACTTTGGATGAACTTCGGGTCGAGCTGGTGTTCCCTGCTGACGACAGTGCCGACGCGTTCTTTCACCACGCGGCATCGAGCTAGCGCGAGCCCCAGATTCGCGAGCCGCTGACGCCGCCGAGCTCCCACGCCGGTGTCGTCAAAGTGCCGTCGCTCGGACGAGAAAAACGAGATAGGCGACGAAGCCCGTCAACAGAACACCACCCTCGACGCGAGTGACACGCATTCCACTCTTCATCAGCGGAAATAGCAGCAACGAGGCACCCAACATCCACCAGTCATCCCTGGCGATGATTTCCGGCGGGACGTCCAAGGGGTGAATCGTCGCCGTCGCTCCGAGGATGCCGAGAACGTTGAAGATGTTGGAGCCGACGACGTTGGCGACTGCGATGTCGTCTTGACCGCGACGCGTGGCGACCAGTGACGTGACGAGCTCCGGAAGGCTCGTTCCGGCAGCGACGATGGTCAGGCCGATCACCGTGTCCGAGACGCCGAGTGAACTGGCAACTCCGACGGCACCGCGAACCAAGGCAGTCGAACCGCCCGCCAGTAACCCCGCCCCCAACAGCACGGCCAGGGCGTTGAAGACCACGGCAGGGCGACCAACTCGCCCGAAGGAAGCCGTCGCAACTTGTTCGAACTCTGCTTGCTCCTCGGGAGCGGCCACTTTGCGACCGAGCCATACCGCGTACGCGATGAACGCGATCATGGCGCTGAGTAGAAAGGCGCCCTCCAACCGATCGACGAGGCCGTCCCGCGCGAGCAAATGCAACTGGCAAGCGGCAAGCATCATCACCGGCCACTCGAAGCGCACGGTGGAGCCCTGGATCCGCAACGGGCGCAACAACGCTGCGAGCCCTACGATGGCGCCGATGTTGAAGACGTTGGACCCAACGACGTTGCCCACGGCCAAGCCGGGACTACCGGCAAACGCCGCTTGAGTCGACACCACGAACTCCGGCATCGAGGTTCCGGCCGCAACGATGGTCAGTCCAACGACTGCCGGAGTCACGCGAGCGACGATGGCGATGCCGCTCGCCCCGCGCACCAACGCGTCTCCTCCCACTACCAGGAGCACCAGCCCGGCGAAAACGAGCAACCAGTCGATCAAGGCCCGGATCGTGACTCCGTCCGAATCGCCACGCAAGGGGTCCTGGGTCGAATTCTTCCTGTGCCGGTCGCCGGCGCTCAGCCACTCGTCACGCCCGCGGCCCCCTCAGAAGTGGAGCTGTACCGAGCCTTGGGTTCGAACGGTCGCATTCCGGAACGGCAGGCCGCGTCGTCGCGCGCTCGGGCAGCTCGATGAGTGCGCCACGCCTCGGACGAAAGTCAGTCGTCGCATGATGCCAGCCGTGCGGCGTGCCCTGGGTTTATGAAACGAACGAGCGCTGCGCGATTGCCGCGACTCGCGTGCGATTTCGTCGAGACTCCTCACACGGGGTCTAATGGTGGCAGAGCGTTGTCAAAGGCCTGGGGGAGCCGAACGGCTTCACTTGCGTGAGCTTGCATGGGCGGAGCTCAGGAATCGCCACGCGCTCGAGGACGACATGGCGGACGCGAACGCCCCATAGCTCGGCGGCCCCTACACCGCGACGACACCCTGCAACGAGACAGCCTGCGTCAAAAAAACCCGCAGCCGCGAAACCCATCGGGCTCCAGGCCCCAGCCGAAGCGGGAGCGTCAGCGAAGTGGTTGCGCTCGAAAGAGCTTTCGACTTGCATCGGCCCCACCTTTCCACCCGCCACAGGAAGCCTCGATGGACCGCCAACGGAAACGACGAACCGCACTGCGCTCGACCACAAGCCGCCAACTCTCGACACCGTTCATCCGAGCGATCTCCTGCTCTCTCGCCTGTTCCGCCGTCCTCCTCGCCGGTACCGCACAGGCAGAAGACACCGACGAGACCGCGGCAACCGAGACGTCTGCACAAACCGAGACAGCCACAGCCGAAACGCCTGCACAAACCGAAACGCCCACGGCCGAGACGCCCACGGCAACCGAGACGCCTGCACAAACCGACGCGGTCACGGCAACCGAGACGCCAACGCGAACCGAAGCGGCCACGACAACCGAGACGCCGACGGTTGCTCCGAGTGCATCCGCGACACCGAGCGAGCAGCAAACATCCGGCGATTTCGAGGGGGTCTCCGGGTTCGGAGGTTTGGGGCTGGGCTACGGTCCCACGCTGCACGCCTATCGCTTCGGCGGAGGGGGAGATCTCGATGGTCCCGAGAGCTTCACGGGGTACTCCTTTGCGCTGCAGGCGGGTGTCTTTCTGAACCGAGCGCAACTCATGCTGGAGTGGGCTCCAGGGACGTTTCAGCCGCTGCTGAAGAAGGAATCGCCGCACGTCGATGCGGGCGAGAGCTTCTACAGCCTCGTCGGGAGCGTCGGCTACTACATCCCGATGACGGGGATCGTGTCATGGCCCATGCGCATCGGAGCGGGAGTCGGCTCCGAGCGCAACGACCTGATCGCGCGTTTGGATCTCATCAGCGTTGCGGTCAAGCTCGACAGCGTTTTGATCGAAGCATCGTTGCCGAGCATCCGCTACATGAGCGACTTCGACACCTATCATCGGTGGACGGGCTTGTTCGGTGTGAGCGCATCCTACGTCTACCCCTAGATGAGCGAGCGCGACAATCGTGCTCGCTCATTTGGCCGCCAGACGCCAGCGCAAGGCTCGTTGGACTCGGAACGGAGCGTACACAGCGATGCCCCGACAGGCGGGACTCGGGTCACCGAACTCGACCGTACGCTGCGGTTCTGTCAGCACGACACTCCAACCCACGACCCGGACTTGTGGACGTGTTTGGCCGGCGACGAGATCCGCAGCTTCTTCGACGAGCACCTGTAACGACGCCAAGGCTTGCTGCTGCGCCGACAGCGGCACGTTACGACGTGCACCCGCGTCGCACGCGCCAGCGCTCCTGCCTCACCCGCTACCATTTGCACGTCACGCGCCAGCGATGGCGTCGTCCGCTGCCACGGACGGGGCAGAACGCGCCACATAGCCCGCGACGAGCAACCAGAGGCAAAACGCCGTTTCTGCGACCAGCGGCAGCATGTAGGCCCTCTGAAAGCCTTCTGCAATCTCAGGTGAGAGGAATCGAAGGCTGCTGCCAATCAAATAGACTGGTCCCGAGGCAGCCACCAGAACCCCTATCCAACGCGGTGCAAAGCCCGAGCAGAACACGACAATGCCGGTGAGCACGCAGTTGATCCCGAAGAAGAGCAGTCCGAGATCGTAACCGTAGCCCTGGGCCTCGGCAAAGAGCAGCGCCAGAGCGTTGCGCGTCTGGACGTCGAGGGCGTGTGTGCCCGTCAGCAGTGAGAGTGATAGGTGCTGGTTGAGCAGATTGAGACCCAACACTGCGGCCTGAGTCACTCGAAATGCGGTTGCCAACGCCGCAATCGGCGCACTGACGCCGCGTAGCAACTCGAACAGCAGCACGGCGAGTCCGACGTCGCACAAGACCATGAGCGAATCGGCGAAGAAGCTCAGGCGAAATAGCGACTCGGCTTCGAGGATGTTGGCGGCAGTTTGCTGCGCATCGCCCGCGACGATCAGCTGCGAGCGAACGAAGCCATCGCTCCAAACCCCGCACACGATGATGACGAGGTACAAGACTCCGGCAACGCCGGGGATCCAAGCATGTGTGGGAATTGGGTGGCTGGGGGTTGAATTCCTGATTGTCATGGTGCTCTCCATTTCCGAGTCCGACCTCGCCCTCAGGCAACCCTCAGCGGCGACTCCTGGCGCACCGCGGAGGGTTCGCGCCCCGAAGGGGGCAGTGCCGGAGGTTGGTGTGCGAGCGCCGAAGGGGTTTGAAGGCCGTTGATGGCGGGCGCGCGATGAACGAGCTCGTCGTTGCTCAGGGCCTGGACCATGAAGAGCGCAAAATCGGTCCGCCGAGTGAGGTTGCTGGCCAAGATCGGATCCCCCACGTGGTCACTCCACACCGGTAGTCCTTGGCTCGGCCCCTCTTCGAGATCGGAACCGCGGACGACAGTCCAGCGACGGTCGCTAGCGAAGATGCGGCGCGTCGCCTCCACTTGGTCGTCGAGATCCGCGAATCGAAGAAGGCGCGCCAAGAATCCGAAGACCCTGACGAAGGTGAGCAACTTCCGAGTGTAGACGTCTTTGCCGTCGAGCGAGATGTGCCAGCCACAGGAGAACACCAAACGCGCGTCGAGCTCGGCGAAATCGAGCACGGCTCGAGCGGTGCCGGAAGCATAGGCATCGACGCCCATCGGAACGAGCACCGTGAGCACCGCGTCACAACCCCTCACTGCTCGCTCGATCACCTCGCGGTCGTTGGTGTGCCCGGGAACGACGGTGATGCGGCTTCCGAAGCTCGCCAGCTTGGACACACTTTGCGGGCGGCACACACCGACCACCTCGTGGCCTTGGTCCAACGCGTGCTGAACCATGTACCGGCCCAGCTTCCCCGCGGCCCCTACGATGCAAACTCTCATGATTTCCTCTTAGTCGGCGCATCGGTGAGCGGTGCCGCGGTGCGCCTTTCCGCCGGCAACACCCTGGTTCTAGCCATGCACATGCGTTTGATCGATTGACCAAATCTGAATCACGGATATGCATATTCGCATGAGCTGGAGATCCGTCGCCTTCGATTGGAACCGCGCCCGGGCCTTCCTGGTGACCGCGGAAGAGGGCTCGCTGTCCGCCGCAGCCCGAGCGCTCGGACTCACCCAGCCCACCCTCGGCCGCCAGGTGACGGCCCTCGAGGAGGAGCTTGGTGTCGCCCTGTTCACTCGCATTGGCAACCACCTAGAACTCACCGCCAACGGTCTGGAGCTGCTCGAGCACGTTCGAGAGATGGGGGAAGCCGCATCCCGCGTATCGCTGGGAGCAGCAGGCAAAGCCACTGCCGTGGACGGCCTGGTGCGTATCGCGGCCAGTCAGGCTGTCGCGGCCTACTTGGTCTCGCCGATCGTCGAGGCACTTCGCAGCGAGCACCCGGGCATCGACGTCGAGTTGGTCGTCTCCAACAGGGCGAGCGATCTGCGCCGCCGCGACGCGGACATCGCCGTACGCCACTTCCGCCCCGACGACGGCGACTTGATCGCGAAGCAGCTCAAGGCAGAAAGCTCCGCTTGGATGTACGCGACTCCCGAGTACTTGACGCGCATCGGAAACCCGAAGACCCAAACCGAGCTATCGGAGAAGGCCCAGATATTCGGCTTCGACGATTCGCCGCGCCTGCGCACCATGCTCAACGCTCAGGGCTATCGATTCGCCGAGGGCAACTTCCCCGTTCGCACCGAAGACCACCTCGTCCAATGGGAGATGGCCAAACGCGGGATGGGGATTTGCATCATGATGGAGGAAGTGGGCGACGCCGAGCCAACGGTCACCAGAGTACTACCCGAGGTGCCTCCGCCGCTCACACTGCCCACGTGGTTACTCACTCACCGCGAGCTTCGCTCGAGCCGACGCATGCGCATCGTATTCGACCGCCTCGCTGAATCGCTGTTCAGCTGAGAGCAAACGAACGTCACGCGCTGCTCAGAACTCCTGGAAGAAGTTCCAGAACGCGGGCGCGGCCAGGTTGTCTTGGCGGTTGTGGCCCTCTCCTGTCGTCGCGCACCAGACGACGGGGTATCCGGGATCACAACCCTGATAGCGCACGCACGGCGACGGATCTTCCGGTACGGGCTCGATGGACGTATCGCAGTTGTTCTCCATCAGCACCCGATCGCGAGCACTTTCGCTGCCGTTGATCCCGTTGCTGTTGTCCATCGTGTCGTGCACGAAGATCTGCGCGATGGGTCCGGTGCAGTTTCTGACGCCCGGGTTGCCGCCGGCTACGGTGGCGATCCCTCGCAATACGTCGGCACGGATGCACGCGAGCTGATCGGCTAACCAGGAGCCGCTGCTATATCCCACGGCGAAGAAGCGGCTCGTGTCCGTACAGAAACGTGCCTGAACGTCAGCGATCATGGCGTCGACGAAAGCAACGTCAGCGCCGTTGGCACCCGAATCCCAACAGGTGTCGGCGGCGGAGCCCGTGCCGCGAAACAAGATCGCGTCGCTCCCTGTCTGACGCTCCATGGGCAGGTTGTTCGTGCCGCTGCCACAACCGTGCAGCAAGCCGATCACCGGATAGGCACGCATCGGATCGTAGCCGTCCGGCAACCACACCGAGTAGGGACGATTGCCGCCGTCAGTCATCACCTGGCTCTCGACCCAGCTACCGGTTTGCTGACCCGTGTCCATGCCGCAGCCGGCGCTGGGAGTGGCGTCGCCACCCGAAGGCATCCCCTCCTCAGGTGTTTCGCCCGCGCCGCCAGCACCACCTGCCGCCGGCTCATCCGCACCACCCGGGCCATCGCCACCAGCGCCCATGTCACCACCCATGCCCATGGGTTCGGTGGGACTGCCTCCGGCGCCCGCAGCCATCGAGCCCCCCGCACCGTCCATTTCCGGAGCGGGATCACCGGGTCCATCCGAACTACCGTCACCGCTCGTGGTCGGGTCGGGGGTCGCACTGGCCGTCGCTACAGGTTCCGACGTGGCAGCCTGCCCACTCGTATCCGCCGTTGAAGATACCCCGCTTGGATTCGGCGTGGCCGTGGACGAACCCGCGCCCGGTGCCGTCGAGCTTGGCCCGCCAGCACTGGAGTTGGCCCCCGGGCTCGAAACGGTCGTCGCGGCCTGGGATGCGTCTTTGGTGGTGTCATCGCCACAGGCTGAAACCGAGAGTGCAAACGCTCCCAACGACACGAACGTGAGTGAGACGGGGCTTTTCATGATGAACCTCTCTGACGATACCAATGGAGCCGTGACTCTGACACACGCGGACGCGGGTGAACAGGCGTGCGATTCGCTGGAGCCAAGATGCTCGGCGCCTTGCTCGAAGGCTGAAAACGTATGCCCCAGGGGTAATGTGCGGGCCCCGCGTACGTCGTAGTGCGATGCGGCGATGGCACAGTCACTCGCGAGAAGGAGACAGTGACCTGGTGTGTATACTCCAATCCCAATGCAGCTTTCGACACGTCGCTGCCCGCTGCTGATGACTAGTCTACTCGGGCTCGTCGGTTTGGGCTGTGGCGCGCGCTCGGAAGTAGACATTGCGCACTCGACGGGCGGCAGGACGGGGACCGGGGGGCTCGCAAATCGAGCTGAGGCCACCAGCTGCGCGCGAGCGCCACGAAACTCGACGCTGGCAGGAGGAAGCGAGCACATCTGTGCGATCCGCGAGCAGGGCGACGTGGTGTGCTGGGGAGGTAACGACGACGGGCAACTGGAGGCGCCGCTGGAAGTGACGGACTTCGTGTCGTTGAGCGCCTCACTGAGACACACTTGCGGCTTGCGTCGCGGGGGCGAGGTGTTCTGCTGGGGCGCCAACGAGGCACGACAAGCCGATGTGCCCTCCGTCGACCAAGAGTTCGTCCAGGTCTCTGCCGGAGCGAGCCACAGCTGCGGACTGTTCGCGGACGGTAGCCTGACGTGCTGGGGCGATAACAGCCTGGGGCAACTCGATCCACCAGAGGGCGAATCCTTCGCGCGCATCTCAGCCGGCTTCGACTACACGTGTGGCCTCCAGGAAAACGCCACCGTCGTATGTTGGGGCAGCGATCGCTTCGAAACGTTGACACCGAGTGAAGAGCCCGGCGATGTCGTGCAGGTCGTTACCAGCCTGGCGCACGTGTGTGCTCTGCGCAACGGTGGAGGCGCCTTTTGCTGGGGCTCGCCGAACGACGGCAGGACCCAAGTCCCTTCCGACGTGACGGACTTCGCCCAACTCGCATCCACTGGAGCGCACAGCTGTGGGCTGCGCTGCGACGGCAGCTTGCGCTGCTGGGGCTACAACGAAAGCGGTCAAGCTCGCCTCGTATTCGACGACGACTTTCGCGAAGTGATCGCAGCAAACGCGACGACTTGCGCGCTGCACGCGAACGGTAGCATCGAGTGCTGGGGCTACGGCCCTTTTGGACAGCTCGATGTCCCCGCGAGCGACACCTTCCTGCTACCTTAGCCAGAGGGAGTGCCCATCGACAGCCTCTCACCCAAGAACACCGCCTCCACTCAGTCAAATCCAGGCGTGCAGCTCCCCAACCCCATCCCTCACTACGTCCCCAGCCGCGCCTGCCTCGTCGCGTCCGCGGTCGCCATCGGCACCAGGCTCGTCGGCTGCGCCGGGCCTCAGGAACACGAGCCCGGACACGTGGCGCCCACAGTCGTCGCATACGACCGCAATGTCCCGGACCCTGCTGAAAGCAACGATGCAAACAGGGTCGGCGCCACCCAGCGAAGCCTCCAAACCCATTCGTCGAGTGCACCAAACGCGCCGCGGCTGAGCGATCTGCCCGTACCGTGGCAAGCGAACAACGTGATGGTGACCCTGCGTGGGATCCACGAGAACCGGCGCTCGGGAGGCTACTCGTCGATGATCCGAGTCGATGAGGAGCAGGGCATGTATGCCTTCGATTGTTCGGGCATGACTCAATGGGTTTTGCGCCGCGCCGCCCCCCGAGCCGCAGCGGCCAGTGCCTACAAGCTGCCACACCGCCCACTCGCGCGAGACTTCTACCGTCGCATCGCTTCCGTCCCGGCGGGCAAAGAGCGGTTTGGCTGGCGTCGCGTCCAACGCGTCGCCGACGCTCGAGCGGGGGACGTCGTGGCTTGGGTGAAGCCGGACATCATTCAGTCTCGCAACACCGGCCACGTTGCCTTCATCCTCCTGCCGCCGGTTGCCGTGCCAGGATACGACAACGCTTACCTCGTCCGAATCGCGGACTCGTCCCGGTTGCTCCACGACGAGGACACGCGCACGAATCACGACGGCTTCGGATTCGGCACGATCTTGTTACTGAGTGACCCGGACACGGGTGAACCGACGGCGTACGGCTGGGCGGGCCTGCGCTGGCGCACCTTCGAGACCCAAATCGCGATCGGGCGACCCACGGAGTAGCCCCGCCACCTCTAGCTGTCCGTCAACACTCTTGCGCATCGGCGCCCCCCACGAACAGGACCCGCTTGGCACGGTGCTTGTAGATGGACCATTCGATGTCTGAATCCACGTCGCTCCCTCCCCACATGAAGCGCGAGAAGTCCCCACTATCGCTTGGGAATCACGGCTGCTGGGCGAGCTTCGCGCTGGCGGCGTTCTGTGCCACGGCATTCACTGCGTGTGGCACAAACCGTGACAGCGCGGGTGAACGGGAGCAGGACGGCGGCCGCGCCCCAAGCGTGCCCTTGAAGGTACTGATGCCAGACTCGGCGGACGCGGGCCCAGAGCGCGACGCTGCGTCGTCCCCGACGCCACCGGAGGTGTCGGACGCCGGAGCCCCACCCACCACCCCGACCTCCCCCTCAAACAGCGACGCGGGTCGGTCGGATGCAGGTTCACCCGGCGCAGGGCCTTTGCTCATCAACGAATTGATGGCCAGCAACGACGGCGCCTGGATCGACGAATTGGGCGAGGCGGACGACTGGCTGGAATTGGTGAACGCAGGCGAGGCGCCATTGGAGCTGTCGGACTACCGAATCGCGGACGCATCGGGCGCGACGTCTCGTCTGCCCAACGGCACGTTGAACCCAGGGCAACGCCTGCTCGTGTTTGCCGACGACGAACCAGAACAAGGTGAACACCACCTCCCCTTCAAACTCAGCTCCTCGGGCGACGAAGTGTGGCTCGAAACGGACGGCTTCGTCACTGACGCGGTCGTGATCCCGCCGCTCGGACAAAACCAGGTGCTGGCGCGCTTTCCAGATGCCGCCGGCAACTTCGAATCGTGTCGCTACGCATCACCGGGGCGGCGCAACGCAACCACTTGCGCGCCGCCTCCACCACCGAGTCTCGAGTCCGACGTCGAATTCGAAGCCTACGAGTTACCCGACCCGTTTCCCCCAACCGCCAAGACACTTTGGATCAGCGAACTCGCGCTGCGACCCGGGACGAACGAGCCGGCGTTCATCGAACTGCTCAACGCTGGCCAGTCAGAGGTGTCTCTGGAGGAGTTTCAGCTGAACCTGAGCCCCCACAAGCCGTCTCTACCGTGGCCGACGACAGCAGATGGCACGAACCTCGTGCTGCCCCCCGACGAGACGCTAGCGCCTGGTGAACGTGTTGCGCTCGAGGTTCCGAGCGATGTACTGAGTGAGCTCGAGTCGGATCCCGAGTTCGAGGGAGTATTGACGCTCTTCGATGAGGGCGAGGTATTGGACCGGGTCGACTTCATGCGCTGGCCAGAAGGGGCGACGCTCGCCCGCGTGCCAGACGACTCCGTTTTGTCGCGCTTCTGCCGCAACGCAACGCCAGCAGCCGCCAATGGTTGTGAGGTGGTCGCCGAGCGCGACATCGGTGACCGCCTCCGAGCGCTGCGAACACCCGCCGACTTCGAAAAGCTCGCCGCTGGCGCCAGCCAACTCGGGATTGCGCCCGTGAAGTTCGTCGCCGACTTCGAGGCACCGGGGCTCGTGCACCTTCTGGCCGCAGCGCGCTGGCCGCTACACTACACGTTCGTGCGCGAGCGGATTTACGAGGAGCCCGAGCTCGATCGCTGCGACCCGGTCCAGTACGACGAGTTCTATCAAGGCTGGGTCGACTTCTCGAACGCGGAATATCGCGCCACGAGCGGTCGGCGCTTTCACCTCGGCACGTTGGTCGAACATGCTGGAGCAGGTATCGCGTCGGTCGAGTTTTCGACCGGTGATTCCATCGATGCAGCCGCGATGCGCGATGGCTACTACTCGACCATCGAACACACCTGGAACCCTCGACGTTGGGTACTGCGCCCGCAAGGTGACGCTCAAGTCATGCGCGTCCGTGAAATCGAGGGCACGCTTCCCATCGTGGCGCCCAACGCGCCGTTCATGAACGTCACCTATCAGCCACTGACGGAAGGCATCGCCTACGGCACCCTGCGCTTCGTCACTGCGTCTGCACTCGAGGACGCAGCACTCGGTTCGAACGTCGTCGTCATCACGGATGACGTACCCAACGACATTCCCTTGGTCGGCGGTCTGATCACCGAAGCCTTTCAAACGCCCTTGGCGCACGTCAACGTACTGAGCCAAAATCGCGGCACGCCGAACGCCAGTCTGGCAAACGCCCGTGAGCGCCTCGCACCCTACTTGGACGAGTTGGTGCGGCTGGAAGTATCCGCGACCGGCGTCGACGTCGAACTGGCTGACCCCGAAGAAGCGGCCGCGTTCTGGCAACAGCGCGTTCAGCAAGGCCCCGCAGTCGCCCCGCGTCTCGACAAGAAGCTACGGGGCGTTCAACCTCTCAGCGATCACGACTTGTCGAGCTTGCCGGCGATCGGCGCCAAGGCCGCGCAAATGGCCGAACTCGCCCGCATCGACATCACCGTCTCCTACTGTAGCGAGCCGGTGCGCCCGACGATCCCGGCCCAGCCCTTCGCCATTCCCGTGGTGCACTCCCTCGAGCACCTGAAGGCCAGCGGGGCAGATGAACTGCTCGATGAGCTGAAGCAAGACGCCGGATTCGTCGCCGATCCGAAGACGCGGGCACTCGGCCTGGCCGCCGTGCGAGAACTCATCATGCAGACGCCCGTCGACGACGAACTGCTGAGCGATGTGGAGGAGGCGGTGAGGGAGCGCTTCGGAAACCGCCGGGTGCGTTTCCGCAGCAGTAGCAACACAGAAGACCTGCCGAACTTCAATGGCGCTGGCTTGTACACCTCGGTCAGTGCCGAGCTAGACGATCCCGAGCGCCGCGTCGACGACGCGTTGCGAACGGTGTGGGCGAGCCTGTGGAACCTGCGCGCCTACGACGAGCGGGCCTTCGCCAACATCGATGACGAGAGCATCGCGATGGGGGTGCTGGTCCACCCCGCCTCCCTGTCGGAGGAGGCCAACGGCGTTGCCGTGAGCCGCAACGTGCTCGATCCGGATCGCGGAGACATCTACTACATCAACGCGCAAGCCGGAGAGGCCAGCGTGACCAATCCGGCCCCAGGAGTCAGCACCGAGCAGTTCGTCTATCGCTGGGGTCGCACCCCGCGCCTCGTCTACCACGGCGAAAGCAGTCTGGTCGCCACACTCAGTGGCAGCCCGGATCGCGTATTGAGTGCCGCCGAGGCGGACGCGGTCAGCTGCGCGCTACGCGGTGTGCACGAGTGGTTTCGGCCCTTGCTGGACCCCGAGCAGGAGGCACGCTGGTTCGCGATGGAGATCGAGTTCAAGCTGAGCGACGGCGACCGCTCGCTCCTGATCAAGCAGGCGCGGCCCCATTCTTTCGGTCGCCGTGAGTTCTTCGGGGATTGTCGGGAGCTCTGAGTACCCCAGAGCATGCCTCAGACTCCCCAGAGCGTCTGCTCGGGGGGCTGCGCCTCACTCGTCCATGTTCTTGCGATCGACTTCCCAGGCAGTATCGGTACACAACTGGCACGAGTCGCCATAGAACCAGGACCGAAGTGCTTCGTCTTGCATCAGGTGCACACGCATCCACGCGGTGACTGCCGTTTCCACGTCACTGCGTTGATCACCGCCGCGACTGAGCCAGTTGCCGTGAGTTGCCGTCAGATAGTTGGCATACATGGCCGGTAGCGTCGTGACCGCGTCGAGAGCGCGTTGGGCTCCGTCGCAGCTGACAACGTCGTCCATGCCGCCGCAGAAGAACATGGCTGGACCATTCAGGTCTCTCTGCGGCCCAGCGCCCTCGATCGGCACCGAGGCCACGATGCGCTGATCGCCGGAAGCCTGGGTCGTCGCGGCAGCTCCTTGAGAATGCCCCGTCGCACCGATGTGGGCCGTATCGATGTGATGGTACAGAACGCTGGACGGGTCCTCGTTCTGCTCCAGCACCCAGTCGATACCGACGTTCATGGGCTTGGGATCACCCCGCGAGACGTTGGTGCTGTTCGATCCGATCACCACGAAGCCGTGGGACGCGAAGTGCCGCAAGAACGCCCCATAGAGATTGGGGGTGGAGCCGGTACCATTGCCCCAGGTGATCACCGGGTGACACAACTCACTCTGTTCGATGTCCGCAGGACGGAACATGGTGAAGCGCGGTACCGTGCCGTCCTCTTCGGGATCTCCTGCCTCCGGTCCGACTTCGTTGTCCGTCGCCACTTCGAACGGCCCGGTCATCGAGGGATCGGCCGTCTCCCAGGGACCACTGCTGCAGCCCTCCGTCGTCGGGGCTTGCACAGAGGGCTCCTCGGCCCCCTCGCCTGCCCCGCCCGCTCCGACACTTTCGCCTGCTGCCCCCGCGGCGCCCTCTTCGCTGGTCGGCTCTGCCGCCGGGCTAGCATCTGCGGGGCTCGCCTCGCCCGTGTCATCCGCCGCTGGTGTCGGCGGTGAAGCCGCGGACGGTGTCGTGCCCTCCGGTGGCTCTGCGGCAGGTACGGATGCAGGTGTGCCCTGCCCCGAGTCACCCGACGCCCCGTCGGACGGCAGAGTTGGCGCGTTCGCCCCGGACGCGCTGCCGCTCACCGGCTCCGGCGAGGACGTCACGCCAGCTGGAGCCGGGACAGCCACCTCACTCGAACCGTCGTCCTTCGATTCACCACATCCCCAGGCGGCAACACCGACCGCAAAAAACGGAGGTAGCAGTCTGCAATGGCCTCTCTTGAGCATCACACGTCCTTTCGCATTCGACACAACACCTGTCAGCCCGCAGTCGCAGGAGCTCTGAAGAACGGTGCAGAGAAGTCCACTCACCCCCCAAGGGTGGCAAGTTCGCGCGACGGTGTTCCTGAATCGTCAGAGAACAGCAGAAAATTCCGGCGCTCGGGTCAGACACTTGGCTGGGCGCGCAGGCACCACCGAGCCCTGAGGCCCGACTGCGGCGCGGGCTCCACGCCCTCGGCCGAAGTGCGTTTCACGCTAGAGACATCCGTCTTGCCAGACAAGAGTTGCTTCGTCCGAGCCGCCTTCTCCTTCGTCACGTCTACCCGCGCCCCCGCCAGGGCAGCCTCCCGCAGCGCCTGCTCCTCGGTCTTCAGTGCCTTCTTGGTCGCTTCGCCTGCCGCGCCTTTCTGCCGCAATCCAGCGAGCTGTTCCTGCGCTCGCTCGACCTTCTCTTCCGCCTCAGCACGCGCCTGCTCGGCATCGGCGAGTTGTCTCTCGAGTTTTCTCGCCGGGCGGCTGCTCCGGTTCAGCAAGGACAATCGAAATTCACGTAGTTGACCTGTTCGACGGGTTGCAGGGATTCGTCGAGCAGCAGTGTTCCCGAGGAAAAGGTCGGGTGCAGCAACAGCTCCACGCGCCCATCTGCGTTGACGTCGGTCAAGGAAGTGACGTCGCCCGTGGGGTAGAACGCCCCCTTGGGCGGAGGGATAGGCGTTACTTGAAGCTCCTTTCCGGGGTGAACCCGAAACAGCATCGCCAAACCGCCATCCCAACCGCCGCAACCCGGGCCAGCGTCGTAGCTGAGCCACACGTAGTGCTCGTCACCGAGACGGAAGGAGCGTTGAGAGCGAATCACCGGTGAATACTCCGTCCAAGGCGTCTTGGGTTGTGAGTGACCCGCTTCCTTCTCCGACTCCGCGATGAACTGGTCGAGGTCCTTCTGCTGTGCTTGGTACTTCGGCAGGTTCTCGAACACCGTCAGGGCTACTCGTTTGGCGGCTTCGTCCGATGTTTCTTCCGCGACCTTCGTCACAGGCTGACTCGCAGCTTGTCCTAACACCAAGTCACCACAGTTGCCTTTCACCGCATCGATTTCGACGGCGTATTGCGGCCTGCCCATCTCGGCGATGATCTGGGCCCGCTCGGCGGGCGGAACCTTCTGCGTATCCCAGCGCCCTTGCTCCGAGAAGTGAGGCAGAGCCAACGCGATGCCGACGACCCTGCCGCCTTCCGCAGTGCAATGTTTACCCGAAACAGAAAACACCCTCAGACTTCGGCCCTGCCAATCTGCCATGGCGCGCGCGTCGCTGAGGTCGACGTCGCCGAACGCCACGAACGTGCCTGCTGCTTCACGCAGCTCGGGTTTGACGAGCTTGGCCCCGTCTCCGACGACCAGATAGTCTTGCCCACCGAAGCGATACACGAGATGCACCGGCGTCTGCCTCGTGCTCTGCGCGCCGATGGCGCGACTCTCCAGCAACTCCTCGCGGGCAATGCGTGGCAGCCCATCTTCGAGCACGATCGTCATTTGCTTCGTGCCTCGGTCTTCGTAGTTCTTCGAGGCCCAGTACTGTTCGAAGCGCAGACTAGCCGTCTTTGACTGCAACGCGATCTGTGGGTCTTTGGCACGCACGCTCACGATGCGCGGAAACATCTGGCGGCGGTCCAAAAGCCAGTGTCGGCGATCCATCTTGGAGGTTTTGGAACCAGTGCGCTTGATACCCGTGAACCGACTCGCGTACGCCTTCTCGTAGCTCTCGAACGAGTGTTCATTTTGCGCGACCAGCCAATCGTCGAGCAAGCGCTTGACGGCAAGCTCCGTCAACTCGCGGCTCGCCGCTCGATGCGGCGCGTCGTGGGTGGGAGCAGTTTCGGCGGACGCCACGGTCGGCACCATCTCGGGCGCGGGAGCGCTTACGTCGCTACCTGTGGCGACCGGATCAGCGGCGTGTTCCTTCGAGCGTGAGCTATCCGACCCTTTGCACGCCAGCGCCACGACGAGTGCGGGCACAATCGCGGGCAACGTGCCCCGACGTGCGAGCTTTCCCCAATTCATCGGCGGCACACTACCAGATTGGCGCGAGCACGTCCGCTTGCCGCTGGAAGCGTTCACGGTCGTGCGCTGCTTCGGAGCGGCGACGTCCCGACAGGGGTGAGGCGCTCCTACTCTGCTTCTGGGAGCAACTTTTTGCATGCGCAGACCCGCCCCCAGCGACCATGATTCGAGGCTTGCGCCACCGTCTGCCATCGGACGAGCGCCCGCAACTCCCCGTGCACAGTACCCCGCCCTTCGCGCCGAGCAAACGACAGCAATTCGCTCCAATGACGTGTCCACTGCGCACCCTCTGCTTGCTCTCCCTCGCAGCTCTTTCGACGGGACTCGTGCAATGTCACGGCGGAGGCCGAACGGCGGACGAAGCCCCATCCGAACGAGGTACGGGAGACGGGACGAGCTCCAGCGCGCCCTCCACGGGATCGAGCGCAGCAGCCACGACAGACGAAAGCGGCGAAACGGCATCCGACGAAAACGTTAGCGCCGTAAGCGACGGCGGCACAGCAGGTCGCGACCCGGATACGCCTGACTCCAACCAGGGAGTGACCACTGACGGCACTGTCACGACACCAGCCGGCAGTGGTGAAACAGCGATGGACACGACGATGGCTACTGAGGCTCCTACTCCCATGACGTCCGTGGGCGGCGAGATGATGGGCCCGATGTCCGAGCCGCCCGGAGTCTGCGGTGGAATCACCTGCAACGAGCTACCCAACGTGGTCGCTGGCTCGGAGACCATTTGTCAGGACGGTCGTTGTGTGTTTCCGTCGGGAAGTTGTGCCGAGGGGTTCGCTCACTGCAGTGAGGACTTGCAGAGCGGTTGCGAAACCTACCTCGGAGAGGCGGCCGCTTGCGGAGCGTGTGGCGACGCCTGTCCACCTGCCTCGCCGGTCTGCACCAAGTCAGACGGTCAGTTCGTGTGCGCGACGGCTTGCATCGAGCAGACCCCGGACTTCTGCGACGGCTGTGTGAACCTGGCAACGAGTCTGCTGCACTGCGGTGCTTGCGACACCCCCTGCGAGAGCAACTACAATCAAGTCCAGTGCGTGCAAGGGGAATGCGTGCATGGCGACTGCTATCCCGGACACGAACGCTGCTCCGGGGGCCTCGAGTGTGAACCGCTCAACACACCGAAAAACTGCGGAGCTTGCGGGCGCGCCGACTGTGGCGCCGAAAACGCGAGCCTGGATTGCACGGATCCCAACTCCTGTGGACAGCCCACCTGCAACACTGGCTACGCCAATTGCGATCGCACGTCACCGGATTGCGAAACGGAGTTCGGCGGCAGTTGTACGCCCGAATACGTCGGGACACTGCGCCTCGACGTGGCGGACCCGCCCGTGGTTGCCCGAGCGTCGGACGACGTCACTTGGTTGGCGGGCACCTTCAGAGGTGAGGTCGATCTCGATCCCACGGCCACGTCCGACATCCGCGACGGCGGAGTCGGCGGTATGGCCTACGTCAGCAAGCTCGACGCAGATGGCAACTACGGCTGGTCCACCGCCATCGGCAATGCGGCGATCGACGTGAGTGACGTGGCCCCGGGTGCGTCGGGCTCGGTCCTCATCACCGGGACGATGTCCGGCGTGATCGACTTCGACCCGGGACCGGGCAACGTGGAAGTCGGCATCGAGAACTCGAACGAGCAAGCGTATGTCGCGAGGTATGCTGGGGACGGCGAACTGCTCTGGGCGCGAGTGTGGCCGCCCAGAGCGACTAACGGACTCGACGTGGTCAGCGACGGTAGCGGCAACGTTTACTGCGCCGGGTCGTTCAACCTCGGAGCCAAGGACATCGACCCCACTGCGGGCGTTGATGAACGAGAAATGGAGCACGCGATCACCGGCTTTCTCGTCAAGCTCGACCCCGACGGGAACTACCTTTGGGGCGATGTTCGCAAGGGAGCCGTCGCAGATCTGGCGGCATCAGCTACGGACGTCTGGACTGCGGGAGGAACCTTCGAGCAGGGAACGTGGACCTACCCCGCAGGAGTGCATCGCATGTACTGGCCCGATTTCGGCTCTTCGCTCGTGACCACTTCAGATGGCGTCGTCATGCTGGGCGGAAGCGTGCGCACGTCGCTGGCTCCTCCCGACTTTCCTGAAGAGCGTCTGCTTGTGTACGGCACGAGCGCCGCTGCGCTGTTGCACCTGCGAGAGGACGGCACGTCCATTGGCGTGAACTTGCTGCCCGACGAGGTCTTCATCGGCCTCGGGGCAGCCCCCGGCGGCGGCGTGGTACTCACCGAATCGGGCTCCGTGCTTGGCTACGACGCGGATGGCACCTCGGCCTACCGCTTTCAGTTCGGAGCTGGATCGAACACCACGACGTTGGTCGAGAGCCCCGACGGCTTTCTGCTCGTCGGAAAGCTCACGGCCCCGACGGATCTGGATCCAGGTCCCGCTGCCGACGTCATCGAGAGTGGCGTCTTCGTGTCGGAGTTTCGCTTCTGAGCGAGCAAGTCAGACGGGTTTTCTTGCGATCCAAGTGCCTATCGAGAAGACCCCGGCGTTCCGCGCGGCGACGAGCGCCTCTTCACCTCGTCGAAACATCTCGAAGTCGGGCCCGTCATAGTTGAGCCACTCGGGGTTCTCGTCGTCCTGCACGGCACCCCAACACTTTTGCCCGGCAACGAGGTCACGCGCGACGGCAACTCGGAACCCTGCATCCCGCATCAGATTTGCATAGTCATCGACACTTCCCAGCCAGGGGATGGCGACATGCTCACAGATGGGTCCAATGAACTCCTGGACTTGTTCTGGACGCTGGACCTCACCCCACGGACGCTGGATCCAGTCCATCCCTCCGATGCGACATCCAGGTTTCACGACCCGCGCGAACTCTCGGAACAGCTGAGCCTTGTCCGGAATGTGGCAGACGGACTCCATGAACACGATCGCGTCGAAGCTCTCGTCGTCGAATGGCAGCTGCTTGTACTCCTCGTCGCCCAAAGTCTGGAACGTCACGCTTTCGGAAGCTCCACGGGTGCTCGCGGCTTCACGAGCGCGCTGAGTCAGACGGTCGTTGTTACAGACGCCGACGAACGACGCCCCAGTGTGGCGAGCCATGTGCAGCGTTGGACCGCCAATCCCAGATCCAAAATCCAAGACTCGATGACCCGGCTCGATACCGCACAGCGTCACGACACGCTCGCTGAGAATCTCACACGCGCGTGAACGCGGTAGCCCCGCGGCAACCGCCTCAGGATCGGCGTGATGCCAGTATTCCCCCATGATGCGCTCATAGCAGTGCCGAGCGCTGTCGTAGAATTGCTGCACCTTGTGTTCGTGGGACATCTTGCTCCATTTACGATTGGTCAAATGAGGAAGTTCAACCGCGAGCGCAGAACGTTCCCCGGATTGTAGCGTCGTTGCAGCTCCTCGAGCCGCTCAAACTCCGACCCGTAGTGCCGCCGCCAAGTATCGACCGTCGGCTCGCAAAGCCAACCGGAAAGGTAGCGTTTCCCACCAACGTCGCTCAACCGGTCGTCGAGCGCTCGCAACGCAGCTTTGGCGAAGTCGACCAGGGACTGAGGAATTCCCGCCGGGAGAACCGCGACCGAGAAAAAGTGGGACGCACTGATGGAGTTCCGCGTCGGAACCGCGATTCCTGCCGGGATCGCCTCGTGGCGAACCGTCGCGACCCGGATCATGTCGCCAAAGAAAGGCGGCATTGATTGAGCCGCCGTCAGCAACTCGCGCGCTCCATCCGGGCTGACCAATGCCTCGAACCATGGATGGGTCTGCTCCCAGGCGCCGCTGGCCCGCATCATCCGAAAACGCGGTTGGTAGCGCCGCAGGTATGCTTCGGAACTGTCAGTCTGGGTGTTCAACACCGCGACGTGATTCTGTGCGCCGAGAATCTCCTCGGCTCGCGCTTCACTTTCCACCGTGAAGTGAAGCGCGTAGGACCAACGACGAAGAGGTACCGGCCGGCCATCATCCGCCTTCCGCATACCCAAAACGCAGCCTGCCGACACCCCCTCGAGATGCAACACCTCGGACTTGGCGGAGAGGACCAGCTGATCGTTCAGCATCGACTCGCAGTCCTCGTAGAGCAGAGTCGTTGTCACGAGTTGGGGGGGCACTGGAACTAGCCGCAACGCAACCTCTGCAATCAGACCATAGCGACCCAATCCGCCCAGTACGCAATCGTAGACGTCTCTGTTCTGGCTACTGCTGGCAACCACGCAACTGCCGTCGCCCAACACGACCGTCAGCTCTTCCACGCAGCAGGCGGCGAACCCGTGATGATGGCTCGAACTGCCAAGACCACCAGCGGATAACACGCCACCGACAGACAAGTCTGGATTCAGCGGCACGACCGCGGGCATCTTGCCCACCGCCAGCGTCTCACGCAGCACGTCCTCGAACGTTGCCCCTGCCTCACAACGCACGACGGTGCTCGTCGCTTGAACACTCCCTACCGCTCGCAGCCCTTCGAACGACACTTGAACGCACTCGTCAGCCACGGCTTGCCCACTCTGACTGCTGCCCAGTCCTCTCGCCGTCAGACCGACACCACGTCCTCGAGCCAGACGCACCAACGAGCGCAACTCTTCGGCGTTGCGTGGCGCGACCGTGCCGAGCGCCCTCCCTCGAATGATCCCCCCGAAGTCTCCAACTTCAGTGGGCGGCCCATTGGGGATCAGTTCGGCGATGGGCCGACTTTCCGAACGCCCGTCGCTCATGAGGCGTCTCCCGCGCCTTCTACCTCTGGTTCGAGCCAGCCGTACAGCTCTTCTCCGAGTACCTCCATTGCCCGGAAAGTGCGGTGAATGACTCGTAGACACTCTTCGAATGCCGTCTCTGAAACAGGCATTGCCGCGAGCTCCGCCTGCTTATCCTCTTCGAACACGTCGTGATTGGCTTCGACTGTCTGGTGGGAGCGGGCATAGTACAACAACCCGTCTCCGACTCCCACACGCTGCAGGAAGGCAATCGTTGCCGCGAAGTACTCCACACCGGCAGCTTCCAGCGAAAGCACGACACACAGCCGGGCACGATCGTCCTCTGCTTTGACCACATCTGCGATCAGGCCGTAGACAGTGTCTCGCGCGACTTCCGAGTCGTCGCCGAAGGCGTCCGACAGCGACACGGCCAAGCCGAGTTGCTCGAGGTCATGCAGGAACCAGTGGTCGTGGCCACGGTCCTCCGCTTCGTGCGTGCAAGCCAAGCGGGTGAGCGTAGGCTCCGTCGTGAAACGCGTCACTAGGCGCAGGATATCCTGAAATCCCATCACCCAGAAAGCCATCCGCCGTACGACACCTTTGGCTTCCGCCAGCGTACCCTCGTGTCGAACCCGCCGAAGAAACGGCTTACGACTCAATCGCTCTTTGCATCGCGCAATCTCATCGGTCAGAGCGCGGAGCGTCCGGGTGCTTCCTCCTCGCGCCTTGGGGCCGAGCTCGCGCACGTAGGAGCTACTCTTAACCGAGTTGTCCAGTGACACGCACCTCGGCGGGGGAACGGCGTAGAGCTGCGGCGATAGATAAACCGTCACGCCCAGGTGATCGGGCCGCGGACGAAGAGAGACGTAGCTGATCAAGGAGCGACCACTTTCGAGCGGGCGCTGAGCCATGGCCTGGACCCCTGCCGTCAATGCTGCCGCGTCGTGGGGCCTCAACCACTGGCAAGCGAGATGCAGAGCCTCCGCGTCGTGACTCACGTAACTGCGCACGGGAACGTGCAAAGTGAGCTCCGGCAGGTCCCGACCAGAGCGAAACGCCAAGCACATCTGTATTGGCCGACTTTCCAGGGGTGACCGGTCGCGCAACAACCGAGCCAACCAGCTCTCTACTTCCGCTGCAGGCGCAAGACCCAAGGCGTCCAATTCCGCGGCGAGCGACGCCGGAGTGGAGCTCGGTGAGCATAGGTAGACCTTTGCCCGCCCGCCCAATGCCGAGCCGAGATCCAGCGAGAAGTAGAAGGTGGCCCATTCGACGGGAAGCTCCCTCACCAAACGCTGAGCCGACGTCAGCTTCAACCGTTGCAGGGCTTCGTCCACGACTGAACGGGCCTGCTCCGGACCATGACGGCGCGGATTGAGATATACCTTGAACGCTGGAGGGCCATCAGCTTGGAGCACCGCGCCATGCCACATGGCAAAACCCGAATCTTCAGAGGCTGGAGTGAACAATGGGCTCACGCACTCGAAGGCTTCCAGGTCGGCACCAAAGTCGGAGGCAAGTCTCCGGTTCACTTCCAGGCCATTGCTCCAACTCGATGCCGGATCACGACCCGGACCTTGTGACTCGGTCAGTAGGCGCAACGCGGGGGTCTGACTGTCGTAACTGATGGAGAACTCCAGCGGCGTGCCGTCGTCCGTCAGATCCGATGCCCAAGGCGTTCGTCCGTTCGCCGGCCAATCCAACCACGGCATTGCGAGGACATCCAGCGCCGCCAACGCATTCGGAAGCATGTGCTCAATACCGGCAGCGGTGGCCAGCGCTTCCAGCTTTGACGTGATCAGCCTGCGATGACTCGGAGGCCAGCGGCCGGCGTCGTGGAACTGAGACTGAGACGGAGCGGTATTGACCATGCGCTTCGATGCCCCTCGGTGTTAGGAGAATACAGCTCCTGCGAGTAGTCAATCCCGCAACAACTCGCAACCCCGTCCAGCAGCAGCTCGGCCGCTGTTTGGTGGATTGACGCCCTTCGCGGTCTTCTTCGAGCATTTTTGGACGGGCGTTCCCCTTGTCTCCCGCCGTCGTATCGTGCGTCGACGCGCAAATGGGCATCGGATTTGTGTAAGCGTACACTTCGTGCGTGTGCCAGCATGGAAACGACGTTTGTCGCGTAGGCGGCTTGCTCGGACCACTGGAGAGCCCCGCCACCTAAGCTCACGCCCCCCCCGAGACGCGTCTAGCTCAGTCGCCAAACGGAAGACAGCATGTTGTCCAATGACGGTTGTCGGCTCGACACGCGGGATTGGCAGAGCGAAAGATCCGTTGCGAACGCAGCAGTCGGACCGCAGGTAGTCGTAACGCCCCTATTGGCATGCTAAATTCCGGACTCTGCCCGTCCCCGTCGTAAACCCCAAACGCGCCACTCATTGCAATGAATCATCTCGAGGTCGAGACTCATGTATCCCGTCAAGCCTTCATTCTCAGGAACGCATCGCTGGCAGCGTGTCGCGCTCGCAGCACTCACCGCACTGCCGACGACACTTGCCTTCGCGTGCGCGTCTGACGACGCCGCCGATAGCTCCGCTGGAGCGGGAGGCGCGACGCCCATGGGTTCGAGTGGTGGCGTCAACGCTGCCGCGGTCAGTGCTTCCGCGCCTGCGGGCGCGAGTTCAGCAGGGTCGGATGCGCCTGCGGGCCCGTCGAGCCCAGGCACTTCCACGGCAGGCGGAGCGGCAGGGTCCGACAGTCCCACGACGAACGGCAGTGAACCTGAAGCCCAAAGCGCGCCCGACACCACGAACGGGACCAACGACGCCGAAGCTGGCGAGAATGCCGCGGGCGCCGCCGACGAGCCGAGCGCGGTAGATCCAGACACGACTCCGCTTGCGCCGGAGGGTGTGGCAGGAGCAGGTGGCACAGCTGGCGATTCTCCGGAAGGCACCGCTGGCGCTCCCGGCGACGAAATGCCAGAAGGTGTCGGTGGGGCTGTCCCTGAAGGGCAACCGGAGGAGTCGACGACATCGTCGGGCTGCGGTACGGAGCCCACGCTGCAGAACAGTCCCTCCACCAACATGTACAACTACAACACCGTCATGAGCGGTGGCACGGCCCGGCGCTACGTGCTTCGCATGCCGGAGAACTACGACAGAACTCGCCCATACCAGCTCATTTTGGGGTTTCACGGCTTCGGGAACACACCTGCCAACATCGCTGGCAACCCGGCGTTTCTCGGGTTGTATGAGCTGTCCGAAGGAAGCACGATCTTCATCGCGCCGGAAGCTGTCGATCAAAGCTGGTCCATCGACACCGACATCACTTTCGTGGACGACATTTTGGAGCAGGTGAAAGCCGATCTGTGCATCGACACGGCGCGCGTCGTCGTGCAGGGCTTCAGTCAGGGGGGCGCCATGGTGCGAGAGCTCGCCTGCCAGCGACCGGGAGTGTTCCTTGCCGCAGTCGCGCACTCTGCCGGGGGTATCGCTGCGCCCGCCACCTGCGAGCCCATTCCGTTCTTCGGCTCACTGGGCCAACAAGAAAGTGGTGGCGGAGGTCAACTGGGACAGACCGAAGTATTCGCCGTTGCGGCAGGTTGCAACGTCGAGACGCTACCAGCCGCCCCCACGGGTGGGCACCTGTGCACCCAGTACGAGGGGTGTGCGGAAGAATACCCCGTCATGTGGTGCCCCTACGATGGAGGTCACACACCACTGCCCAACGACGCGGGACAGAACTCGTCGTGGATGCCCGAGGAAGTGTGGAGTTTCCTCTCATCGCTCTAGCAACTGGCTCGAGCGTTCGCCCGGGGCTCGGCGCCCGTCTCTTCGTCTTGCAGCCGTTGCCTGGGTGCCCGGGTGGAGGACCCATTTAAGTCCCGCGCCCCAGGGGCCGTATACGTCTGGGGAGCAATCCAATGCGCACCGAACTGCATCCGTCGGAACCTGTCTACATCGATGACGACCACTGCGTCCGAACCCTTGGAGATGTGATCGTGACGTTCACCAAGGCTCCACCTTCGGCGATCTACCTCGCTGCGTGGGCAGCAGAGGCGGATAGGATCGTACGCCTCTGTGGAAGTCTCGTGGTTTACACCGTGATTTCTCGAGTGGCCCCCGCGCCATCGGAAGAAGCGAAGGCGGAAATTCGCAAAGTGATGACACGCCACAACGACAAGGTCCGGGGTGTCTCCTACGTCGTCGAAGGCACTGGTTTCGCGGCAGCAGCCGTGCGTTCGGCGCTGACGTTGATCTCGCTCGTCGCCAGATACCCGTACCCACAGAAGATATTCTCGACGGTCAGCGAGAGCAGCCGTTGGGTATCCGGATTGGACGGCGGCGGTGCGACCGAGCGGGCCACCGTCTCGGAACGCGAACTCGACGCTCTGGTCGAGTCGATGCGTGTCGAGCACGAGCGCCAGTGCGCCAAAGCGGGCTGAGACACCGCACCTGGCCCCGTGGCCGTGCCAGTTTTTTCACTCCCGAGTGAGGCGCGGGCCCCATAGTCTTCGAGCCTAGCCCGAGCGCTGTCCGAGGTGACTCGGGCGCGTAATTCTCTTCGGCTGTGCCCCGCCCATGGATGTCCCGCTCCTCATCGACGCGATTGTTCGCCAAACCACCGTGCTGATCGCTCAGTTGGCGACGGCGGGGGGCACTCGTGCACCGCTGGCGCGTACCGCCAATCAGGTGTTCACCAGCCTGGTTCAGGAGCTCAAACAGCAGGGCCTCGGTAACAAGGTGATCGCGGACATGTTCGGTCTCGCGCTCCGCACTTATCACAACCGCGTTCAACGTCTGTCGGAGAGTGCAACCTTCCGCGGTCAGTCGATCTGGGAAGCAGTGTTCGCCTTCGTGCAGGAGCATGGACCCGTGCTACGGGCCCGGGTGCTGCAGCGATTCAGCGGGGACGACAGCGCCCTGGTGCGCGCAGTGTTGACGGATCTCGTGGAGTCTCAGCTGTTGACGCGTACGGGTCGAGGTGATGCGACGAGTTACCGGGCAACCACCGAAGAGGATCGACCCCACCAAGACCCGGACGATCAGGAGCGTCTGGCTGCGCTGCTATGGGTGGCGATCCATCGCTTCGGCCCCATCAATGCGCAGGCGCTGAACGAAACCGTGCCCGCTCCCAAGCTGGCACTGGAGGCGGCACTCGCTCAGTTGGTCGCCGACGGTCGCGCCCAGGTCTCGGAGGCCGAAGGGACCGCGCGCTACGAATCGAGCCACTACTTGATCCCTGTTGGCGATCGGCAGGGCTGGGAGGCCGCCGTCTTCGACCACTATCAAGCGCTCGTCACCGCGATTTGTCGCAAGGTTCAATCGGCGCAGACGCGCTCGTCCGCGGATGATTGGGTCGGAGGTAGCACCTACTGCTTCGACGTGTCCGACGATCACCCCCTGCACGACGAAGTGGCGGGCTTCTTGAAGCGCGTGCGTGCCCAAGCCGTGGACTTGCGACAGCGCGTCGAGCAGCACAATCAAGCGCACGGAGCACCCGACGAAACGAAGCGACGTCGCTTCACCGCCTACGTCGGGCAGACCTATGTCAGCCCCGAAGAGGTGGAGGACGAGGAGCACAGTTCGGAGACATGATGAGATCCCAACCCAGCAACAGCGCGAACGCGCGGACCTCGCGAAACGCATCGACCCGAAGCTGCTCGACGAAAGCGCGCGGGACGCTTCGTCCCGCCATGTGGTTGCAGGCTCTCGCGCTGGTCGTGAGCTGCGGTGGTCAAACAGCCGAAACGGGTGGGGAGAGCAACTGGCTCAGCTGTCGAACAGACGACGACTGTCCATCTGCCGAACGCTGTGTTCGAAAGCGCTGCACCGACGCGAGCCTGGAGGTACCGGCAAGTGGGGCGGCAGATGGCAGCGCGCCCAACTCCAACTCCATCGATGCAGGACCGCCCGCTTCGAGCCGTGCCGAAGAGTCCCCCTCGACCGATGACGACCCGGAAGCACCCGAACCCGACGAAGCTGCAATCCCGGACGTTGCTGTGACCGATGGCGATTCGGTCCGCGAAGCGTCTGGCGAAGGGGCGAGTACTGATGCCGGAGTCGCAAGCAGCGACGAGCCGAGCCACTGCGCCTACCCGAGTGCGACGCGCGCCAGCGACGCAACTGGCTTCGTGTCGCCGCCGATCGATTGGACACGACAAAGCTGCCTGTCGTCGCTCTCCGAGCCCGTGCTGCTCGAACTCGACACCACCACGGACGAGCAACGCCTCGCGTTCAGTTATGACGTCAACCTGGATGGGATCGGCGACTTGTTCTATCGCACGGTCGGCAGCGATCTCGAGACGGAGCCGTTCAACCTCTGGGTCTCTGAGCTGGTCGGCGATGAGGTGCGCTTCGTCCACGAACGCTGCGCCATCCCCGAAGTGGGCCCGGAGCTGCGTCGCCTACATGTGTTGGATCTCGACCGCGATGGGGTTTCGGACCTCGTCGCAGAGGGAACGAACTGGCTCATCGCACTGCGAAACACGCCAGCCGGTTTCGAGCAAGTCCTGGTCCACGGCTACGCGCCAAGCACGCTTGGTGGCTGGGCCTCCATCGTCAAGGTCGGCGTCGCCAACGTGAGCGGCGACGAGGCACCCGATCTGGTGGTGGGCTACGACCGAACACCGGACGGGGCGATCGAAGCCGAGATCGGAGTGATGATCTTCGAAGGGACGGAAGCGGCGCCGGAACTCACTCTGGGACAATCCTACCCTTGGTCGCTGGGGAACGACAGCTTCGAGGGCGCTGGCTTCTTCTACGGGGAGTTCGCCTTCGAACGGGTGAGCGACTCCGCTGACAGACTCTGGCTCCAGACTTACGATGCCGACACGAATGGCTGGCGGGTCGAGAGCCTGGGCAACGTCGAAGACCCACTGCCCCTCAGCGTGGCGACGACGAGGGTGCACCGTCTGTGGGGCGCGCAATTCTTGCGTGGGCCGCCACTCTTGGCCGTGCTGAGTGAAACCACGAACGACACGGCGGAGGTCGACTGGTTGCTCCGCTCCGGTGGCTCATTCCTCGACGCCGGCGGTCTCGAACCCGTGTTCTTCCCACTGGACAATCGTGAACTGGGTGGCGGCGTAGCCCTGCCGCTGCAATTCGTGGTGGACGCAAACGGTGATCAGATCGCCGACTTCGTCGAGTTCGGTTTTTCGGAGGAAGATGCCACGCCGCAACTCGCGGTCCACACCGGCGACATGTTGGTTCACTTTGACCCCGCCATCGTGCACGACCTCGCGGGCCGTCGCGCGGCCGACAGCGATCCCTTCGTGACGGTCGACGGCCGGACGCTGGGTTTCATCGCCTACGACGGTACCGCAGGCGCTGACGCCCCCGCGTCGCCACCGATGCTCCAGCGCTTCGTCTGTCCTTGAGCCAGCTTGAGCGAACGCACGGGGCCGTGCGCCGGCAGCAGAGTGAAGCTCCACCGGCTTGGCCCCACCGACGGGCGTTCGCACAAGACCGACGGGCGTTCGCAGAGAAGCGGCAGGCATTCGCACAAGACCGACGGGCGTTCGCAGAGAAGCGGCACGCACTACGCAACGACTCGGCACGCCTTTGCAGGAACGCGGCGAGCCCCTCGCAGCAGCTCGGCGCGCCTTCGCACTGACCGGGCACGCCACCGTCGCCTCCAACACACGCTCGCGCACGACTCGGGCCTCGCGTCGACACTTGGCCGGTACCCTTGCGCACCACTGAACCTGGCGTGCGCACTTGCCTGGCACCCTGTCGCGTCCACTGAACCTGGCATTCACGCTTGTCCGGCAAGCCTGCGCAGAAACGAGGCGCGCACCGACATCTCGGCGGCGCGCCCTCGCAAGGACTCGGCACTCAGTCGCCGCCAGCGGGCACCCCCGCGCAGGTGGCGGGCTTGCGATTGCACCCACGCGGCGGGCGATCGTCACCGCCAGCGCGCGCCCTCGCACAGACAGAGCACATTGCCGTCGCCTCCGGGGCGCGTGTTCGCACGTCGCGGAATTCGAACTCACAATGACGTGGCCACGTGCCGCACCGCCGAGGCGCGCTCGTGCACGGCACGGGACCCGCATCGACACTTGCCCGGTGCCCTCGCGCAGTCAGTGACGCTGGCACTCGCGTTTCAGCGGCACGCTTGCGCGATGGCGGAGCTCGAGCTCGCACCCCGGTGGCCCAGGCACCTTGCGACGCGCGCGTGGACACGCGTCGCAAGGCCCAGGGCAGACGGAATGCTCTGACGGCAAGACGCGTTTGTGCCAGGGTGACGCCGATGCTTCGGAGGCCCATCGAGCCGCTGCTCTGGCGATGCTGCATGACGTTCGCGGCGCTCTTGCTCGTGGGCGTGCTGGCGGGTTGCAACGATGCTCCCAAGCCGGAGGCGACGCGGGCCTTCTACTATTGGCGCTCGACGTTGGAGCTCTCGGGAGGTGAACGGCAAGCCCTACGCGACCTGCACGCGGACAGAGTCTACCTGCGCGCGTTCGACGTCGTGGCTGACGACGCTGGGGCCGCCCGCTTCGTGGGCGAGCTGCGAGTGCGTGAAGCAAGTCTCCCCAGAGCCCTCCATGTCGTGCCCGTGGTCTTCCTGCGCAACCAGGTGTTCGCCAGGCTGACGCCCCCGCAGACGCGCGAGCTCGCAGCTCGAGTTTGGCAACGAGTGCTCGCGCTGTGGCAGCCGTTAGCGCTCCCCGACGGCAACGCAGCGATTGCCGAACTACAGGTCGATTGTGACTGGACGGACACGACGCGAGAGCGATTCTTCGAGTTCGTCAAAGCACTGCGTGCCGTGGGCCCGCCCGGCCTGAAGCTGTCCTCCACGATCCGCCTGCACCAAGTGAAGTTTCGTGAGCGCACGGGCGTGCCCCCCGTGGAGCGCGGCATGCTGATGTTCTACAACATGGGCCAGTTCAGCAGCAAAGCTGAGGACCGTGCTATCTTCGACGCGAACATCGCCGCGCGCTACCTGGAGCGAGTCGGCGAGTACCCGCTGCCCTTGGACGTCGCCCTGCCGATCTGGTCTTGGACGCTGCAGCTGCGCGGGGAGCGCGTAGTTGGACTGCTGCAGAGCACGGACCCTGCGGAGCTGCAGGAGCTCGACTTCCTGCGTGCCGTCGAGCCATCGGCAGATGGGAATGGCTCGACGAACGAGCTCGCTCCTTCGTTACCGTCACAGCGCTACGAAGTCCTGCGCACCACCTTCCTTCACGGTGCGCTCTTGCGCCAGGGAGACGTGCTCAAAGGGGAAACGTTGACCGCAGCGGACCTGCAAACGGCTGGAGACTTGCTCGCCGAACACCTGAGCCCAGACGAAGCGCCTCGAACCGTGGCGCTCTTCGATCTCTCCGACAAGAACCTCGAGCGACACCACGTTGCGAACTTGGACCATGCGTTTCGGATGCTTCGCTAGCACTCCCCTGCTCGTGGTGGTGGCGTTGATCTTGGGCGGCGATGGCGCCCGGAGCGCGAATGCCTGCGGCTGGGGTCCACCCACGATGGCCGAACTGACGACCTTCGACCCCAGCGTAGCGGGTGAAGCGCCGGACGTCGCTCTGGAATACGACGTCAACACCTACGGGGTCGGCGCGCGCTGCAGTGAGTGCGAACGGCGAGCGATGCAGGCCGATTGGGACCGCTACTTCTCGGGCCAGGTCGACACCGCCAACTGGGAGCAGGCCCTGTTCCACGCTCGGGAGGTCGACCTCAAGGCGCTGCAACGTTGCATCCTCCGGGGCGGCGAGGCGCCCACCATGCTGCGCCCCATCAACGTGACGGTGCAGAGGCAGCCCGAGCTTCGTGAACTCGTTTCGTCGGCACTCTCCTATTTGCTGCACGCGCGGCAGGTCGAACGAATCGCGCAACTGTCGACCGTGATGTCACCGGAGAGCGAGCAGCAGTTACTGAAGACACTGGTGCAGGCCCAGACGGCAGCAGCCGCAAAGAACGATGCCTTCATGCTGCAGCGCTACGCCTTCTTGCGCCTGCGGACGACGTTCTACGCACGCCATTGGCAAGAAGTGCAGCAGATGCTGGCTTCGATGCCCGAGCTTTATGGGCCCTCGACTGATCTCGCCTGGCGAGCGCGCCACTACCTAGCGGGCGCCCTGCGCCACAGCGGCGACATTGCTGGCTCGAACCTGGAGCTGGCGCGCATTCACGTCGGCTCGCCGCTGCTCGCGGGCATCACCGCTTCCGACTTTCGGCCGCTGGAAGATGCGGACTGGAAAGCCGCCTTGGAGCGAGCAGGAGATGACCACACGCGGACCTTGCTCTGGAGAATGGCCGGCATCAAGCTCGACGCCTTTGCTGCAGCAAGAGAG
Organism: Polyangiaceae bacterium; assembly: GCA_050290545.1. Classification (GTDB taxonomy): domain Bacteria; phylum Myxococcota_A; class Polyangia; order Polyangiales; family Polyangiaceae; genus SZUA-265. The sequence continues at coordinate 13,441 of JBNKHV010000211.1, read as the reverse complement.
ATCTACCGACTCGACCCGAGCTCGACGTTCCTGAGCTTGTTGCTCGTGCGCGAGCTCGCTCGCCTCGAGAGCAGCGACGGCCAACCGAGCGAATACGCCGAACTCGAGAAGTTTGCCGCCCGAGTCGCCAACACGCCGCGAGCCGATCGTCCTTGGTTGATGGACTTGGTCAGTGGGCATCTCGCCGCCAAGCGCGGCGACGTCATGACCGCTCGACGTCGTTTGACGCGAGCTCGAGCGGCTCGTCCCCACGACGCCAAAGTGCGAAACCAGGCTCGCGGCAGCTTGGCACTGGCACTAGCCCACCGAGGCGACATTCGCTCCAGCAAGCTCGAGGCACTGGCAGACGCGATGCTGGGCATCGATGAACCGTTCACCCGCCGATACTCGATCACGTCGGAGGTGAGGGGCAATCTGGCGACGGTCTTCAAGCAGCGAGGGCGCCTGGTCGAAGCGGAGTTTCTGGCGCCCGACCGCTACCCAGCGCCGTGGCACGACCTCCGCTTCATCGACCGCATGATCGCGAGAACGGAAAAGAACGATACCGCCTTCGACCGCTTTCTTCTCACGGCGACTCACACCCGCGCCTCATTGGAACAGGAGGCGGCGCTTCGCTCGATCTTCGCTGGTCGCTTCGACGATGCCGCGAAGCGCCTCCGCCAGCACGCGCTGCGGTCAGAACGACTGCCCTCGGACCCGTTCCTGACTCACGTCAAAGACTGCATCGAGTGCGATCGGGGTACCGCAGGCAACGGCGGCAAGGGCTGGTCCTCGTACACTCTCGCCGAGCGACTGCGAGAGCTCCAGCGGCAGGCACTCGGGACCGGTGACATGGCGGCACAAGCGTCACTCGAACTCGGCACTGCCTTGTACAACCTCACGCGCCACGGCAACACCCGCAGCATCGCCCGCGACACGCATCAATCGACTTGGGATACCCGAGCTGCCGCGCACTGGTACCAACGCGCCTACTGGTTGGCAACGGACCGGGAACTGAAAGCCCGGGCTGCCTTCTATTCCGCGAAAGCCGAACGCGGCCACCGTTTCGCGAAAGGGGGCAGCACGTTGACGGCTCGAGGAGAGCTGCCCTTGCCCACCACCTGGTTCCCCGTCGTCAAGACGTTCGCGGACACGCAATACCATCGCGAGATCCTCGCCGAATGCGGAACCTATCGACACTGGCTCACGCATGGCGCGGGGGCTGAGTCCAAACCGTAGCGAGAGCTGTTGGCAGCGAGGGCGAACGCGCAGTCGCGTATCGTCTGGGCGCCGGGGACCGCAACGACCAGGCACGACTTGACAGCGCAGTGCCTGAGCGCAGACCATGGTCGGTCACGTGATCCCGATCGTTGCCGTGCAAATCGACGCCCCGACGCTGGCGCCTGCCCTCGAGCAGACGCTGCTCGATGCCTGCACGACTTCGTTGACTCATCTCGAGTGCGCTCCAGCCCGGGAGGTCAAAGGCGAACAGGCCGCTGCCATCGCCATCATCACGACTCCCGAGGCAGACGTCGTCGTGGTGGAGCTGGCCGACTCCGCACGGAACGAATGGCTGACTCGACGCCTGCAGTTCCAACCCGATGAACCGGCGGCGGAGCGGTGGAAGTCGGTCGGGTTCAGCATCGGTTCGCTGCTGGGCTCCTCTGATCGCAGCTACGAGGCGTCACCCGCCCCAAGCAGTGATCCCCCAACGGACACCCCGAGCCGAAGTACGGAGACACCGAGCTCGCCCCCCGTCGGGCTCGGGCTCGGCAGCGTGACGAACGTCGGGTTGGGCGACTCGCCGTGGACCACCGGCGCGGAGCTCAGCCTTTGGGGCGGGTTTTGGGGGGTGGCAGCTCCGCACGTCAGCGTTGCGTATTTGGTCTCGCCCGACCTACCAGAGCAGATCCAGCTGCGGATTGTCGACCTCGCCGCCGGGCTCAGCTTTCGCTGGGCAGCCTCGGAATCGTGGTCCGCCCGCCTGCGCGCGCAGGCCACGTTCCAGAACCTGCGAGTCAGCGCGACCTCCCCCGAGGCGACGCCCCCCACCCGAGAGCTGACCGCGTGGGTCCCTGGCGCCAGAGTCGGGCTGGACGGGATGTGGACGGTCGCCGAGCACTGGGCAGGCGTGCTCAGGATCGACGGATTTTTTCAGGACGGGTCCACCGCCATCAACTACGAGACTCGGCGCGTTGCCACGGTTTCTGGGCGCGGGCTGCTCGTCGGGCTGACGCTGGAATACAGCCCATGAGCGCCAAATCGGAGCGCTCGGAATGTTTTTTTGGACGAGCGCGGCCTGAAAAGAGCGCCCTGCGGTACGTACACCTGATCCATGGCCGTCCACGCAAAGCTGCGCCTGCTTTCGGAGCCGCCAACTCCGGCTGTGCCGTCGCCCCAGAGCGACGACGAGCTGATCCAGGCGCTGCTGCGCGGCGATCCCGAAGCCGGCGAACAGCTCTACGATCGGCTGATTCGGGTCGTCGAATGGACGTTGCTGCGGGTCGTCGGACAACGTCTCGAAGAGCATGATGATTTGGTGCAGTCGGCCTTCGAACAGGTCGTCCGCACCGTTCAGCGGGGCAGTTTCGAGCGCAACTGCTCGCTGACCTCGTGGGCGTCGGCCATCACGTCGAACCTGGCGCTAAAAGCGCTGAGAGCGCGCCGCCGGGACCGCCACTACCTGGTTGCAACCGAACCCCATCACGCCGCCCAGGCTGGCATCGACGTGGAAGCTCAAGTCCTGGCCCGGCGCCGCCTGGAGCTCGCACGCCAGCACCTGGCCAACATGAACCCGCAACGCGCCCAAGCGGTCATTCTGCACGACGTCAATGGTCTGCCCCTGGTCGAGGTCGCGGCGAGCATGGGCGTGAGCATGGCCGCTGCGCAGTCTCGACTTTCTCGCGGGCGCAGGGAGATCAGCGCTCACATCAATCGCTTCGAGAACGACACACAGAACCCGCAAGGGCCGAAAGGGCAATGATGGAGCGCCCAGATCACATCGACGTCCTGCACCAAATGCGCCAAGTGGAGGCGCCGGTCACCAGCGCAGAAGCAGAACACGCCAGACGCCAGCGTGTGACGGCTCGCATCGCCGAACTTCAGGCGGATTTCGTGACGGGAGCCCCTCGTCGAGCGAGCAAGAAGTGGTTCGCGCTCGGGGCGGTAGTGATTGGCGCGGCCGCCTGCTGGTTAACCTGGATCACCTTCGACCAGACACCCGCAAACGACGGCAACGGTGCGGTCGCAACGGTCGTAGGAGGCAGCATCACGATACGAGGACCCGCGAAGGAAACGACGTCCCGCTCACTCTCAGAGAGTATTCCGCTGGACCTCGAAACCGAGATCCTGGTGGACGAAACGACGGCAGAGTTGCGCATGCCCAGCGAGACCGTAGTGACGGCGAGCGGCGGCAGCCGGCTGAGAATGAGTCGACAGCGCGTCGAATCGAACACGTGGCGTGAGTACCTGTACCTGGGCACCGGGAAGCTCGATTTGAACGTGCCCAAGCTGGGTGCCAAGCGGCGCTTGGTCGTCGAAACGGCCGATGCCTCCATCGAAGTGCGTGGAACGCGCTTTTCCGTCAGTGTGCCCGATGCGTCCAACAAGACGACCCGAGTGAACGTGAGCGAAGGGCAGGTCTTCGTACGAACATCTGTCGGAATGAGCATCCTGACAGCCGGGCAGATGTGGGACTCTGCTTCCTCACCGCGCGAGGCAGACGAGGAAGGACGACGGGATATGATGCCGAGCCAGCCGCCGGCAGCCAACGAGGCAACGTCTGTCCCGTCGAAGACAGCTCGGACCCAACCCACGAGCCCCACGCCCCATGCCGCGGCAAGCAACACGTCAGAGCTGACCGATGCCAATCGCATGATGCAGGCTGCCCTACTGGCGAAGACGAACGGCATGACCACGTTGGCTCTGCAGCGCTTCGTGGAGATCATCCAAAAACACCCTGGGACGGAGGCTGCTGCCACCGCACGGGCCGAACGCTTTCGCTTGTTGCGACGACTCGGTCGACACGCCGCCGCGCAACGTGCGGCGCAAGATTACCTGGCTGCCCACCCGAATGGTTTTGCCAGCGCAGAAGCCAACGCCTTGCTGAATGACGCGGACTAGCCCAGCACTCGCCATGCTCGAGCGTTGCTCTGCGATCTGGCGTTGTCACCTCCGACTCTGGCTCGCAGCAGTCGCACTCGTTGGCTGCACCGCGGAGGAGGTTCGCTCGCTCGACTTCTTCACCGAGCAAGCGAACACCGGCGATTGCAGCGTGCCCTCGGACTGCCCGGACAATCGCCCCTTTTGTGAATCCGGGTTGTGCCTGCAGTGTTCGAGCGACGTACACTGCGACGACAAGAAGCCGGCCTGCTTCCGCGGGACGTGCGTCGCGTGCTTGGCGGCCAGCTACTGTGAGCCGGGGCAAACCTGTAATCTTGCTCGCATGAGCTGTACCCTCAGCTGCTCGGAGGCCGCCGATTGCGCTGGACAGAAAGAGTCGCGTTGCTCGCTGACCGACGGCTACTGCGTCGAGTGTGCCTCAGACGACGATTGCGACGGCATGAAACCTCACTGCGAACAGGGTGCGGGTCGTTGCGTCGAGTGCCGAGATGACGAGCACTGCGGGGACGCCAAGCTGTGCGACATCAGCAGCTCGCGCTGTGTGAGCTGCCTCTCCGACGACGATTGCGAGTCGCAGGTGTGCGACCTCCAGAGGAACGAGTGTGTCGAGTGTCGCCTCGACGACGACTGCGATGACGGGGAGTTCTGCGACGGCGACCGTTGCGTTGCGGCCTGCACCTCGCGCGCCGACTGCCCAGCTGAGCTCGTCTGTCGTTCGGAGCTCGGCGTGTGCTCGGAATGTGTCGCCTCCAGCGACTGCACCCTCGCCGAGACGCCCCACTGTGGCGCTGGCGGGCAATGCGTCGAGTGTCTGGAGGACGACCACTGTCTGGATCCGACCAGGCCAGGCTGCGTACCAGCGGCCGGGGAGTGCACCGAATGCACCCGCGACGAGCATTGTCTCGAGACCCAAGTCTGCGATCTCGCGAAAACGAGGTGCGTGGACGAGTGAGTTTCGATTGTTGTAAATTGTCAGCCTGAAAATGGGGCAGCTCGGTACCTACGGTCGTTCTCTATCCCACGAGGTACCCCCTAATGAACAAGCGATCCAATCTTCCGACGCTGCTACCCATCACCCTCGCCTACCTGTTGGGGTGCTCTGATGGCAACCCAGGTTCCAGCGACGGCGCCGACGAAGAGATATTGCTGTCCGACGACGACAGTCCAACCCCGGGCGTTCCCGCCGCGATCGTTCCGGATGACGGTTTCGAAACGGCGACGATAGGCCAATCCGCCGGTGCCGATCCCCCTTCCGATCTGGTGTACGACGACGACAGCATGGAGTGGGACCTTCCGAGCGACGGCTCCGAATTCACGGGGCCTCCTCTCGATCCCAACGACGGCCCCGAAACCGCCGACGAGTGCCCCACGGCCGTCGCCGCCAGCGCGCCCCCCTCCGGAGACACGCAGCAAGTCTGCTTCTTCAGTGCAGACGACCCGGGTACGGTCGCGGCAAGAATCGACCAAGTCGTCGAAGTCGTCGACGGTGCCGAGTGGCTGCACGTCCGCCTGACGCTCAATCCCAACTTCGTGGACAACAGCTACGGCGAGTCGGCGATCGGGTGGGGCCCGGTGGAGGAGGCGACCGACGACGAGATGAAGAAAGGCAAGCAGAAGGGCGGTCACACGTTCAAGGACTTGGTCGGCAGTGACCACGCCGAGATGAAAGTCACCAACGGCGCCGGAGAGGTCGCGCTGCACTTCAAGCTCGACTACATCTCCGAAGACGATACCGCGCCGTCGGGATACTCGTCGCAGGGGGTCACGGGCGGCGAGGGAAAGATGCTCGAAGGTGACGCGAGCTGGATCGGTGCCGTCGCGACGTCTCTCGACCGCAACCTCAACGCCTGCGGGCTAGCTGAGTACGTCGAAGACTCGCCGCTGCCAATCAATGCCGAGCGCCCGGAGCCCCAAGAGCCGAGTTGGGACTACCGAGTCGTGTACGAGGTCTGGATTTCCACGGAAGCGTTCGGCGACGATGGCTTCGGTGAAGCCTTCATCGAGTTCGTGCACGCATCGCCGAGCAAGGCGGAGGACAACAGTGTCGATGTCGTGCCTGGAGAGTGCCCGCCGCCCACGAACGAAACGCCGCCCACGGCACCCCCGACGAGCGATATGCCCCCACCCGACGAAGGCACGGGCGGTGCACCCAACACGGACGACGACAACGGCGAAGGGGGCCGTGCCGGAAGCCCTGCGCCGGTCGGCATCGCTCGCTGAGGTCCGACGTCCATCACCGCGCTGGTCGATGGAAGCCCCCGAATCGATCGGGGGCTCGAGCTCGGAGCAAGCGAATTCTCGACGGGAAACGTTTACGCTTACCGCACTGGGTCAGATTCGAGAAGCGGGTACCCCGGAGCATGAGGGGGCCGGGAGCACTAGACACGGCGCCCACACAGAACACCAATGGGGCACAGTTTGGCTCTGGAGCGCTCCGCCGCGTGCTGTCGTGGCGCAATAATTCGAAGGCGGTTAAGTCCTTTGGACAAACCTGCACGGCCCCCAAATATTTGTCGAGCGCGTCGTGCTCGAACGGATAGGGAGTAGCATGCCTAGAGTTCAGAGCCGTTTCCGCGCCTTCGAGCCCACTCTCTTGCTCGCTGCCTGCACCGGAGCGCTGACTCTGGGTGCGACCGCATGCGGAGACAGCGAAACCAGCATCGTTTCCGACACGGTTTCACAGCAGCCGACGACGGGCGCCATGCCCACCACGCCTCCAGCTGCCACAGGAGCGGCTGGTACCACGCCAGCTAGCGCTGCGCCCGCGACGCAACCTGCCGCAACACCGGAACCTCAAGAGCCACCACCTGTCAGCACGCCGGTGACGCCGTCTGAACCCGTTACTCCAGAGCCAGCAGAAGCGCCGCCGCCTGCTCTGCAACCGCCCGCGCTCGAGCCGATGACGCCCATGCCGACGGCCGAGGCACCAGGCGAGATGCCGGCGCCCGACATGACCCCTGCGGAAGACCCCACCGACCCGGTCGCCATGCCCGAACCCGAACCCGCCGAACCAGAGCCGGAGCCCGCGCCTGCCGAAGGAGCATCGAATCCCATGCCGAGCCCGGGCTGCAACGGCGGAAACCCCAACGCGACGGTTCCCAGTTCGGTCGTCGACATGCCGAGTGGCTACGATGGCTCGACCCCGGCGCCCGTCTTCTTCGCCTTCCACGGCGCTGGCGGCAACAGCTCCTCACTCCAAGGCCCCTTTGCCAGCACCGCCAAAGAGCGGGGCTACATCGGCATCTATCTGAAGTCGACGGACAGCGCTTGGAACGTACGGACCGACACGCCGCTGCTCGACGACGCCTACAACGCCGTGCTCGACAACTACTGCGTCGACATCAACCGAGTCTTCGCCATCGGCCACAGCTCGGGCGCCCAGATGATCACCCAGCTGCTGTGCAACGGTGACACCCGCTTCCGCGCCGTTGCACCCGTTGCGTCCTCCAAGTACTGCAACGGCTGGGATCCCACTGCGGCCATCGTCATCCACGGGCTGGACGACATCGAGCGCGGCGGGCAAGGCGAAATGCGCTACGGCCTCAACGACGGCGATGGCGCCATTGACTTCGGCGTCTATCACGACAGCAACCAGTGCACGGAAGCGACGACCTCGTTCGACCCAGGCGGCAACTGTGGGGCAAACATCGACCCCGGCTGCGTGACGTACGATGATTGCGCTGCACCCACCGTATTCTGCAATCACAACGACCCGCAGTACGGCACTAGCAACCACGGGGTGCCGTGCTTCGCTGGCCCCGTCGTCTTCGACTTTTTCGACCAGCAGCAGTGAGGGCGTAGGTCGACGCCCGACGCGTGACTGGACGCGCTGCACTCGGTCACAGCGGCGACTAGTGCCGAGCTCCGTTGGGGTGCTCGCCGTTCATACATCACCCACCCTTTCGCCTGCTCAGGTCACAGCGCGGGGCGTCATGCTCACCCTTTCGGACGACCGGGCGGCAGAGCTCCCGAAAGCCTCGTGTGGACAACAGGCGCTCCTCCCTGGACAGCCCAGATGGAAACCCAGGGCATTCCTAGCTCAGATGAGCTGAAAGCTCACGTGTAGCGAGGTTTCGTGTCGGAACGAGGCTGTTCCTCTCCGCCCACTTTCGAAGCGAAGCTAGCCCCACCCCTAATGGGTGGTAACACTGAGACCGTCCTGGTTCACCGAACCAACGACTCAAAGAGGGATCGCTTGTCGGGAGAAGTGCGTGTGCGCTTACCGGCGAGCCCGGATCAGTGCCCAAGGCTAACCAGATATGAGGAGAAACATGAAGACCAAAATGAATGACCAGTTCCGCACCGTACTTCGCCTTCTGCCCGGACTGCTGCTACTCGCCGGTTGCGGCGGCAGCGATAGCAGCGCTGAAGAAGAAGAAGGAGTCCAGGAGATCAGGTCGAATCTGTTCGACACCGACCCCACCCTGCAGGACGTGGACGACGACGGAGTCAAGGACTGGGTAATCCGTGATCGCGAGTCCGAACACCTCGACGAGGATGCGAAGATATCGATCAAGAACGGGGCAATCCGTTCAGGCAATGGGGACCCCATCGACTCGCGTCCGCGCATGGACTACCCGGACCACACGGAGTTGATGTGGAGTGCTCGGTCCGTGGAGAACGACGAGATTGAACCCTACGAGAAAGGTAAGTACTATACCGACTGGAACTTCCCGGGGGCGCAGACCTGGATCAACTTCGAGTACGACGTACCGAACGCTCATTGGGCCGCTGTGTTCACGATGATCTACAGGTACGGCGACGAACAAATACTGTACGTGATGAATCAGATCAACGAAGCTGAAGGGTCCACCAACCTGCGCTACAAGTGCCTCTACGTGCAGAAGGGTCTGCCTCTCGACGAGTTCGTCGACGTCAAAATGCACCTCTACATCTCAGAGCATAAGGTCGGGTTCACGATCAACGGCGAAGACAAGGGCAAGGTTCCCTACGAGCTCAAGTACGAAGCGGAGCCGAAGGACGACCGCTTCATCACCATGTTCGTGCCGCAAGGTGTAGCGGAGTGGAAGTCGCTCACCGTTCAGGTCGCTGAACCGTAAGCCGCCTTACCCAATCTCGAATCATCTGGTTGCTGATGAAAGCCACGGTCGCGCAATACCTCGTCGTCAGTGGAATGGTGAGTTTCGGCTCGACCGTGGCTGCGCAGACTCCAGGCGAAGCCCCCACGGGCGCTCCCGCGCCAGCGAAGGCTCCCACGGAAGCCGGTGAGCCGAGCGAGTCGGCCCCCGCTGACGGCTCGGCGGAGCCCCCTGCTTCGCCCGACGCCTCCGCGGAGCCCCCCACTCGAACCGAGCCTGCTCAGGAGGTTGCGACTCCGCCACCAGATGCGGCCGAAGGTTTACCCCAAACCGACACCTCCACTGAGACGCCAGGCGAAGGCTCCGCCGAAGATCCCCCTCGCACCGACACTTCCGCTCAGGCGCCCGCTCCTAACGCGGGTCCGCCCCCGCCTCGTGCGCTGACCGACCTCTCGGACCTGGGTATCGAGGATCTCGATGACCTGTCGCTGGTGGAGTTGTTGGACGTCGAAATCACCGGTGCGAGCTTCTTCGCGCTGCCGGCTGCAAAGGCCCCCAACATCTCGTATCGACTCGAAGCTGAGAGATTCTCGAGGTTACCAGTACGCACTCTCGCACAACTCTTGGACGCATCCGTGCCCGGCCTCGTCGTCGGCAACAATCGATTCTTTGGGCCGATCATCGCGCAGCGCGGAGCGCTCACCGACTCCAACGCCAAGACCGTCGTCATGCTCGATGGTCAAAACCTGAACCAACGCTTCGACTACGGCTACAACCTCGCCCTGGGTTTGCCACTGCTGGGCGATCTGGACGCCGTCGAGGTCGTTCAGGGACCCGGCTCGATTCTTCACGGCAGCGGCTCGATCAGCGGTTACGTGAACATGCTGCCGAAGACGGGCAAGACCAACCCCGGGCTCGAACTGACGACGGAGGTTGGGCCTTTCGACGACGCGAACACCCTACAGGCCGGCTACGGACTATCGTACGGACCGAAGAAGGACAACGACCTCTACGTCTATGGCGGCCTAGCTCGCGCCGGTGGGTTTACTCCGGACGGGCATCCCTGGAACCAGGACCGCGGCATCGACGAATCGAGCAACACCCAGGGTGGCCTGCAGCCGAGCGGCAAGATGACCGTCAACTGGCAACACGGCCCGCTGCGTGTCAAAGGGCAATACCTCGACGTGTGGAGCACGCAGGGCGCGGGCGTTTCCGGCGAAGAACCCACCGGGTGGCACGAGGGCTATCTCGCCTTACGCCCCGAGTACGCGCTGGCCTTGGCGCCCAAGCACGAGCTCGACATCATCGCCGGGGCAGTGCTGCACGAGTCAGGTTTCTCGGAGCGTGGCAAGCGCCAACTCGTCCCCGGCCAGCGTACCTCCACCGAACCAGGCGAGACGCAAAAGAGCCAGCCCTACACTCAGCGCGAAAGCCACTACCTGGGCCGCCTGGTCTACAAACTGGAGGCATTCGAAGGACACAAGATCGCGGTCGGCGGTGAGGTCGGCACGCGCGAGTTTTCCGGCAACAAGGCGTGGTTCCATCCCGTAGCGCGCGACCGCGCCTTCAACAATTTGAGTCGTTGGAACGAGTTCAGCGCCTTCGGCGAGGATGTCATCGAATGGGGTGACGTGCTCGCCGCCGTGGGCCTGCGTTATGACGTCATCGACTTCCGCGGTGGCTATTTCGTCTCCGGCGACCGCTACGACCTCACACTCCAAGACCAAGTTTCGGCGTTGTCACCGCGCCTATCAGCAGCGTACGAGTTCACGAAAGGACTGAGCGCACGCGTCGCTTACCAACGCGGCTTCCGTGCCGCCGACGCGAACAATCTGCAAGAGAACCGCAGACTGACCGGACCGGACAACCGCAACTGGACGCCAGTCGGGCAGTTCGGCGGCCCGACGTGGACAGCGCCCCCTGCGGTCGTGGCACCGGAGACCGTGGACAGCGTGGACGTCAACTTCCACGCCCAGAAGTCCCTCAGGGACGTCAACCTGATCGGCGACATCAACGGCCACTACCAGTTGTTCGACAACTACATCGTCTACAACGTGGGCTGGCGCAATGCGGCGTCACCTTTCTCTTCGGTTGGGGGAGAAGTCGTCGGCAAGGTGCAAACCAAACGGGGCGACTTTGGACAGGTCTCCTACGCCTACAGCCAACCGGTTGGTTTGGCTGCAGAGACGGCGCAAGAAATCCAGCTCACCGACGACAGCCGTTCGCAGTGGCGTCTGTACTATCGCCACCAGATCAAGCTCAGCGGCGGGTTCGTCGTGCCTGGCTTCGACGACCAGCTCGCGCTCGGCAGCGCAGCTCACTACTACTCGCCACTGCCCACATGGAACCGAGCGCAATCGCTCGCAGCCACGGCGGATCCAACTTGGGACGAGAGCGCGCGGCAGGACCCGTTGATGGCCCTCTCGGCGTCAGCAACATACGACGTCACGCCGAAGCTTCAATTGGGGCTCTTGGGGCAAAATCTCTACCACAACGGGACGCCCGCGGTGGCCGCGTATGCCGGTCATCCAGAACTGTCCGCGGTGGGGCTCGACGAGCGGCTCGTCTACTTGCGCCTGCGAGCGGTGGTGGAGTGATGGAACTGACAACCGCAAGCGCTTTGATGAGCGAGGTGTAGACATGGCTTCAGTCTTTTCGCATCGCAGCACGAGAGGGACGAAGTGGTGGGTCGCGCCCACCGCATTGGCGCTGTTGTTGGGCTCCGCCTGCGAGGTGACCGAAGTTCCGGACGACGGCGACTGCGTGTTGGCCGAGCCGCTGTCGTGCAGCAAGTTGACACCGTTGCAGCTCGGCCGGCGGCCCCGCATCATCTTCGATACCGACGCGCAGTTCCGTGGCGACCCCACGACCACCCGCAAACGAGAACAGGGTGCGTTCGGTGATACGAGTGCGCTCGTATACATGCTGCTGCGTTCAGACGAGCTGCAGCTGCTCGGCGTCACGACGACCAACGCCAACGGCGGCCCGATCGACGATCAGATTGACGAGGTCAAGCGCGTCGCGGCCCTGAGCGGCGCGCCTCGCCTCCCTGTCAAACGCGGCGCAGTGGGCACGTACGCCGAGCTGGAGGGCGATCTCGACGATTCCTCCTTCGACGGCGACGAGGCCGTCGACTTCATCATCTCCAAGGGCGAGATTGCCACGCCCCAAGACCCGCTCATCATCATCCTGGGCGGCAAAGCGACCAACCTGGCCCTCGCACTGACCAAAGAACCGAGCATCGCCCCCAACATCATCGTTCACTGGCTGGCCACCGACCAACCCGGTTCCGCCGAGCAGCCAGGATTCCCGACGAGCGGTCGTTCGGGTGGCACGGGCATGTACAACATCCTCAACGATCCGGACGCCGCCAACTACCTGCTCAGCGCACCCATCGAGCTGCATGTGATGCAGGCATGGTCCATGTTTCCGACTCCGGCGACGGAGCCGCGCTACAGCGCGAGCGCCGCCGGGCTGCGCATCAAACAATCCGCCAACCTCGACTGCAAGGGACCTCGTGTCGAGCCCGTGTCCTTCCCCGACGACAGCGAGTACTGGACCGCCGGCTCCTACGTCAAGACGAGCTACACGACCTTCGGCGGCAATGGCGTGCGCTCGCTGGACGAGGCGAACATGGCTGTGCTGCTCGTCCATCCCGAGTTGGCCAACGCGAAAAAGATCGCCGCGCCGTACTACGACGCGGAGCTCGAAGAGATGGTGTACCCAGAGTCAGGCACCCATCAAGTCTACTTGTACGATCAGATTGAGACTCAGGGGGTGAGCGAGGAGTTCTTCAACGCGCTGCTCGATCCCTTCGTCAGTTGCGAGTGGGAGTAGCGGACGGCGTCGCTGTGGCATCGCAACTGCAAGCAAGCGTCGCCCCGAGCAGCCGTGGTAACGATAGCCAGCACGACTGCGCTCACTCACGCTTCGCACCGTGGTACTTGGCTTCGAGCGCAGCGAGCATTTGATCGAGCTCCTGCCGCGGGAGCCAGCGCCCGCGGGTCATCACACCTCCGATGCCCCGTGTACGAGAGATGTCCTGCAGGGGGTTATCGTCGAGCAACACCAGGTCGGCGCGCTTGCCCACCGCAACCGTACCTAGGTCGTCCGCTCTGCCCAGCACTCGAGCCGCGACGCTCGTCGCTGCCGTCAGAGCCTGGTACGGACTCAGCCCCGCCTCCACCAGTAGCTCCAGTTCACGGTGTAAAGAGAACCCCCAGACGACCCCAGGGTCAGTCGAATCACTGCCGGCGAGGATGGGCACGCCCGCGTCGTAAAGCGCCTTGACGATGCGTTTG
>JBNKHV010000210.1:0-12345 GCA_050290545.1 Polyangiaceae bacterium | reverse complement strand
GCGTGATCGTTTTGGGCCCGTGCTGCATCAACCAACCATGCGACGCGTCTTGGCCGATTGGGCCGCAACCCTGTCTTGTGCATTGATCCTGTCCTGCTCGTCGGGTGGGGCGGACGAGCCAGCTGTTTCGAGCGAAAGTGACGACGGGAGCTCGGTGGCTGCAGGCGACGCGGGTGTTTCGCCGGCGGAAGACAGTGCTGAGTCGGACAGTGCCGGAACGGACGGCGCAGAGACGGCCGAGGATGTCGACGCCGAAAGCGTGAAGAGACCGCAGTTGAGCGGCGCCGAAGCTGCCGAGCAGACCGTGCTCGACGCGCTGGCAACCCGCGGTTCGGTGGTCAACCCGACGGACGACCCGTGGGATCCGACGCAGGGATTGCCGTCCGTCGACTCCTTCGTGGCGGATTACGTCGTGGCTGCCGAGCGCGGAACGCACGCGACGGTGCAGTCCGCGGTGGATGAGGCGATGGCTGCGGGTGGAGCGGAGCGAGTGTACATCGCCATCGAGCCTGGGAGCTATCGCGAGCTCGTGTGCATCGCCGGGTCCGATCCACCGATCACGCTGTACGGCACGGGCGCGGACGCGAGCGAGACACGCATCGTCTACGACAACTACAACAGCAAAGAGAAGCCGGAAGATGAAGTGGGGCAGCCCTGCATGTCATCTGCCGGCAAGACGAGCTACGGTACCAGTGGTAGCGCCACGTTCGTCGTGAAGGCCAGCGAGTTTCAAGCCAAGAACTTGACCATCGAGAACGATGCGGATGAGTCGGGTATCAGCGGTTCGCTGCAGGCTGTGGCCCTTCTGACGCTGGGAGATCGAATTGTGTTCGACGAAGTGCGGCTGTTGGGTAACCAGGATACGTTCTACGCCAAAGCCGCCCACCCAGCGATCGCGATACGCGTGTACGTGGAAGACAGCTTCATCGCAGGTGACACGGACTTCATCTTTGGTGACGCGCGCCTCGCGGTCCGTAACTCGACGCTGCACGTGGTTGGTGATCGTCGCTCCGATGGCGTGATCTTGGCACCCAGCACCCACGCACTGAACGCCTTTGGCTTCGTCATCCAGGACAGTGAGGTCACCGCCGACGAGAACGTCACGTCGGTGAAGTTGGGGCGCGCTTGGGACGAGAGCCAAGGCGACCTCGAGAGCTACCTGAGTAACGTCGAACGAGGGGACTATCCGAACGGCATGGCCGTCGTTCGCGAAACGTTGCTGGATGCTCCCATCGCCGCTGAGGCCTGGAGCGCAGCGGCAACCACCGGCCGCCCCTTTTCGTCCGTCGACACCGACGCCCCGAAAAACCGCCTCTACGAGTACGCCAACTCGGGTCCGGGCAGCGTCGAGTGAGGCGCAGACTATGACAGTTCCGTTCGTGTGCGTCCGCAATCGCGTCACGATATGTTCGAAACTGATAGTGACAAGCGCCGGCGCAGCGCTCATCGTTGTTGGGTCGAAGAGCAATGGAGGCAGCGATGTCGGAGCGAAGAAGAGCGGTCACGTCGGTCCTGGTATTGTCCGGACTGTGTTCAGTACTAGCGACCAGCCATGATGCGGAGGCATGCGGCGGGCTCTTTTGCTCTCAGAGCTCGCCCGTCAATCAAGCCGCAGAGCGGATCGTTTTTGCTCAGGACGAGGGCAAGACCACGGCATTGATCGAGATCCGCTACGAAGGGCCGTCGGAGTCGTTTTCGTGGGTACTGCCGGTGCCCGGAGTGCCCGAGGTGGGCTTGAGCTCGACCATCGCCCTCGACCAGCTGCAAGCGGCGACCAACCCCGTGTACCAGCTGAACACGCGTAATGAAGATTGCGACGAAGGGGGCTTCTTCATCGGAGTGGGCGGAGCGGACACTTCTGACACCAACAACTTGGCGGTCGCTAGCGGGTCGGCGGGCCCCGCCGTCAACGTGGTCGCTGGCGCGAGATTGGGGCCATACGACTACGAGGTGCTCGAGGTCGACGAAGGGCGGGCCAATCCCGCCGGCTTGGTGCTCGATTGGCTGAGCGACAACGGCTACGACGTCAGCGCGCTGGGTGAGGAGTTGCTGGCAGACTATCTGGCGCAGGGCCTGAACCTGATCGCGTTCCGGCTCAACAAGGACGCGGACAGCGGGTCGATCCGCCCGGTGCGCTTGAGCTACGAGGCTTCCAACCCGGTGATCCCGATTCGGCCGACCGCAGTTGCCGCCAATCCCGACATGGGCGTGATGGTGTGGGTGTTGGGTAAGCATCGGGCAATCCCCCACAACTACCTGAGCCTGGAGCTGAACGAGATGCTGATCGATTGGTTCAACCCCGGCAACAACTACGATCAGGTGGTGAGCCGAGCCGCCGACGACGCCGGCGGACAGGGTTTCGTCACGGAGATGTCGAACAACACCCGTCTGCTGTCGGGACTCGTCTATCAAGAAGCGCCCCACCTCGAAAGAATGCGAGAAGCGCTTTCGAGCGGTGAGAGTTTTCGGCGCCTTTCCGACGCGGGCCTGCTGCCGTTCACGGCTTGGGAGGGCTACCTCGACGTGATCGCCCGCACCGTGCCCTTGGTCGAAGAGGAGGATGGGCACGTCATGCTCGGTTGCCTTCCTTGCGTGCTCGACAGGCTACCGCTCGCCAACCTGGGGCAAGTCGCGGCGCAGCCGCCCCCCGCCGCCAACTTCACCATCGAAAGTCGGTCGTGCGACGACGAGGCAGCGTCGACGTGCGTGCCCGTGATGGGGAGCGATGGTCGCCCGCTGTGGGATCCGGAGCGTTTCCTCGAAGAGCTCGAAAGCCTCGTGATCGAGCCGATGCGCGGGACTCAAGAGCTGTTCGACTCCCACGACATCTTCACGCGCATGTACACCACGCTCTCCCCCGATGAGATGACGGTGGACCCGCAGTTCGACTTCAACCCAGACCTGGGAGTCGTCAACAACGTGCACATCCGCGAGCGTCGCGTTGGCTGCAACGACAACTGGGAGGTGCGTTTCGAAAGCGGTCGAGTCAGCGGTGACGTGTCGGTGTGGCCGGTGGAGCTCAGCGATCTGCCGAGCAACCAACGCATCCTGCAGTTCGGTACGTCCGGTGAGGGCATGGTGCTCGAGGATAACGACGAGGTCATCCGAGAAAAGGCAGCCGACCTACCGCAGTTCGAAGTGACCAGCGGCGACGGCTGCGGGTGCCGAGTGGTGGGCGGCGCGTCCTCGAAGGGGCTGCCATTCGCCTTGCTTGCAGCGTTGCTCGTCGTGGGTCGTCGGCGGCGGGTTTGGGTGTGAGCGCCTGGCGATTGTGCTCGTCGCAGCCCGAGCGAGACACGAAGGCAGGTTCGCCGGGCTCTACAGACTCGTCGCCTGGAACGTGTCGCAGTCGCCCGGATTTCCGGAGGCGAAACCACGCTTGAACCAACGCATGCGTTGCTCTGACGTTCCGTGAGAGAACGTCTCTGGCCGTACGACGCCGCCGGCGTTCTTCTGCAACGTGTCGTCGCCGATGGCTTCGGCAGCTCGCATCGCCTCTTCGAAGTCCCCCACCTCGAGCAACTGCCTCTCCTTCGCCGAGTGGGCCCAAACGCCAGCGTAGCAGTCGGCTTGAAGCTCCACACGCACCGAGCCGCGATCGGCCCCCTGATCCCTTCCTTTGCCCAGTGCGCCATCCAAGTGCGACAGGTGATGACCGATCTCGTGCGCAATGACGTAGGCCTGCGCGAAGTCGCCGGGCGCTCCCAGGCGATTCTTCAACGCTTCGTAGAAGCTGAGGTCGATGTAGACCTTCTTGTCGCCGGGACAGTAGAACGGGCCAGTCACCGCATCCCCGAGCCCACACGCTGATCGGGTCTGCCCGCTGAACAGCACGAGGTGTGCCGGAGGATAACTCGCCCCGGTTTGTGCTCGCTTCGCCTGCCAGGTCGTTTGAATATCGTCCAGGACGAAAGAAATGAAGGCCTTGCCTTCGTCGCTGCCGGCGGGAGCGACGGCAGCTCCGCCGGAGTTCGTGCCCAAGACGCTCAGCACATCCGCTCCACCCAGCCAAGCTACGAGCAGGAGACCGACGACGCCGATCGCTGCTCCCTTGATACCGAATCGCCGAAACAAGAAGCCAATCACGCTCGCCGCGCCGCTGGACGAGCTGCCCCTTCGACCGCGCCTATCTTCGACGTAGCGACTCTGGTGGTTCGGGTCCCACTTCACGGCTGGAGAGTATGCTCATTGCAGCACCGGCAGCTAGCGGTTTCGTCAGCCCGCCCCCTGGGAGGCGTCACCAGCGCATTCATTGGCGCTCGAGCTCCTTTTTGAACGGCACCCGGAAGAAGAGCGAATAGAGGATCGGGACCAGGCCCAGCGTCAACAACGTCGAGAAAGCAAGCCCGCAGACGATTGCGATCGCCATTGGCTTCCACATCGGTCCTCCACCGATCCACAGGGGGATCAGGCCGAGAATGGTGGTGAAGGTGGTCAGCAGGATCGGGCGCAGACGGCGCTGGGCGGCCTCGACGATGGCTTGCTGCGGGCTCAAACCGTTCTCCTTGATCTCGATCTCGATGCGGTCGATGAGCACGATCGCGTTGTTGATCACGATACCGAACAGAGCGATCACACCGAGCAACGTCATGAATCCGAAGTAGCTGTGGAACCCGAGAAGCCCCCCCGCGACGCCAACCATCGCCATCGGAATGGTCAACAAGATGATCAACGGACGCCGCAACGAGTTGAACTGCAACACCAACAGAATGACGATCAGGAACAAGGCGATGGGCATCTTGTCGTTGATCGATTGATTGCCCTTCTCCGCCTGCTCCATCTCGCCCGCCATGCGCCAGCGATAGCCGATGTCCCAATCGCCCGAGACGTCTTTCAGCCACGGGATCACTTGCGCGTTGACCGCGGCGGCCGTAACCCCGGGGTCGAGGTTGGCCTTGATGGCTACCGTTTGCAGTCTATCTCGGCGTCGGATCTGAGACGGCTCCCAGACGACCTCCACGTTGGCGATCGCGTTCAAGGGTACGGACTGCCCCGTGGCCAGCGAGAAGACACTGAGACTGTCGACCTTTCCGATATCGTCGCGATCTGCGACCGTCGAGCGCATGACGACGGGGATCACGTCGACCCCTTCGCGGTATTTGGTAACCTTTAGCCCGCTAAGCGCCGTCTGCAGCGAAACGGCGACGTCTTGGTTCGTCACCCCCGCACGACGGGCGCGCTCACGGTCGATGGTGACGCGCAGCTTCTTGACGCGTTGACCCCAATCGTCACGCACGTTGGTCGTTCCCGCGAGACTCTCGAGCTTCTCGCGAACCTCGTCCGCGAGTGCGAACACTTCGTCTTGGTCACCGCCGGAGACCTCGAACACGACGGGAGCGCTCGCTGGCGGCCCGAGCGCCCGGGGTTCGACGGTTGCGCGAGCATCGGGCATCTCGTCGCGAATGAATTCGCGCACGCGCTGGGCGCCCACCTCCGCGGATTCTCGCTCCGTGGCGAAGACGACCAGCACCGCGAGTTCTGGCGTGGGTGGGTCTGGAGTGTACGAGAGGTAGAATCTCGGTCCCGCTTCACCGACGTAGGTCGCCCAATGCGTGATACCAGACGTACGTGCTTCGTTCGTGCGTAGCTCGCTCTGGATGAACCCTTCGAGCTTGGAAATGGCCGCCTTGGTGGTCTCCACCGCCGTGCCAGCTGGCATTTCGATTTTTGCGACGAACGATGGGTTGTCCGAAGGCGGGAAGAAGATGTTGGGGATGTAGCGAAAGCCCTGCATGCCCACGACGAAAATGACGACGACGGCGGCCAACGACAGCCAGCGATGATGCAAGGTGCCGACGATCGCCCGGCGATACGTGCGGTAGAGCCTCGAGTCGAACTGCTCCGTTTCGACCTTCTGAACTTTCAGAAACGTGGCGCACAGCAGGGGTGTCATCGTCAGCGCCAAGATCCACGAGCACAGAAGCGTGATGGTCACGACCTTGAACAGCGGCGCCGTGTATTCACCCGTCGACGATTCCGCCAAGAATATCGGCAAGAACGCGACACAAGTCGTCAACGAAGAAACGAGCAGTGGCCACCGCAACTCGCGCGCGGAACCGACGGCTGCTTCGGTGGGTGACTTACCCTCCGACATCTGCACGATGGTCGACTCCGCCATCACGACGGCGTTATCCACGAGCATTCCGAGCGCGATGATGAGCGAGGCTAGCGACATCTGGTCCAAGCCGATGTCCAGGAATCCCATCACGACCAGAGATGCGGCGATGGCAGTCGGGATCAGGGTTGCCACCACCATGCCCGTGCGCAAACCCAAGAACAGCACCATCGCAGCCATCACGATGATGACGGCTTGACCGAGGTTGCCCGTGAAGTCGTCGACCAAGCGCGCGACGTCTTTCGGCTGATAGATGAGCATGTCGAACTCGACGCCGATGGGATAGCGCGTTTGGAGCTCGCGGAGCTTGTCCTGAACCTGTTGGCCCAAGTCCATGATGTTGCCGCCGTCGCGCATGGATATCGCCAAGCCGAGACCGCCGACGCCGCTGCTGCGAAACTCTTTCTCGGGTGGGTCGACGTAGCCTCGGCGGACGTCCATGACGTCGCGCAAACGCAAAACCTCGTCCCGCCCCGGGAGCTTGATCACCGTCTGCGCAATGTCCTCGACACTCTCGAAGTTGCCCGTGGGTTCCAGACCGTAGCGTTCGTCCCCTTGGCGAATGCGCCCACCGGGGATCACGATGTTCTGCGACTCCAGTATCTGCTGGAGCTGCGCCGGCGACGTGCCCAACTCCGCCAAGCGCTCGTTGTTGAACTCCAGGAAGATGCGCTGGTCGTGGGCACCGTAGATGTCCACCTTGGCGGCATCCGGCAGACGCAGGAGCTGGTCGCGAACCTCATCCGCAACATCTTTGAGTTCCTTCGGCTCGAAACCATCGCCGGTCAGCCCGATCACGATGCCGAAGACGTCGCCGAACTCGTCGTTGACGATGGGACCGATCACTTCCTGCGGCAGCTCTGCTCGCACCGAATCGACCTTGCGACGCAGGCTGTCCCATATCTTGCGGAGCTGACGCTCCTTGTAGGACTCTTTGATGTTGACGAAGATGGTCGAGACGCCGGTCTTGCTGATGCTAGTCACGCTGTCGAGCTCTGGCATCTCCTGGATCGACTTCTCGAGACGATCGGTGACGAGCTGCTCCATGCGTTCGGGGCTCGCTCCGGGAAAGATGGTTTGCACCATGGCCGTCCGGATCGGAAACCCTGGATCTTCGGCACGCGACGCGCCGCGGTAGGCGAGGTAGCCACCGATGAGCGTGAGAAAGATGAC
The DNA here is from genome assembly GCA_050290545.1 of Polyangiaceae bacterium. Lineage (GTDB taxonomy): Bacteria > Myxococcota_A > Polyangia > Polyangiales > Polyangiaceae > SZUA-265. The sequence continues at coordinate 5,057 of JBNKHV010000210.1, read as the reverse complement.
GACCGCTGTCACGCGGTTGTAGGTGATGGCGGCTTTCGAGATGTCCACGACGTGCCTCCGTCACTCAGCGGTTTTCTGCGATGGTTTCGGCGCAGCTTCGCTCGGCGGCGCAGCAACGCTCCCCGCGGCGGGACCCGTTGCCTCAGCAAACGGCTTCGGCAGGCGCACCTTCTTGCCAGCAACCAGATAGGTCAGCCCGGCTGTCACCACCAACTCTCCAGGCTCGATGCCCGATTCGACTTCCATTCCCTGAGAAGTCACTCCCTTGACCTCCACGCTGCGTCGCTCGACGGTGGCAAAGCCCTCGCTCGTCGGCTCGGCGACGAACGCGTAGCGCCCGTTGCGGTCTTCTCCGACGGCCTTGGGATTGACGAACAACTTGGGCTCGCCCGCCTGCGCTACCGAGATGCTCACCTCGGCGGCCATCCCGGAGCGGATCCTCTCGTCCTCGTCGTCGAACGTCGCCACCACGGGATAGGTCGTCGCATTGCGGCCCGTGGTGACGCCCACTTCCGTCACCGTCACGTCGAAGCTCTCGCCTTCCAACGCCGGGAGTGCCGCCTTGCCCGTCTGACCCACCTTGACGCGCGCTATGAACGTCTCCGGGACGGCCACTTCGACTTCCGCGTGGGAACCCGAGTTGACGATCACGACAGGCTGTCCAGGGTTTACGTTTTCACCGGATTCGACGTTCACCTTCGCGACCACCCCAGCAACTGGAGCACGAAGTACAGTCTTGCCCGCCTGACTCTCGGCGAGCTCCAGCTGCTTCTTGGCCGCGGCCACGGCGGCGCGTGCGGATTCGAAACTCGATCTGGCCGAGTCCAACTCTGCCTGCGTGGCGTTGTTGTTGGCGTACAACGCTTTGGCGCGCGCGTACTGTGTCTGCGCGTTGCGGAACTGGGCCTCGACCTGAGTCAGGCTAGCCTTCATCGTCTGAACCTGCAGCGACTGATCGCGAGCCTCCAAAGAGGCAACGACTTGCCCCTTGTCGAGCTCGTCCCCAACCTTCAAACGCAGTCCGGTGACGGTACCGCCCACCTTGAAGCTGAGTTTCGTCTCCGTGCCGGCCTGAACGGTACCGGAGAAGCTGTGCGTGTCCCCACCGCTCGAAAGCGCAGCCCGCTCCACGCGAACGGGACGGATCACCTCCGGCTGAGGTTGCTGCTCCTGCCGACTGCAGCTCGACGACGAACAGGCGACGACGATCGACAACAGCGCCTCGCGCATTCCTACTTTCCAGGACATTTGCATTGGGTTTCCTCAGAGCTGGAGTGAAACGGTGTTCAATGTGGCGCCGAGCTCGCCGGTCCGCCCACGGGTGAAGCAGGCGGCGGAGCAGTCGCTTTGACGTCGAGCTGTGTGGCGCGACTTCGTTGATAGGCGTCGAGCCGTTGAAACATGGATTGTCGCTGCGCCTTGCTGGCGAAGAAACCGAAGGCGCCGATGGCCCGCTCCACTTGCATCATGTCGACGAGAAAGCGGTAGCTGGCGTTGGCTGCCGATAGCTCTGCGATCAACGCCTGATTCTGAGCGTCCAGCAGGGTCACGATCGAGGTGCTGCCACGGGAGTAGGCATCACTGACGAGCTTGAAGTTTTCTTTTGCGGCGGTTGCGGCTGCGCGCGACAGGCGAATGGCTGCAAAGGAGGCCCCCACCTGGTGCATCGACGCGCGCACGCGCTGGCCCACCAGGTTCTTCACTTGGCGGCGCTGGGTTTCCAAACGCGCCAGTTCGTGCCCAGCCTGATTGATTTCCGCGTAGCGACGCCCACCCTCGTACAGCGGGAGGCTGGCGTTGACCCCAACCATCCAATCGACGTTGTCCGGGTTGGGGATCGGCAGTGACGGTGTTCCCGGGGGAAGTTGCAGCGGCTCGGAACCCGCTCCGTCACGCCAAGCACGATGGGTCACACTGGCGCTCAACCCGAAGCTCGGGACGTACAAGGAGCGGCTCGCCGCACGCTTGCGGGATTCGGTGGCCCCCAACACGGCATTGATTCGCTTCAGCTCGGGAGCAAGACGCAGCCCCTCTTCCACCAAGAACGCGCGCATCGTCTTGAACAGGAAGGGGTTGTCGAGGTAGTCGCGCAAGTGTTGCTCGCTGGAGAAGAGCTCTGGGTCGTCGATCTTCGTCTCTTTGGTCTCGAAGGATTCCTCGAGCGGTCGGTTGAGGAGACGATTGACGAGGATCTCGAGCTGATTGCGTGTCGCCGCGGCGGTGATCACGTCGCTGCGACTGCTCGCAATCTGAGCCTCCCAACGAAGGACCTCTCCAGGACGAGCCGTGCCCAAGCGCTGCCGCATGCGGGCCAGCGCGAGGTTCTCTCGGGAGAGCTTCAAGTTCTCCCGCCGGATGCGCTCCACCGTCTTGGCCTGGAGGAGATTCAGATAGGCGACGGCCACCTCGAGCGTGACGTCCAGGCGCAGCTGGTCGCGTTCGAACTCACGCGAGCGCTGCAGATCTTCCTGAATCGATAGGTTGGCCCAAGCTCGCTGATCGTAGATCAGCTGATTCATCGAGCCTCCCCATTGAAACATGCGCTCGGCCGTACCGAATCCCGCGCGGTCCGCGTCTATCATCGAGGCGGTTGCGGAAACACCGAGCTGAGGCAGCAGCGTCGCTCGGGCCTTGCTGATCTCCTGGTGGCCCACGGCGAGAGCCTGGCGCATGGTGGCCAGGTCCAGATTCGAGTCCATCGCTGCCTTGACCGCCTGGGATAAATCGAGATGTCGTTGGACCGAGGAGCGTTGCTGATTGAGCAGCACCGCGTCAGTCAACACGCTCCAGTTCGGCCACACGCCGAGTGCGCGAGCGGTCGCCATGTTCACCGTCAGCTGTTCTTGCTGCTTGAACGACGCAACGAGTTCACTCGGGTCATCGCCAAGCAGGATGCTCTGTGCGTTGAGTGCGACCCGCCGCGCTAGCCTCAATTGGTCTTCTTCCGTCGCCAAGCCAGCCAGCAAACCCTGAGCCACATCCGAGTGACCGTGCCACGCGAAACTCGGCAACTTGCGCTCGATCAAGCCCGTGGCAAGCTTCGGGATCTCCGTCAAAGGCAGTTGAGTGTTGGGCGCAACATACGCGGAATCTACATCCTCGGGGATCGCGGCCAAGATCTCTTGCGCACTGGTCTTGGCGGGGACCGCGACGAGTTCGACCCCCGATGCAGAACTCCCTTCGAGCACCGCCGCAGCGATACCCGGTACCGCTTGCGTGGCGTAGGCATTGTGGATCCAGGCCATGCGGTGAAACGTGCCCAGTTCCGCAAACGCCTGCAGATCGCGTCGAATGTCGACCCCCCACACGATGTAGCTCAGATTTGGCACTTGCCGCGGCTTGCCTTGCGCGTCGAGCAGTCCTTGGAGCCGTTCGTCCACGACGAACGGAGCGATGCACGCTTTCGGCACCTGCTGTCGGTGAACGGCGATGTCCGAGGCGATCACGCCGAATGCCAAGACCAAGTTCACCGACGGTTCTTGCAGCAGTTGGTCGAGGAGTTTCTCCGCTCCGGCACGTGTCCAATCCCCCACGCGTTGATTGGTCGGCGCGAACTGCACGTCGAACTCGGAGCCCGCCAACGCGATGAGCTCTTTCTGGACGACGTCGAGCACCCCTTGCAACCGCTCGGAGGGTCCGTCGACGACGACGCCCACGCCCAAGGAACGCTTGCCGGTGTCCGCAGTCGTTTGACCCAGGGCCACGTTGGGCATCAGCGACAGAAACAGGAACAGCAGAATTAGGCGACTTCGCATCACGGGGTCTCGGGCATAGGGCACGTGCGTTCTGAGGGCAGCCCCAAAACCGTCGCACGCAAACAGTTTCTCAAACGTGACGGACGCTACCCCGCCACCCCCCACCCCTCAAGCGCCTCGCTTTTTCACCAAAAACGAGGGGTTCCCAACACCTTTGACACGACGCGGCAGGCCTCGGTGATGCTCAACCTTCAATGGGAGGCATGGCCTGCCGCTGCGAATTGCGTCGCACTGTCCGCGCCAGCCCTGCTACTGGGGGTCGATGTCGACACCAGCGATTTCTCGAGTCCGGTTGATTTGGGATTTCTTCGGGCCGCACGCCGAGCGCACGGCTAGGCACCACCAACACCATCTCGACGACTTCGTCCTCCAGGAAGGCAGCATCGATGCTCGAACCGGGACGGCTTCAGAACGGGACGGGCATTGCACGGCGTGGATGGTGGTCGACGCTGCAGACGTGCAACGAGTGCGCGACGCCCTGAAGCCGCAACGGGGGCTCCCGGCGGACCCATAGCAGGCAGGGTTTGCTACAGGCCAGCGCGCCGCGGCCAACGCGACGCTTCGAAGTCACGGGCCTTCAGTAGCCTCACTCGGCAACGACGACTGGGTCAGGACAGCCGCACTGATGGAACATCAGACTGAGCGTGTTACCATCCGTGTCCACTTTCCACGGACAGACGTTACAGCGTGGCTCTTCATCGCACGCCGACGTATCTGCACCGAGTTCGATGCCCAGCTGAGAGCCGCACACCGTCTCGAATTCTTCGTGAGCGCAAGGCAATTGTTCACAAGAAACCTGGAGTCGTCGTGGGGCCGCCATCTGAGATCGCTTCCGACGGTTCACGTGGGCTGGGGGCCGTATCCGGAGTGGCAGCAACGACCTCCTCCGTGGCCTCCGTTGGAGCCGCTGGACTATCGCCGTCACTCGGCTCCGGCTCGGGCGTAGACTCGTCAGAATCCATGGCCTCAGCACCGTCCGCCTCAGCATCCGTAGCCGAACCATGCGTGGCGGTGTCTGCTCCTTCTCGAGTCGTGCAGGGCACGACGGACATCGCCGCCAGTAGCAGCGAACCGAGGTTGGCTGTTCGATAGCTGGGCATTGCTGCACTCAAAAAGGGCATACGAGGACGTCGACCAGCAAGTTGGTCGACCAGAGCGCTGTTGCGCCGCGTCCACCGGGGCAGCGCAGCGTCCACTCGTGCACGGCGGCTCCAATGATTGGCGCGCCCGTCCAGCTGCGCCCTCGGCACGTCACTCGAACGCCAGGACAAAACGAAGCGCGGCGACGACCCGAGAGTCGTC
>JBNKHV010000209.1:0-36235 GCA_050290545.1 Polyangiaceae bacterium | reverse complement strand
GGGCGCGGTCCCCTCGGCCGATTCGTTCGATGGTAAATCGCTTTGCTCGGCTGCTGTTGCGCCCCCCGGGTTTGCGGCCATGCCGTCCGCTGCCGCGCCCTCGTCGGGTATCCCGTGGGCCTCGTTGGGGGCGAACGATTCCGAACTCCCGATCCCGTCTGAACTCCCTATCCCGTCTGAGCACCCGAGGAGCAGCATGAGAACACAGCAGCTGGATCTGATTGGCATCGTGTTGGAGTAGTGCCAGGGCTCTGGCCTTCCGTGAAACAAAGGGTCCCGCACGGGCGCAAGCCGACCCCAAACAGAACACGTTGCAGGGGCGGCCACGATCTACAGCAATGTGGTAGCGCATTCTTCGCCACTCGTGCGCGACAACTGTGCGGCGTGGGGGTCGCCCCATCGTTGCGTTGAGGGTGAACCCCGCCCGCCTTGAGCTCGGGTGTGGGCTGGTAGCGCACATGCGCGCTGCGCTATGAAGCGCCATGGGTGACGGATTGAGGGTGTGCTGGCTTGTCGCAGTGTTGGCGTTGGTCAGCTGCGGTGACGACTCGGGTGGACAGGACGGAACGGCGGGCGCACCGGTGTCGGGCCCTGTGTCCGAGCAGGAGTTCTGGGACCGCTACGGTACTCTGGCCTGCGAAGGACTCGAGGTCTGTTGTGAACAGGCCGGCATCGGCTACAACGCTGCGGTTTGCCAGCTCTTCGTCGGCTCGGCGGGAGGGCAGTCGACAGTGAACGCCACCTACGATCCCGACGCGGCAGCCGACTGTTTGAACGAGGTGCAGAGTGCGGACATCGTGTGTGAGGGCGGACTGGATACGCCAGCTTGCGGACGGGTCTACGTTGGTACGCTCGAGCCAGGGGCAGCTTGTTCAGCTGACGCGGAGTGCGCCAAGCCGGAAGTGGGTGGTGCGGAGTGCGATGTCTTCGACGAAGTGTGCGTCGTGAGCCGTCGCGGTGACGAAGGTGACGCCTGCAATCGGACCTGCGAAGACCTGGATACTGGCGGTTGGGTTTGCAGCGGGACCGTTTCGGGAGACCTGCCCGCGTTCACCGACGTCGAGTGCTACATCAACGACGGCCTGTCGTGTCAGGCAGGAGTGTGCGTGGCCCTTTCCGGTCCTGGGGAGGCTTGCTCTTTCGATGGAGACTGCGCCCCTGGCAATCGTTGCGATGGTGCGGGCGCGTGCGTCGCCCTGCTCCCTTTGGGAGCCGCCTGCCAGTCGTCTGATGAGTGCAACCCGGAAGCGCACTGTGCCGGATCCGAGAGCTGTGAGGCTGACCGTGCCGAGGGCGAGCCCTGCAGCGCTGACGCAGAGTGCCTCGGGGGTGCTTGCGACGGAAATGTTTGCGGACCGGACGACGCGCTCGGAGGGCTGGCTGACTTCGGTCTGGCGCTGCTATGTGGTGGCGGGTGAACCAGCGCTGGTACCGGAAGCGGCGCGGAGGCGACGGCGGTCGCTGTTGGCTTCCTGCGTTCGAGCCAGGGGCGATACATCCAGTCGGGCGACGGCGTATTGCGGGCTTGGCGGAAGCTTCCGCTCAGTTGCTACGAGCCTTCTCATCGCTGGCTTCGCTCCGCGTTTGCCTGCCTGTGTGGGCCTTGCACAGCTACTACATCGAGCTTTGCCTGTGCCTGCTTCTGGGTCGTCGTGTTTCCGTTCTGGACTTGTGGCCGCCCTCCCAAGAGTCGACGTCGAGTGTGCTTGTCTGGTGCTAGGCTCAACGGGTATGTGGTCAGGGCCCAGTCAACGGGTACAATGACGAGGCACGCGAATCTGCTGTGGCCATCGCTTTACGAGATGGGCCGCAAGGCACGTGCTCCGCGCTACTTCAATCGCGAGTGGCTGCCTGAGGACTACGGCCAGCATTGACAATGCCCACCAGATCACGTCGAAAGGAGGCCCCGCACATGAACCGATCCAAGTTACGAATCACAGGTTGCGCAGCAGCGCTCGCGCTCGCTTGGGGCTGTTCAGACTCCGCCGAGGAGGGCACTACGTCCCAACCGGTAGGCATGCCTGGCCAGCTCGTCAATTCCACGCCCGCGTCGAGTAGCGGTGGCGCTTTGGAGGGCGAGGGGTCTCAAGCTACCCCTGCTCCGAATGCTCCGACGGTCGCCGTCGTCCCGCCCGCAGGTGGGGACGTTGTAGACGGGGAGGAATTCATCGCTGAGACCGGAAGCCCCCCGGATGCCGAGGAGGCCGCTGAGTGCGCGTCTTCTTCCATCGGGACGTCGCTGCAAGGTCTGGTTCTGGTGTTCACGTTCGACGTTTCGGGCAGCATGGGTTCTTACAGCACGCCCTACTTCGCTCGGGAGTACAAGTGGGAGCCAGTCGTTGCGGCGACCAAGGCGTTCTTCTCTGACGCGAGTTCCGCCGGTGTGTCTGCGACGCTGACCTTCTTCCCGAACGACAAGGCACCGCTGGTCGGCGGCGGGGGAGGTATGGCCGGTGACGCTTGCGATCCAGCTGACTACTCTCAGCCCGACGTGGGCATGACCGAACTTCCCACGGACGTGTTCGCGACGGCCATCGACGCGATCACTCCGCTGGCTGACGGCGACTGGCGCCAAGGTACGCCCACGGGGCCTGCGCTCGAGGGGAGCATCGCCGCCATCGAGGCGATGCGTGCCGTCGATCCGGATGAGAAGTACGTCATCGTGCTCGTGACCGACGGCGAGCCGGCGGCCTGTTCGAACCAGCTCGACAACGTCGACTACGTCTCAGGCATTGCCGCGAGCGTGGCTGACCAAATCCCCACCTACGTGATCGGTGTCGGCAACCCCGCCGTCGAAGAGAACATGAATCCGCCGAACGACGGAATCAACAACCTGCACGCCATCGCCGCGGCGGGAGGCACTGGTACCGCGTTCCTGATCGACACCGATAACCCAGCACAGACGACCACTGACTTCCGCGAAGTCATCGACTCGATTCGCGAGACCAGCTTCACCTGCGCGCTGACGATCCCCCCACCGCCTGCAGGACAAGAGTTCGACAGTACCAAGGTGAACGTCAACTACACCAACGCCATCGGGGAGACGCCTCTCACCTACGATCCGACCTGTACGGACGCGTTTGCTTGGTACTTCGACGACGTCGACAACCCATCCACGATTCACATGTGTGATTCGGTCTGCGACGCAATCAAGGGCGACACGCAGGACGAGGGTCACCTCAACGTCGAGTTCGGTTGCTTGCGTCGCGTCAGCGGCGCGAAGTAACAGCGCGCCAGCATGGCCTAGGAACGCAACGTTGTTGGCATCGCGCCCCCCGAGGGTCCGATGCCAACGTCGTTCTGGCTGTTTTCAGAATCGCGCGCGGCGGCTCGCTCCGGCGCGCGCGTTCGTGCTAATGGGTGGCGAGCGCGACGCGCGAGTTGCCATGTCCGGTCCAGACGTATCCATCACCGTATCGGCTCACGTCCTGCTGCGCGTAGTGGCCTTCTGTGAACGACGAGGGCACGAGCCGGAGGCATTCTGCCGCGAAGCCGGGGTCAGTTACGCGCTCCTGACTCAGAAGCAGGCACGTGTGCCGTTGTCGTCGGTGGAGCGCTTGTGTCAACACGCGTTGGACGTCACGGGGGACGACCGTTTCGGTTTGCATCTCGCCGAGGACGTGGGGGACGCGACGCACTACGACATCGGGGTGCTCGTGTTGATGGCGAGCCAGACGCTCGGTGAGGCTCTCGCGCGATTTGCCCGAGGTGCACGCTACTGGGGTGATGGCGAGCGGCTCGCCTTCGTACCCAACGACGGAGGACTGACAATTCGCTCCGTCTTGCCAGGCGACGACGGGCCATTCCTCCGGCACTCGGAAGAGTGTGCGCTAGCCGAGATCGTCCTGGGGGCACGTAAGCTTTCTGGACAGCCCGTCTCACCCGTCGTGGTGCGGTTTTCGCATTCCGCGCCGACGGACCTCTCCGAACACGAGCGCATCTTCCGTTGTCCCCTCGAGTTCGGAGGTACGCACAGTGAAGTCGAATTCGACGACTCGACGCTCAGCACTCCGATGCAGCACGCCAACGCGGCGTTCCTTTCCGTGTTCGAGCAGCAGCTGGAACAGGCGCTCGAACGATTGCCGAGTCCAGCATGTCTCTCCAACGCGGTGCGCAACGTAGCACAAGCGGCGATCTGCAATGGGGGTGTTACTCTAGAGGGCGCCGCTCAACGGCTCGGTCTGAGTCAGCGAACTCTCCAGCGGCGCCTGCGGGAGGAGGGGACGTCGTTTGCCGCTATCGTGGATGCCACCCGACACGAGATGGCGGTTGCATATTTGGCCCGAGGGCTACCTTTGGTGGCCGTCGCCGAGCTGCTGGGTTATGCGGAGACCACGGCCTTCCACCACGCCTTTCGGCGCTGGACGGGCAAGAGCCCGCTCGACTATCAGGCCGTTGGCGACTGATGACCGGCGCCAAAATGCTGGTCACGGGCGCCAAGGGCAAACTATCGCCTCGTGGGCATGTCGAATCGCGGACATGACGACTCCCAATCGACCAATCTCCACCGTCTTTCAATACTACGCGCTCGCCTGTGGGCTGACTTGGACACTGGCACTTCCGGCGACGCTTGCCTTCGCTCGACGCGAGACACCAGCCGGGCTTGCGGTGGCGGGCGCTGGGCTCAGTGCGTTCGGACCACTGCTGGCGGCTCTCGTCCTGTCGCTTCGAACCGGCACGACTCGGGAAGTGTTTGCTCGTGTTCGCACGCTGCCAGGCTGGTACAAATGGGCGCTGTTGGCGCTGCTGACGCCGTTGGCGCTCCGTCTCGTCGCGGCGACGCTAGCGGCGACGTTGGGCTTCGAGCTTTCGAAGTGGTACTACCCGCCCGAGCTGGCGACGCAGGTAGCCGCGCTCGTCGTATTCCCACTGGGCGAGGAGTTTGGATGGCGTGGCTTCGCCTACCCGCGCTTGCGGGAAAGCTTCGGCTTGGTGAAGGGTTCTCTCATCCTGGGCGTCATGTGGTCGCTCTGGCACCTGGGATACATGGTCGACCCGCAGACGGGGGACATCGACTGGATCCGGCAGCTGGAGAGTCTCATCTCGCTGCCGCTGTACTCCGTGGTCATGACGTGGTTCTTCGAGCGAGCTCGAGGCAGCATCGCCGTTGCGATTGGCTTCCACGCCGCTGCGCATCTCAATCACGTGGAACTCGCGCCGCTATCGGAGGTGGGCTTTCACGTCATGCATTTGTGTGTGGTCGCCATCGCCGCCGCGTTCGTCGCCCGGCAATTGGTGTTGTCGCGCCCCGCCGACACGAACGCTTGAGCGAACTCGTGGCGGCCGTCGTCACGACGGAAGCCGACGACGCGTCGAGCACCAGTCGCGCTCCTGCAAGCGCCCACATGAGCGAGCGTGAATGGGTGCTCGCTCATTCAGGGGAGTGGTAAGCCCCACTTGTCGGCGAGGTGGGCTTCCAACGCGTCTCGCTCCGCATCGTCCAGCACTCTATCGTAGATGATCACCTCGGCGATGTCCCCAGTGAAGAAGCGGTTGGGGCCTGGGCGGCCACCGAGTCCCAGCACGGCCTCCCCGACGTCCGGCACGCGCGGGTCGCCATCGTTGACTGCCGTCACGACGCCATCCGTGCGGGCCGTCAGGTCGCCGAGGCTGGATTCGTAGGTCACATTCCACAGGTACGGTGTGTTGACGGCCGGCGGCTCGAACTTGGCGGAATAGAAATCGCCGGACGAACTCATGCCACCGGAGTGGATGTGGGCGTCGTAGGGGCTGCCGTGGGTCAGCTCGAAGTTCTCCGTAACTTCACTTCCGTGCCGCACGATGTGGGTGAACGCATTCGTCGGGGGCAAGATGGGACTTTGCCAAACGGTGAACACGTCGAAGTCCGTCAGTCCTTCGAAGCCTTGCGCCACCAGGACGTCGTCATCTCCATCGAAACGAATCACGGGCTGGCCGTTGATCCCGTCGGCGACGAACGTCGGCATGGCGCTAGGATCGGATTGAATCGCGTTGGCCCAGGCATCGACGAGCGCACCGTCGCTGAACGACGTCGTCGACGCGTCGAACCAAGCGGTGAGTCCTTCGTCGATGCCCGCGGGGGCAAGCACGCCGCCTTCGGAGCCGCCCGCGCCTCCTGCCGCGATAGCGCCGGCCGCGCCTGCCATCGACATCCCCCCGGAACTGGAGTCGCCGCCTGTGGCTGCGCCGCCGGCGCCGCCGGCATCGGTCGCACCAGGTTCACCACCCGCGGATATGCTGCCCGACCCGCCGCTAGCGCCCGCCGAACCGCCTGCAGCGCTGTCCTCTGGCGTCTCATCCGTCGGAGCCCCACCTCCTCCGGCAGGGGGCAGCGTTCCAGTGCCGGCGGAGCCCGAAATGGCGTCGCCAGGCTCTGCGCCCACTCCCGGAGCACCGCCTCCCGACATCGACCCCTCGCTGGTGCTGGCAGGGGGGACCTCGGCACCCGCCGCGCCAGGTGTCGCAGTGGTGGAAGTCGAGCCAACTTCCAAAGGTACACCGGGCAATGCACCAGCATCCGTGCCGGGCGCGCTCAGACTGTCCGCGGCGATGGAGCGGGTCTCCAGCGTCTCGTAGGCGATACGGCCACAACCCGGGCAGAGTCCGAACAACAGCGGCGCAAGAAGACAGTGTCGCGGAAGTAAGCCCACACACGATCGTGACCCTCCGGCGCTTCCCGAGCAAAAAGCGAAAGTTGTCGCTCGAGGCGACCGGACCAAATCGACGCATGCCGGTCCAAATGGAGCATGCTGAAGTGTCGGCAGTTGTCCGACCCGTCCATGGCGCGCGGAGTGCCGAGCTTTGCTGCGCAGTCCGCTATGCCTCGTTCACCCGAGCGACGCAGCCTGTAGTCTGTAGACAGTCCAGCAGCTGGCGCTGGAGCCTTGCTTCGGTTCCGCGGTGTTGTGCTAGCCGTGCATGCTTCGCGTGCGTTACTTCGCCTTCGGCTCGCCGTAGAGGATGCCTCTGCCGCCCGGAGCGACGTAAGCGCGCCCGTACACCCGCGGATCGCCGATGATCACCGTCGCTCCGCCGTATTGGTGCATGTCGTCGTTGATGCGCACGAAGTCCTCGCCCTCGTCATCCGAGCGGTAGAACCCGGTCACGCCGTTGATCACACCCGACAGGTACACGGCAGGATAGCTCTGACCGGGTGCGGGGTGACCAAAGCCGAGGCCGTGGGCTTCCTCGACGTTGTCGATGTTGGAGAAGCTCTCCCCTGAGTCGGTAGAACGCGCGAGCGACGTCTTGGTGGTGACCCAGACGTCGCCCTCGCGACCCGGCACCGCTCGGATCGATGTGAAGTGAAGCTCGTAGTCGGGCACGGAACGCAGGATGGCGTCGCTTTCTTCGAAGTGTGCGCCCCCGTCTTGACTGACGAAGAATGTGCCCGCGAGTGCGTCGTAGGCGTAGAGCTTCTTCGGATTGACGCGGTCGGAGGCGAGGCGCATGTACCAGGGCGCCCAATCGGGGGACTTCGCCGGTGTGGAAAAGCCCTCACTCTTGCTCCAAGTCTTGCCGCCATCACGAGAGTACGCGGGAACCGCATCACGTGCGGCCCACAGGATGACGGTGCCATCTGCGCTCACCGCGACACTCCCCATGCCGCCCGACCCGTCGGGCTCCGAACCGAACTGCGTCCAGGTCGCGCCACCATCGTTGGAGATGGCACCACGGGGTGACTTGGAGCCATCCCACGGATACGCCCCGACGCGGGCCATGAAGCTCGGCTTCTTTTCGGCGAAGTCGATGTCCTCGGCGCTGGCGCAGGTCGGGTTCTGGAACTTGCCCCGCTGCGGCGAGACGTCGATGTCGTCGTGACGGAAGCCGCAGGTATCGAGCATCACTGAGAGCAAGGGAGCACCTTGGGGAGGGCTGATCAGGTCGCGGCTCACAGTCTCTTCCAAGTTCTTCGAATGGAACGACCAGTGGCTGGGAGTGCCGCCATCCGTAGCTTCCAGGTCTTTCGTCGCCCAAATGCCTCCACCCTCGACGATCATGGCGCGGCTTGGGTCAAAGGGATCGATCTTGATGTCGCCCATCCACTGGGGCGGGTCGATCTTGTCTCGATGGTGTTGGACGTGCTGCGCACCGCCGCCATCGATCACGGCTGTCGTCATCAGGGGCTTCCAGGTCTGCCCGCGGTCCTTACTACGGAAGATTTCTGCGCCTTTGCTCCAGCGGTCCATCGTCGTGGTCAGCAGCGTGCCTGGGTTCTGCGGGTCGACCGCAATGCCGCCATATCCGAAGGTGTCTTCTTCCGTCGGCTTCAGCGGAGTGATGTCCGTCCACGTATCGCCCTTGCTCGGCTCGTAGCGGTAGACAGCGCCATCTTTGAGGGCGTACGGACTGTCGCCAAGCGCGTAGGTGACGTAGAGCGTGCCATCCTTGTCGAACACGGCGCGCCGCGGGAGGAAACCCGTTGACGGTTGATTGGGGACGGGTGCCCAGCTTTTGCCGGCGTCCATGCTGCGGTACAAGCGCCCGTCGGTCTGACTCCCGACGTAAACTGCGGGCGTCTCATCGCCCTGCTTGCCACTCGTGGGGTCGAAGAGCACGAAGATGAGACCGAGCCCTTTGTTCTTGTCGTCGGCAATCGGGAAGCTGTCGACCTTCCTCCAATTCTCGGCTTCGTCCGTGCTCTTCCACAAGCCATCGCGCCGAGTGCCGAAGTAGAGCACGTTCGGTTGCTTGGGATCGACCGCTAGCCGCTCGCCGTTGGAACGGCTCAGTTCGTTGCCGCCCATCTTCAGGTGCCACGGGATCAGTTTCCACGTCGCGCCGCGATCGTCCGAGCGCATGAACGCGCCAGTGCCCGCCCATTCTTGGGTGTACATGCCGACGGCCATGTACACTCGGTCCGCGCGCACCGGATCGACGGCGAAGCTCTCGATGCCCAGGTAGTTGGCGTCACCGTGGCTGATGAAGTCCGTGATTGGGATCCAGCTGCCCGTCTTCGGCTCGTAGCGGTAGGCGCCACCGATGTCCGTGCGCGCGTAGAGAATGCCCGCCTCCACTGGACTGTACGCGAGCCCCGTGACGAACCCACCGCCCATGATGACGACGCTCTTCCAGTCGTAGGCTTCGCTCGCCACCGAGCCGCCGCCCGAAGAGGACGACGAGGACGCCTGGCTTTGGCTGGCGGCACTGCGCGGATCGGGCGGCCTCAGGCACGAGGTTGCGAGAGCGGCGGTTGCGAGCAGGCTCAGGCTTCGGCCCCACTTCGACGAGGGCCGCGTGCGAGACGTTGAACGACAGGCTGAGGTCGGAGATGGCATGGAACGCCTTATAGCAAAGCGTTTGCGAGCGTGAACCGCGGCTGGTGCCGTGTACTTGGCGGGCGAAAAAGGATCTCCTGTTTTCTGGAAGTGACCCGAGTGCCGGTCGGAGCGTCACCTTGCCCGAACCGTTGGCGGAAAAATCGCCTCCCGACGCTCAACTCCGAGCCCGCTTTGGCCAAGTTGGCCCGATTCGCGGAGCGGCCTCACTGCTGGTACGCGGCCGCGTGCTGGGCAAGCGGGCCGAAGTGGCCCCGAGGACGAGGCGCCGGCCAAGCCGTCCTTGGATCACCCGGGACCGAGGATGGTCACGATGGGCACCAGCCAGGTCGTGACGTTGGCGTGCACCTGGGTCTCGGGGACGCTGATGAAGCCAGTGCTCTGCCCGCCACACTGCTCGCTGAACGCGTTCAGCTCCACCGAGTACGTCGTCGGTCCCGTGAAGTTGAACGACAGGGCGGCGTAGCCCGCCTGTGAACTGGTATCCCTCGGCAGTACCGTACCCGCCGAGAGTTCGCACAGCACGCTTTCGAGCGCTTCCGTCTCGAACACCGTGACGTCAGCGAATACGGCGTAGTATTGGACCCCGCCACCAAAGGTGCAGGGCGTCGTGAAGGGAAAATCCTGGCTACCCAAGGGTGCGGTCAAGGTGAATGAGCTCGGGCCTGCTCGCGTCAAGAACAAGAGCTCCGCCGTGTCTTCGCCGAAGAACTCGCTGTAGTCCGCCATCAGATACCGCTCGCCCTCGTGGGCTGTGAACTCTGGGTCGTCGAAGGCGTCGAGTACGTCGTGGTCTTCGGTGAAGGTCGCGACGCAGTAGCCGTCCCAGGGCGGCGCCACCTCACCGCTGTCGCCTCCACCTCCAGACCCTCCACTCGCACCACTACCCGGCCCGTCACTGGTCCCGGTCGTGCTCGTGTCGGAGTCTTCATCGCCACCGGCGCACGCCAGAAGAAGGCCCCCACTGATTACGAATGCTCCGCGCCATGCTCCCATGCCTGGCTCATAGCATGCTGCTGGTCGGGCTGGCCAAAGCCATTCGAAACGCGGCATGCTGATCTCCTGGTTTTCGGAGCAGGTGTGCGACGGGCGCAGGAAGGCAAGCGCCAACCATCAAGTCGAAGTCACTTGCTCGTCGGCCCCATCAGGTCGAAGAGATCACCCTGCAGGATGCGATCGACTTTGCTCGTGCGCACTCCACTCGCTACATCACGGATCTCCCTGTCGCCCTCGAGGGTGTAGACGCGAACCAAGCGGTCCTCCTGGCCGTCATCGGTGTGCGCCAACTCCGCGGCGAGCCAACGACGGGCGTAGGTCGCAGCGATGCCCTCGTCGTTGACTTCGTTCACTTGCACGCTGCGCAGGGTTTCGGTGTCGATGGCGCTGACTTCGGGCGAAGCGTCCCGTCGGCGGCGCGTGTCGAGCTGCATCGAGTCCGACTCCGGGAAAGTGGCGGGCCCTGGGAAAACGCTCACTCGAACGAGTGTCGCGCGGCGGCCCCGTTCGCGGGTGGTGAAGCGGTGCAGGCCGTGTTCCCCCGCGAGGATGCCATGGGCTGCTGGCCCGGCGAACGCCAGCGTGACACGAGCCAGCGTGCCGTCGACGACCGAGCGATGCAGGGCAGCGCATTCCAGACCCGCGTTCTTGGCCCAGCCTTCGTACATCGCGACCAGCAACTCCAACCGGGGTTCGTCCCCGCGCCTGAGCAGCTGAAGTCGGACGAAGGCGTCAGCATCGGCACCTGCGCCGCGCGACTCGAGTCGCAGTCCCAGGAGTCGTGCGCGCCGCTCCAGCTCGAGGAGTCGGTCCCCGGCGCGGACCAACGAATCTGGCGTCAGTGCGGGGCGTCGCCGTTCGATGCTTTCCAGCCATTGGCCGAGCTCCTCGTGCTGGAGCTCCAGTCGCTGCATCTCGTCGAGCAGTGCTTCGATGTCGCGCAGTGAACTCGTCGCAGTGTGACGGCGCTCCGACTGTTCCCAGAAGCCGGTCTGTTGCATCTCGTCGAGCAGTGCTTGCTTGTGAGCGACCAGTCCAGCCTCGTCGACGCTCGCGCGACATTGGGCGATGTTGTCTTGGAGCACGCTATGGCGCTGTCTAGCGTCGTCGAGGCTGAGATCGCGTTCGAGCGTCGGGATCCACGTCTGCTCCGTGTCCGGTTCGTGGCGGATCGCCTGCACGGCGATCTTGCCCTTGTGCACGCGTACCCGAAGAATGTCCGGTTGGAGCGGTTGCGCGACGATGCGTCGGGCCATGGGTAGCAGCACCCGACGCTCGATGGCGCGTTTGAGAGGGCGTGCGCCGTAAGCAGGTGAGAAACCTTCTTTGATGAGATAAGGAACGACTGAATCGTCGAGCGCGACGTCGATCTGGCGGCGGGTTATCCCTGAGCGTTGGAGCACCTTCTCCAATTCTCGTTCCGCGATGGATTGCAGGTCGGAGATGTCCAGGCTGCGAAAGACGACGATCTTGTCGATGCGGTTGAGAAACTCGGGACGGTAGTAGAGCTCCAATGCCTTGCGGATTTCTCGGGACTTGTGCTCGGCCTTCGGCCCCAGGAAGCCGACGGTTGGTTCGGTTGGTCCGGCTCCCAGGTTGCTCGTCATGATGATGATGGCTTGGCGAAAGCTGATCGCTTCTCCCTTGCCCGAGGTCAGGCGACCATCGTCGAACAGCTGCAGCATCAGATCGTAGACGTTCGGGTGCGCCTTTTCGAACTCGTCGAGCAACACCACGCTGAAGGGTTGCTGCCGCAGTTTGCGCGTCAGCACCCCCTCGCGCTCGGTCGGATCGCCGCCAGCCGATCCGGTGAGTCGCTCATAGCTCGAGTACTCTTTGTACTCACTCATGTCGAGGCGGACGAGGTGCTCTTCGGAGCCGAAGAGGAACTGTGCCAGCGCTTTCGCGATCTCGGTCTTGCCGACTCCTGTCGGCCCCACGAACATCAGCACTCCCAACGGTTTGCTCGCATCAGTGAGCCCTGCCTTGACCAGTGTCACCAAATCCAGCACGGCATCGACCGCTTCTTTTTGACCGATGATGCGCTTCTGGAAAAACTCCCGGGCAGCAGTCAAGTCGAGGGGGCGGCGATCATCGAGCAACCAGCGCGGTAGCCCCGTGCGTTTGACCAACGTGTCGATGAAGTCCGTTGGCTGCAGCTCGACTTCCGGGGTCTCGCTGCTGGTGTCGTTTTTTGCGGGCGGGCGCTGACGGGTTTCGAGCAGTGTCCACAGCGGCTCGAAGAACCTGCCGGGCGCGGCGACTCCCGGTGAGTAGAAGCTCGTCAGCTCCAACGCGAAGTCGAGCGTCTCTTCCGACAGAGTCACCCGTGTGCCCCGCCGCCGTTCGAAGTCGCTCAAGGCGCTCCTCACCAGTGCCTTGGTTTGCTCCAGCGTGGGCTCCTTGAGTAGGTAGGTCGCAAACGAGCGACGGAACGAGGGCTCCCGCTCCAAGCCGGAGACCAACGCCTCGGAGGTGGTTTCCCCCACCAGCGCGATGGTGCCGCTCTCCACCGCCGAACGCAGATGCGTCGAGAAGTTCTCGTTGCCACCATCGGTCGTGCCGGTGGTGGTCGTCTGGTCGATGTCCTCGAAGTACACGACGACGCGCCGGCTCGCTTTGGCCACGTCCATCAACTCCTGCAGGCGCTGCTGCCACTCCCCGATGTACTTCATCCCCGCCACCAGAGAACTCGTGCTGGTCTGAAGCACGGTGTGCCCCTGCGCCGCCAGGCGTGCGAAGAGAGCCCGGAGCAGCGTGCTCTTGCCGACCCCGACCGGACCCACCACGACGAGGCTCTTGGCTCCCTTCTGCCCCAAGCGTTCCGCCATGGAGTCCAGTGTTTCGGAGTAGAGCTCCAGGGTTGGGGCAGGGGGAACGTAGCGGGGTGAGGCCACGACCCGCCCAAACGGGCTCAGGGCTGTTTCGATGTCGCTCTTTTTTCCCATCCAGAATCTCGCGCCATAGGCGCCCGCGCAAGCCTCGCACAGATGCGCAAGTGTGAGAAAGCATAGCGTTCTGACCGAGCGCAACGCGCCCCTGCGGCGGCCATATGTGCGGCACTGAACCCCGGCGCGGGGCGCCGGCATGCCAGCAAAGCCCAACGGGCAGCGACGGCCAGCTCGGCCGCACGCGGAGGCGAGGGGAGGGGCGACGAATCTAGCGGCGGTGGGGCGCGCCTGTCGCGCGTGGAGCAGTCTCGTCACGCGTGGAGCAGTCTCGTCACGCGGGGAGCAGTCTCGTCACGCGGGGAGCGCGCGCTGGCGGCTGATGAGTGCGGCCGCCCGCACCTCTCGAGAGTGACGGTGAGGGATCTCGTAGCTCGCCGTCGCTCTCATATTTCGCTTTTCCGGAGTCACTGACGACGCATCACTGCGGATCTTCTGCCAGTTGCCTTTTTCAGTGACTCGGTAGAAGCGGTAGACATCGCCGTCCGCAGCGTGACGGGGCGGGCGCCCCGTCCTCTCTGGAGCTGACGAGCCCCGACGCGGGCTGACACTGCCCGCGTCCACCACTTACGACAACGACGCCTTCGTGCGTCTCGCTGGCGCAGTGCGCAACGGCTTGGCCGTGGCTCGGCGGCACGAATTACTACGCAAATCTTACTAGGGACGAAAGTGTCCCCAGCGATCTCGTGTTCACCGGAGCCAGCCAGCGGTGTTTGATCATTACAGCGGCAGAGCGTTTCGCCGACGAAGGGACGAGAGAGCGCGCCTGCGCTCTCGGGCAAACATTGTGGCCTGGGTGATGTGGGAGGAGGTGGGGACATTTCTGTCCCTTTTGCAGGTGAACGCTTGATGACAAGCAGGTGCCATGGCCACGTCGTATTCGAAGTATTGTTGTTTAGCTGTTCTCGTTTCACTTGCCTGCTCCTCGGAGGCCGACTCCAACGATGAGTCGTTGACGCCGCTCGGTTCGGGTAGCACAGCCACTAGCGCTGGTGCAGGCGCCGGCGCTGTGCAGTCCGCTCCGCTGCAGCCAGCAATGCCGGCAGCGCCAGCGGGTGCCGGCGCTGTCAGTGGCCAACCGCAAGCGACTCCCCCAGCGACGGGTGGTGCCGGCGCTGCTCAGCCGCCGGCTGGAGGCACGCCCATGCCTCCGGTCACGCCGGAACCGATGCCGGAAGATATGACGATGACGCCTGTTGCACCGGCCCTGCCCGGGCCAGGAGAGACTCCGGCAGTGGAGCCTGCAGAGGGTGCTGGCGGTGATGCTGCGACGGATCCTGAAGGTGCTGGCGGTGCAGGCCCCGGTGCCGACATGGGCGTCGGCGAGACCGGCGGTGCCGGCGGCGAGATGTCGATGGACGAAGAGCCGTCCATGGGTGGCAGCATGAGCGACCCAGAGCCCGGCGGAGATGCTGCCTGCATGAAGGGCACCACCTCGGGCAACGAAGTGGTGTTCATCGGCGAATCGTTCATCGCTGCGTCGCAGATCGCTGCAGACACATCCGCCCTGGCTCGGGAAAACGGCTCGCTTCAGCAGGGCGAGTCGTATCTCGACTTCTCAGTCAGCGGCACGCGGCTCGGCGACGGCGCCATTCCGAGGCAGTACGAACAAGCTGCCGCGTCGAACCCAATCCGCTTCGTGCTGATGAATGGCGGCGGCAACGATTGTCTGCAGGCCGGCGATCCCAACAGTCCGATCCCCGCTGCGGAGGCGCTCTACGAGCAGATGGCTGCCGACGGTGTCGAGAAAGTCGTCTACTTCTTCTATCCGGATGCCGCAGGTTCCTTTGGCGGTCCGGGCAGCAGCCTGCAGACTTGCCTCGAGGAGTACCGCCCCAAGATCAAGGCGGTGTGCGATGGTCTGACCGCTCCGAAATGCTACTGGCTCGACCTCGCGGAGACGGAGTGGGATGGCAATGAGGACGCCTTCACTTCCGACGGCATCCACCCGAATGCCCAAGGTAGCCAAGTCACCGCGCAGGCGATTTGGGATACCATGGTCGAGAATTGCGTCGCCCAGTAGGCGTTCATTCGTTACGCTACGCGTAGATGACCTCTCGAAGAAGTGAACTCGTGCCCGGGTGTTTTCGCCTGGGCACGGGCCGTTGTGTGGCGCTGTTCGGGGCTTGTGCATGTCTGATGGCGGCGTGTGGTGAGCGGCCAACCGAAGACGTGAGTGCTCCGGGGAGCAGTCTCGGAGGGACATCGCCTCCCACGGGGAGCGGCGGCATGAGTGCTGCCGTCGGCGTTCCCGGCCCGACCTCGCCCGCTTCGGCAAGCGGGGTAGCACCTCCCGTCGCGGCTGGGTCGAGTCCGGCTGGCGTCGTCTCCGGCGGAGCGATGGGCGGGGCTGGCGGAATGATGCCGGGTGGTGCCGCTACAGGCGCGGGCGGTGCGGGTACTGGAGGAACGGGCAGCGTCGAAGTGCCCGCCGGGGTCGGGGGCATGGTACCAGACGTGGGCGCGGGCGGTGCAGCTGGTGCGTCGGGCGCCGGCGGTGGCGACATCGGCACCGGCGGTGCCGGCGGGGAGGCAGCCCCCCCAGCGACCCTCACGGTCACGAGTCCATCGATCGATAACGTCCCGGAGTGTTCGGAGACCAACTCCGCCGTGTGCGCGGACTTCCCCGAAGAGAACATCAGCTACATGGAAAGCCCGAACGTCTCACCGGAGCTCGACTGGAGCGGCGTCCCGGAGGGCACCAAGAGTTTTGCGGTGGCTTTCACCGACATCAGCTTCGGCCAAACGCACTGGGTGATCTGGAACATTCCAGGAGATGCGACGATGCTTCCCGCGGGCATCGCGCAGGACACGACGACGCCTGCGGTGCCAGCGGGCGCGACCCAAGCGAGCGCCACCTTCTCCGAGGTGCTGGGCTACTTGGGGCCGCAGGCGCCGTGCAACGTCTACCAGTTCGAGGTGTTCGCTCTGTCGCTCGAGACGTTCACACCGGGCGATCCCGAGTACGTGACCCTGGTTCGCTCCGAGCTCGATGCGCTGGGCGACGCGGTTCTCGGCTACGGCACGCTGACGGCACGCAGCAACTACATGATGGAGTGCGGCGAGTAGCGCGACCGGAAATGGGCCGCTGCTCGTCGCCGCTCGAGTCTTTGAATTTGCGCTCAGCGTTCGCGCCAGGCGCGCACTTTGGGGTGCTCTGCCACCGCTTGGTGCAGGGCTCGGAGCTTGGGGAAGGATTCGAACGCACTCGCGCCGATGTGGTCGTAGGCGCCGTTCATCAGCGCCTGGCAGATCACGAATAGCTTGATGTCCGCCAGGTGCAGATCGTCGCCTTCGAAGAACGGACCCTGGATCTGCTTTTCGATGCTGGCGCACCAGCGCTGTAGGTAGCCATCCGCGAAGGCTTCACGGCGCTGCTTCTTTTCCCCCTCGTCTTGGGTGTCGCCGGTGGGGGCGATCGCGCCGCGGAGCTCTTCCACGGCCGAGAAGACCGCTTCGTGGCGTGCGGCGTCCCAGGCATCCTTAGGGTGGTGCCCATAGCTGCGCCCGATGTAGCTCAATATCGCGTTGGCTTGCGCCAGCGTGCCTCGCCCCTCGCGCTCCAACGTCGGGACGGATCCGTAGGGGGTCGTGGGTTTGAGCTCTTTCCAGGTTTCGCCTTTCACGCGGCGGTCTTCGAAGTCGACGCCATTGACGAAGAGGGCCAAGCGACACTCCTCGCCGCGGCTGCCGGGAAAGTCGAAATAGGTGAGTCGGTATCGAGTCATGCCGCAGGCCTGGCACCGACGGCGCTCGGCGTCAATGGCCCTGGTCGCGTCTCCCCCGTCGCGCTTCTGCGGCGCCTGTCATATGATGTCGCATGATCAAGCGGAACTTCACCGTCTCTCCCAGCGGCGAGATCATCGACGACCGGCCGGAGCCGGGCCCCAGCCGCAGCCAGAAGAAACGCGACGCCAAAGGGGTCTTCGACCTGGGCGTGACCCTGGCGGAACTGCCGCCCGCTCAGCTCAAGAAGCTGCCGCTGGACGAGGAACTGGTGGAGGCCCTGACCTTGTGCGCCTCGATGAAACGCACCGCGCGCGCTCGCCAGCTGCGTCGCATCGCCAAGATGTTGCGCGCCATCGACCGCGAGTCGTTGATGGAGGCCCTCGGTAATCGAGGCGGCTGAAGCAGGGGCCCGGCCGCGCCAGGTGGCGCCCTACCTCGACGCTACTGCAGGCCGCGGTACTCGAGCCCCAACTCTTCCCACAGCGGCCGCATGTCCAGCAGCTCCAGCTGCGGGTTGGAGCGCAACAAGCGCTCCTGCTCACGCAACCAGTTCGTTGCATCGGCGCGGCCCGTCTTGGTGCGGGAAAGTTGTCGCAGGGTTTTGCCCGAGTGCATGGGCAGCGGCTCGTCGAGGGTCTTGCGGAGCCGCTGCAGCATCATCGTTGCGATTTCGCGCTGCATCTCCGGAGGCAGTTCGATGGGGCCGTTGCGTTCATCTTGCGCCTCGAAGTTCGGGGGGCCGTCGATGGCGTTCACGGCGTGGGTCACGTGTTCGCCGAGCAGTTCCTCCAACTCCGCTCCGAGTGCATCGAGGCGCTCCGCCGAGTTGGCGTGCACGACGAGGCGGTTCTTCCTCAGCTCCAAGCGCCCAACGACGAAGCCCGCGTCGTTGAGGCGTTGGAATTCGCCGTCCCCCAGATCTTCGAAGGCCCGACTCAGCGCGGCGTGAACGGCAGCGCGATCATCGAAGCGGTAGTGGGCGCTCCGAAACGAGAGTGCCTGGTCGTCAGTGTTGCGCAATTCGGGCATCGGCGGTGCCGCGTAGAGATCGAGGAGCGCAGCCAAGATGCTCGGGGGCAGCAATCCCAAGCGCACGCTGCCGTCCACCTTCGGAAAGCGGGAGCGCAGGTCATCGCGCGCCCTCTTCGCGAACGCGATCACGGGCTCTGCCAACATGGCGGGAACTCTCACCAGTCCGCCTTCCAACGTGACCACCGAATCGTCGTCGATCATGATCCAGCCGGCGAGCAGATCGCCGACCACTAGCCCGCGGGTCGCGAGGCGCTCCGTGATCTCGAGCTTCTTGCGGCGCAGGGTGTCCATCACCACCAACTTCTCGTCCAAGAACACGTGACGGACTTCGAAGAGCGAGAACCAGCCACGCGAGAGCGCGCGGATCACCGCCCGTTCGTCTTCCGGCGGGTTGCCATGCAGGGTGTAGAGCTCGAGGGCGGTCAGGCCATCGTCGTCCACTGGCGCGCCGAGCTGGCAGTAGGCGTAGGCCAATGGTGCGAGATGGTCAGGGAACTCCCCATGCCCGAGTTCGAGGCTCTCGAGCAGCTCGTCAAACACCTCCTCCTCGGCGACGATGCGCAAGAGCTCATCACGTAGTCGCCTCAGTGGGTCGTCCTCCAGGAATGAAGGGCCGTCGTCTGGCAGCGGGGGGCCGTCGTAGGCTGCGTTGTGGGGTAGGCTTTCGGGGCGATCGGGCACGCCCGCCAAGCGCACGATGCCGTTTCGCTGTCCCGCGTAGCCGTCCATGATGAAGTCGAACCAGAAGCGCCAGTTGTCCCCGTACTTGAGATGATCGCGCAGCAATTCTTCCGGGCTGCGCTTGGTGGTGGACTTTGCGGCTCGCTTCTTCTTGTCTTTTCTGTTCTTGCCCTGGCGCCTCTTCTTGTCAGTGCCGCCGCGCTTGGCGCCAGGGTGAGACCCCGCAGCGCTGGGAGCACGCGTCCGAATCCTCTCGAAGTACTCGAGCCATTCGCTCTCGGGAGCCAGCAGCAGGTACGGCGAGTCCATGATGAAGGATTGCCCCTCGAACTCGTAGATGCGGCCGAGGAACAGGTCGCCCTCGCGCAAGAAGGTGCCGGACAGGCGCACCTTGCGCGGCGCTTTCTTCGCTACGTGCACCAGGTCGGCGTCGTGCCCGTTCACCGCCTCAGCGCGATAGAGAACGAGCGAGGTCTCCGCCAACCGCCGCGCGAGGGCAGCCTGTTTGGCGAACGCCGCCGAGCCCACGAGCAGCCGAGCGACGACGGACATCGGCGTTTCCTTCGCCATGCCGACGGGCATCGACGTGAGCAGCATGATCGCCGACATCGAGTCGTAGAGCGGGCTGATGGGAGGCCCTCCCGGATCGTACACTCGTTCGATCTCCTCCCCACGTGTTGCCAGCGTGTGAAAGGCGGGAATGTGCAACAACTCGAACGCGGTGCGGCAGAGCGCCATGTAGTGGAGGTTGAACTCCAGCACGTCAGGCGGAATGCCGGTCGCTTGTTCGTCTTCATCGAGCATTCGTCGGAGCTCGGCGAACAGCTCGGGGGGCAAGAGATCAACGGGAGACAGCGAGCGTCGCAAGCTGCTCGCGATGGGTTCGAAGTGAAAGAGCGCCACGGCGCGCGAGGCTACATCAACCGCCTGCGCGACGACAGACCCCGACCGCAGTCGCGCCAACGCTGCGGGATCTCTCTGTCTTCAGGGCGACGTCGCCGCAGCCGCGAGGGCTTCGAGGTGCTGCAGTCACCTCGTCCGGCGCGGTCGCCGCTGAGGCGGCTCAGCGCGCCCGGTATCAGCGCTCAGGATCGAGCAGACCTGCGCCGGTGCAGGAGTCGTCGCTCTGCTCATGCGCGCCGACGGATTGCTTGAAGGTCCTCCGGGTGCCGAAGTAGTCGACGTCCTGGCACATCCCTTCGCAGTCCTGTTCACTCACGGCCTCGATGACGTCGCATGGCGCGTGGGGAGCCAAGCGCCACCCGCCTCCCTCTCCCAGCAGCTCCACTTCGCCTGGGAGTCGCTTCGTTTCACCTACGGGCACCTCGGGGACGCCCGCGTCGGCGGAGTCCTCGACGTCGTCAGGTGACCA
This sequence comes from Polyangiaceae bacterium, assembly GCA_050290545.1. Lineage (GTDB taxonomy): Bacteria > Myxococcota_A > Polyangia > Polyangiales > Polyangiaceae > SZUA-265. Next base: position 16,220 of record JBNKHV010000209.1, on the reverse strand, counting down.
GCTTTCCAACAAGCTCTCCAGACACTGCACCTCATCGCTCATTTCCGGCTGTTGGCCACCGATGTCCGCGCAGCCAGTTCGAGTGATGCAGCGCTCCTCGAAGCCCTGACAGTCATCGTCGATGACGAGATTGTTGCGAGCTTGCTGACAGACGCCAGCGTCTGCCGCCGGATCACAGTCGTCGAAGTTTTCGAGCAGTTGCTCCAGGGTGGTCAGCTGCTCCTCGCAGTCCGCGTTGGTCAGCTGGACCAGGCTTGTGCTGAAGTTGGCGAAGGCGTTGGCGGAAAGGCGCATCAGCGCGTTGTCGGGACATCGACCGACGCGCATGCCAGACGACGAAACCCCCGCGCTTCCCAGAAGGAGGTTGCCGACGACGGAGGCGCGTGGGGAGTTGTTGTTGATGAGGATGCCTAGTGCGGTCGAGGTGTCACCAGCGCGCCCCGAGTAGATGGTATTGTGCTCGATGTTCACGTCGGCGGAAGCGGACACGCGCACGGCTATCGCGCCCCCTTGGGAGTTGCCTCCGTGAACGAAGTTGTTCGCGAGCAGCGAGTCGACCGTGGTGTGCAGATTGACTCCCCAAGTTGGCTTCACGGAGTCCCCCGCGATGATTCGGTTACCGATGAGCACATGCTTCGAGCCGGTTGCTTGGACACCGATGACTTTGTTTGCAGTGCTGGAGCCTCCGCGGATGAAGTTACGCAGCAGCTGGACTTCCTGCGCGTCGATGGCGATCACGCCCAACACCTGCGCCTGGCCGCTGCTGCCGCCCCCGTCGATGACGTTGTCTTCGATGACGCAGAGTTCCGTGTCGAGGTTGTCTCCCAAGATGGAAATCCCGGCGGAGCTCCAGGCGCCATCTGCCACAGCGCTTGTTCCCTCGCCGCCGTCGATCGTGTTGTGCGAGATGGCGGGGGCTGCGCCTTGCGAGATGAACACCCCCGTGCTGCCGCCAACGCGCTGCACGGCCACGTTCACGCTGCCGCTTCCGCCATAGATGAGATTGCAAGACAGGGTGGGGGCCGTGCCTTGCCCCGCAACCCTCACGCCGACGGAGGCTTGTCCGGCAGCGTTCAGACTGGCGCTTCCGCCGCTGGTCTCGTTGGCGAACACGGTGGGTGAGGCCTGGCTACCGACGTGCAAGGCGATCGACGCGCGGTTCGCCTGGGACTTGGTCCCGAGAATGTTCAGACCGGCAATGTTGGTCTCGGGTGTGATGGAAGAACCTTCCACCCGCAGCGTCTCTGAGCGGTTGCTGCTGCCGTTCTCGATGGTCGTCTCGTAACGATCGGGATCCCATTGCCAAGTCGCGCAGTCGAAACCGCCGTAGAGCGAGGTGGGGGAGGACAAGGTGAGGTCGACCTCGGTGTAGTCACCGGCGCAGACGTGGATCTCCACCGCTTCGGCGACGTCCGCTCCGACGCTCCCGTCCGCCGCGACGCCTGCGTCCATGATGCCTGCGTCCGCTTCGACGCCAGCCTCTGCTCCCAGCGTCGCTTCGTACAGAGCTTGCGCGCGCTCGACAGCGTCCGTGATGTGTCGCAGCGGTGAGCAGGGCGAGCAACCATCGTTTTCGTCGCTGCCTCGTTGGGCGTCGACGTAGACCGTCCCAGCGCACAGCTCCGACGCCGTCTGCTCGCTGCAGTCCGGGACCGTTACTGGACGTGGCCCGCGCTCGCGACGCAGGTCCTCGCAGTAGGGGAGCTCCGGCGTCACGCCCGATTCGAATCCGGAGCCTGCGTCGGCTCGACCTGCATCGACGGACTCCTCGACCACACTCCGTTCGTCGGTCTGGTCGTTGGTGTCCGTGTCCGTCGTCGCCGTCTCCGTCTCCCCACTGCCGTCGGTCTCCGTCGCGCCCACGTCGGATACGTCGCTCACGTCTGAGGCAGCGGCGTCGCTTTCGGAGTCCGTCGTTTCCGTGACGGACTCATCCGGCTCCAGCAGTCCATGTACCTCGTTGTCCAGCAGCTGATTGCAGCCGATGAGGCTCAGCCCCGCTGCGAAGATCGCTTTTTCGTACATCGCTCGTTCACTCCCCGAAGTCTTCGTCCGTGTGCGGCGTGCGGCTCACCAGTGACCCACGAGGTCGAGCTGTGCTCCCGTCGGATCTCCGCGGAGCGCCACGCCGATCTGGGTCTTCGGACCATCGGGCTCTTGCTCGAGCCCAGGCACGTCATCGTCGTCCGCTGTAAACCACAGCACGGCACCCGCACCGAGGGCGACCGCCGAAAGCGCGAAGGCCCAATTGGCACGCGTTCCGTCGCGCACGGCGTCGCGGGACAGCTGCACGTCGCTCGCGTCGCGACACAGGTCGCGGTTGGGCCCCGCTTGACAGCGATCGTGCACGTCGTTGCTCGCCGACCACGCGCTGAGCCCGTAGATCGAGCCAACGACCGCACCGACGACTCCAACGCCGCCGAGCGCGAGGGCCACGTAGTGCTGGGTCGTCAGCGACGAACTCGAGTCGGAGTCGGTTTCTGCTGCTTCCGCGGCAATCGGCTCGTTTCGCGCGGCAGAGAGCGCCGGAATGGTGACGCCGACCTCCGTGGCCGCCACGTCCACTTCCGTGGACCACGCCTCGCGACCGGGTTGAGTCGCCTGGATTTGGTGTTTGCCTCGGGTCAACGTTTGGGGATCGTTCAGCGCCCCGGGTGTCAGCTGCCGGCCATCGATGCTCACTTGCAAGCCATCGCCCGGCTGGCTCACGCTGATGCGGAGCTGGCCGATTCTGTCCTCCAGCTTCTGCGCGCGTTCGCAGGCGAACGCCTCCTTCTCCGATTGATCGCTGAGGCGGGCGACAGAGGCCGCGAGCCGGAAACTCCGCCATGCCTCGGCGTACTGACCCTGCGTCTCCTGACAGTGCCCCAAGTTCAAGAGTGTTCCGGTTCCTGGACGCAACGCCTGTGCTTGAGCGAAGAACTGGCACGCCGCAGCCGCGTCGCCAGCGGCGATCTTTTCGCGCCCACGTTCGAACAACTGATCCGCCTCTTCCACCGCTGAGGCTGATGGCTGTGAACTGGCCAGTTCCTTGGCAGCGTCCGTCGGTTCTCCGCAGTCATCGGCGGCGCGCGCGCGTCCCGGCAGTAGGCAGACGATCAGCAGCGACGCCAACGCGAAATGGCGAAGCAGCGCGGCGCTCTTACAAACGGGTGAACGCGGATGACTGGCATTCTTCATGATCGGGACAGGACTCTCAGTGGGGGGCAGCAAGCGAGGCGTGTGGAGGTGTTTCGCGCGCGGCGTCCGCTCGGCAAGGGCTCTTCGATGCGGGTCAGTCGGGCTCGGCCATCAACGAATCGCCGGATTTGGGCGCTTTGGGTTCGGCTTTCTTGCGCGGGTTTGCCGGAGACACTCGCGGTTTCTTGGGTCGCGCAACGCTGGTCTTCGCACTCGTCGTGGGTTGCTTCTTGCTTACGGGCGCTTGCTCCGGCGAGGCCTTCTTCGTCAGTTCTTCCGCTGCGGTGGCTCGTTCTTCGTCGCGCTCCTCGTCCGCCTCGCCCTCGTTCTCGGCTTCGACATCGACGAGTGAGCTGGATTCGTTCGAAGTGAACGCCGGGGTCACCGACGGTGGCGGTGGCTCTTCCGGCGCTGGCGCTTGCCCTAGCGAAGACGCTTCGGCCGCGGTGTCCTCTGGCTGCGTCGCGGGCGCGGCCAGTCGTTCATCCTCCCCGTGTCTCAGCAGGACGAGGAGCAACACCGCCACCACCGCTGCGGCGAAGAGAGCCCAGCGAAGTCCGAGCTTCTTGCTCGTCGCTGGCCGTCGTGTCGATGCCCAAGGGGCATCGGTCGCGCTCTTGGCAGTCTCCGCTGAGGCGACGTCTAGCGGAACGTCTGCGGGGATGCCCGCGGAGGTCTCTGGCGCACCCGAGGGCGTCGACAGTTTGGTGCCCGTGCCGGTTTGCTCGGCGCGCCCCGGCGTCGCTGGGGACCCATCCTCGTCGGCTCGAGCACCCCGCTGGCCGCTTCGAGCCTGGTCCCTCTCAGCGGCGTGCTCGCTGCTCTGTGCCCCGCCGAAGTGCAGGGTTTCTGCTCCAAGTTCGACAGCTCGGGGCGACTCGGATGCCTCGTCTGGCGGCACCGGCATCTTCGACTCCGAAGCGAACGGCATCAGGGCTTGCCCCAACTCGCGTGTGCTCGCGAAGCGCTTTTGGGGATCGCGCTCGAGACATCGGTGCAAGACCGCCTGCAAGCCAGCCGGCACGTGGCCGACCTGTTGGCTCACTGGGGGTGCCGTGTCCTTGGCGATCAGCAGACACAGGTCCATGATCGAATCGGCCTCGAAGGGCAGATGCCCACTGATCAATTCGAACAAGGTCACGCCGAGAGACCAGATGTCCGCACGCGCATCGACGTCTTTGGCCGAGCGCAGTTGCTCCGGCGACATGTAGAACGGTGAGCCCAGCATCGCGTTCGTGCTCGTCTCGGCCAGCGACCCACCGTCGTCACTGACCTTGGAGATCCCGAAGTCCAGCACCTTGATCGTGGGACGTCCGTTGGGCGCCTGGGTGAGGAACAGATTGCTCGGCTTGATGTCGCGATGAACGATGCCCGCGTCGTGGGCTTCTTGCAGGGCCTCGCACGCCTGCAGGATGAAGCACGCCGCGTCGCGATAGGGGACGGGGCCGTCGCGCTCCAAGCGCTCGCCCAAGTCCTCTCCTTCGAGGTACTCGCCAACCAGGTAGGGCTCACCGCTGGGCAGCGTGCCGTAGTCCGTCACTCGCGCCGTGTGCTCGCTACGGAGGCGAGCGGCAGCGCGTGCTTCTCTCATGAAACGCGCGGCGGCCTCGTTGTGCAGCATCACCTCCGGTCGCATGAACTTGATCGCCACGGGCGTGTTCAAGCTCGTGTGTCGCGCGGCGACGACCACGCCCATGCCGCCCTCGCCGAGCACGCGCTCGACCCTGTAGCGCCCGCCCACGAGGTCGCCGGCCTTGGTGGGGATACTCATGCTCGTGACCCTGCCCTGCGGAGAATGAGCGTGGGAGCATATTCGACCGCTCGTCGGCTGGTCAACACGCCTCTGGGCAGGTTTTTTCCGTGAGCTCGTGGGAACAATCCCGGGGCTCGGCGCTCCCCCCTCAGTATGGGAGTGTGCTCGGGAAGTGCTACCATGCTCGTCTCGATGCCTCCCTCGGATCCATTCATCGGCCGCGCCATCCTCGAAGGCAAGTACCAAATCATCTCGCGCGTTGAGGAAGGCGTGCTGGGCACGATTTACAGAGCACACGAGAACGATCTGAATCGGGCCGTTGCGATCAAAGTCCTCAATCCAGCTTTGCAGGCCCGCCGGGATTTGACGTCGCGCTTTCGGCGCGAGGCCCGGGCCATGAGCCAGCTCTCCCATCCGAACGTCGTGCGCGTCTTCGGCGCTGGCGTGCTCGAAGCCAAGGACGGTGGTCCGGCGCCCTACCTGGTCATGGAGCCCCTGGATGGGCGTACACTGCAAGCTGCCATCGTTGCGCAAGGGGCGCTTACTCAACAGCGCGCTGCGCTTTTCGCCAAGCAACTTTGCGGGGCACTGCAAGAAGTACATCAGTTCGGCATCGTGCACCGCAACGTCACGCCACAGAACGTCTTCTTGTGTCAGCGCCCCGGCAAAGAGGACGTGCCGAAGTTGATGGAGTTCGGCTTGTCGAAGGTGACCGAGCAACAACTCGGCAAGGGTTCAGCTTTTCTGACGCGAAGCGGCGAGGTGTTTGGCACCCTCGATTACATGTCCCCCGAGCAAGCGATGGGCAGCAACGTCGACGAGCGTTCGGATCTCTATTCGCTCGGTGTGGTGCTCTATCAAATGTTGTGTGGGGAGTTGCCCTATGAGGCCAAGACCGGGATGGACCTGGTCTCGCTCCAACCGGTCCCCCTCGGCGATCGGGGCGTTGCGGTCGCGGAGGGCCTGCGCCAGGTGCTCGCCAAGGTGCTCGCCAAGCAACCCGCGGAACGGTTCGCTTCGGCGGAGGAGTTTGCCCAGGCGCTGGACGCTTTGGAGTTCCCAACCCCAACCAACCGGCCCCAGCGGAGCTCCACGCCGGTCATTCTCCCGGGAGCTGCGCTCGACGAGGACGACGGTGCAGTTGCCGTTCGGAGCGGAGAGGGCTCACCGCGCACTCCCGTCAGCGCGGACGAGTCGGACCAGAGCGTGCCTGTAGCAGCGCCGTCCCCATCGCCTTCGACGCAAGATGAATCGCCTGCCGCTACTCGCGTGTTCATCAGTTACAGTCATGACGACGCGGAGCACGCAGGCCGGGTTTGGGAGCTCGCCATGGCGCTCCGTGCGCGTGGGCTCGTGGTGAGCGTCGACCAAGACCTATCGGAGCTCGGACCGGACGAGGGCTGGCCGGCGTGGACGCATCGACAGCTGAGCGAGTGCGAGCACGTCATCATGGTGGGCTCACCCATCTATCGGCGGCGGGTCGAGCGCACCGAGGCGCCAGGGACGGGCTACGGCGCCACCTTCGAAGGGCACCTGTTGATGCAGCTGGTGTACTCCGCGGGCACCCGACGCAGCAAGTTGGTGCCCGTCCTGTTCGGCTCCGGCCCGGCCGATACCCATCTACCCCTGTTCGCCCAGGGCTTCCACTGCTTCCAGCTGCCGCAAGACTTGGACACCCTCGCGCGTGCGCTCGGGCGTCGTTCATCGCCCGACCCGTCGGAGTGACGAAGCCGTTCGACGGGCGCCTCGCGCTGGCGAAGTGGGAAGCTCATGCGGAAAACGGCCGAACCCGGCTGAGCCGCATCGAAGAGGCGTGCTGATGAGCCGCATCGAAGAGGCGTACCGACCCTGCGCCTCCTCGCAGTGCCAAAGACTCACGCCGGGCGAACCGATCGCACAAACGGCGAAAGGCGCCGGGATTGACCCGGCGCCTTTCGCGCTCGTTGGCTTGGGATGCGTTAATCCTCTACCATTTCCTCTTCGACGACCTCAGCGCGCACGACTTCCGCTTTCGCCTGCGCCAGCTTGACGTAGCGGCGTCGGTTCATGCGCCGTCGGTAGCGACTGGAGAAGCGCTGCCGCATCTCGTCGTCGTTGCGAAACACGTAGCGCCCCGCCTCGCGAACCCGTGTGACGAGATCGTAGAGGTAGCTGAACGCTCGGTCGCGCAGGTCGCGAGCAGCGTTGGGAGGCGTCAAGCGCTCGTCGCTCACGTGAGTGGAGAGCAACTGAGCCAACTCTCTGGCGTCGCGTGCTTGTTGCTCGGCGTCGAAGGTTTGATCGCCCGAGAACGCTGCCAGATTGCGCTCGACCACCTCTGCGAGATCGTGGAGGTCTTGCACCAAATCGGCCACGCCCTCGCCGCCAGCGATGGCAGTGAGTCGCGCTTGGGCTTCGACGTCACCGCTGAGGTTGAAGCGCCCAGCAGCCAGCATGTGACTGCGGGTTTCAGCCGCGGCGGTTTCGGCGTCGACGAGTTCGCGCGCCTTATTTCGGTCGCGTTCACTCACCCAGCCAGACTGCGCTTCTCGCGCAGCGGTGATGCGCTGCTCGAGTTGCTCGGTGAAATCCAATGGCATGCCCACGGAGAGCAATGCCGCGTGTACGGCCGGAGCCGCGGTAAAGCGCATCAAGTCGTGCGCCTCCTGCAGGGCGGTAGCCACTGGCAGGTTAGGGACCCGGACCTCGCTATCCGGGATTTGCATCAGAAGGGGTCTCAGGTCTTCGAGGGACACTCAGACGTTCTCCTTTCCGCGTGTGAACCCGAAGGCTCACGGGGTGGCTGCCCACAGCACCCCGCGGGACCATCCCGCGCGTCACTCGTGAGCGTTTGCATCCCCCTCGGACCCCGCTCGATCGAGTTGTCGGATTTGTGTCGGCCCAACGCCCCAAAAGCCTCGGGGAATGGATCTGCCGCTCGTGAGGCTCGATCATTCCCTGGTGACGCGCCGCAGCACCAGCATTGGAGACAGGGAGCTCCCGAAGCGAAAGTTGGCCTCACCGGAGCGAAAATTGGCCTCGCCGGAGCGAGACAGAGACCCTCCGCCGGCGAAAGTTGGCGTCGCCGCGGCGAGACAGGAAGCCCCCCGAGCGAAAGTTGGCCTCGCCGGACAGAAACAGAGAGCCGCCGGAGCGAGACAGAGACCCTCCGCCAGCGAGAGTTTGCCTCGCCCGACAGAATACAGAGATCTGCCGGAGCGGACGCCGCGCCGGCGAGGGGACTAGTTGCTGCCGCTGGAGGTGGAGAAACAGTAGAAGCCGCCGTAGCCACCGGAGCAGCCGATGCAGCTGCCGTCGCCGCTCCCGCCGAGGGTGCGATCGAGTCCGGGGGCGCAGCCTGGCACGGCGTGGTCCGAGGCCCATTGTCGTCCGCTGTTGGCGTTGCGAGGCCACGAGTGACCGCACATCGGGCGCCCGCCGCTCGTGCTGGTCCAATCCTCACACGTGTCCGCCGCGTCCATCGATGCGAGCATGCCCTGTGTATCCGAGCCAGTGATCGTGTCGTGATTGTCGTAGGTCATGGTGTCGAGACCCGTCGGGCCCACGTAGTGGTTTGGCTCGCCGCGCTCGTTCGGCAGATCTTCGATGATGCTCGGTTCACCCGCTGGGCGATCACCCGAGAACAAGCCGTCGAGGTCTTCGGAGACGAGTCTTCCTTGTACGTCGTACCAAGGCCCGGTGCCGATGCGGTCGCGCGCGTTGACCGGCGTACCGTCGGGGCCCGAGGTGACGCTCAAGAAGGCTCGCCACTCCTTCTGGCCGGCTCCCGCCAAGCCCATCTCCGCAGCTTGGCGGCAGATTTCGTCAGCACCTTCGAGGCCAGTGGGTTGACCGAATCGCAAGTCGCCGCCGAAGCCGTCGGGACTTCCGGAGAGCTCTTGCAGCGCGGCCATGCTGACGACGAAGAAGCTGAACGTCTGAACCTCCGGATCGAGCGGATCCCCGCCGCCTTCATCGGGTTGTTCTGCCGGCGTTCCCCCGGCGCCCACATCGGAACCTCCCGCGCCCTCTGGCTCTGGGGTTTGGGGCATGCCGCCAGCGGCGTCCATCCCGCTCATGCCCGCCGTGCCAGGCATGACGTCCACCGGATCGCCCGGGTTACCACCCATGCCCGCGGGTTCTGGTGCCGGGGTATCACCCACGCCTGGGGGCGCTGGTTCCAGTGGAACGGTCGCCTCCGGCATGGGGCTGCTGCTGGCAACGCCCTCGCTCCCTCCGGACGAACCCGCGGCAGCGGGCCCACCCGAGCTGGGTATCGGAGTCGGCAGCGCGCCTCCCGGTGCGGCCGCGCTCCCGCCGGCTGCGGGGGCTCCCGGAGTAGCCGCACCGTTCGATGCGCCACCGCTGGGGGTGGTGGTTGCCATCACTCCCGTGCCCTCCTCCGGGGAGTCATCCGTCGTCTCACCGCATGCGGCGGCGACAACCAGGACTAGAAGGGCCGGGTGAACGTAAGTTTTCGATTTTACTGGTGATGCATGGCGGGATTGCATGTCGGCTACAGTAACCAGCCGACCGACAGCGAGGCGTTTTGTTATCGGTTTGTTATCAAAATCGCGACAGACGCGTGGGGGCCCGCGCGTCACTCACGACGGCCCTCGTCGAACAATTCGAGGTGGGGCGGATGCTGGAACGCCGGCGAAGCGCGCCCATTCGCGCTCCTTGGCGCTGGGTAGCAACAATGGGGCCAGTGCGAATCCGCCGTGTTGGCGGCTCGTCGCCTGGGCATGGGAGGTTGGTCAATGGGGGCCGACGTGGCACAGTTCGGCCGTGAATCAGCTGCTCCCCTGGGCGGTGATGAACGCCTCCGCGGCCCTGATGAACACTCTGGTGTTCGGCTTCCTCGGTTACCGTGACGACAGCCCACCGATGAAGCGCTGGGCGTTGGGTTACGGGTTGGGGACGATCGGGATGACCATCAACGGCTTCATGGACGTGGAGCACCCGGCTGCTCCGTTGATGACGACGGCGGCAGTCATCAACACCAGTGCAGCGCTCGCTTTCCTCAGCGGCTCGTATCAGTTTCGCGGGCGTCGCCTGACTCGCGCTTGGAAGCTGGCCGTGTCTGTGTCGGGTGGGGTTGGCATCTTTCTGGGGTTGACCAGCAATTGGGTCGTGGCTGTCGTGCCGCTGGTCGTGACGTATGCCGTCAGTTTCGCCTGGGCTGGCTTCTTGATCTGGCGTGAGGCTCCGCAGCGTGTCGGTGCCAAAGTGGCGGGCGCGAGCATGATCCTGTTGGCTCTGCATTCACTGACCTACCCGCTCGTGGTCGCCAAGCCGGTCTTGATCCCCTGGGGCTATCTGTTGGCAGCGGTGCTTCTGATCGCCTCAGCGATCGGCATGCTCATGCTCTACTACGAGGTGGCTCGGGATCGTTGGGTCCAGGGCGAACGCGCCTTGTCCCAAAGCCGACGGCTGGAAGCGCTCGGCAGGATCGCGGGCGGGGTCGCTCACGACTTCAACAACCTGCTGACGGTGATGACCGGCAATCTCGATCTGCTCGATCGCAACGACCCCGAGTTCGACGAGGGGGTGGCGGACATCGAACGAGCCGTGGAGCAGGGAATGCGCTTGACCCAGCAACTGCTCGCTTTCGGGCGTCGCTCCGTGGTCAGGCCTCAGAAGATCGACATCCAAGAAGTCGCGGCATCCACTCTGGGCATGTTGCGCTCCTTAATCCCGAACAACCTCAGTCTGGACTTCCACGTCGATGCGGCGGACTACGAGACGTCGGCGGACCGCGTTTTGCTGGAACAGATCCTCGTCAATCTCGTGTCGAACGCGCGGGACGCGATGCCGCGCGGCGGCACGATCGACGTCAAGCTCTCGCGACACGACATTCCCCGCGCGCAGTTTGTGCTCGAGGTTCGCGACACCGGTCAAGGCATTGCCCCCGAGGTTCTGTCGCACGTCTTCGAACCCTTCTACACCACCAAAGAAGTCGGTGGTGGCACGGGCTTGGGGCTTGCGTCCGTCTACGGCGCGGTCGAGCAACTGGGCGGCCACATCAGCGTGCAGACCGAGCTGGGGGAGGGAACGAGCTTTCGTCTCGAGCTGCCCTGCCGCGCGCCGACATCGGAGGAAGTCGAGCCGCCCGTGGCCAGTGCCGAAGTCGCGGCGGGCAGGGTCCTGGTGGTCGACGACGACGAACCCGTGCGGGCGGTGGCTTCACGCATGCTGCGCGCGGCAGGGCATGACGTGACGTGCGCCGCCAGCGCGGAAGAAGCCTTGCAGCGCCTCGAGCAGGCGCAATTCGACGTCGTGCTTTCCGACGTGGTGATGCCGGGCATGGGCGGCATCGACCTCAAGCAACACATCGCCGCACTGGATCCCGACTTGCCCGTGCTGTTGACATCCGGCTACCCCCGCACCTCTGATCGTCTCAGGTTCATCCCCAAGCCCTTCGCTCGAGACGAGCTCACGGGCCAGGTCAACGCGGCCATCCTACGCCGGCGAGCCCGCGTCGCCCCCTCGGAGCAAGACGCGGCGGGGTAGGGGTGGGTTGGGTGACGGGTTGGTGCGGTGAGCGTCAATCTCGACGAATTGGGTTGGCGCGCTTGTCTCACCCGCGGCGAGGCGTGTAGCATCCCGCAGCATGGGAGGAAATCCATGCGTGAAGAGCGGCAGTGACGATACGCCGGCGCGAAAGGTGAGCGGGCCAGAGTGAGCATCTTTCTATCCTACAATCACGTTGACGGCGTTGAAGCGCACGCGCTGCGTCGTGACCTGAGCGCGGCGGGGATCGACGTGCGCATGGATGCCAGTCACATGAACCCGGGCGACGACATCGCCGAGTTCGTCCGGGAATCGATCAAGCGCACCGAGGCTACGGTATGCCTCATCTCCGAGCGCAGTCTACTTTCGGGTTGGGTGGCGGTGGAAACCATGACGGCGCTTCGCGACAAGGCATTGTGGGAGCAGCGACGCTTCATTGGCTGCTATCTCGACGATTCCTTTTTGGACGAGGAGTTTCGCTTGCGGGCCACGGAGACGATCGACGAACGACTCGCCAGGCTCGACGAGCAGCTCCGCAAACGCCAAGCGGTGCGGATTGATAGTGATGACATCGACGACGACAAGTCGCGACTGCACCGCCTCAGGAAGGATCTTGGCGACATTCTGAAGCATCTCAAGACCACGCTATGTCTTGACGTCAGTGAGCCCAGTCGCAAGACCAGCGTGCAGCGACTATGCGATAGCCTGTCCGGCACACAACAATCCGCCACAGTCTCGACGCTTTCCCGCGAGTCGACGGAACAGGATCGAGTGGACTACGCCGATGACGTCAAACAGCTCCTGGAGGGGGCTCTTGCTGCTCACGGCGCGCTACTTCGGGCGCTTTCCAAGCAGCTGCCGAAGGCATCGGGGGACCCCGCAGGCGTTCGTGAGGCCTTGCTCGGTCTGACCTTCGAGCCCTTTTGTCAGGTGTGTGACAGGGCGCACGTGGAGCTTGTGAAGGACACGAGCGCCGCGAGTCAGCGCGCCGCCAGAGCGCTCTATGAAGTGATTCTCGCCATTCTGCCGGCGTTGAAGCAGGGCGAGGCCAATCGCGTGGCAAAAGAGGGCGCCACGAGCCAACTCGTGCGTTTGGATTGCACCCGAACCATGGCGAGTATTCTGGCGGCGGCTGCGGATGGCAGGGCGGTCCACTTCGTCCCCTTCGGCAAGGATGGCCTGCGGGATCCCAAAGATTTGCATCCGCCGTCCATCGAGGTCGGCAATGCCTCCGGCGCTCCGGGACTCGAACGTCGCTTCGAGCTGGTCCGAGCTCACCTTCTCATGGAAGCCGTGTTGTCGAGCGACGAGAGAGCCAAGGCCAAGCGGGAACGCACCGAAGTCGAGACCATCAACAAGTGGCTGGAGCACCACATGACGCAGCGAACGCCGGAGTTCGACCCAGATCGGCACCAGGCGGGCCGGTATCGATTCATCTTCACCTACTATGCGGACGACAAGGCGGACAACGACCTCGCTCTGCGGCTGAAGAAGGACTTTCCTCAGATCCGGACGATCGGGCTGTCCGGAAAGTATCCCGACCGCGAGCCATTCGCGATGGCCTATGTTGGGAGTATCATCCACCGCCAACACCATCGTGATGCGGAGGTCGCCGCGAGGCAGAAATGAAGCTCACCCAACTCGAAAAGCGCGACGGCGACGCCGTCACCCTGCCGCCGCGGGGCACTCTTCCACCGCAAGCTCACGTCTTCGATCAGGCAAGCATCGATGCCGTCAATGCCGCGTTGGCAGCCAGGCGACCGTTGTTGGTGCGGGGTGAACCCGGCACGGGCAAGTCCCAATTGGCGCGCGCGGCGGCAGCCGAACTCGGCCGCCCTCTGGTGAGCGAAGTGATCGATAGCCGCACCGAGGCAAGGGACTTGCTCTGGACCTTCGACGCCGTCGCGCGGCTGGCCGAGGCACAGCTGGTCGGCGCCATGCCGGAGGTCAAGCGCGTCGAGCAACTGCGGGAGATGTTGGAGCCACGGCGATTCGTGCGCCCCGGGCCGCTGTGGTGGACGCTCAACTGGGCATCCGCTCGAGAGCAAGCCGAGCTGCTCAGAGAGCCTCCGCCCCAAAAGCCCGACGGTTGGACCCCGGGGCAGGGCTGTGTCCTGCTGATCGACGAGATCGACAAGGGCGAATCGGACGTGCCGAACGGATTGTTGGAAGCGTTGGGGGAGGGAGTGTTTCGCCCCCCAGGGTTGGCGGAGCCCGTGCGTTTCGATGGTGGATTGCCGCCGTTGGTGATCGTCACCACGAACGAAGAGCGAGCGTTGCCGGACGCGTTCTTGCGGCGCTGCCTGGTGCTGCACGTGAGCCTGCCGCGGCTCGGCCCGCAGCCAACCAAAAAAGAAGAGGATGCCTTCGTGGCCTTCTTGGTGGGTCGGGCCGAGGCTCACTTCGCACCCTCCAGAGCGGGGGAGGAAGAACAGGCGTCCCTACGCGCCCAGGCGCAGCGGGAGGTGTTCGAGCAGGCTGCGCGGCTGCTGATCACGGACCGTGTGGCGGCACTGGGTCGCGATTTGCCGCCTCCCGGACAGGCAGAGTACCTCGACTTGCTGCGTGCGGTGATCGCGCAGAAGCCAAGCGCGCCCAAACAGCAGCTCGCGCTGCTGAAGACACTCGCCAGCTACGTCTACCAGAAGCATCCGGAAGACGACGCGCAGTGAAGCGTCAAGCCAGCGGGGGTCGCGCCAGCGCTGTCTCGCAGCCAACGGCCGTCACGACGGACGAGGGCGCGGTGGCACTGGCTCCCGTTGCGTCGCGCGCGCTGCTCAATCGCGCCGATCTGCTGCGTGCGCTCTCGTCCCCGAACCCGGCGGGGGCACGACAGGTCGCGCAGCAATTGGGTCTGGAGCTACCCCAGCTCCCCAAGCGCCCAGATGAGCCGGCTCTCAGTCGAGGCGAAGCGGACGTTGCCGAGGCGTCGAGTGTCGAGTCGCGCGAGCCAGAGCCTCAGCGTTCGGAAGAAGCTTTCTTCGTCCGCATGGAAAGCGTCGAGTTTGCAGATGAGCCGATCCAGCTGCCGGAGGCAATCGAACAGCCCGCACCCCGTCCGATAGCGCCTGAGCTGCCCACGAGCCCGATGTGCACCTGGCCGCGCCTGTGGCGGCGCCTACGACCTGCGCTGCAGCGGACCCGGATCAGCTCGGAGCTGGACGTGGACCAGGCGGTCGCTCGTTTGAGTCGTGCGGAGTTCATGCAGCGCTACCCGCGCAAGCAGCGCCGCGTCATGCCGCGCCGCGTGCAGGTGATCATCGACCGAGACGTGAAGCTCATCCCGATGTGGGCAGATCAAGATTTCGCCGCGCGCCAGCTGCGTCGCGTCTTGGGTCGTCAGCGTGTTGAAGAGTACTGGCTGGAGGCGGGCGCTCCACCCGCCCGCGCGGGTTTCGGCCTGGGCTCGGGTCAGACGTCGCTCGTCCTTTCGGACCTCGGTGCCTTGCATTCGGGTGTCGCGGCGCAGGAGTGGTGCCAGGCGATACGAGCTCTTTGCACGCAAGGGCCGGGTCCCGTGTTGCTGTCGCCCGTCCATCGCGTGGCTGGGGTCGGTCCGTCCGCGTGCCTTCCGTGGGACCTGTCGGGCGCCGAGCGCCAGCGCGCGAAAACGCTCGTCGAGCGGCTGCTGGTGCTGGTATCGCCTGCGATTCGAGTGGAACCTGGACTCCTGCGAGAGGTGCGACGGCAGTGCCTCAAAACGGCTGGTGTGCACACGGAGTTGTTGGCCTGGAATCACCCGCACGTGCTCGGTACCTGGTCCGTCGCGATGGCGATCCTACCCGAGCATCTGCAGCACTGCCGAAGCCAGTTCCTCGAGCTTCCCATGGCAGAGCAGCAACGGGCCCTGGAGCTGCTGCACGAATGGCACGAGAGCTTGTGGGAAGAAATCTGGTACGAAGAGCTGCTCAGCATGTGGGCGCTGGCACTGGAGCGTGGGCGACGATTGCCCGTGCCCCCGTCGTGGATCGACGCGGCGCGCGCCTACTTCGAGTGGGCGTCTCAGGAAGAAGTGGTCAAGGCCGACGCGTTGGACGACGGCAAGCCCGCCTGGATCCGCCGCTATCGCCAGCGAGTGCCGGATGCCCTGTATCAACAGGACGCGGCGCTCAACGACCGCTTGCTGATGGCGTGGGCCATCGCCCATCGTGAGCAACCGAGTGCGCGTCCGCCGCCCGGGCTGACAGCGGCTCACCTGGCGGCGCTCAGCCAAGGTCGAAGCGCGACTCGCCTGCGTCTGTGGCAGCGCGGTGATGAGCTGATCGTCACCCCGCAGGATGGAGCGCCGCAGGATGGTGGCGATTCGGTAGGCAGCCCTCTCGGAGAAATCGAAGCAGCCAATCTGAGTGCCTATGTGGCTCGCCACGAGGCCGGGGAGGGTGAGTCCCAGGCCGAGCAATGGAAACTGGACACGCCCTATCATCTGGTGTCTTGGCCACAGCGTCTGACCATCACTACCGATCGCGGTAAGTGGACGTTCGTCAAACGACAGAAACCCGATTGGGCGGTTGCGATGGGGCAGGATAGGCATGGCTCGTTCTTCGACATCACCTTCCGCATGGGCGATGACAGAACGTGGCGTCCGAGAATTCGCTGGATAGGACCGGGGCAGCGCTTCTTGTCGACACTGCCCGCCGCTTCCGACGAGAGCCGAGTGCGCATTGGACGCGGCTTCTGGTTGAGCGAGCAGCCCGCGGCCGTCGAGCCCAGTTCGCTGCCGCCACGAGCAGACGTCGTGTTTGCACAGCCCAGTGAAGAGCAGCTGCTGTACGCCTGCACGCCAGCGCCCGACGAG
>JBNKHV010000208.1:0-12209 GCA_050290545.1 Polyangiaceae bacterium | reverse complement strand
TGTGGGTAGGTCTGGGTGGGCCAACCTGACGTTTCACGCACCTTCCTGTTCTCCGGTCCGGCCTTCTGAGTCAGATATAGAACTGATTTCGGTTCTGTAGACCCTAATCACCGGCGAGACGCGTCCGTTAGGTCTGCCGTGAGACTGACAATCTTGGGGATGGCTAGCCTGCTTGCGGTGGGGCTCGCTGGGGAAGTGTGCCATGCGCAGACGCGCGGGTTCGCACTGGATCGCTACGAGCCAGCCGAGCGGGGGAGCGACTGGTTTGCAGCCGACTCGCTCGACCTCCGGGGGGATGGGCGGCTGGCGGTGGGGGCGACGCTCGACTACGCCCACAAGCCGCTGGTTCCGTACGACGAGAACGACGAACCACGACCCGCGCTAATTTCCCGGCAGACCTACCTGCACCTGGGCGCGAGCTACGTGATGATGGACTGGCTTCGGCTGGGCATCAACTTGCCGCTCCTGGTCAGCACCGCGGGCACGGACGTGACGAGCGGAGGCAGTCAGTTTGCGGCCCCCAGCGGTGCGGCCCTCGGCGACATTCGCTTGGGCGCCGACGCTCGCTTGCTGGGCGAACATGGTGAGGCGTTCACTCTGGCCGCTGGGCTTTGGGTGTACGTGCCCAACGGCAGCACCGACGCTTTCGTGGGTGATGGCAGTACGCGGGTACAACCGCGCGTAGCCGCGGCGGGTCGTATCGGTGCCTTCGAGTACGCCGCCAAGACGGGCATCAACCTGCGCACGGTCGATCAGAACTTCGCGGGGGAGCCGTTCGGGACGGAGTGGCAATTCACGACCGCCGCGGGTGTCCGCTTGCTGGACGAGAAACTGTTGCTGGGCCCGGAGCTGTGGGGCTCCACCGTGTTGGGTGAGGGGGGCAGCTTCGATCGCGAGGCGACTCCGTTGGAGGTCGCGCTGGGTGGTCATTACCGCCACGAGGATTGGAGTTTTGGTTTGGGGGCGGGACCCGGCATCACCCGTGGCTTGGGAACGCCGAAGGCGCGCGTGCTGGCGTCGATCGAGTATTCGCCGCAGCCGAAGATGGCGCCCCCACCCCCGCCCACGCCGATGGACTCGGACGACGACGGGATCGTCGACGAGCAGGACGCGTGTCCCGACGTCCCCGGCGTGATCGACGAGGACCCTGCCAAGAACGGCTGCCCGCCGCCGCCTCCCGACGACGATGGAGATGGCATCATCAACGACGACGACGCGTGTCCCGACGTCGCTGGGGTCGCGAACGAGGACCCCAAGAAGAATGGTTGCCCCGCCGACAGCGACGGGGACGGAATCATCGACGCCGAAGACGCGTGTCCCCAGGAGGCCGGGGTGCCGAGTGCAGTGCCGGAGAAGAACGGTTGCCCGCTACCCCCCGACACTGACGAGGACGGCATCGTCGACGCCGAGGATGCCTGCCCTGAAAAAGCCGGACCACGCCGCGACGACCCGAAGAAGAACGGCTGTCCGCGAGCGCGCGTGACCAAGACCAAGGTGGAGATCCTCGACCGCATCGAGTTCGACACTGGCAAGGCCACGATTCGCCCCGAGAGTGATGACGTGCTCCAAGCGGTATTCGAGCTCCTGAACGGGCACCCAGATATCGAGCTCGTCAGTGTGGAGGGACACACCGACAACCGCGGTTCACGTTGGCTCAACCGCAAACTCTCGTCCGACCGCGCGAAGTCCGTGGTCGCATGGCTCGTCGAGCACGGGATCGACAAACAACGGCTGACCTCAGCCGGCTTCGGACCCGACAAACCCATCGACAGCAACGACACGGACGTTGGCCGCCAAAACAACCGCCGGGTCGAGTTCCAAATCGTTCGCCGCAGCCAGCCCAAGCAAGACGAATCAACAGAAGGAGACGAGCAGTGAGCCGTCATCGTGTTCCACAACCCGTCGCAGCTACGCCCCGTCCATTGCTCGGAAGGTGGGTTCTACTGTCCGTAGCTTGCTTGGCTTGCAGCAACGAAGACGAGCCTGCCGCTCTCGGCTCCGTACAACAAGCCGCGGCGTTCCCGACCGATCTCGCCGAATGGACGCCGCTGTTGCAGAACGACGTCGAGATTGGCGATCCGCTCGCGGATGGGCAGAACAACGCGCGCGAGATCGTGGGCACTGCGGAGTTCCCGGCCGTCTACATCGCCGCGGACACCACCGACTTCATGGTGCGCCTGCGAGTGGACACGGATCCAATCAACAACGGCAGCTTGCGCCCCTACGGTTGGGGGGTTCTGTTCGACACCGATGGCGATTTTACGGCCTACGAGTTCTCGCTGTTGATCGACGGGACGGGCAACCCCAAGCGGGTGTTATTCGCCCAGAACACCATGCCGGGAACGACAGGTGATCCTTCCGACAGTGCCGAGTTGGAGTTGAGCAGCATTCCCGTCGACTTGTTGCCCGGGGGCAACGTGCAGGTGTCCCTTGCCGGCAGCTCCCTCAACGGTGACGACGACTACTTCATCGACTTCGCCACTCCGCTGTCAGCGCTGGCGCTCGGGGGTATCAGTCTGGACGCGCCCGTCCGTTTCATTGCTGGTACCTCGAGCAACGGCAACTCCATCAGCGTGGATGTTGCCGGGACCGGGACTCCCCCTGGCGCTGGTACCATCGCCGAAGCGGTTTCGGATGAAGTCTACTTGGATGGCACGCCTTCGGACCCCGATGGTGACGGACCTGCGAATGACGCGGACCTGGACAATGACGGCGACGGTATTCTCGACACGGCGGAGAACGGCTACGGTGTCGACCCGGACGCGGACGCTGACGACGATGGCGTACCCAACTGGTGGGACTCGGACAACAACGGGAGCGGAACGACCCCGACGTGCACCGACACGGAGCCAGACGGCATCTGTGACGTTCTCGACGTCGCGTTCGATCAAGACGGCGATGGAGTCCCCAACCACAACGATTTGGACTCCGACAACGACGGCATCCCCGATGTGATCGAAGCTGGACACGGGGCTCCAGACGACAACGCCGATGGCATCGCCGACGGTGAAGTCGGGGCCAATGGCTACACGGACAGCCTCGAGACCAGCGTCGACTCGGGCGTCGCGAGCAAAGCACTGCTCGATACCGACGGCGACGGAACGCCCGACTTCCTCGATCTCGACAGCGATGGCGACGGCATCTTCGACTTGGTCGAAGCGGGAGGTGGCGCTTTCGATACCAACGCGGACGGCGTCGTCGATTCCGACGCGAGCGACGTGGACCACGACGGGATCCTGGCGGCCGTCGACGCGGATGAAGGCGCGTTCGGATTTCCGTCGCTCGTGTTGCCCGATGGCGACGCAGACGACATTCCCGATCCCTACGATGCCGACAATTCCGGACCGGGTGACAGCGACGCGGATGGCTTGACGGACACGGAGGAATGCCCCTCGGGCTGGCCTTGTCCTGACGCCGATGCGGACGGCACTCCGGACTACATGGAGTCGCAGCTCGACGTCGACGGTGACGGCGTCACCAATGGCGACGATTCGGCGCCGAACGATCCGACGGTGTGCCGCGACACGGATGCCGACGGTTGCGACGACTGTGCCGTGACCCAGGCGGACGGTAGTGGTGGCGATCCGGATAACGACGGGCCCGACGCCGATGCAGACGGCATCTGCGACGCGACCGACGACGATGGCGACAACGACGGTGTTGCGGATGGCGACGACGCCGATCCGGCGGATCCGAACGTCTGCCTCGACAGCGATTCAGACACCTGTGACGATTGCTCGCAAACGGGTGCCGACAACAGCGGTGGCGATCCCGCGAATGATGGTGCGGACAGCGACGGTGACGGCCTGTGCGACGCGGGTGATCCCGACGACGACAACGACGGTGTTGCGGACGGGGACGACGCCGATCCGGCGGATCCGAACGTCTGCCTCGACAGCGATTCGGACACCTGCGACGACTGCTCACAAACGGGTGCCGACGCCAGCGGTGGCGACCCTGCCGCTGATGGTGTGGACAGCGATGGCGATGGTCTGTGCGACGCGGGCGACCCCGACGACGACGACGATGGGGTCGACGACGTCGATGACGCGGATCCGACCGATGCCAACGTCTGCAGTGACGCCGACGGCGACGGCTGCGACGATTGTTCACGCACCGGCGCTGATGGCAGCGGCGGGGACGTCACGAACGACGGCCCTGACGCCGACGGCGATGGCTTGTGCGACGCAGGCGATCCGGCAGATGCCGACGGTGATGGTGCGCCGGATGCGGTGGACGCGGACTCGGACAACGACTCCATTCCCGACGCCGAAGAGGGCGATGGCGACACGGACGGCGACGGCATTCCGAACTCCCAGGACCTCGACTCGGATGGTGACGGCATTCCCGACATCGTGGAGAACGGGAACGGCGACCTCGACGCTGACGGCGACGGGCGCATCGACGACACGACCGATACCGATGGGGATGGCCTTGCCGACGTCGTGGATGATGACCCGGAGGATCCGGCCGTTCACACCGCAGGTGACGGCATCGACACGGATGGGGATGGGGATGACGACGCCGTCGATCTCGACAGCGACGGTGACGGCGTGCCCGACTCGATCGAAGGGCATGACGCCGATGGCGACGGTGTTGCCGATGTGACGGCAAGCGGCGAGGACACGGATGGGGACGGACTCGATGACGCGTTCGATCCCGATCAGAACCCCGACGTGGCCGCGCCTCAGGACACGGACGGCGACGGCTTGCCCGACTTCCAGGATACGGATGATGACGGTGACGGGATCCCCACCGCCGACGAAGACCTCGATCAGGACGGTGATTGGTCGAACGACGACACGGATTCAGACGGCATTCCGAACTATCTCGACGACGACGACGATGGGGATGGGATCTTGACCGAGTTCGAAGACATCGACCAAAACGGTACCAGCGCCAACGACGACACGGATTCAGACGGTATCCCGAACTACCTCGACGATGACGATGACGGGGACGGTACACCGACTCGAGAGGAACTCGCCGATCCCAACGGCGACGGCGACCCGTCCGATGCCGTGCCAGTCAACGGTGGTGATGACCCGGCGTTCTTGACTCCAGGTGCGCCCGCTGGTGACGCGGGGGCAGGTGAACCCCTGGATTCGGATCAGGATAGCATTCCCGACGACATCGAATGTCCGGAGGACGACCCCATGCGCGATAGCGACGGGGACGGGATCCCGGACTGTGAAGATCCCGACGACGATGGAGACGGTATCCCGACCATCGACGAGCAGCCGCGCGGGGGTGAGGACCCGGCGGATGCCGATGGTGATGGCATCCCCGACTATCTCGATCCCGAGGACGACACTCCCGCGGAGACTGAAGCCCCCACTGAGACGGAAACGCCCACAGACGTCGACCAGGAAACGGACGTCGACGCGACGGACGACGCAGGTACTGACGCGGTGGACGAGCCTCCGCTGAAGCTGCAGGGGGGCGGCTTCTGCTCTCTGCAGCAGGCTCCCGAGGCTGGTTGGGGGGCGCTCTGGTGGCCCGCATTGCTCGCGCTGGCGTTCGGCCTGCGACGACGGCGCGGCGCTTCAGACCGCGTTTGACAGGACTGGCATCGACCAAGACGGGGCGTGCGGAACGCATGCCCCGTCGACGTGTCGTCAGCGCTCCGGCGAAACCGCCTCGAGTCGCGCGTCCGACTTCATCAGTTGCAGGTTCGCGTCGATGAGCGCGATTCGTTGGTCGACGCACTTGCGAGACGTCAATGGGTCCTCGGGGGTGTTGCGGACGTAATCCACGAGTCGCTCGAGGCTGGTTCGAGCGACGTGCACGCGGGTGTCCGAGGACGCGTAGTAGATGAACACCGTGCCGTCGCTCTTCGCTACGGCGCCATTGCAGAAGGTGACGTTGGAGACGTCACCGACCCGCTCGTCTCCCTCGGGTGCGATCAGATAGCCCCCCGGGCGGTGTGTCACGCGCCAGGGCTCGTCCAGTGCCGTCATGAAGGCGTAGCAAACGTAGCGCAGACCTGCGGCACAGGCGCGAACGCCGTGAGCGATGTGAAGCCAGCCTTCGGGTGTCCGCAGGGGCGTGGGGCCTTGACCGTTTTTGGACTCCTTGATGGTGTGATACACGCGTGGATCGACGATGGTCTCTCGGCTCACGCTGGCAGCCTCCATCGATTCGCACAGGGCCCAACCGATGCCGCCGCCCGATCCTGCGTCGATGAAGCTGTCTTGAGGGCGGGTGTAGAGGCCGTACTTGCCGTCCACGAAGGTGGGGTGCAGGACGACGTTGCGTTGCTGGGCCGAACCCGTCTCCAGATCCGGCAGTCGCTCCCACTGGCGCAGATCCTTCGTCCGAACGATACCGCACTGAGCGATGGCTGAAGATGTATCGCCTCGAGGCGCGTCGGGGTCTTTGCGTTCCGAACAGAAGAGGCCATAGATCCAGCCATCTTCATGACGCGTCAGTCGCATGTCGTAGACGTTGACGTCGGCGTCTTCGGTTTGCGGCAGCGCGATGGGGCGGTCCCAGAACTGAAAGCCATCTACTCCGCTCGCGCTTTCGGCGATCGCGAAGAAGGACTTGCGGTCGACGCCCTCGACGCGACACACGAGGCACACTTTTCCGTCCAACTCGATGGCACCCGGGTTGAAGACGGCATTGATCCCCAGGCGCTCCATCAGGTGCGGGTTCGTCCGTCGGTCGAAATCGTAGCGCCAGAATAACGGTGTGTGCGCCGCGGTGAGAACCGGGTGATGGTAGCGCTCGAAGATGCCGTTGTCGTGCTGTTCGGCAACCGAGTTTTCGCGTTGCAGCAGTGCCCGATGCCTCTCGACGAGGCGCTGCAGGCGAGTATCGAAGTTGCTCATGGGGCGCCAGCTCTAGCGAATTGTTCGCGGGGCGCCAAGGCCGGGCGAGGGCGCGCACGGTGCTCTGCGGACGCTCGGCCGCCGAAGCCGCTAGTGGTGGCGGCGTCCGGACCCGATTTCGGCTCGCCATCGTAATTCCAAGCGACTGTCTCCACGAATGGGCAGTCAGCAACTTCGAAGGAGAAACGAGATGAGGCGGATTTGGCCACTTCGAAATGAGCGAGCGCGATTACTGGGGCCCCACCCAAAAAATGAGCGATTCGCATACGCGCTCGCTCACTTGGGCGTGTTGCTCATCGGCTGCGGTGCCGACGCGGAGAGCTCCTATGCAAATGTTCCCCCCTATCAGCGGGACCAAGCAACGGTCATCGGAGAGAGTGCCGGAGGCATTCAGGTCGATGTCGACGAGTGTGACGACTGCCAACAGGTCGAACGCGACTGCGGGGAGGGGGCAGCGGCCGACGTCATCTTGGATGAGGCGGGCAACGTGGTCGACGTGATCTGTTACGAGCGTGACGTCAAGGTGGAAGACGTCGGCGTCGACCTCGTCGAGTCGGCAGACGTTGGCAACAACACCGTGCTCGTGCTCGACGGGGACGATGACGGGGTGGACGTCGAGGGTGACATCACCATCGATGGCAACAATGCAGTCGTGTACGGCGAGGGGCCGGACGTCTCAGTCGTCGGTGGAACTCTCGATATCGAAAAGAACAACGCCAAGGTTCGTGGCATTCGCATCAAGGATGACGTCACGATCATCAAGAACGACACCAAGTTGACCTTCTGCGTGATCGAGGGCGATCTGACGATTACGGGCAACAACACGACGGTCGCCGAGTGTGTGGTCTACGGTGACGTTCGCATCGTCGGGCTGAACACCGTCCTCGTGCGCAACCACTTCGAACAGGTCGAACACATCGACGGCTTCAACTTGACGTGCAACGAGAACTACCAGTTCGACGATTTGGACGGCGACTTCTCTCTCGATGACGACGAGGTGGGCGATGAAGTCACGTGTGGGCGGGCCGAAGGCAGCCCTGAGCCTCAGTCGGACCCGCGTACCGACGCTGGCGCTCCCACGGGCGCGGACGCCGGAGTTACGCCGTAGCGCTTCGAGACCCACTGGCGTGGTGCTCGCGCTCAGGGGGGCGGAACACAGCAGCCGGTGATGCAGACGAGTCCGCTCGTACATTCACCGGCACAGCCGCCGCAAGGCGCCACACCGTCGTCGCATTGCGGCGTGGTGCAACCGCTGTCTGAAACGCAGGCCGGGTCGAGTTCACTCTGTGCGAAGCACAGCTCGCAGTCGTCGCACGGGTTGAAACAGGTCTCGTCGAGTTCGCAGCTTTGACACGCGTCGGGGTCGTCCAGGCTCGAGGCGCTGCAGCTCGCCGCCCCGCTTTGGTCGAGCGATCCGAGAAAAATGGGTTCGCTCCGCCCCGGCGCCATGCAGCAACCTCTGCAGTCGCACCCGTTTGGAACCAGCGGCAGGCACTGCTCGTCATTGCCCGTGCCGCAGTCGCGCTGAAAGAAGCAGGCCTGGCTGGCACATTGGCGCTCACCGCCGCTGAAGGTCGATTCGCTCTCGTCGCACGGGCCCCAGCAGTCGGGATCTTCGTGATCTTGGAGGCCGTCCCCATCGTTGTCGATGCAATCGGCGCACTCCTTCGGTTGCCCCGTACAGCGCACGGGTTCACAGGCGGGGGCTGCGTCGGGCTCCGCGCTCGTCGTCTCGGCACTGTCGTCGGCCTGAACCGAACTCGCGAGCTGACCCAGGTCGAGCTCCTCGACGCAGCCCACACAGGCGATGACTCCCAACCAAGTCGCTCGCCAGTGTATCGCGTGTTTCATTGGGACGGAGTGCTTGTCTCTTTTCCTGCGTTGGCAGGGGCTTCGTCCAAGAGTTTGGATCGGTGTGCGGAGTCGGGGAAGTTCTGTTCGAACTTTTTCTCCGCCTGGTTGGCCTCTTTTTGTCGACCCAGCTGCTCGAGCGCCTTGATGCGAATGACTTCTCGCTCTTGTATCAGCTGCCCACTGGGGTAGAGCTGCTGGTGCTGCCTCACGAGAGACATGGCTCGGGCCGGATCGTCTCGCAGTGCTCGCTGGGCTGCCTTGAGGAGGCTGACCTCGGAGGGGGCTGGTTTCTTGTGAGCAGAGGTTTGCTTGCTGGGATCACCGAGCGTTGGCGCCTGTTCGGCGGCCGGTTCGTTCCCTTCGGCAGCCGGATCCATCGGCTCAGGCGCGGGCTCCTCAGCGCTGACTTCTTTGGGCGCGACTTCCGGCATCTCCTCCGCTGCCGGAGCTACGACGGCTGGTGTCAGCTGCGTGGGGGGCTCTTGGGGCGGTACATCTCGGGTGGCACTCCAGGTGCCGAAGGTGGCTCCACCGACGAGCAACAAACCTGCCCCAATCTTGGCTGCGGTCGTTCCCAGTACTGCTCCCCCAGTCCCGGCCGCGCCGGCTGCGCCGGCGGCGCTGGTGGTGGCCTTGGCGCCCGCCAAAGCACCGCCTCCGGCACCTCCTGCAACGGCTCCGCCGATGCAAGCCGCCGTGATGGCGCGCACGGTCAGACCCATGGCTTTCATCTCTTCGTCGTCGGGCACGTCGTGCCGCGCCGTACTCAGCAGTTGCTGCAGTTCGGCAGGCGCGCCTCCGCCGCGCTCCGACCAACGCGTGGGATCTCGATCCGTCATGCCACCCCCTGTCGTTTCTCGCCGAGCGTTTCGCTCAACTGCTTGCGCGCGGCATGCAGCCGCGAGTACGCGGTCTGCAGCGGACATCCCACGGCTTCTGCAACTTCACGCATTGTCAGTTCTTCGATTTCGTAGAGAACGAAGACGGTTCGCTTGTCCTCGTCCAATGCGTCGAGGGCCCTCAACAACACGGAGCGGGCGTGCACACTCTCGGCGAAGTCGCGTCCGTCAAATTCACCCGACGCGATGGGTTCACCCGTAACCTGCTCTCGTCTGACGTGAGCTCGCCGCCGATAGTCCGAGGCTGCCCGTTGGCAAATGCGATAGAGCCAAGTGCGAATGGCCGCGCGGTATTCGAACTCTGGCAGCTTGCGATGCACGATGACGAACACCTCCTGGCACACATCTGGTACGTCCCGCTCCGGCACACCGAAATAGCGCAACGCGCGAACCACATAGGGCCCTTCGGTGCGGAATACGTCTTGCACCTCCAAGCGCTGGGCGACTGGTTGTGGCTCAATCTCAGCCATCAGGAGCGTGTAAGCCGCTTGCACGACAGGTTAGAGGACTGCACCTGGGTGTTTTATCACGGGTGGTGCGGATCTGCACAAAGCCTCGATCTGCCTACAATCGCAGACCCACACCGAACCCGACATTGCCGCTGGCGGGGGCCATTTCGAACAACTCGACGGCTGTGCCATCGCGGTCGGCGACCAGCCGTGCCCGGAGCAGAGAGGCGGCACCAGCGGCGAACGCTCGCAAGAACAATGGAGAAGCCACCACATAGCGCAGGTCCAAACTCGCGCCGAGAGCGAACGCCAAGCCCGAAGCGCGAGCCTCTTGCGTGAATCCCGTACTCGCCGCCTGTAGCGTCGCTGCCTCGGTATTCGCGCACAGTCGCGCAGACCAGGGCTCTTCGAAATGACGCAGCGGGCACAGGGTCAGTCGCAAATCTTGCCTGGCCAAAGTTATCTCTCCGCCTTGTCGTTCGAAGCGCTCCTCGAGCCAGTAACCTGTCGCCACCTCGAGGAGGACCGTGCGCGAGAGTTCCCCACCCACGGTCAAGCCGGCGCCAATCGACGTGTCAGGGGAGAGTCCCCAGCCGAGGCGGCCCTCCAGTCCCATCAACCAACGTGGATGGCCGCTACTGTCCTGAACTGGCGCGGGAGCGGGCTTCGCCGGTGGCTTCGGCTTCTTTTGCTGAGGTTTGGCCGGTGGCGCGGGTTGCTGTTCGGGGGCTTCGGCGGGTTTCTTGTCGCTCGCTTCCGGCTCTTGTACCGTCACCTCACCGGGTCCAGTGGGGGAAGATTCCACGTCTGGTGTCGTTTGGGCGCGTCGAGCTTGTTCCTCCAGCTCGGCGATCTCTTCGACGTTGAAATCCAGCATCAGGCTGAGGGTCAGTGACAACGTATCGACCAGTTCTTTGCAGCTGTCCGCTTGCAGCGAGCGAGTGCCCAGACTGGCTCCGTTCTCCGGGTTCAGGAGCTCGATCCTGGCGGAGTGTTCGCCCTCGCCGCCGGCAACCGTCACGGCAACGTTCGCAGTGTGTTCACTCGTGTCGCTTTCGAACACGCTGCGCCCCAGTGCCTCGTGAACCTGTGACCGCAATTCTGCCTCGCTCACGCAACCTTCCAGTGCCGGGGCGATATTCAAGCTGGCCTGCGCTGGCTGCCCCACTTCGGATGCTCCCGCCACCTGGGCGACCACGAGTAGCCATGCTGCCACGGCAGCTGCCACCACGATCTTGGGCACACTGCCCCCGAGCGTTTGCATCAGGCATGGACGCTAGTCTGGCCGCCCACTTGGAGTGAAACTTTACCCTGGTCTGTTGGCCGGAGACCCAGTCCCCTGAGAATTGCCGGAGACGGAGCCCACTAATCCACTGCCTGCCCTGGAGAAAACCTATGAAAATCGCATCTCGTGCAACTCGAACGTCACTTGCCCTCTTGGCCCCGATGCTGGCGCTAGTCCTCGTCGGCGCCTGCGGCAGTGACTCGGAATCCAGTTCTGACCGCTCATCCGACGCCGAAGAAGAAATGGACGCCAGTGCTGCCGGCGGCACTGACGACGGTAGCGGTACAGACGCCAACTCAAGCGACGGTCCTGGGGGGACTTCAGGAGAGGGAGAAACTTCAGGCAGTTCTGGAACCGATCCGATCTCGGACGAAATCGACGGGACGCCGGCCGCGGAGGGGCTCCCTGTGGACGGCGCAGATGCGTCGGCACCAAGTGGTGACGCGCCCGTCGAGGAAAATGGAGGCACGTCGTTGCTGCCGACGGGGGACGGCGGGACGACGCTTCCGGACTTCGTCGACATCGCGACGAACGCCGACGGCACCATCGAAATCCTGTGCAACGGTGACCCGTGCGCTTGCAGCGACGGCGAGGACAACGATGGGGATGGTCTCGTGGACGGGCTCGACAGCGAGTGCACCAGCCCGTTCGATGACGATGAGGCCACGTTCGCCACGGGCATCCCGGGCGACAACAGCGACCCCAAGTGGCAGGACTGCTTCTTCGACGGCAACTCGGGCGCAGGTGATGATGGCTGCCGCTATCACACGGATTGTCTGACGGGCGATCTGCCCGAAGATGATCCGGATTGCGTGATCACCGAGCAGTGCAAGGAGTACTGCGAACCTCTGACGCCTCCGGGGTGCGACTGCTTCGGCTGCTGCGAGGT
>JBNKHV010000207.1:0-273952 GCA_050290545.1 Polyangiaceae bacterium | reverse complement strand
AGGATTGGGGAGTGCCCCGCGATGGCCTCGACAAGCCGGCACTCAGCTTGGCGGCGGACCGGGCCTACCAGGTTCAGTTCGCGCTGCCGGCGAACGTGCCCCAGTTCGATCTGTGGTTGGACAACGTCGGATTCGAGTTGCAGCAAGTCGACTCTCGAGCTCAACCGCTTCAGTGAAACTTCCGCGCGTGCACAGTGAGGCGTCACTCGCCCGCTCGCTCACGCACCACGAACCAAACGCCGTCAGTCGTCGCGAACCAAGAGCCGACACTCGCGCGTCACGACCATCCGCGTCGTCACTGGTCACGAACGTCGCGTCACTCGTCCATCACGAACAGCGCGTCGAACTGTTCGAGGGCGGGCACTTGGGGCTCGTCGAGTTCGCTCTTGGCGATGGCGCGGGTGCTGAGCACCGGGATCTGCGTGCGGCGCTCGATGCGACGCGGGATGGCGCTCTCGTGGCAGTGCCCACTGCCCGCCACGAGCACCAGGTGCGCGTTGGGCGGATTCGCCAACAGCCAGCGGCTCGCCGTCTCCGCCATCGTCTCGTCCCAGATCACTTGCGCCACGTAGTACGACTCGAGCTCCGGCGGGAAAGTACTCGCCGTCGCTGAGCCGTGCGCTGCGTGGTGGGCAGCGCCGTGGTCGTGGGCAGCGCCGTGATGCGCTGGCGCGGTTGGTTCCGTTGCGGGGGGCACGGCGCCGTGCTCGGGGTGGGGCTCGTGCTGCGTGCCGTGTTCGAGGTGCTGGGGCGTGGCGTGCTGAGGGTGCTGGGGCGTGGCGTGCTGAAGGTGCTGGTGTTGGGGGGGAGTGGCGTGTTTCTTCGGCGTGGTTTTCGGCGCGCCGCCGGGGTGTTCGCTCATTGCCGCGGCGAAGAACGAGCGGTGCTCCGCGTCCGTGAGGAACAGCTCCGGCAGCTGCGATTTGAGCGCCGGATCGAGTTGAGCAAAGCCGTTCTTCGCGACCTGTCGTGTCCACGCCTTGGGGGCATTCAGTGCCAGGAGCTGTGCGCCGCCCGCGCGACCTGCCTCGAGCAGTGGACGGTAGAGGCTGAAGTCGAAGCCCCAACGCTCCTGGTAGCCGGACTCGGCCTCGAAGCTCGTGGGGTCCTGACCCTGGGCGAACGCGTCGAGGTGCGATTGCTGCGCGCGCTCGAACATCTCGAAGCCGACCGCGAATGGCGCGTCGTGGCTTCGGGCCCACTCGGCTAGACGCCGGATGATCTCCTTCTGCACGTAGTGGTGCGCTGGCTCGGTGTGCCGTTCACCCACGCACACGACGCGGTGTTCGGCGAGCCAGGTCGTCATCGCTTGGCCGCTCGATTCGACGGTCTGGCTGCGTGCCACGAAGCCCACCCGGGAGCGCTCGACGATGTCGTACGGCAAGGGCTCCCCGTCGTGCGCGTCGATTGACTTCTCGTGTGCCGTGAGCGGCGCTCGCGGAACCCCGCTGGAGCACGCGACGAGCCCCACGCACAAGGCGACCCCACCCCAAAAACGAACTGCCCAACCCAAAGATGTCGACAGCGAGCGTCCCCGATGAGGCGAGCTGCACGACGGCGTCGCGAACGTGTCGTCAGCTCTCGACCGCGTGCGCCGCGGGTGGCGCCCGTCGCGCGGGGCGTCAATAACTTCGGTCGCGCAGGTCGCTGGGTAGCAGCGGGCTTGGTTTGCCACTCGTCAGGATCCAGAGTTGGTGGGCGGCACGCGTGGCTGCGATGTGCAGGAGGTGCCGCACCTCGTCCTCCGGAGGATAGGTCGAGTCGCTGACTTCCACCAGTATCACGTAGTCGAACTCCAGGCCCTTGACCTGTCTTACGTCGGTCACGTCGATGCCGGGCTTGAAGGGGAAGTCTTGCTGGGCGATGCGGCGGACCTTCGGGGTCTCCGCGCGGAACAGGCCTTGGTAGAAGACTTCCGCTTGCTCGGGGTGCCGCGCGATGACCGCGACCGAAGCGCGCGGCTCGACGTCCATCAGCTCCTTCAGGGCTTCCGCCAAGAAGCCCACGGCCTCGCCGCTGTCCGCGAAACGGAAGAGCTCGATCGGGGTGCCCTCGCGGGTCGCGCGGGGCGACTCCTCGGGTGCGAGGTGCCCCAACACGTCGCGGGCGAAGTCGATGATCTGTGCCGTCGAACGGTAGCTGACCTGCAACGGTTCGATCGCGACGTGGGATAGGCCAAGCTCGCTCAGAGTGGCGTCCCAGCCGGCAAAGCCGTTGTCCATGTGCAGACGCTGCGCGACGTCGCCAGCGAGCGTGATGCTCTGAGCGCGGCTCACGCAGCGCATGACGACCGTCAGCTCCGTCGGGCTCAAGTCCTGCGCCTCGTCCACCAGCACGTGCTCGTAGACCAGTGCCTCTTTGCTGCCGGGCTTGTGGATCGGCCCGCGCAGCCGCTGCCACAACAAGAGCAACAGCGTGTCGTCCTCGATGTCCAGCGTGGCCATCTCTTCCAGCGCGCGGCCGTCGATGGCGCCGTAGTCGTCGTCCGCGGCCTTGCTCTCGCCGCTGTCTTCGTCGCGTTGCTCGGCTTCCGTCAACACCGCCGTGCACCGGGCGCGGCACCACTCGAGTGCGCGGCTGAGCTCCCGCTCGTTCAGCGCCAAGTCCGGACGCTCGACGAAACACGCCTTGATGCGGGCGGTCTCCGTCAGCAAGTCCACCCAGGCGCCCATCAGATCGGAAGATTTGGCCAGCGCGAGGTCCGAGACGCGCTCCAACGCGTGTCGTTCGGAGGCGCTCAGTCGCTCGGCGTTGCGCTCTTGCCAGCGCCGCAGGCCGTGAGCGCGATGCGCCAGGGGGCGGCCCTTGGTAGCGGCGAACGCATTCTTGACGGCTTGCCGCAGTTCTTCGTGGGAGCCGGCCGCGGCGAGCAAACGCTGCTCGATGTCCGCCTCCATGTCGGCGACCAAGCGCTCGACCAGCTGGAGCATCAGCGGGTTCTTCTTCAAGCGCGTCACCACCGGGGGCGTCTCTTCCGTGTAGCGCTTGGGGAATTGGGGCATCAGTTGCTGACGCAACTTGGCCGCCCACGACTCGTAAGTGCGGACGGCCACCCCCTGCACGTCGAGTGCCGGCAGCACCTGCGAAATGTAACGCGCCAACGCGTTGTTGAAGACCACGACCAGCATGCGATCGGGGCGGAAGCGCCGCGCATCCTGGAACGCCAGATACGCCAAGCGGTGCAACCCGATCGTCGTCTTGCCGCTACCGGCACCGCCCTGGATCACGACCAAGCCCGAGTCGGGACGGGTGATCAGTTCGAACTGACGCTGATCGATCAGCGCCGTGATCTCTTTGAGGTGCTTGTCTTCACCGATGTCGGCTTCTTCGCCGATGCCGAGCTTGCGCGGGCCCCTCTGTTGCTCGGCTCGGCTGGCGGTGCCCTCCCCGCCTTGCAGCTTCAGGTTGGCCCCGCCGCGCTTCCAGTCGCCATTGCCAGGTTTGAGGAAGGTGCCCTGGGGCGCGACGATGCGCCGGAGGTTCGACTCGACGATCGTCACGCTGCGACGCACGACGACCTCGCCCTCCACCTCGCGCCCGCCGAAGACCTCTTCGTAGTCGTCTCCCTCCGCGTAGCGGTAGTAGAGACGGCTGACGGGAGCATCACGCCAATCGACGATGCGCACGCCAGCGCTGGAATCGAGATAGGTGGAGCGACCGATGAGCACCTCGCGGGTGCGGCCGTTCTCTTTGAGGACCATGCGCCCGAAATAGGGCGAGCGGGGGTCGACGTGGCCTTCAGTCATCTGCCGCTGGCGCGCGGCGATGCCCTGCAAGCGCTCCATCTGCTCGAGCAGCGGCGGCACGTCCTCCATGCGAGCAGCGGCGATCTCGTCCCGCAGCTCCAAGAGCTGGGTGTCGTAGTCGATTTCGCGGCGCTGGGTCGGCCGCGAGCGCTTCTCCTCCACGTGGCCCAGGATGCGGCCCAGGCACTTGGACTCCTCCGCGACTACGCGTAGCAGTTCGTCGTCGCTCTCCGCACCCTGTGCGGTGAGCAGATCGCCAGTTTGGGCGTTGCTCCCATCGCTAG
Organism: Polyangiaceae bacterium; assembly: GCA_050290545.1. Classification (GTDB taxonomy): domain Bacteria; phylum Myxococcota_A; class Polyangia; order Polyangiales; family Polyangiaceae; genus SZUA-265. The sequence continues at coordinate 269,922 of JBNKHV010000207.1, read as the reverse complement.
CGCGAACGTCACTGGAGGAAGTGTCAGTCACGAGTGTCTCCGATCACCCCTGGGGCAGCCGAAAAAGCCGTAGCCGTTCCCAGTAGCATCAATCCGCGCGGCCGTGCACGGCTTTTTTCTCGCTCCCGGGCAGCCCCTTTTGGGAACGCCGGAACCCAACGAACTATCGCGAAACACGGGGGCGCCGCAGTCTCCGGGCTCGCTCGCCGGCTGGCGCGTGACGTGCACACCAGGCGTCGTCGGACTCCCTTTGCGTGGCTGTTTCGACATATACTGAGCGCGATGGTCAACAAGCAGGAAATGTTCGACTCGGTGCGCGAATACCTCATGCGCCACCCAGAGGAATTGGTGCGGCTCGTCAAGAACGGGTTCTTGCTGCGCTTGGGCTTGCCGCTGGATGCCCTGCGCTGGTTCGCAGCGCGCGCCAAGGGCAAGAAGGCCCCGAAGGACGTGCAGATCGAAGCCGTACCGCCCGGCATTCGCGTGGGCGCGACCGTGGACTTGATGGGCACCGTCGTGCGCGCCTCGACCATCATCTACATCGAGGACATCCGCATCAATCGCCAGGAGGTGCGCATCGAAGTGCGGCTCGCCGACGTGTCGATGAAGTTGCTCGGTGATTCGGACTCGCCGGTGGCAACACTCTTGAAATCGGGTGCGCTCGATCTGAGCAAGCCCGGCAACCTCGCCAAGTACATGCCCAAACGTCCCCCCATGCTGGTGGAGGCCGAGGACGACCGCGTGGTGGTGGATCTGATGAAGCATCCGGCACTGGCGAACGAGAAAGTCGAGCGCTTGCTTGGCGTGATCACCCCGCTCATCACCGTGGGGGCCGTGCGCACGGATTGGGAACACCTCGACGTCGTCTTGCGTCCGTTTCAGTACGGGTTCGCCAAGGCGCTCGAGCAGGTTCGCGGCCAACTCTGAGCCCCGCGCTGGGGCTGGGGCAACCCCGACGTTGGGGCTCGCTTCAGCTGGGCGAAGCTTCCGGCTCTTGCTTGGGGGCTTTCGCGCGCGGAGAGAGCGAGCGCAACCAGGTGTGGATCGCGCTCCGCGACAGCGGCCGTGAGAACGCCGCCAGCGGCAGCAGCGAGAAGGCGAAGAAGAGCCAGCTGAGCGCCGTGAAGCGGTCGTCGATCCAATGCGAGTGGGCCAACAGCACTTGACTGGCCGCTGCCGTCGCGAGCATCGCCGGACCCAGACTCGGGCGCAGTCGAACCAGTGGCGCGAAGGCGATGAACATCACGAAGTAGTAACAGGTGATGCTGGTCAGGCTGCCGAGTAACGGCAGGCTCAGCGGCAAGCCCAGCCAGAAGTGCTTGGTCTTGCGCAGCGCCCACACCGTCCAACCGGCGAGCAGTAGCCACACCAGCACGATCGCCGGGCGCCACTTGGCTTTGCGCTCCAGCCTGCCCTCTTTCCAGAACTTGAACGGATCGGACTCGCGGTCGTCACGGCTGAAGCGCATGCGCCCGTCCCAGTCGTGCACGAACATCGTCTCCATGCCCATGTGGTTCGTCAGCGGCGTGCGGTTGTGCAGCGCGATGTGCGCGATGAAGTCCTTGTAGCTCGAGGGTCCGGCGACGGCCATCGACGTCGGGATCAGCACCCCGGCGGCGATCGCGCAGCCCGCGAGGAAGCGCTTGTGGCTCGGGTGGAAGCGACGGTGCCTGAGCCAGTGCAGCGCGATCATCGCGGCCCAACCGAAACCCGCCGCCAGCGGAAAGGCGCGCAAGAGGCCCGTCCAAATGAAGGCCGCGCCGCTCAGCCCGAAGTACTTCTTCTTCGCCAAACACACGGAAGCGACCAGGAAGAAGATCCAGTCCTGTCTGAGGAACGCCCCACCCGTCCAATAGAAGTTCCCTGCGGCGTTGCAGCCCCAGAAGACCGCGGCGAGCGCCGCCACCCGCCAGCCGAAGCCCCAACGAAAGAGCGCCAAGATGCCGATGTGCAAGAGCACGTCGATCGACGCCAGCCACTTGAAGGTGGTGTCGCTGGCGGGCCCCAGCATGCTGAAGAGCTTGCCCGTGGTGGTCCAGACCGGCGGCGGGTTGTAGCCGTGGTCCTTCTTCATGTTCTCCCAGTAGGAGCCCTTGGCGGTGGTCCTGAGCCACTTGACGTCGGCCTTGAACTGCTGCCAGCGCGTCGTCGCGAAGTGCTGGGTGCAGTGTGCGGGGTCTTTGAAGACGGTGGTGTCGCTGATGGGCTTGGTCAGGTTTTTCGAGCCCAAGTCGCGCAGGCGCTGCTTGCGCAATTCCGCGCCGTGCCCGAGCTCCACCTCCGCCACCGCGACGCACTCGTAGAGGCGTTTGTAGCCGAGCTCTCGCGAGTACTTGGCGCCCAGGTAGTAGTGGAAGAACTCGTGGCGATGGTAGTAGTTGACGTAGCGGACGTTGGGGTTGAAGAAGCTGAAGTAGCTCACGAAGCCGATGACGGTGAGCGTCACGCACGTCCACTTGAGCGTGCGCTTGCCCGGCGGATAGCCGGCGCGCCGCGCGACCAGCTCACCGATGAGCATCAACGCGCCGGTCAACGCCAGCACTACCCAGAAGCCGTACATCAGGTCTTCCCAGCTGGAGCGCTGGAAGACGTCACTGGTCCACTTCTCGAAGAACAGGTGGTGCAGGAACTTGCCGATGGCCTCGCCCCAGCCGGCGGCCGCCGGCTCCTTGGCGCCCTCTGCCCCCGCGCCCTGGGCGCTCGCGGCCAGCAGCGTCACGCCGTACTCCGAAGCGGTGTCCGTGTTCATCTGGGCCTGAGGCTATCTGAAACGGATCCCCGGCCGCAACCGAGGGCCAGGCGGAATGACCCCGGAAACGAGAACGGCTCCCTCTGGGGGAGCCGCGGACTCGGTTCTTCTTCGCTGCGATTTGGGTCGGCAGCGATTCTGGTGCGCTGCGATTTGGGTCGGCAGCGATTCTGGTACGCCGCGACCCTGGTTTGCTGCGATTTCGATGTTGCTGCGATTGTCGAGTTTGCTGTGACCCCAACGAGATTCGAACTCGTGTTACCGGCGTGAGAGGCCGATGTCCTAACCGCTAGACGATGGGGCCGATTGTTTGGAGTTGTTGTGCAACTACCAGGGAGAGCTGAGCTGGGGAACTAGGATTCGAACCTAGATAACAAGTACCAGAAACTTGCGTCCTGCCATTAGACGATTCCCCAAAAACGGGGATGGGGAAGGTAATTGCCCTTCCCAGATTGTTCAAGAGTTTTGCGGACAATTCGCGAGATTTGATCCGCCAGGCTGTTCGGGAGCCGATCCGGGGCCGCTTTCCGGGCCTCGGCCCGTGTTTGAAAGAAACTGCTGCATCAGGCTCTTGACCGGCGGCAAAGCGCGCTTAACTTGCCGCGCCGGCGAGTCCAAGACTCGCCTGTTTCAGATTGGCAGTACAGGAGCAGATCCCGGATGAGCAGCAAAGACATCGTCTACAGGCAGCGCGCGAGGCGCGCGTTTCAGGTCGGATTGAACACGTTGGCTGACGCCGTGAGAGTCACCCTGGGACCGCGGGGTCGTAATGTTGCGATCGAACGCAGCTGGGGATCTCCCCTCGTGACCAAGGACGGGGTGACGGTCGCCCAAGAGATCGAGCTGGCCTCGAAGGTCGAAAACCTCGGCTCGCGTCTGGTGAAAGAGGTCGCCGAGCGCACCAACAAGGACACTGGCGACGGCACCACGACCGCCACCGTCCTGGCCCAAACCATCTACAACGAGGGCCTGAAGCTGGTCGAAGCCGGCGTGGCGGTGATGGAAATCAAGCGCGGCTTGGAGGCTGCGGCGACGGTCGTGCAGGCGAGCTTGAAGGCTCAAGCCAAGAAGGCCGACAGCAACGAGAAGATCGCCTACATCGGCCGCGTCAGCGCGAACGGTGACGTCGAGGTCGGGAAGTACTTGGCCGACGCGTTCGACAAGATCGGCAGAGATGGCGTCGTCACGGTGCTGGAGTCGCAGCTGGCCGAGACCAAGATCGAGATCGTCGAGGGCATGGAGTTCGACCGTGGCTACATCTCTCCCTACTTCATCACTGACGAGAAGAACCTCAAGGTGGAACTGAAGGAGCCCCTCGTTCTGTGCGTGGAGAAGAAGTGCACCACGATGCAAGACGTGCTGCCCGCTCTCGAGCTCGCGCAGAAGAAGGGCGTCCCATTGCTCGTCATCGCCGAGGACGTGGAGAAGGAGGCTCTCGCTGCACTGACCGTGAACAAGCTTCGCGGCGTCGTTCTCAGCGCGGCCGTCAAGGCGCCTGCCTTCGGTGAGCGCCGCAAAGAGACGCTCAAGGACATCGCCGCTCTGGTCGGTGCCTTCCCCTTCATGGAGAACTCCGGGCGCAAGCCGGACAGCGCGACTTTGGAAGACTTGGGCGGCTGCGAGCGAGTTCAGATCGACAAGGAGTCGACCCGCATCATCAAGGGCAAGGGCACGAAGGATCAGATCGAGGCTCGCATCAAGCTGATCAAGGCCGAGTCCGAGGCGACCAACAGCACCTACGACAAGGACAAGCTGCAAGAGCGGCTGGCACGTTTGGCCGGCGGTCTGGCGGTGATCCGCGTCGGTGGCGCGACCGACGTCGAGGTGCGTGGCAAGCGTCACCTGGTCGAAGACGCATTGGCCGCAACCCGCGCCGCGTTGGCGGAGGGTTACGTTCCCGGTGGTGGCGTCGCGCTGCTGCGTGCGTCGACGGCGGTCGACAAGCTCGAAGGTTTGAACGAAGGCGAGCAGGCGGGGGCCGAGCTCCTGCGTCACGCCCTGCGCGGTCCGCTGACGCAGATCGCTCGCAATGCGGGTGAAGACGCCGCGGTGGTCGTCGACAAGGTGCTCGCGGGCAAGAAGTCGTTCGGCTTCGATGCTCAGTCGCTCGAGTACACTGATCTGGAGAAGGCCGGCATCATCGATCCGCTGCGCGTGGTGCGCACCGCGTTGGAGAACGCGGTCAGCATCTCGGCCCTGATGTTGACGACCGACGCGCTGATCGTCGCGCGCCCCGAGCCCCCGGCTCCCAAGGCCGCGCATGCCCACGGCGGTATGGGTGGAATGGGCGGCATGGGTGGAATGGGCGGCATGGGTGGAATGGGCGGCATGGGTGGAATGGGCGGCATGGGCATGGACGGCCTCGACATGGACTGACCCCCCTCCCCATTTCTTCCGCAAGTCGGCGTCGAATTCTCTCTCGGCGCCGACTTCGTTTTGTGGCTGCGAGCGCTGGCGCCGGTCGCGTCTGTGTCGTCGGGAGCAACGGCAGCGTCGCTTGGGTGTGCTTCTTTGGGTTGGGTTCACGAGGCCCGGCGGGATGCGTCGCGGTATGGCGGCGACGCCCGGCGCGCAGCGCAGGCGCGGCGTGGGTTGCGGCGCGGGTCGTCGCGGCGCGGTTGCGGGCGGCGGGTTCAGCGGAAGTCGCGGGAGCGGTGGCGCACGTTGGCTTCGCCGTCGAGCCGTTCGAGGTGCGAGGCAATGACGTGGATCACCGGTGTGGGGCGCCCCACTTCGCCCGCTTTGGGATGCGTGACCTGCCGCTCGAGCTTTCCCTCGACGAGCAGCAGCGTCGAGTGCCGCGCGACCAGACGAAACCGTTCGTAGATCTGGCTGAAGAGCACGACGTTGATGGTGCCGGTTTCGTCTTCCAAGGTGACGAAGACGACGCCGCTCGCTGTCCCCGGGCGCTGCCGCGAGAGGACCAAGCCGGCCACGACGATGCGCTCTTGGTGCCGGACACCGTCGAGCAAGCGTGCCGTGACGACGCCGCGACGATTGAGCCAGCCCCGCAAGTGGGCGAGCGGGTGGTCGTCGACGCTGAGCCCGACGCGGTGATAGTCGAGCAAGAGTTGCTGACTCTTCGGCAGATGAGGGAGCTCGACCCGCGCTTCGACGAGCGGCTTCTTTTCGAACAAGCCCTCCGTCTGCGGCGCCTTGGCGGCCCACAGCGCGTTTCGTCGCCCCGTGACCAAATCTTCGAGCGCGCCCGCTTCGGCCAGAGCGTGCAACTGATCGCGTGGTAGCGCCGTGCGGCGTTGAAAGTCGGCGAGGTCTTCGAAGGGGCGCTCGCTGCGCGCTCGCACGATCGCTTCGGCGTGACGCTGTCCGAGACCCTTGATCAGCCGAAAGCCCAGGCGCAAGGCGCGGTGAGCGCTGGCGTGACGACTGCGAATGCGACTTCTGTGCGGCGTTTCCAGAGTGCAATCCCAATCGCTGGCCGCAACGCGAACCGGGCGCACTTCGACGCCGTGCTTTTGGGCGTCGCGCACCAAGCTACTGGGCGAGTAGAAGCCCATGGGTTGGGAATTGATGATCGCGCAGCAGAAGTGCGCTGGAAAGTGCGCCTTTTCCCACGCCGATAGGTAAACGAGCAGCGCGAAGGAGGCAGCGTGCGATTCGGGAAAGCCGTAGTCGCCAAAACCTTTGATCTGCTCGAAGAGCGCCTCGCCGAAGGCTCGAGGGATGCCCTTTTGGGCGAAGCCGTCCAGCAAACGCCGTCGATGGCGCATCAGGCGCCCCGTCTTCTTCCACGCGGCCATGTCGCGTCGGAGTTGATCGGCTTCGCCCCCCGTATACCCTGCACCGACAATCGAGATCTGCATCACCTGCTCCTGAAACAGCGGAATGCCCAAAGTGCGCTCCAAGATCGGCCACAGGTCGTCGTGAGGAACGCCGACGGCTTCCTCTCCGTTGCGTCGTCGCAGGTAGGGGTGAACCATGCCGCCTTGAATGGGCCCTGGGCGTACGATGGCGACCTCGATCACCAGATCGTAAAAACATTGTGGTCGCAACCGCGGCAGCATCGCCATCTGCGCGCGGCTTTCGATCTGGAAGACCCCGACCGTATCGGCTTCACTGATCATGGCGTAGACGGCGGGATCTTCTGCGGGAATGCGGGGCGCGATGTCCAGCGCGTCGAAGATCTCGTCGTCGTGTTGGCGTAGCACCCCTTCGGCGAAGATGAGTTCCAACGCCTTGCGGATGGCCGTGAGCATGCCGAGCCCCAAGACGTCCACCTTGAAGAAGCCCAGCGCCTCGATGTCGTCTTTGTCGAAAGGGATGACGGTGCGCCCAGGCATGCTCGCTGGTTCCACCGGTGCCACGGTGTAGAGCGGAGCCTTCGACAGCACGAAACCACCGACGTGGATCGAGAGGTGCCGCGGAAAACCCTGGAGCTCTCGCGCCCAGCGAAGGGCGTGTCGGAGGCGCTGATCTTGCGGGTCGAAGCCGTACTCTTTCAAACGCTCGTTGCTGATGTCGGCGCTGTCCCAGTGCGTGATGCTCTGGCTCAAGCGGTCGACCTGTTCCAGCGACAGGCCGAGGACTTTGCCCACCTCCCGCAGTGAGCTCTTGCCGCGATAGCTGATCACTTCGGAGACCATCGCCGCGTGCTCGCGTCCGTAGCGGCGGTAAATCTCTTGGATCACTTCTTCGCGCCGCTCATGCTCGAAGTCGATGTCGATGTCGGGGGGCTCGTTGCGCTCTTCACTCAAGAAGCGCTCGAACAAGAGATTGCTGCGCGCCGGATCGACGGCAGTGATGCCGAGCACGTAGCAGACGGCGCTGTTGGCCGCGCTCCCCCTACCCTGGCACAAGATGCGGAGCTCGCGCGCGATCTCCACGATTTCCCAGGTGCACAAGAAGTACGGTGCGACCTCCAAGCGACGGATGAGAGCGAGCTCTTTTTCGAGCTGGGCTCGGACTTTTTGCGAAGGGCCCTTGGGGTAGCGGCGTTTGGCCCCCTCCCAGGTCAAGAGCTCCAAGCGTTCGTCGGCGGTTTGCCCCGGTGCGAGTTGACACGGAAAACGATAGCGGATTTGACTCAAGTCGAAGTCGAGCTCGTCCGCGATTTCCGCCGTGCGCTCCACCCACTCGGGATGTTCTCGAAATAGACGCAGCATGTGTGCCTCGGAGCGCAACTGGGCTTCGGCATTGGCGGCCAAGCTGCGCCCCGCTTGATCGAGCGTGATGCCGCGACGAATGCAGTGCAGGATGTCGGCTAGAGGCTTGCGCTCGGCATCGTGAAAGAGGGGGCGATTGCTGGCGATGATGGGAAAGTCCAAGTGCTCGCTCCAAGCCCGCGCGCAGGCTTCTCGCGTTCTGTCGAACTCGTCCCAGCGACGGTAGATGGCAACCGCGCCGCACCCCTCGAAGAGGGTGCGCACGTCTTCGAACCAAGGTTCCAGTTGACGCCCCTGGGCGTCGAGCTGAACGGGTAAGAGCGCCCACAACCCGCGGTGGTGTTCCTGCAGCATCTCGAGTTCGAGCACGCTCGTGCCTTTGAGCAGCCCGGCGTGGGCGCGGGTCATCAATTGGCACAGGTTTTCGTAACCCTCGGCGTCGCGCACGAGCAGCGTGAGCGTGGCGGGCTCTTCGGGGAGCCGCAGGGTTTTGTGCGGCGGGTCGGCGCGTAACACCGGGCGAGCTGGATCGGCTAGAGAGAACTCCACCCCGATGTGCAAACGTGCGTCGAGTTCACGCGCTTGATTCCAAGCGCGCACGCACCCGTAGATGCCGTCGCGATCGCAGAGCCCGAGGGAGTGCAACCCGAGCTCACTGGCCGTGCTCACGAGTTCTTCGGGCAGCGAGGCGCCTCGCAGAAACGAAAAGGCCGAACGGGCCAATAGCTCCGAAAACGCCATCGGTCAGTCATACAAGGCCTGAAGGAATGCTCTGCCCGTGATGCGGTTCTTGTAGATCAAGGCATCGAGTTGCCCGCCCGAGGCCGAAAGCCGCACCCGCATGTAGTCGCGCGAGATGTTCTGCCCAGACCACCACTCCACCGAATCCAACCGGTACTCGAAGGCCACCTCACAGATCGAATACAGCTGCCCACCGAAGGCCAAGAAGGAACCGGCCTCGATGGGGCCCGTCAGCATGATGGGCTCCTGCAACAAACGATTGGGCACGGCGCGGTCGTTCGCTTGCCACGGTAACGAGGCTTCGGACGTGGCTTGGGTTGGCGCTCGGGAAGTCGTGCTGGCGTGTGGCCGCGTGTTGGGGCGCGAGACCGTGGCGGACTCGAAGCTGATCTGTTGCGGGCGTTTGGCTTTCTTCGACGTGCGTTTGCCGGCCTTTGGGGCTGTCGCCCTGTCGAACGAGGGGGGCAGGTGCCCGAGTCGTGTTCCCGTGGGGGGGCGTGATTTTCGGTGCGGACCGACGGCGACCTCGATGGGTTTGAGCTGGCTGATCTTCTCGGGTCGATGGGAGTTTTCGATGCTGAGGGTGCCGAATTGATCGGGCCCGAGTTCGGTCGCGAGTTCGTTCAGCAAGAGCTGCAGACGCTCGGGGTTCGTCGGATCGAGCCGCGAGGTGGAGCTCATCAAATCGAGTTGACGCTCGGGCGCAACGGCCAGGGCTTTGACCTCGAGTCGCACCCCGACACTCGGCGCGGAGAGCTCCGTGCGCCCGATTTTCGACGCGATGATGCGCCACAGATCGTCGTAGCGGAACAGCGGGGACGCCAGACGACAAGGCAGCGTGACTTCCGTCTCGAGCTGGCGAAATCGTGCGATGGTTCGATCGTGCTCGATCACGATGTGTAAGGCTTGGGCGGCTAGCCCCCTACCCTCCAAACGCGCACTCAACTTCGAAGTCAGGCCGCGCAGCGCGAACAGCAACGGCTCTTGCCCAGCGACGGGTTCGTCCCACGTCATCGCCTCCGACGGAAGCTCGGCCGGAACGAAGGCTTCGAGTGGACGCGTGTCGTGCCCCTCGATCAGATCGAGAACGATGCCCGCGTCGCTTCCGAGGCGCGAGGCAAGTTGTGACCGAGGGAGCCCTGCGAGATCGGAGAACTGCAACAGGCCGAGCTGAGCCAACCACGCGTGGACCTCTCCGCTGACGGGCAACGCCACGATGGGTAGCTCGCTGGCGCGTTCTTTCGTCATGTCATCGTCGATGATGACGTCGCTTCGTCCGCGGCCCATCCACTGGGCAAAGGCACGGGCCAAAACCGGCCCCCGAGCGATGGCCAGGCGACAGAAGTGCCCGAGGTTGGACAAGCGGGAGGTCAACTCGCGCAGCAAGGCTGGCTCCCCATCGAACAAGTGGGCGGTGCCGGTGATGTCGAGCCAGATCGTGTCGGGATAGCCGATCGAAACCGTGGGACTGAAGCTCAAGAGGCTTTCGGCAACTCGTTGCAGCGCTTGTCGTACGGCTTGGGACGAGACGCTGAGCACTTGGAGGTGGGCGACCCAGGCGCGGGCTTCGGCCACCGTTTGCCCCGCGCGGACACCATAGCCGTGAGCGGCATCATTGACGGCACTGATGAGGCTGCTCGGTTCGATGCCCCGCTCGCACGGTTCCGCGTCTTCGTTCGCTGAGTGCTCGGCATTTTCGAGCGCGTGCTCGCTGAAGGGCGCGCGTGCCGCGTCGCCGAGCTTGGAGATGGCGTTTTCATGCGCTGTCTTGGGGGCACCTTCGGTGAGCGCCGTCTCTTTGGAGACGCCTTCGGCGAGGACGACGGCAACGGGAGTGCCTTTCGAGATGGGGTGAGCGCCTTGTCGGGCGCTGAGCTGCCGTTGCTCTCGAGCCAACTCGTAGAGCAGCTGACTGAGAACGACGGCGACGATGCGACGCGTGGGAGAGGCCACCTTCGAGCACCTTTCTGAGCAGGGTTGTTCAGGCTTCAGGCAGACGCGGGGAGGACGAGGGAGAGCGTCGGCGCCTCAGAACGTTGCGGTTCACGATGCAGGTGAACGACCTTCGGAGGACGGATGCGGCCTCGCTTTTCTTTGGCGATGGTGACCTGCAGTCGGCCACGGCTCTGCTGCTGTAGCTCCAGACGCAGCGCTACGGGGAGCGGTAACGTGCGCGGTGCGGCTCGATCCGTCAGCAGGATGACTTGTGTGGCCGTGCCAGCGATGGCCATCGCCATGCGCCGGACACTCTTGCCCCATTGGGAAAGGGATTGAGGCTCGAGAGGAGCCGTGCGCGTGCGCCCCGGGCTCCAGGTGGCCCCTACCAAGTCCACCACCAACACCGAGAAGAGACGAGCTTCAGCCAGCTTGACGGCAATGCGATTGAGGCTGGCCAAGGAAGCCTCAGCCGTGGCTCGACTGCGCTTATCACCATTGGGAGCGGAGGCTGACGGGCGCACGACGAGCAAGCGCTCGAGATCGACGCCGGCCCTGGCGACGCCCGGCGCAAATAGGGAGCCCGAGGGGTCGACGAACGCGCACCACGTTTCCGAGCCTTGTTGCACTGCATCAAGTTGGGCGGCTCGACAGGCCCAGAGACCCACGGAGGTCGCTAACCCAGTGCCGGGAGAAACTGCGACTTCAATAACCTGACCTCGGGGCAATCCTGAATCCGGCAGCACCTCGTCCAAGGCGTCGAGACCAAGAGGAAGCACGGAAGGTGCGAGACCTAGGTGCTTTGCCGTTGTCGGGGAACTTTGCTCCAGCAGGCGTTGGAGCTCTCGAGCTGTCGCTGACATGCTGAACATTATGCCAGGTACTGAAAGTGTGACCAGTGTCATGTGTCATGTGGACATTCTTTGTCCGAGTTCCCGGTCAGTCCCAAGATGGCACAGTCCGAGAAATCCCAGCGATTGTCGCGCTATGCTTGTCCCCCCGCCCCTCTGACCTCCCCAAACTGGCTTGCCTGCCGCCCATGGCAGAACTCGAACAACCGAAACCCAACCCTGCCGCTCCCCACTCTTCCGGCACGTCGACGGCTCCATCCAGTGAGCCCCACCGATCTGCCTCTTCCCGTCGTGGTGCGGTAACTCCGAGCAATCTGCAGGGAGAGGGTTCACGATTCGAAACTGTCGACCCCGACGAGACGCAAGAGGCCGAAGTGCCCTTGGAGCTTCAGCCGCCGCCGAGTGTCACTCCCAGCAAGTACGACTTGGCGAATCGTCGCATCGGCCTGGTGTTGGACGACAAGTGGCGCCTCGACGAACTACTGGGTGTCGGCGGCATGGCGGCGGTGTACGCCGCAACGCATCGTAACGGCGCTCGCGCCGCCATCAAGCTGCTGCCGTTCAGCGTGGCGACGGGCCCCGAGATCTGCCAGCGCTTGTTGCGCGAGGGTTACCTCGCCAATCGCATCAAGCATCCCGCCGTCACACGCGTGCTCGACGATCAGATCGACTACGACAAAGAGCACGCCTACATCGTGATGGAGCTCTTGGACGGGGAGACCGCCCGTGAGCGCGTGGAACGGCTCGGACCGCTGCAGCCCACCGAAGCGGTATCCATGATGCTGGAGTTGGCAGATTGTCTGAGCGCCGCTCACGCGGCGAACGTCATCCATCGCGACATCAAACCCGAGAACCTCTTCCTCACCGACTCCGGTCTCAAAGTCCTCGACTTCGGCATCGCCCGGGCCCTCGACGGCAACAGCAACCTCACCCAAACCGGGACTTCCCTCGGTACGCCCGCGTACATGTCCCCGGAGCAAGCTCGGGGTAAACACGAGGAGATCAGCCCGTGCAGCGACATCTACTCTCTCGGTGCAACCCTGCTTTTCCTGATCAGCGGTCGCACCTTGCACGAGGGTGAAAATGCTCTCGAACTGATGGTGCGCGCTGCTTGGACACCGGCTCTACCTGCTCGCAGCATCTGCTCAGCAATCCCACGGGACCTCGCCAGCGTGATCGACCGCTGTTGCGCTTTCGACCAGGCCGACCGCTTCCAAAGTGCGGACGAGGTGATCCGTGCTCTGTCGGAACTGAAGAACCTTCCCAAGGAGCCGCTGTCTCAGCCTCCGCCAGGCGACACCCCATCGCAGTTGCGCCTGTCGCGCTCGGACGTCATCCGTTCCTTGCCGGCGACGGCGGAGACGTTGCGTGGCAGTACTCCGCCTCGCCGGGCCTCAGGCAAGAAGCTGGGCCTGGCCTTGGCCCTGGTCGTGACGCTGGCGGGTGGTGCTTGGGCCTTGCGCGCGAACCGGGCCGCGGTCGGCTCAACCCAAGCGCTCGGGGAGTCCGCTGCCGACGACGAGCAAGCCGTAGCCGTGCCCGCCGTCAGTGCGACGGCTGCGGCCGTGAGCGCGCCTGCGGCAGTGGAGCCCGCGCCTGCGGACGATGGTGAATCGGCGGCCGTCCCCTCCGCGGAGCCCGCCAACGTCACGGCCGCAACCTCGACGACCGCCGCGCCTACCCCGCCGAGGAAGTCCGCACCAGCGCCCAAAACAAGGCCGGCGCAGTCCTCCGGTCCCAAGTCAGCGGCCTTCCCCAAGATCTCACCGACGCAGAAGCAGAAACAGCCCCCCGATGGCGCCAAGTCCAAACCAGCGTCCAAGAAGGCCCCGATCATCGACTACGAGCGCTATCGCAGAGGCGCTCAGAACTAGGGTGCTGCCCATGTCGTGGACGAAATGCGCGCGCTCCATCGGAGCTGGACTGGTGGTGGTCTCGGCCCTGTGCGCGGCTCCGCCCGTTTGCGCCGAGATCCGTCTGACAGACAAGGAGATCCAACGGTTGCAAACGCTCTCGGAACTTGGTCGCGAGGCGTGCGAAAGCGGCAAGTACGATAGCTGCCACCGCATCTTCGTCGAGGCTCAAAGCTTGTTACCTTGGGCCCCGCACCAGTTCTACATCGGTGAGGCGCTGGTGGGCATGGGGCGGATGCTGGAGGGCATCGAGTTGTGGCGTCAGATCCTGAGCGACAACGACGACAGCAGCGACCCCGTCACCCAGCAGTTCGTCGAGCAGACACGGCAGCGTTTGGCGGAAGAGGAGTCGCAGCTGCCCAAGCTGCGACTGGAGCTCGACCCCAAGCATGCGGGCGAGATCCGCATCCTGCTCGACGGCGAGACGGCGGACGAGGCGACGTTGTCTGCCGGAACGGCGCTCGATCCGGGCAAGCACGTGCTGGAGTTCTCCCAGAAGGGCTACACTCAGGAGCGTCACACGCTGGACTTGGGCCGTGGCAGCCAGGAAGTCCTGAGGGTCGCTTTGACCGAGAGCATTGCCCCTGCGCAGCCACCGCCGCAGCCTCACCGGCAGCCACAGGATACCCCGCGGGTAGGCCCGAAAGACGATGACTGGAAGATGCCCGTCGGTGTGACCCTGATGGTCCTCGGAGGCGCATCGATGTTAGGCAGCGGTGCTGCCTTCCTGCTGAAGGAAGAGCGCTTGGAGCAGCTGCGTAGGGACTGCAACCGGCAAGACCCCTGCGTGGGGCTGTCGGAGGCGCAGTATGACGACCGCAAGGCACGCCTCGAAGATCGGACCGAAGTGATGAACGTGCTGTTCTTCGGAGGCGCGGGGCTCGCCCTGGGCGGCGCAGCGCTGGTGCTGCTCGATGTCGCGGACGACCCTGATGGGGCCAGCGAAGGCGGTCTTCAGACGAGCCTGAGCGGTGATGGGGCTTGGCTGGGCTGGCAGGGCGCGTTCTGAGGCGAGGCGCTTCGCTTACGTCTTGCGGCGGGCGGTGCTCTCCGCCATGTTCCCGAGCCATGGAGTCCCCTTCCAACGTCGCGACGATGTCTGAGGCAACGCCGGATGTCGCAGCCCAGCTCGAGGCGCTGCGGGGCAGCATTCGCGAACTGGGTTCGCTGTTGGTCTGCTACTCCGGTGGCATCGACAGTGCCTTGGTGATGGCGATCGCTCACGAGCAGCTTGGCGAGCGCGCGCTGGCGGTGACGGCGGTCAGTGCCAGCTTGCCGGCCTCCGAGCGCGAGGGTGCCATTCAACTCGCCGCTTCGCTCGGGGCCCGTCACGAACTCGTCGAGTCCAACGAGATGGCGCGCCCCGGCTACGTCGACAACGGTCCTGACCGCTGCTTTCACTGCAAGAGCGAGCTCTACGACATCGCTCGTCGAAAACAGCGTCAGTACGGGCTGGCACACGTCGCCAACGGCACGAACGTCGACGACCTGGGGGACTACCGGCCCGGGCTACAGGCGGCTGACAAGGCGGGCGTGCGCAGCCCATTGGCAGAGCTCGGGTTGAGCAAAGCCGACGTTCGCAACCTGGCGCGCGAGCTCGGCTTGCCGATCTGGGCCAAGCCCGCAGCGGCGTGTCTATCGAGCCGCATCCCCTACGGCACGAGCGTCACTGCCGAGCGACTGAGTCAGATCGGGGGCTTCGAAGCGGCCCTGAAGCAGCTGGGATTCGAGCACGTTCGTGTTCGCTGGCACGACACCATCGCTCGCATCGAACTCGGCGCGGACGATCTGCCGCGAGCCTGCACCGAACCCCTGCGGGAGCAAATCGTGGCAGCGGGGCGCGCCCAGGGCTTTCAGTACGTGACGATGGATCTCGCCGGCTACCGTCAGGGGTCGCACAACGAGGTGCTCTCGGGCCGTCAATTGCGCGTCGTTCACGACTGAATCCGAGGACGTCGAACGCCCGCTCCCCCGCCGCGTCGAGACGACACCGCGTGCCCGATCTCCGCGGCACCCGAGGACGTCGAACGCCCGCTCCCCCCGAAGCGCGGCACATGTCCGCGGTGCCCCCGAGGCGTCGAGACGACGGCGCGTGCCGTATGTCCGCGGCACAAACGACGACGAGGTGCGAATGGTTCGCACCTCGTCGTTGCATTTCAGAGTGTGGGCTCAGTCCTCGCGGGGACGGGTTTCCCGGTCACGGCGTGGCTCGCGGTCGCGGTTTTCGCGTCCCTCTTCGCGCTCGCGGCTTCCGCCTTCGCGGTTTTCGTGACTTCCACCTTCGCGGCTTCCACCCTCGCGGCTTCCGCCGTCACGGTTCTCGCGGCTTCCACCTTCGCGGCTTCCACCTTCGCGCTCGCGGGGCTCGCGCCCGCCTTCACGCTCACGACTGTCGCGCCCGCCGCCCTCGCGACCACCGGGACGACGGTTGTTGCGGCGGCGCGGGCGCTCTGAGCGGCGGTCGCCGCCTCGGTCGCCTCGGTCGCCACGATCGCCCCGCTCCGGGCGATCGCCGCGGTCGAAACGGGCTACGCCACCTTCGGGCTCCGGCAACAGCGCTCGTCGACTCAGACGGATCTTGCCGTCGCGCTCGACACTGAGCACTTTGACCTCGAACTCGTCGCCCTCCTTGCAGGCCGCGTACATGTCTTCGGTGCGCTCGTGTGCGAACTCGGAGACGTGCAGCAGCGCTTCGGTGTTGGGCAGGATCTCCACGAAGGCGCCGAAGTCCACCACGCGTCGAACGACGCCCTGGTAGACTTTGCCGACCTCGGGTTCCTCGAGCAGGCCCTCGATGATCTTGATGGCCTGCGCGACGGCTGCTGCGTCGGGGGAAGCGACGGACACGGTGCCGTCGTCGTCGATGTTGATGCTGCAGCCCGTCTTGTCGGTGATGCCCTTGATGGTCTTGCCGCCCGAACCGATGACGACTCGGATCTGCTCCGGCTTGACCTTGATCGTCTCGATGCGAGGAGCCCACTTGCTGAGCTGATCGCGGCTCGAGGGCAACACGGCGAGCATCTTGTCGAGGATCCACAGGCGGCCTTCACGGGCCTGCTGCAGCGCCTCTTCCATGATCTCGCGGGCCAGGCCCTTGACCTTGATGTCCATCTGGATTGCGGTCACGCCCTTCTTGGTGCCGCACACCTTGAAGTCCATGTCGCCCAGGTGGTCCTCGTCGCCCAGGATGTCGCTGAGGATGGCGTACTTGTCGCCCTCCTTGATCATGCCCATGGCGATACCGGCCGCGGGTGCACGCAGGGGCACACCGCAATCCATCATCGACAGAGTGCCACCGCACACGCTCGCCATCGAGCTCGAGCCGTTCGACTCGGTGACTTCGCTGACGATGCGGACAGTGTAAGGAAAGTCCTCGTGCTTGGGCACGAGCCGCGCCAGGGCGCGCTCTGCCAGTGCACCATGGCCGATCTCGCGACGAGCAGGACCACGCATCGGCTTGGTCTCACCGGTGCAGAAGGGGGGGAAGTTGTAGTGGAGCATGAAGCGCTTCCACGACTCACCCGTCAGGCCGTCGATCTTCTGTTCGTCGGTGGACGTGCCAAGAGTGCACGTCACGATGGCTTGCGTTTCGCCGCGCTGGAACATCGCCGAGCCGTGCGTACGGGGCAAGAACCCCGGGTCGCAGGTGATCGGGCGAATCGTCTTCGGGTCGCGTCCGTCGATGCGCGTCTTGGTGTCGAGCACCATGCCGCGAACGACCTCTGCTTTGCGCTTCTCGAACTCGGCACCCACCAGCTTCTCGACGTCGGCCCACTTCTCTTCACCCAACTCGGCGCGAAGAGTCTCGACCATTGCCGCCTTCACCTCGCCGTAGGCGTCGTAGCGCGCGTGCTTTTCACGCACCACGCAGGCCTTGGCGATGCCGTCGTCCACCAGCGCCTTGACGCGGTCCTTGACGGCGCTCTCGAGGCTGGGAACGGAGAACTCGCGCTTGGTCTTGCCGACGGCAGCGCGCAGCTTCTCGATCAGCTCGAGGATGCCCTTGCCCTGCTCGTGAGCGAACTCGAGCGCGTCGATGAGGTCCGTCTCCGACGCTTCGTCCGCTCCACCTTCGACCATCACGATGGCGTCTTTGGTGGCGGCCACCGTCAGGTCGATGTCCGCTTGTTCGATCTGCTCGAACGTCGGGTATGCGACCAGACGCCCGTCCACGCGAGCCACGCGAATACCAACCACCGGACCATCCCAGGGGATGTCGGAAATGTGCAGCGAGGCACTGGCACCAATCAGCGCCAGGACGTCGGTTGGGTTCTCTTGATCGCTGCTGAGCACCGTCGCGATGATCTGCGTGTCCTTCTTGTACCCCTTGGGGAACATCGGGCGCAGCGGACGATCCATCAGACGCGCGGTCAGCGTCTCGTTTTCGCGCAGACGACCCTCACGCTTGAAGAAGCCGCCCGGGATACGGCCGGCAGCGTAAGTCTTCTCCACGTACTCACAGGTGAGAGGGAAGAAGTCGAGCCCAGGCCGCTCGCTGGTGGACACCGCCGTGACGAGCACGACGCTCTCACCGTAGCTGACCAGCACTGCACCGTGGGCTTGCTTGGCAATCCTCCCCGTCTCCAAGGTCAGGGCTTTGCCGCCCACCTCGACAGATTCTCTTACAAACATCAAAACATGCGCTCCTCGGCGCAACCGCCGCTACGTGCGGCTCGACGCCAGCAAGGAAACGATGTGACTTCAGCCTCGGTTCCTATGCGCGACCCTGGGGCTCCCATCGGAAACCACGTGGCGCACACGAAGCGAAGTTGAAGTTTCTGGCTCGTGCCCTGCTGGAATGTGAATGTCGGCTGCCCCCCAGCCCCGCCTCAGCGGCGGAGCTTGAGAGCTGCCACGATACCGCGATACCGCTCGATATCGCTCTTCTTGAGATAGTTGAGAAGACGACGGCGCTGGCTCACCAGCTTCAGAAGCCCCCTTCTCGAGTGATGGTCCTTCTTGTGCGTCTTGAAGTGCTCCGTGAGGTGCTCGATGCGCTGGGTGAGCAGCGCCACCTGAACCTCGGGGGAGCCTGTGTCGGTTTCGTGCAGACGATGAGTTGAAATGACGCTCGACTTAGCGCCGGGTGCTAGAGGCATTTTCGTAACTTCCCTTGATGAGTTGTCGATTGAACGACTCACCTCGGCGTGCGATTCCGGGGGCTTGGAAGGCCATCGGCCTGCCGGGAACGCGATTGGGGAGTGTTGAATCCCGCTGCGCTCCACCCTCGGACTTGCGCCGAGGTAAGGAATTGAGTGCGGGGCGTCTTAGCACCAGTTCCTGACGAAAGCGAAATTGGAAAGACGGAGGCCGACCGCGCTGTCCAGCCGGTCAAATTTCTCGCAGGTCCGCCAGGTACTCGCCGAAGTGCTCCCCGAGGATGCTTTCGACGGCACCTGCCGACGAGGCGGCGCGTGTCTGCTCGAGGCAACCCTGCAGCTCCCGCAAGCTCACCCGCTGCACGACTTCGCGCACCGCCTGCAGGGCGCCGGCCTCCATACTGAGTTTGCGCACCCCGAGCGCGACGAGGAGGAGCACGGCCTGGGGGTCGCTGGCCATCGCGCCACAGACGGACACCGGACGCTGATGGATGTGGGCCCCCTGCACGACCCGTTCGACCAGGTCGAGCACCGCCGGTAGCAAGGGGTTGTTCAGCGCGGCCAGCCGCGGATCGGACCGGTCGACGGCACACGTGTACTGCACCAAGTCATTCGTGCCGACGCTCAGAAACTCCGCCTCACGCGCGATCTGCTCGGCCATCAATGCCGCAGCGGGCACCTCGATCATGCAGCCGAAGGGCACCTTATCGGCTTGGGGCAGCCCCTGGCCGCGCACCTGTTCGCCGGCGCCGTGAAACATGGCACGGGCCGCGGCGAACTCCTCCGCCGTGGTGACCATGGGCACCATCACCCGTACGTCGCCGTGAGCCGATGCGCGGCGCAGGGCGCGAAGTTGCGCCATGAACTCGTCCGGCTCCGCAAACCCCCAACGGATGCCTCGGCGGCCCAGCGCCGGGTTGCGTCCCCGATCCAGCACCGGGCCTGCGAACGCCTTGTCGCCACCCAGGTCGAAGGTGCGGAAGGTTACCGGACGTCGGCCCGCCCGATCGAGCACGGTGCGATAGACTTGGTACTGCTCTTCTTCCGAGGGATAGGTCCCCCGCTCCACGCACAGGAACTCCGTGCGGTAGAGCCCGATACCAGCAGCACCCTCCGAGACGGCGAGCTCCACCTCGTAAGGAAACTCGGTGTTGGCCAGCAGCAGGATCTCCGTGCCGCAGCGAGTCTTGGCGACACCGAGCTGCGGCTTGGAACGCAACCCGGCGAGCGCACGCCGCCGTTCGGCGCGGCGATTCTCCGCGGCGGAGACCTCGCTTTGACTCGGCGACAAGGTGACGATGCCGCGGCGGCCATCGACGATCGCCACGGTGTGGGCGGCGCAGGCATCGACGACCCCGGGGCACCCCACGACCGCCGGGAGACCGAGCGCACGGGCCACGATCGCGGTGTGGGACGTGGCGGTACCGCTCTCCGTGACGAGTGCCGTGACTTGACTCGGGTCGATGGCGGCGACCTGGGTCGGGCTCAGCTGCCGTGCGACCACGACGCCGTGATAGTGCGGTGTGGTCGGGGCTCCAGTGCTTGACAGCGCGTCCAGCGAGTCGTGGATCAGCTCACCGACGAACTCGACGTCGCGACTGCGTTCCTTGAGGTAACGGTCCGATGCCCCGCTCAGATCGCGGGAGATGTCGAACGCGGCGGCCTCCAACGCCCATTCCGCGCAGGCTCGATGTCGCCGCACGAAGTCGCCCACGCGCTGCTCCAGCAAGGGGTCGGACACCATCAACGCGTAGGCCTCGAGGATCGAGGCCTCGCCCGCGCTGAGTTTGCCGTTCGAGTTGGCCAGCAGTGCGCGCAGCTGGTCACTGGCGTGGGTGACGGCGCGCTGAAATCGCTCCAGCTCCGCGTCGACCTGGGACGCCTTGACGGTGCGAAACTCCACGCGCCGGCGACTGCCGATGATGCAGACCTCTCCCAGTCCGATCCCCGGCGAACCGGCGATGCCAGAAAAGTGGAGCGACAGGCCCGAACTCGGCACCTCCTCGTTCGCGTCTTCTTCGCTCACATCCCCCTCCCCACCGTCGCCTGCCGTCACTCTGGCTCTCCGAAACGGTTTGCAAAAAGATCACCGATCGCGTCGACCGCATCTTGGGCATCTGGTCCGGAGGCTTTGACGGAAATGAGCGTGCCCTGACTCCCGCACAGAAGCAAGACCCCCATCACGCTCTTGGCATTCGCTGATTGTTCGTCGCGGGCGACCGTGACGTCGCAGGTGAATTTCGACGCCGTCTGCGCCAACAAAGCGGCGGCTCTGGCGTGCATGCCCTTCTTGTTCAAGACCTCGAATGTTCGTTCGACCACGCTCTTGGATTCCTCGTTCACTTTTCGGTTGCTTCGTCGCTCCGCTCCACGCGCACTTGAAGTTCCTTCTCGCGCTCGGCGCGCTGGACGTCGCGATGGCTCACGTCGATGGAAAGGCCGCAGTGTTCTCGCAGGCGTTCGGCGACCCATTCTGCCATCGCGACCGAGCGGTGTCTGCCACCCGTGCAGCCAAAGCCGACCGTGAAGTAGCTCTTACCCTCTTGCTCGTACGCAGGGATCAGGAACGCCAGCAGCGCTTCGACATGTTCTGCGAACTGCTTCGCCGAAGGTGCTGCTCGGACGAAATCTTTCACCGGCGCGTCGAGACCCGAGTTCGGACGCAATTCGGGGATGAAGTACGGGTTCTCGATGAAGCGAACGTCGAACATCGTGTCGACGTCGCCCGGCGTGCTGTACTTGAAGCCGAACGAGACGAAGCGCGTCAGCAGGTGCTGGGAGTCAGCGGCGCGCGGGCGGAACATCTCGACGATCCTTCGCCGCAGCTCGTGCACGGTCAGGTTGCTGGTGTCGATGATGGCGGAGGCCTTGGCCCGCAGCGGCGCCAGTCGCTCGCGTTCGAGGTGTACACCGTCCATCACCGCCAGGCTGTGGTGGGCTTCGTTGGGCGCGATGCGCAAGGGGTGCGGTCGACGCGTGGCGCTGTAGCGCGAGAGCAAGGTCGCGTCCGAGGCGTCGAGAAAGAGCAGAGTGAACTCCTGTGCTTGGTCTTTCTCCACCCGCTCGATGGCCTGCAACGTGGCGTCCAAGAACGCGCGCACCCGGACGTCGATGCCCAGAGCCACGCGTCGCAACTTGTCGCGTTGGCAGGCCTCCAAACACGGCGCAAACGCGCTCGGCGGCAGGTTGTCGACACAATAGAAGCCCAAGTCTTCGAGAGCAGACAAGGCCGTGGAGCGACCGGCACCGCTCAGCCCGGTGACGACCACGACGGAAAACGGTGCCTCCTGGTCCATCATTGCGCGGCTATCACTTGTCGATGCGGTTGGGGGACGGTGGCACGCTTTCGAAACCGTGCTCGGGTTCAGTCTTCGTGGGCCCGGCGGCACGCGAGTCGCTGTCACGCCGGGTGCTGACGCCAGGAGTGCTCAAAGGCGGAGGGACGCTGCTCTCCAAGACTCGAGGATCGGTCACGACGCTGTCCCGGGGCGCGAGCGGTGGGTTGGGTCGCCTCCCTGCGCCCTGCCCAGCTGCGGCCGCGCTGGCGTCGATGCGTTCCAAGAACTTCTGAGACGCGTCTTGACCCGCCCGACGCAGTAACTCGTCGCGTGCGGCGATCTCGATGATGTCGCTGACGTTGCGGCCTGGGCGCACCGGGATCACGACCTCCGGCAAAGGCACGTCCAAGATCTCGTGGGCGCGGCCGCGCTGCCCCAAGCGGTCGAAGTGGCTGTCTTCCTGGCTCGTCTCCAGGCGCACCACGAGGTCGATGCGCTTGCGTTCTCGGATGGCGGTCACCCCGAACAGGTCCCGAATGTTCAAGATCCCGAGCCCCCGCACCTCGATGTGGTGGCGCAGCAGCTCGGCGGGTTCGGCGAACACCATGCCCGGCGGGCGGAAGTCGCACTCGACGACGTCGTCGGCGACCAGCTTGTGACCCCGCATCACGAGCTCCAGCGCCACCTCGCTCTTGCCGATGCCACTCTGCCCCAGCAGCAAGATGCCGACCTCGAACACGTCCACCAGCACGCCGTGCAAGCGCGTGCGCGGAGCGAGCCGCTCGTCGAGCAGGGCGTGCAGCGCCGTGATCGCGACGCTGCTGCGCTCCTTGCAGCTCAGTAGCGGCGTCTGTGTTTCCTGGGCGCGCTCCACGAACTCCTTGGGCGGCACGGCTCCGCGAGTGACCAACGCGCAAGCCAGCTCCAGGGAGAACAAGTCGTGCGCGGCACGCTGTCGCTGTTCGTCGCTCAGGGTTTCGACGAAGCTCAGCTCCGTTTCGCCCAGCACCTGAACCCGCGTCGGGACCAAGCCATGCAGGTGCCCTACCATGGCCAAGCCCGACTTCTGGATGCGGGAGTGCTGAATGGTTCGATGCAAACCTCCTGCCCCCGCGAGCAACGTCACCTCGATGCGCAGGCTGGGATCGTCCAGCAGTTCGGCGATGCTCAGGCCGCGCACTTCGACGTCATCAGCCACCCGACACCCCCTCCGCCCGCTCCACGACGGAGATGACCGCCGCGCTCGAACCTGCGTCCAGCAAGTGTCGTCGGGTGGCCGCGTTGCCGAACAGGCGGGAGACTCGAGCCAGGAACTTCAGGTGATTCGTCGGACCGCCACTGGGACCGACGACCCCCATGATGAGTTGAGCTGGCTTGCCGTCGATGGAGTCGAAGTCCACCCCGACACCGTGCACCACGAGGGCCGCGACGTGGCTGTGCAGGCCGGCCACCGAACAGTGGGGGATCGCCACCCCTTCCCCGATCCCCGTGCTGCGCACCCCTTCGCGCTCCGCCAAACCGCGCTCGACCTCGTCCCGCGTCGTGTTGGCGGCGGGCGCGAGCAGCTCGGCGAGCAACGAAAGCACCTCCTGCTTGTCGTGAGGAGGTCCTCCGGCGCTCGTGAGCCACACCCTTTCGGGAGTCAAGGTGTCCAAGACGCGCACGATTTGGGTTGTACCGCGTCGGTCGTCGCGAAGCCACACCCAGCGGCTTCGGCCGAATCGCAGGCTGAGCCGTTATGGTGTCCCTGGCGGCATCCCGCTCGGAGCGTGCTGCGTTGGGTCAACGCAGCACGTCCGCGGCTCGACTGAGTGGGAGTGGGAGCTGCGTTTCGGCCGCTTGGGTTGCGGCCGAAACGCCGTGTTCATTCGCCGGACTCGTCGACCGGGATGCCTCCGCGCAAGGTCTCTCCGCCGCGTCGACGCTTGGCTTCCGCTGCGCCCTTGGTGGAGCTGATCTGACGTTCGAGCTTGTCCACGGCACGGTCGATGGAGACGTACATGTCCGACGAGGTTTCGTGAGCTTCGTGGTGTTCGCTTCCGCTGGAAACACGGATCTCGACTTGGTGCTCGAGCTTTTCCAGCGAGAGGGTCACCTTCACGGTCATCGGCTGCTTCAAGAAACGCTGAAGCTTGGCCACTTTGTCGTTGACGTGGGCCTTGATGGCGTCGGTCGCCTCGAGGTGGCGGAAGGTGATGTTGATGTTCATTCGTGACTCCTTGTGAATGCTGCGTGGGGCGTCGCCGATGGCGACCCGAGGCCGAGGGTCCGGGCCCAGTCAACACTCCCGCGAAAACGACCTCTCAGAAGTGCTTCTTTCGCTTGGAGGAAGACAGGATGCCCAGCATCTCTCGGTATTTCGCAACCGTTCGCCGTGCGATCTTTATTCCCGAGCTGTCCTCGAGAAGCTTCACGATGGCTTGGTCGCTGAAGGGATTCTTCTTGTCTTCGCCATCGACGATCTTGCGGATGGCTTGTTTGACGCTTTCGCTCGCGATGTCTTCGTTGGCGACTCGGCGGATGCTCGAATTGAAGAAGTACTTCAGTTCGAACAGGCCGCGCGGCGTGTGCACGTATTTGTTGGTCGTCACGCGCGAGATGGTCGACTCGTGCATGTTCACTGCTTCGGCCACGTCGCGCAGGATCATCGGCTTGAGGTGCTCGACGCCCTTTTCGAAGAACTCCCGCTGCTTCTCGACGATGCACTCGGTGACGCGAATGATCGTCTTGCGGCGCTGCTCGATGGCGCGGATCAGCCATTGGGCGTTCTTGAGCTTCTCGCCCACGAAGTCTTTGGCGGAAGGGTCCTTCAGCAGCTTCTGAGTCAACGCTTCGTTGATGTGCAGGCGCTGAATGCCACGGTCGTTGTCCATCACCACGAACTCGTCGCCGTCTTTGATCACGAAGACGTCGGGCGTGATGCCGATACTGCGTTCGTCCTGGTCGGTGAAGTTCCGGGCCGGGCGACTCTCCAGCTTCTGGATCTCTTTGGCCGCTTCGTAGACTTCCTCGACGGGGATCTTCAGGTCTTTGGCAATGGCCTGGTAGTTGCGACGCTCGAGATTCTGCATGTGCCGCTGCAGGATCTCCATCTCGATGTCGTCGAAGCCGATGGCCTTGGCCTGGACGATCAGGCACTCCTGCAAGTTGCGCGAAGCGACCCCGAGCGGGTCGAAGTTCTGGATCATCTCCAGCACGATGGGAGCGTCGTCGCGGTGCAGACCGGCTTCGTCGGCCAAGTCTTCAATCGTCAGATCGGGAGTGCGCGTGCCGTCGGGGCGCTCGACGCCAGCCAAGTCGAGGAAGCCGTTGTCATCCAGGTTGCCGATGACGAGCTCGCCGAACACGCGCTCCACGTCGGTGAAGTCACCGAGCTGCAGTTGCCACAACAGATGGTCCCGCAGCGAGCTGGGCCGGGTGAGGTTCTGCTCGATGGGTGGCAGGTCGTCGAAGCCCGAGCCGCCTTTGGTGCCGCCCGTGGGCTGCTGCTGACTCGAGTTCTCGAGGAACTTCTCCCAGTCGACTTCCTTGGTGGCGTTTTCCGTCTGGCGGCTCTCCGCCGACTGCCGGTGGTCTTCCTGCTCGGCCCGCGCCGCTGATTCACCGGGTTCACCGCCATCGCGTTCGGCCCCCTCGGCATTGCGTCGCTTACCGTCGGGCTCCTCGTCCGTCAGGATCGGGTTTCCGTCGAGCTCCTTACGCACCTCTTCGAGAAGCTCGAGGCGCGAAAGCTGCAACAATCGGATCGCTTGTTGCAGCTGTGGGGTCATCACCAGCTGCTGCGAAAGTTTGAGTTGTTGCTTGAGCTCCATCTGTCCCGATTACCGCAAGGGTTTCGTAGGCCTCGCGGGCGACCCAACTTCAGAGTGTATCATTGTTGGCGCTTTGGCGAGCGCTTCGATGCCCTGTTGTGGCTTTGCCCGCTTGCCGTCCGCCGAGAAGGCAGACCCCGCGGCCGGCCGCCGATTCGAACCGCGCTACCAACCCTATCCCCGTCCGAGTCGGGCCTAGCCTCTTCGACCCTCGCTTGTCCACACTTCGGCGAATCCATCCCAAAATTTAGCCCGTACGACGCAGGTACCTACGATGTGGGTATGACTGCGTTGCACGTCGTCGTCCGACCCCGATCCGAAGATCCTTCGCAAGCCGAGCTCGGCCCGCTGCATGGCGTGCTCGACGTCATCGCTGACGGAGTCAATCTGACGGCGCGAGTGGGCGAAGGCCAGGCCATCGATTTTCTCACCGACCTCGCGTTGGCTGCTGCGAGTGTCGTGACTTGCCGTCGCGGGCGAACTACGGTCGCGCTGCACGCCAGCTCGGAGGTGTGGGAAGTGGGGCTGGAAGCGGACCGCAGCGACGTCCTGCTGTCGGTCTTCTCACCCGGACCGGTTCCTTCCGTCGCGGTCTACGGGCGTCGGGTGCCGTTCGGCACCCTGCAGGCAGCGCTGCTCTCGGCGCTCGACGGCTGCTTGCACCAGAACACGCCGCTGCCGGCGCCGTCTCGTTTGGGTCTGCTCACCGCGCGCGACGCGGTGGCGGCCGTGGTCACGTTCTCAACGCCGCCGATCGTGCGCCAGGGGGTCGTGGTGACGATGCAAGCGGGCAAGCTGAAGCTCGTCGCTGAGCTGGAGCTGCGCGCGACGTCGCAAGAGCGCGCAGAGGGCGACCAACTCGAGCGGGCCGATCTGTTGGCGCTGCTGGGGGTCGGCAAGCTCTCGGTGTTCGACGGCCGTCGCCGGGTGGTGGGCGGACAATCCCAGGTCTTTTTGGACGCCGAACGTTTGTTGGCGTTGGCTGAGTGCGCGTTCGAGTCGTTTCGCTCGGCACGGCCGACGTTTCGGCGAGCGGAGGTGGCGGGCACCCGCGTGAGTCTGCGGCGCGGACCCGGCGAGGCGGCACTCGAGCTGCGTTTCGGTGCCCAGCGCGGAGAACAGGGCGCCCTGATGCGGCTGCCGACCGAGGAGTTCGCGCGCGTCGCCGGGCAGTTCGCGGCCGCGCTGTCGCAGGAAATCTGCGCCAAAGATCCCGAACAGCGCCGCAACCTGCGGCTGCGGGACTTCGCTCGTCGCGCGGCCGCGCTGATGAAGGCCAGCGACGGTTCGGCTGCGGAGGAGTCCGTATCGAACCCCAGCCCAGCCAGCTACAGCCGTTTCGTTCCCAAACTCAAGCGCACCGTCGGGATTTGGGAGACGGGCCCCAAGATGCGGTTTTCGCCGCGTTGGGTGGCCAGCGTGCCGCAGATCGATCTGCGCGCGACCTTCTTGTGCGGTGATCTGATCATGGTGGGCGCAGCCAACGAGACGGCTTGCCTGCGTCGCCGTAGCGGTGAGGTGGTGTGGAAACGCCCGACGCGGCCCGCGGCGAGCGTGGTCACTCCGTCCGGGCTGGTGCGCGTCGAACCCGATGGGCAGCTCAGCTGTCATCAACTGCAGACCGGAGACGTGCGCTTTCGCCTGGCCGTCACGCCGCGCGCGGCAGGAGCCGCAGCTGGAGCCGTTCTTCACGGCGGTGGCATGCCGAAGTTGCTCGCGTTGGTCGAGGGCGACCGCCAGGTCTCGGGCATCGATCTGTTGAGCGGTGCGGTGCGCTGGCGTCACTCGGCGCGCCGTCCGGGCAGCTATCGGCTGCGACGCGCGGGGCGTTTGCTGATCTTTTCGGGCGGTGACCCCTTGATGGTGGCCCTCGACGGCGTCAACGGCGAGGTGGTGTGGTCTCTGCGCGCGCGCTTGCCCTTCTCCGGCGACGTCGCCGTCGACCACGACAGCGCGTTCACCCTCAGCGGCGTTGCCGGTGGGCGCTACCGCCTGCATCGTTTCGACCCCTGGAGCGGCGAAGCGGCGTGGGAGGTCGAGCTCGATGAGCGCCCCCTGCCCGGCCGCGCTCCGCTCTTGACGCCCACGGCCGTGATCGTGCCCACGCTCGAAACGGAAGGTGGCGGTGCCATCGCGTTCGACCGTGCCAGCGGTGAGAAGCTCTGGGAGCACGCGCCCGGTCTCGTGAACGAGACCAGCGCGTGGATGGCCGTCGACGACTGCGTGCTGGTCAACAGCGCCAGCGGCATGCTGCTGGGCTTGGGGGCTGCCGACGGTCGGGCGCGCTTCCAACACGTCTTCTCGTCTTCGCCGGAGGCCGATCAGCCGCGTCGTTTGGAGCCCGTGCTGCGCAGTGGTGCGCTGTTCGTGCCCCAGCAGCAGGTTCACGTCGTGCGCCCGCGTGATGGCGAGCTCCTGGGCACCCTGCCCTCGGACTTGATCCCCGACATGATCCGCGTCGACGAGCGTTGCGACGTCTACGTCGCCGAAGAGAGCGGACACCTCGCAGCCTTTGGCGCCGCGCCGCGGTTGGCTCTCGTGCGCGGCTGAGCGTCACGCGCTCGACCCGAGGTCCACGACCCGAGGTTGCCGACACTGGGGCCCGACCTCACGCGCCACGACGCGAGGTCGCTCGGGTTCGGAGTCGACGTGCGTCGCGCCCGACCCGAGGTCGCCGACGACGAGGGTCCGACCCCGGGTTGCGCGACCTGAGCTCGCCCAGGTTCGGCATCGAGTCCCGATTTCCGCGAGCTTGGGTCGCCCCGGAGGGGGTCGAACCTCGTTCCGGCGACCCCAGGTCGGCAAAACGGCGGGATCAGCTGCCGCTCGCGGAGTCCTCGAGTTGCTCCGCGTGGCGCCGCACGAAGCGCGAGAGCTCGACCAGCGGCACCTGCGTCGGACACAGCCGTTGGCGCTTGGACAGCTCCTGCTCGTCGATCAGACGCCAAGCCGAGGCAGCCTCCACCGCGTCCGGCGTGGCGCGCGCGCCCGCCAGGACCAGCGTCATCAGGCCCGGGTAGGCGCTCGGATGACGCTGCTTGATGAAGTAGTCCCCCTCCTCGCACCTGCCGCAGGCGATGCAGCGCCCGGCCCCCACGAACAGCTCGCCGTCGCCGGCTTGCATCGGCGCCAAGCGATCTGCGGCGTAGTTGCGTTCGTAGGCGCCCAACCCGAAGCGACGGCCGAGATGCAGCCAACGCGACAGCAGCGTCAGCACGAAGGAGACGGCGAGCATCGAGTAGGCTTTGATTCGTCCCAGCATGAGTCGCTCCCTGGCGTCATCGGAGGGAAGCCGGCGCCGCCCTTCGGCGTACCACAGGGTTGAGACGAGCGTCACGATCCGCTCCCAGGTGTTACGCTGTTACGCCTGTGACGTGCGCTTAAGCTGCTGAATTCATTGGTTTAGTTCCCTGGCACGGTGCGTGCTCTAGAGGTCGGGTGTGAGCGACGACAGCCGCACCAGCAGAGAGGAACCCATGACCCAATTCGACAGCCAACGCGCCCGCCTTTCCGTCACCGAAGAGCAGGAACTCGTTCAGCGCCTGCTGAGCGACGACGCCCGAGCCTGGCAGGACTTCAGCAACACCTACACCCGGGTCATCCAGCGCTGCATCTCACGTGTGCTCAACCGCTTCGGCGGCGTGGTCAACGAAGAGGACGCCCGCGAGGTCTACTCGATCCTGCTTCTGCAGCTGCTCAAGAACGACAAGCGCAAGCTCAGGAGCTACGATCCGAGCCGCGGCTCACGCCTGAGCACCTGGCTCGGCATGCTGGCGACCCACGCTGCCTACGACTTCCTGCGCTGCCGTCGCCGCGATCCCAAGACCGAGGACACCGACCAAGAGCCGCCCTCGGTGGACGTTCCCAGCCCCTACGACATCTGCCTGATGCGTGAGCGGGTGGAGCAGGTCTCGAAGTTGCTCGGCGCCTTCTCCGAGAAGGACCGAGAGTTCGTCAAGCTCTACTTCGAGCTGGGTCTGGAGCCCGAGCAGATCGCGGAGGAGATGGGCATCAGCATCAAGACCGTGTACTCCAAGAAGCACAAGATCCGCTGTCGCTTGGAGACTCTGATGAGTCCGGCGTCCCTCGCCGCCTGAAAGCCCCGCTCTCTGCGAACTGTCGCGCCCAGCCAAAAGGCGCTATGAAAGCCCCAACTTGCGAACTTACTTTTCACGCTGGTTGGGGCTTTTTCTGTTGTGGCTGAGCGGCATGGTCGTGGCTTGTGGCTCGTCCCAGCCCGAGCCGGCGTCCCCTCAGGAGTTGGTGACGCACCAAGCCGGGGACAAGCCGCCGCTGGTCGTCGTGCAGCGGTCCGGCGATCCCCACGTCGCGCTCGCCGTCGCCGTTTGGCTGCCCGGTGGTGCCACCGCCCTGCCCTCGCTCGGTACGACTCTGGAGGCTGCGATGCGGGGGCAAGGCTTTGCACCCACGGGTCGGCTCGGCGTCGACGCGCTGATCGTCTCGGTGGAGCTGCCCGCCGCGTCCGCAGCCCCCCAAGCGCTCGCTGCCATCCACGAAGGTCTGTTGCGGGCGCCACTGCAAGCCGCCCCGTCAGCTCCGGTGGCGGTCGACCCCTGTGCCGCGGCCGGCACGGACAAGGACGCCGCCCAACTGCGAGCCGCCCTGGGTCACGACAACGTGGCGCTGGCAGTCGTAGGCCCGGAGCAGGCCGTGGCCGAAGTCACCGACGCCTACCACGCCGCGCCCGCGTGGCCGTCGGGGCAAACGAGCGCGGAGCCGTGGCCCGAGCGGGACCTGTTTCGGGCGGAGCGCCAGGCGCGCGGGCAACGGCTGCTGTTGGCGTTGCGAGTCCCCGACGCGGCTCGCGCCTTGGGCACGGCTCGACGCCTCTCCGCGCCCGACTCGAGCCTGAACTGGCTGGTGCGCGCCAGCTCCCCGCGCTGGCACCTGGACCGCGTGACGGCGAGCTTGCGACCTGCCGGCGCTTGCCTGCTGGCGGAGATGAACAGTCCGGTGGCCACCGGCGTGCGCCCCGCGGCGCGGCTGGCCAAAGCCGCCCGCGCGGAGATGCTGAAACGACTGCAAGCCGCCCAGCCTTCCTCGCCGGAGCTGCTGCCGCTGGAAGCCCCGAGGGCCCAAGACGCAGCCTCGCGAGCCGCCTGGGCGGCGCTTTCGGGGCGCTACGAGGCCGGGCCAGTGCATTCGCAGGCGGTGCTGTTCAGTGAGGCCCCCGACCTCGTCAGCTTCGAACGAGAGATGCGCGCCGCCCAAGCGCCCAAACTGGCGCCCGTGAGCGCCGTCGAGGCGGGACAAGGACGCCTCTGGGCGTTGCTCACGAGCGCCTGCCCCACCGCCCACGAGGAAATGACGACCGCGGGGCACACCGCCGCAGCGCTGGCGACGGCCGCGCGCTTTGCCACTCGTGACGAACCCTCCGCCATCGTCGCACCCTGGGCTGGGCAGTTCGATCTGGGGCTGGTGGCCTCCCTGCCCGCCCACGACGACGGCGCGGCCGCACGCCTCGGGGAATTGATGGGACGCGCGCTGCTGGCGGCGTCCTCCGATGCGGCGCTGGTCAGTGACACCCGGGCGCTGCTCGCGGTGGCCGAGCCTCCGACCCCGGCTTGGGAACTGGCGCTGCGTCTGGCAAGCGATGGGCACCCCTCGCAGTTGCTGCCTCGGGGCTTGGGCTCCGCGGGCAACGACTTCGACGTGATCCGGGCGCGCGATGCGCTGCGCGGCTTCGTCGATGGTCGCTTGCGCTTGGCGGTGCTCTCCAACCACAACCCCCAGCAAGCCACTGAGCTCGCCGAGCGCCTGAGCGAACTGCTCTCCCCCCTCGGACCGTCCTCCAACGCTTGCCCCAAACCAGCCAAGCCACCGCGGGTCGGTGGGGAGTACCTGCTGGAGCAAGAGGAGGCCGAGGCACTGCTCATCTTTCCGCTCGATGCCGATCAGCTGGCGAGTGCTCGGGTGGCGGAGGTTCTGCTCGGAGGCGCCGGTGGCTGGCTCGAACGCGCCGTGCTGGACACGGGGCTGGCGCGCCACGCGGAAGCACATGCGCTGGGTGTGCCGAACCAGCGGGCCGCACTGGTGATCGCGCTCTCCGACGAGATGGAACGCCTGGGGCCCGCCGTGATGCAAGTCCGTGCGCTCATCGACCGACTGAGGACCACGCGCATCTCGCCAGCCACGCTGAAGCGGGCTGTGGCCGCGCTGGACGTCCACCAGGATCTGGCCGATCCGGCACACCGTCTCGCGCGTCTGGCGCAGCCGAAGGGCAAGTCCCCCACGCCCTCACAGATCGAGCGGTTTTTCTCCGAGCAGCTCAGCGAGTCCCGTCTGATCGTCGTGCGGCCCGTGCCTCCCAGCCCGCAGGCCCCGTGAAGCGCGCTGCGCTCGGGCCGATGGACCCTTCGGCCCCAGTCGTGCTAGCTCCCGCCAATGGACCGACAGAGCGTTCTGATCCTCGACTACGGCTCACAGTACACCCAGCTCATCGCGCGCCGCGTGCGGGAGAGCCAAGTCTACTGCGAAATCGTGCCCGGAACGGCGAGCATCGAGAGCATCCGCAAGGCGCAACCGAGCGCCATCATCCTCAGCGGCGGCCCCGACTCCGTGTACGGCGAAAACTCCCCCAAGAGTGACCCGGCCATCTTCCAGCTGGGCGTGCCGACGTTGGGGATCTGCTACGGGCAGCACCTGATGGCGCTGCAGCAAGGGGGCCAGGTCGAGGCCAGCGATGAACGGGAATACGGCCCCGCACAGCTGGTGGTGGACGAGAACGTCGGCGTGCTGGCGCGCTTTCTCCCGGGAGACATTTCTCAGGTTTGGATGAGCCATGGCGACAAGCTGACCCAATTGCCGGAGGGCTTTCGGGTCATTGCTCACAGCGACAACGCGCCGATGGCGGTCATCGGCCACCCCGAACGCAAGATGTACGGCATTCAGCTTCACCCAGAAGTGGCGCACACCGAGCGCGGCCGCGAGATGCTGGACGCCTTCCTGTTCGACGTCGCCGGTTTGCGCCAGGATTGGACGCCGGGCAGCTTCGTGGAAGAGACGGTGGCGCGCATTCAGGAGCAAGTCGGGCCCGACGCGCACGCCATCTGTGCTCTGAGCGGCGGGGTCGACTCCGCGGTCGCAGCCATGCTCACCCACCGTGCGCTGGG
Organism: Polyangiaceae bacterium; assembly: GCA_050290545.1. GTDB lineage: Bacteria > Myxococcota_A > Polyangia > Polyangiales > Polyangiaceae > SZUA-265. The sequence continues at coordinate 237,288 of JBNKHV010000207.1, read as the reverse complement.
CGAGCGATTGACCTGCATCTTCGTCGACAACGGCGTGCTCCGCGAGGGCGAATACGAACGTGTCCAGAAGTCGATGCGCGAAGATTTGGGCCTGCACCTGATCGCCATCGACGCGCGCAAGCGCTTCCTCGATCGTTTGGCCGGGGTGACCGATCCCGAGCGCAAGCGACACATCATCGGCAACCTCTTCATCGAGATCTTCGAGGAAGAGAGTCACAAGGTGGGCCAGGTCGACTACCTGGTGCAGGGCACGCTCTACCCCGACGTGATCGAGAGCGTCAGCGTCAAGGGTCCCAGCGCCGTGATCAAGACGCACCACAACGTCGGCGGCCTGCCCGAGCGCATGAAGCTGTCTCTGATCGAGCCGCTGCGCGAGTTGTTCAAGGACGAGGTGCGTCAGGTGGGGGCCACCATGGGCATGCCGCGCGACATCCTGTGGCGTCAGCCCTTTCCCGGGCCCGGTCTCGCGATCCGTTGTTTGGGCGAGGTCACGGAGGAGCGCTTGGCGGTTCTGCGGCGGGCCGACGCCATCGTCTACGGCGAGATCAAGGACGCCGGGCTGTACGAAGATTTGTGGCAGGCCTTCGCGGTGCTGCTGCCCGTCCGCAGCGTCGGCGTGATGGGCGATGACCGCACCTACGAAGAGACGGCTGTGGTGCGTGCGGTTTCGTCGAGTGACGCCATGACGGCCGACTGGGCTCGGCTACCTTACGATCTGTTGGCGCGCATCAGCTCCCGGCTGATCAACGAGGTCAAGGGCATCAATCGCGTGGCTTACGACATCAGTTCCAAACCACCGGCAACGATCGAATGGGAGTGAGTCTCGAGAGCTCCAGTTCTGCGCGGCCGAGCCGGGCCCGCAGCTCTCGTCGCGGCGCGCTGTTGGCCCTCGTCGTCGGCGCTGGGGTCTTGCTTTCGGGCTGTGGTTTGCGCGCGGCGGTCAGCCTGCGCTTCGAGGTCGATCCCGCCACGCCGCCGGACGCTTCGGTCACGATCGATGAGCAGTTCATCGGGGTTTTGGCCTACGTGGCCGCCCACGGGGTGCGCTTGCCCACGGGCGAGCACCGCATCACGATCGAGCGAGAGGGGTACTTCCCCTGGGATCGGATCGTGGTGTCGGACCGGAAGCCAATCCACCTCGACGTGCGCATGACGCGGATTCCGGATTGAACGAAGCGCGAACACCCTCTATATGTCTTCGGATCGTCGAATGTGACACCGCGGGGTGTACCTCAACCTGGTAGAGGGCCTGCTTTGGGTGCAGGACGTTGAAGGTTCAAATCCTTTCACCCCGACACGACTCGGCACGAGCCTCACAGGCGACCTCCACGCCTGTGAGCGCCTGCTGATGCTCGAAGTGCCGAGCCCACGGCAGAAGAGTTGAGCCCGTTCGGACGGCGGCCGACAGTCCGGCGGCCGGTCCCCGGTGGGGGTTGGGAGGGTTGACGCGGGGTCGCCTGCCGTATAGCCCGATTCAATCGCACCGGTGGATAGACCCTCCGTGTTACGCACCACTCTCACATTCGTGTTGTTGTTCGTGGCTTGGCTCATGTGGTCGGGCCACACCGAGCTCGAACTCGTCGCCTTGGGTTTGGGGTCGTGTGTGCTGGTCGTGTGGCTCAGCGCACGCATGGGGATCTTGGATGAAGAGGGCTATCCGTGGCACCTCGCCGTGCGCTTGCTCAGCTACGTGCCGTGGGTGATCTACCAAGTGGTCGTCACCAACATCGATGCGGCCCGCGTCATCCTATCGCCCTCCCTGCCCATTCATCCCCACCTGGTCAAGTTACGCGTCACGCAGAAGACGACCTTGGGCAAGGTGATTCACGCCAACACGATCACCATCACGCCCGGCACGGTCACCTTGGACGTGCGGGACGATACCTTCCTGATTCACGCGCTCACCAAAGAGGCTGCCGACGCCGACTCCAGCGGCGAACTCGACCGGAAGGTGTCGCGTTTGGAAGGCCAGTAAAGGGAGGTTTGATGGACATCAAATTCATTGCCCCCACAGCCGCGGTCATCGTCGTCATGCTGATGGCCCTGGCTCGGGTGTGGTACGGGCCCACCGTCTTCGACCGCATCCTGGCCGGCAACATGTTCGGCACCAAGACGACGTTGCTCATCGCGGTGACGGGTTTCCTCTTTGGCCGCCCCGAGTGGTTGGACTTGGCGCTGGTTTACGCGCTGATGAACTTCATCGGCGTGTTCGCGATCTTGCGCTACGCCAAGTTCGGCTCTCTCGCGAGCGACGGCAAGTCGAAGCGGCACCCCGGCGAAACGACGTTGGACGAAAGGCCTCAGGCGTGACTCTGGTGTTGGAATACGCGTCGTGGGCTTGCCTGCTGCTCGGGACGGGTTTTTCCCTCGTCGGCGCCATCGGGTTGTTGCGTCTGCCCGACTTCTACACCCGTGTACACGCGGTCGGCGTCACCGATACGATGGGTGCGCTGCTCATCTTCTTGGGCTGCGGGCTGCAGGCAGGCTTGAGCCTGATCAGCGTCAAGCTGTTGACGGCCTGGGCCTTCATCTACCTCACTGGGCCGGCAGCGACCCACGCGTTGGCCAAGGCTGCCTACGCCAGCGGGCTGAAGGTCTTGGGTGAGAAGGAAGATCGGAGTCAGAATGCCGCCGATTGAAGCGCTGTTGTTCGTGCTGCTGCTGACGATCGCGGTCTTCATCATCCGATCGCACAACCTGTTCACGGCCGTCATGCTGGGTTCGATCTTCAGCCTGCTGTGCACCGGGATCTACACGTTGGTCGACGCCGTCGACGTGGCGTTCACCGAAGCCTCCGTCGGCGCCGGTGTTTCGACGGTGTTGTTCCTGGCGACCTTGGCGCTCACGGGCGATGAAGAAGCACCCCGCCGTCATCGTTCGGGCCTGGCCATCCTCGTCGTCGCCCTCGCCGGTTGCGCTCTGCTCTACGGCACCGCGGACATGCCCGCGTACGGTGACTTTGCGGCGCCGATCAACCACCACGTCGTGCCGCGTTACATCGTGGACTCGCCGCACGAGGTCGGCATGCCGAACATCGTGACGAGTGTGCTGGCGAGCTACCGCGGCTTCGACACCTTCGGCGAGACGACGGTGGTCTTCACCGCAGCCGTGGGCGTGCTCATTCTGCTGCGCTCCAAGCTCCCCTCGCAGAAGAAGCAGCCCGAGACCAAGCCCGAGGAGGCCACCGCCGCAGAGCTGCCCAGTGAGTCCGTCACAGTGAGCGAGCAAGCCCCGGAGGGTCAGGCATGAGGCCGGCGCATACCCCCGTCCGCGAGCTTTCCGTCGTTCGCACCGTCGCGAAGTTCGTCATCCCCTTCATCCTGCTGTTCGCGCTCTACGTTCAGTTCCACGGCGATTTCGGACCGGGCGGCGGCTTCCAAGCAGGGGTCATCTTCGCTGCCGGTATGGTGCTCTACGCGCTCATCTTCGGCCCCGCTGAACTCAAGCGCATCCTGCCGCCGCGCGTGATCGAGATCGGTATCGCGCTCGGTGTCATCATCTACGGCGGCACCGGGGTTTACAGCCTGCTCCAAGGCATGAACTTTCTCGACTACGGGGCGCTCTCGCCCCACCACCCGGAGCACGGGCAACATTGGGGGATTTTCGCGGTGGAACTCGGCGTCGGGGTGACGGTCACGTCGGTGATGATCGCCATCTTCTACGCGTTTACCGATAGAGACCAACGATGACGCTAGCGACACACTGGCACTACTGGTTCTCCGTCGTTCTATTCATGCTCGGGCTGTATGCGCTCGTTTCGCGGCGCAACCTGATCAAGAAGATGATGGGACTGAACCTGTTCCAGACCGCCGTGATCATGTTCTACGTCCTGATGGGCAAGGTGGAGGGTGGTACGGCGCCCATCATCTTCGAGGGCGCCAAACCCAGCGACTACAGTAACCCCCTGCCTCACGTTCTGATGCTGACGGCGATCGTCGTCGGTATCGCGACCACGGCGCTCGGCTTGGCGCTGATCGTGCGCATCAAAGAAGCGTACGGCAGCGTGGAAGAAGACGAGATCGCTCGCGCTGATGTGGAGGATCCGTGAATCACCTCCCCGCTCTTCAGATCATCGTGCCGCTGCTGGCGGCACCCAGCTGCGTGATCCTCCGACAGCGCCTGCTGGTGCGTTGGTTCGCGACCCTGATCACCGTGGTGGCCTTCGCTTTCAGCGTGATGCTGACCCAGCAAGTCATGGCCGAGGGCACGATTTCTTATCACGTCGGCGGCTGGGAGCCCCCCTGGGGCATCGAACTGCGCGCCGACGCGTTGACGGTGCTGATCCTGCTGGTGGTCACTTCGGTGGCCATGGTGGTGGCCAGCATCGGACTCGGGCCGCGCAGTCACAACGTGCCTCAGAGCCAGGAGGCGTTCTTCTACGCGGCCTATCTGTTGTGTCTGACCGGGTTGATCGGCATGACGATGACGGGGGACGCGTTCAACTCGTTCGTCTTCTTGGAGATCGCGTCGCTGTCGACCTACACGATGGTGGCTCTCGGCGCCACGCGGCGCGCGCTCACCGCGGCGCTCTCCTACCTGATGATCGGCACGGTGGGCGGCACCTTCTTCCTGTTGGGTGTGGGGCTGCTCTACCAGCTGACGGGTACCCTCAACATGCTCGATCTGGCGGCGCGGCTGCCGCCCTTCGGTGAGAGTCGCACCCTGCTGGTTGCGGTCGGGTTCTTGTTCACGGGCATCGGCTTGAAGGTCGCCATCTTCCCGCTGCATCAGTGGCTGCCGAACGCGTATGCTTTCGGCCCTTCCTCGGTCTCGGCGTTTTTGGCCGGCACGGCGACGAAGGTCAGCTTCTATCTGCTGATTCGTTTCACCTACACCGTGCTCGGCGCGGCGCTCGCGTTTCAGGCATTGGGCCTCGGTTCGTTGCTCATGCCCCTGAGCCTGGTCGCGATGTTCGCCGGTGCGGTCGCAGCCATCTACCAGCGCGACTTCAAACGTCTGCTGGCCTACTCCAGCGTTTCGCAGCTGGGCTACATGACGTTGGCCTTGAGCCTGGGCACGGAAAAGGGGCTGTCCGCCGGGTTGCTGCACGTCATCAACCACGCCGCGATGAAGTCCGGCCTGTTCTTGGCCGTCGCCGCGATCGTCGCGCGCATCGGCTCCGCCAAGATCGACGACTTCGGTGGACTGGGAAAGAAGATGCCCCTGACGATGGCCGCCATCGTCGTCGGTGGCTTCGGGCTGATCGGCGTGCCGGGTACCTCCGGTTTCATCAGCAAGTGGCAGCTCGTCGTGGCCGCGCTGGACGGGGGGGACACGTGGATCGCTTTGCTGATCCTACTCAGCTCGCTGTTGGCCGTCGCCTACGTCTGGAAGGTCGTCGAGGTCGCGTACTTCAAGCCCGCCAAGAGCGATGCTGCTCTGGGTGACCCGCCGTCGATCCTGATCCCCGCCTGGGTGCTCACCTCGCTGGTGATCTTCTTCGGCTTCTTCCCACAGTTTCCGATTTCGCTCAGTGATGCAGCCGCAGCGGTGTTGATGGGAGGTGCGCAGTGACTCCCGACACGGCCTTGGGCATCGCGATTCTGCTGCCCTTCTTGGGTTTTCTGGGGGTGTTGCTGACAGGTAGTCGCCCCAACCTGCGCGAGACTGTGACCCTGGCGACTGCGGTGGCGACGGCGGCGGTCGTCTTCCAGCTCGTGCCCCACGCCAGCCCCGACGTCGAAGTCCCGTCCCTGCGCCTGTTCTCGGTGCTGCCCGGCGTGCAGTTGGCGTTCGAACTCGAGCCGCTCGGCATGCTCTACGCGGCGGTCGCTTCGGGCTTGTGGATCCTGACCAGCCTGTACGCCATCGGCTACATGCGCGGCCATCACGAGAAGAACCAGACGCGCTTCTACGCCTGTTTTGCGCTGTCGATCTCGGCGGCGCTGGGCATCGCGTTCGCTGCCAACCTGTTCACGCTGTTCTTCTTCTACGAGGTGCTGACCTTTTGCACCTATCCTCTGGTCACCCACCACGGCACCCCAGAGGCGGTGCGCGCCGGGCGCATCTACCTCGGGATCTTGGTGACGACGTCGGTGGTCGGTCTGCTCTTCGGCATCCTGTGGACGTGGCAGATCGCCGGCACGACGGAGTTTTCACCCGGCGGCATCCTGGCTGAGAAGGCCGATCCGGCGGTGATCCCGGTGCTGCTCGCCATGTTCGCCTTCGGCACCGGCAAAGCGGCGTTGATGCCGTTTCATCGTTGGCTGCCCAACGCGATGGTGGCGCCCACCCCAGTCAGCGCGTTGCTGCACGCGGTGGCCGTCGTCAAAGCGGGTGTGTTCACGATCCTGAAGGTGGTCATCTACGTCTTCGGGCTCGATCTGTTGTCGACCACGCCGGGCACGGGTTGGCTCGCCTACGTGGCGGCTTTCACGCTGCTCGTCGCCAGTGCCATCGCCATCGCTCAAGACAACCTCAAGGCACGGCTGGCGTATTCGACGATCAGTCACTTGTCGTACATCGTGCTCGGCGCGGCCATCGCTGCGCCGGCCAGTGTGCTCGGTGGCAGCCTGCACGTCGCGATGCACGCCGTCGGCAAGATCACGCTCTTCTTCTGCGCCGGCGCCATCTACGTCGCCGCGCACAAGACCAAGGTGAGCGAGCTCAACGGCCTCGGACGCCGCATGCCGTTCACGATGGCAGCCTTCTTCCTGGCCTCGCTCTCACTCATCGGCTTGCCTCCCTTCGGCGGCATGTGGAGCAAGTGGTACTTGGCGTTGGGCGCCGCGGAGTCGCAACAGAGCATCTTCGTCTTCGTCTTGATGGCGAGTTCGTTGCTCAGCGTGGCTTACTTGATTCCGCCGGTCGCGCGAGCCTTCTTCTTCGCGCCGGAGCCCGCGGGCCACCACGCTGATTCCGACGCTGACGACGCGCACCACGCCGGTCCGGAGCCGACCAGCGTGTTCGACACCATCGGCAAGAATTGGACGGAAGCTCCGGCATTCTGTCTGGTCCCCTTGTGTCTGACGGCGCTAGGCAGCGGAGCGCTCTTCTTCTTCGCGGACCCGATCTACCAGCTGCTGCGTCCCATCGTCGGAGGCTCGTGATGTCGGAACAACAACCTCGAAACCAGTCCGATCCGCCGCGAGTCAGCGGCGCCGGGGAGGTGCCGCTCTTCGACCGCACGAGCACCCATCGCCGCATCTTTACCGGTCTGCTCGTCGCCTGCGCCGTCGTCGCGCTGAGCGACCTCGTGTATCACAAGCACGGCCACTTCCACTTCGAGGAGGCCTTCGGCTTCCACGCCCTATTCGGGTTTGTCGCCTATTTGACGATCGTCAACTCGGCGAAGCTCTTACGTCGCTTCGTCAAACGCCCGGAGGACTACTACGATGAGTGAGCTCGCCCCGGGCATCATCCTGATACTGGGCCCGATCCTGTATCTGTTCCTACGCGGCGCCGCGTTGAAAGCGGCCGTCGTGCTGGTGCCGCTGTTGTCCTTCATCCACTTGCTCAGTGTGCCACTGGGCACGGAGCTCGGCCTGGAGGTCTTCGGCTATGAGCTCACCCCCGTGCGGGTGGACAAGCTCAGCATGGTGTGGGGCACCGTCTATCACATCGCCGCCCTGCTGGCGGCGCTCTACGGCTTGCACGTCAAGGACCGCATGCAGCACATCGCGGCTGCCACCTACGCGGGCAGTGCGATCGCTGCGGCCTTCGCGGGGGACTTGGTCACGCTGTTCGTGTTCTGGGAGCTGACGGCGGTGACGAGTGTGTTTCTGATCTGGGGCGGCGGGCGACCCGGATCCGTGCGAGTCGCAGCTCGCTACTTGCTGATCCAGATCAGCTCCGGCGTGATCCTGCTGGCGGGTGTGCTGATCCGTTCTGCCGAAACCCATTCGCTCGAGTTCGGCCCGATCGGCATCGAGTCGTTTGGCGGCAAGCTGATCTTCTTGGCCTTCGGCATCAAGTGCGCCTTTCCGCTGCTGCACGACTGGCTGCAGGACTCGTATCCCGAGGCGTCGCCCTTCGGTTCGGTGGTGCTTTCGGCGTTCACGACGAAGCTCGCCGTCTACGCCCTGGCTCGCGGCTTTGCCGGCACGGAGATCCTGATCCCGATCGGCGTGACGATGACGCTCTTCCCGATCGTCTTCGCGGTGCTCGAGAACGACCTGCGGCGCGTCTTGGCCTACAGCCTCAACAACCAGTTGGGCTTCATGGTCGTTGGCGTCGGTATCGGCACGGAGCTCGCCATCAACGGCGCGGCTGCCCACGCTTTCGCCCACATCATCTACAAGGGGCTGCTGTTCATGGCGATGGGTGCGGTGCTACATCGGGTCGGCACGGTCAAGGCCACGGAGCTGGGTGGCCTGTACAAGTCGATGCCGCTGACGACGGTCTTCTGCATCATCGGTTCGCTCTCCATCTCCGGCTTCCCCCTCTTCAGTGGTTTCGTCACCAAGTCTATGACGCTGACGGCTGCGGCCGAGACGCACGTGGCGTGGGTCACGATTGGGCTGCTCGTGGCTTCTGCCGGCGTGGTCGATCACTCGGGCATCAAGATCCCGTTCTTCGCCTTCTTCGCCCACGACTCCGGCAGGCGCGTCAAAGAGGCGCCCTGGAACATGCTGCTCGCGATGGCGTGCATGGCGCTGATCTGCATCGGCTTGGGTCTGTATCCCGCACCGCTGTACGCGATGTTGCCGTACCAGGTCGACTACGCCCCGTACACGGCGAGCCACGTGTTGACGAGCCTGCAGCTGCTGCTGTTCGCGGCATTGGCGTTCAGCATCATGTGGAAGCTGCACGCGTCGAAGCGTCCCGGAGGCTGGGAGATGTTGAAGTATCCGCCGGAGCTTCGGGCCATCAACCTCGACACGGATTGGGTCTACCGTCGGCTTCTGCCGTTGCTGGGTGAGCGTGTGGGCCTGCCCGCCTTGGCCGCGTTCCGCTTTCTGCGGGACAGCACTTACGAATTCGGCATCCAGACGGCGCAGAAGGCACGCGAACTCGGAGCGCCGGCAGGCGCGCTGGGTGAACCATGGGGCGTGGGAACGACCGCACGTTGGGCGGTGTTCGTCCTGGGCGCGTGTCTGGTGCTCGCCTACGCGATTTGAGTCCGCCCGATGTCCCCACGTCGACCCGGATCTGGGCGCTGCAGCGCCGTTTTTGGGCCACTTTCGGTTGCAACCCGAGCGAGGCTGAGCTAGCACTCGCCGCTCACAGGTAATTCTTATGGCAAATCGTGCAATCTGGGACGTCCGTCAGCGCCACGTGTGGCTCTCCACCCCTTCGAAGGCCAACAAGCCCAAGCTGCGGGCGCGCAAGCGCTGCGGTCTTCAGGCGGCCATGGAGCGCAAAGAAGACCCCAAGGAAGCAGGCGCCGAGGGCGCTGAGCAGCCCAGCGAAGGCTGAAGACGCTCTTCGTCAGTGGCGCCGCCCGGGGCGCATAGCTGCTGACGAATCTGACAGAGCCCGCGGTCATGGAGCGCACAGCTCCCAGCCGCACGATGATGGCAAGCACCCACGGTGCTTGCCATCTCGCATTTGGGGGGGCTCGAAGCCACGCCGCTTCGTCTCGCCGTTTCGCATTTGGGGCTCTGGGATTGCGCAGGCGCTCCGGCTATGGCGTCGCGCGTTCAGATAGCGGCTTCGAGCTCGCGGCGCGGTAGTCGAGTCGTTCCAGCGCCGTTTGCGCTTGCTCAGATGGCGGCTTCGAGCTCGTTGCGCAGTGGCCCGAGTCGCTCGTCATCGAGCAACTCGCGGGACTTGCCGCGGTCGAAATCCAACGCCAACTCGAACGCTTCGAGGGCTTCGCTGCGAGCGCCGGCTTCTGCGAAGCCACACACGGCGTCCGCTGCGTCGGAGAAGCTCTTTTCGGTCTTGGCCAGTGCGAGCGAGAGCCGGGCAGCTTCGGTGAGGGCCCCGCCCGCACGCGCTTCGTGAGCCACGCGGCGCACGTCGTCCGGTTGGCTGTGGCCGACGAGCTCTTGCGTCAAGTTGGCAGCGGCGGAGAACTTCTGCTGCTCCAGCAGCACCTTGATCAGCAGTGCCGTCACCTGCGCTCGCTGGTCGCCATTGGCGCGCGCCTCGGAGAGGAGGCGCTGAGCCTCGGTGCTGTGCCCTGCGGCTTCATGCACCGCCGCCGCGACGTAGCTGTCGACCGCCCCCTTCGGTGTCGCGAGCAGCAAGGCTCGCGCGCCCTGAGCGTCGCCCGCGCCCAAACGCGCCCACAGGAAGACCTCCAGCGCCCGGCGTCCGGCATCGCGATCGCGGGTCGAGTTGAGCACCCGATGTGACAGTTGCGATGCCTGCTCGTAACGTTCGTTCTCGAGGGCCTTTTCTGCCGCGGCCAGGGTCTGCTTCAGCGCATCGGGATCGAGCGCCTCCGTGCCGCCCTGCCCTGCCGTTTGGCCTTGCGTCGTTTGCAACTGCCGCATGCGCATGAAACTCGTGATGGCGGCCGTCGCGAACAAGAACGCCGCGACGAGGAACTGCAGCTGGTACATGACGTACGCCGCGCCGAGCCCGACGACGAGAGAAACCGTGGCCGCGGCCACTTGCCGTTTGGGGCCCAACGCGGCCGCCAATACCCGCCCGCCGTCGAACGGAATGACCGGCACGAGGTTCAGCACACTGTAGATGGTGTTCAGCACGAACAACCACTGCAAGCCCTGGATGAATGGGCTGATCGGCTTGTCCGTGGCCTCGGCGACGGGCGCGAAGAACGTGGTGGGTGCGTAAATCTTGAACAACGCCAGCGAGATCATTCCGAGCAGCAGCCCCGCACCTGGTCCGGCCAAGGAAATCAGGATGTCCCGACCGCGCGACAGCTGGCTCCCCGTCGGAAAGGACGTCGCGCCGCCGAGCATGTGAAAGGTGATCTGCGCGGGCAGACCGAAGCCGCGGGCAGCGAAGGCGTGCCCCAGTTCGTGGGCGAGAATGCTCACGAACACGCAAGTCATCACCAACAAAGCCATGCCCACGGATTGCCCCGACCAGCCGAAGCCGATCAAAGCCGTCAGCAGCCAGTATCCCGGCAGCACGGCGATTGGGAAGCCAAAGAGGCGAAAACGCAGGATACCCATCGAAGTCTCACTAGTTTGGGTTGTCGCGTGCCAGCTAGCAAGGGTTCGCACACCGCGGCAACGGTTCAAAACCCCGCTTCAGCGCGCTCTGCTCCGCGATGTCGGGCGCTTGGGGATCAGGCCGCTCTTCGGATTGGACGCGGGCACGGGACGGCGCCGGCGCTTCCACAGGCTGCTCAGCTCCGTCAATTCGCGGAGCAGCGTCTTGGACGAGTCCGTCCAATGCTCCGCCAAGGTGCTCCTGCCTCCAACCCAGCACAGCACGGAATAGTCACCCCGCAGACGAGCGATGGCTTCCATCATGTCTTCGTCGGTGCGGTCGTCACCTGCGCAGAACACCAAGTCGGCATCCGGGTGTCGCCTGAGCAGCTCTTCGGCGGCATGCCCTTTGGTGGTGTTGACGTGACGGACCTCGATCACGCGGTTGCCCCGCAGCACGCTGAAGGGCCGTTTGCGCAGCAATTCCTCGAGTTGATTGAGCAACTCCTTGGCTTGGAACAAGCCAAATTCCGGCTCCGCGGAGCGGTAGTGCCAGGCGATCGCCGAGCGCTTGCGCTCCACCATCGAACCCGGCGTTCGGCGCTTGAACTCCTCGAACAGCGGTAGCACACGCTTGAGCCCCTGGGCGCCTTGAGTCTCGCGCTCCTCCCAGTTCTCGCCCACCTCGCGAATGGCAAAGCCATGTTCACACACCAAACCAATCGGCAGATCACCGAGCCAGCGCTCCAGGGTCTCTCCGGGACGCCCGCTGATGACGTAGACCCTGGCTTGGCTGGCGAGATCCCGCAGCGCCGCTCGGATCTTCTCGTCTGGGAAGGCGTCTTCGGGCTTGCGCTCGTAGCCTCGCAGCGTGCCGTCGTAGTCGAGCAGGACCAAGGGATTGCGCGCTTCGAGCAAACGTTGAGAAAGCGGTGCTTCGTTCACTTTCAGCCGCCGGGGATTGGGTCGAACATCGGTTGCCGTCGCTTCCAGGCGATCGAGGAACGAGGTGGCCCAGGCCGTCGAGGTGTTCTCGTTGACGAACTCCAGCATGTGGGTCGAATCCACGTGCTTGCGCTCGAGCTCGTCAGCCAGTGCGTCCGCCACCTCGGCGATGTTGTAGGGGCTGACCAGGCGGGCTCCGGGTAGCAGGTAGGCGGCGCCCGCGAACTCGCTCAAGATGAGCGAACCTCCTTTGGAGCCGCGAGCAGCGATGTACTCCAGAGCGACCAGGTTCATGCCGTCTCGGATGGGTGTGACCAGGGCGACGTCCGAAGCCTGGTACATCCCGACGAGCCGCGTGCGATCGACGTTCTGATTGATGTAGATGATGGGCGTGTGGTCGGGGCTCGCGTACTTGCCGTTGATGCGCCCCACCAGTTCGTCCACGCGTCGCTTGAGCGCCTGATACTCGTCCACCGATTCGCGCGATGGTGCCGCGACTTGGATCAGCACGCACTTGTCACGCCACTTGGGATAGCGCCGCAGCAGGTCTTCGAAGGCCAGTAGCTTCTCCGGGATGCCCTTCGTGTAGTCGAGCCGATCGACGCCGATGATGATCTTCTTGCCCGCGTAAGCTTCCTTCAAGGCATCGAACTCGTGGACGGCCTCTCGTTGGGTGGCCATCTCCTCGATCTCCGCCGGATCGATGCCGATGGGGAGCACGCCCAAGTGGACACGCCGCGCGTTGGTCTTGATCAGCTCGGGATCGCTCTCCAACCCCAGCACACGCAGGCACGCCTTGCGGAAGTGGCTGACGTACTCGTAGGCGTGAAAACCGACGAAGTCCGAGCCGAGAATGCCGCGAAGCACGTCGTCGCGCACCGGCAAGGTGCGGTAGATCTCCGACGAAGGGAACGGGATGTGGAGGAAGTAGCCGACCGAGCAACTCACGCCACGGGCTCGCAGCATCTCCGGAACGAGGGCGAGTTGGTAGTCGTGTACCCAGACGACGTCGTTGGGTTTGGCCTTGTCGGCGATGGCGTCGGCGAACATGCCATTGACCCGCTCGTAGGCCTGCCAAGCCGACCGACTGAAGTGGCTCAAATCGGTCAAGCCGTGGAACAGAGGCCACAGCACACGATTGCTGAACCCAGCGTAAAACCCCTCGATATCGGCTTTGGAGATGAAGATCGGGTGAGCTCCGTGGCGAGCGAGTTGTTTCGTGACGCTCTGTCGTCCCGCGTCCGGCACGTGGGCTCCAGCCCAGCCGAACCACTCGAATCGCCGGCCTTCGGCGACCGGTCTGAGCGCGGTGACCAGGCCTCCTGCCGACGGCTTCGCTTCCCATTTGTCCGCCTTCTTGGACATCGTGACGGGCAGGCGCGTGGAAGCGACGATCAGCTTTCCTTGTTTCATTGCGTCGGACTTATTGCACAGAGTCGCCAGCGCCGTCAGCACCGGGTCGTCTGCCGGGCCGAACCCTGCCCCGAGGCGAAACTCCGCGGTCGAAGGCCGTGCAGAGGCGCCATTGAGGGTTGCAGCGGTGCTCGACAATGGACCACAACCGCCGCGTGAAGTTCGCCCTCATCGGAAACTGTGCCTATCAAGCCTTGGTTGATGACCGCGCCAACATCGTGTGGCTGTGCTGGCCTCGCTTCGACTCGAGTTTCGTGTTCGGAGCGCTGCTGGACAAGCACAAGGGCGGTGACTTTGCGGTGATCCCCGACGGTGACGACTACGAGACCGAGCAGCACTACATCCCTAACACGAACATCGTTCGAACACGATTTCACTCGTCTTCGGGCAGCTTCGAGGTCGTGGACTTCGCGCCACGCTTTCGCCAGTACGACCGCTCCTTCAAGCCCACGCAGCTGATGCGGCGCATTCGCCGCATCTCGGGCGATCCGCGTTTGCGTGTCCGGGTGCGGCCGACCACCGAATACGGCTTGGTGGCCCCCGACTCCTACGTTGCCAGCAATCACATCAAGTGGAGCGTCCCCGGTACCCAGTTGCGGCTGACGACGAACGTGCCACTGACCTACGTCGTGGAGTCCCGCCCTTTCCTGCTCGAACGCGACGCTTACTTCGCGTTGACCTGGGGCAGCCCCCTCGAAGCACCGCTGGAAGAAACCGTCGAGAGCTTTCTGTCCAGGACCCGCCGCTATTGGGAACGTTGGGTCAAGCACACCGCCATGCCCGGCTGCTTTCAGAAAGAGGTCATCCGCTCTGCCCTGGCCCTGAAACTGCATCAATTCGAAGACACGGGCGCCATCACCGCCGCGAGCACGACCAGCCTGCCCGAGGAACACGATTCGGGTCGCAACTGGGACTACCGCTTCTGCTGGCTGCGCGACTCCTACTTCACTCTACGTGCCATGCGTCGGCTGGGACACTTCGAGGAGATCGAGGGCTTCGTCGGCTTCCTGAAGAACATCGCAGAGACCCATCCCAAGCGTCTGCAGCCGGTGTTCAGCATCAGCGGCGAGCACCAACTCACCGAAACCGAGCTCGAGCACCTCGATGGCTACATGGGGAACAAACCCGTACGCGCCGGCAACGCCGCCTACCACCAGATCCAAAACGACGTGTACGGCGAGATGATCGGTGCCATCGCGCCGCTGCTGCTCGACATTCGCTTTCAAGACTACGGCGGCGAAGAGAACACGATCCGCCTCGTGCGGCGTCTGCTCGAGCGCATCGAGGAGACGATGGAAGAGCCCGACGCGGGGATCTGGGAGTATCGCGAGGCGGCGCGGGTGCACACCTTCTCCCTGTTGCTGCATTGGACCGGCGGCAAAGTCGCCCAACGCATCGGCAGCCAGATCGGTGAGGAAACACTGCTCCGTCATGGCGAGAAGGTCGCCAGTCGTGCGCGGGACATCATCGAGGGCAAGTGCTTCAACGGCGAGTTCTACGGTGACTCCACCAGCTCCATGAACCCCGATGCGTCGCTGTTCATGATGGTCAATCTCGGCTACCTCGATCCGCGCTCCCCGCGCGCCGAGCAGCACGTGCGAGCCCTGGCCCGCGAGTTGGGACAGTCCCAAGGCTTGATGCAACGCTACCGGCACCTCGACGACTTCGGGCAGAGCCAAAGCACGTTCACGGTGTGCGGGTTCTGGTACGCCGAAGCGCTGGCGCGTCTCGGCTTCCGCGACGAAGCGGAGCAGGCCTGCACGGAGCTCGCCGCGCACGCCAATCACGTGGGGCTGTTCAGCGAGGACTTGGACCCGCAGACGGGCGAACAGCTCGGCAACTTCCCCCAGACCTATTCGCACGTTGGGATGATCAACACGGCGTTCGCCATCAGTCCGTTCCCCGAAGGCCTGCAGGATCCCTGAGACGTCGTGGTCGGCGACTGTCCCCTACGTTCACCCACCTCGGTGTCGTCATAGCATTCGACCGCGTGTTCAAACGGCCTCGACGCTGCCCAGGTGGGCGCGCTACAACGCACAGAGCTCATGGCAGACGCGCAGCGCTATCAGATACAGCAAATGATCGCCGCCGGCGGCATGGCTGAGGTTTATCTCGGGGAAAGCGCCGGTATCGAAGGATTCCGCAAGAAGGTCGCGATCAAGCGTGTGCTTCCGAAGCTGTCGGCGAACCAAGAGTTCATCAACATGTTCTTGGACGAGGCACGGTTGTGCGCCTACCTCAGTCACTCCAAGTGCGTGCAAGTCTTCGACATCGGGCAAGGTGCCGGCTCGCACTTCATCGTGATGGAGTACGTCGACGGCGCGGACCTCAAGGGTGTGCTCGACTTCTTGGCGCGCAATCGCAAGGCGATGAGTGTGGAGGTGGCCTGCCTGATCGCGATGCAGATCTGCGAGGGGCTGGCCTATGCGCACCAGGCGAAGGACCACTCTGGTAACCCGCTGCACATCGTTCACCGCGACATCTCGCCGCACAACGTGCTGATGACCCGCTTCGGCGAGGTCAAGTTGGTGGACTTCGGGTTGGCCAAGGCGAGCTCGCACCTGGAAGAGGAAGACGAGGACATCGTCAAGGGCAAGTTTGGCTACTTGGCGCCGGAGATCGCGCTGCGCAAAGGCGTGGACCATCGGGTCGACATCTTCGCCGTCGGCATTCTGCTGTTCGAGATGCTCGCGGGGCGGCGGCTGTTCTTGGGCGAGACGGATCTGGAGACGTTCAAGCAGGTGCAGGCGGCGAAGGTTCCCGATCTGCGTCAAGAGCGCTCCGACATCGACGACTCACTGATGCGCGTGATGTTGCGCGCCCTCGTCAAAGATCGTGACCAGCGTTACCAGACGGCCAACGAGCTGAATCGGGACCTGGCGGCGGTTCTCTACGCGCGAGGCAAGCCGGTCACCCACGAAGACATCGCTGCCATCGTTCAGGCCGCCGCAGCCGCAAAGAAGAGCGAGCAGAAGGCGTCAGGCAAGGACACCGAAGCCGTCATCGGTGAACTGATCTTGGACACCTTGCACGGTTTTTCCGGCGAGGGACCGGAGATCCCCGAGACGCACTCCGTGCTCGACAATCGCCCCTCGGGTCACTCTCCGCTCTCGATGCGCTCGAACACCGGCAGCTACGAGGACCCCTCGGCGTGGGGTTTCGGCGACGAGTTTGGCGATCTCTTCGACGAACCCAAGCCGGCGCCACCGCCCAAGCCCGCGCCAGCGCGACCTGCCTCGGCGCCACGAGTCTCGCGGCAACCCGCGCAGCCCGCCACCAGTGCACGCGAGCGGGCGCGTGCCTCCGTGCCACCCAAGGCACGCAAAGCTCCCGCCGATGTCAGCGGTCCCTGGTGGCGTCGCTGGTTCGACTGACGCTGCACCTGCGAACCTACTCCCGGACGACGACCAACGTGCCCTGGCCGAACTCTTCGCTGACGTTCAGGCCGTGCCAGCCCGGCGGCACGGCGGGCTCGGTGAAGTTGAAGACGATACGAGCGTCGACGGGTGCCAAGTTGACGCAACCGTGACTGCGGGGCGTACCGAAGACGTCATGCCAGTACGCGCCGTGCAGGGCGTAGCCAGCGGCGAAGTACTGGATCCAGGGCACGTCGCGCAGCTCGTAGTCTCCGGAGCCGCGTCGCATGGTCACGCCATACTCCGGGTGGCGCCCCTTCTTGATGTTGAGCAAGCGACGCCGATCGGCGTCGTCCAGGCTCTTGCCGGCCTTTTCCGCGGCCAGTACGCGCGCGACCGTAGCCTGCGCCTCGGCTGAGAGACGCAAGTGACGGGAGGACTTCGTGCCGCCGCTGACGTTGGAGTTCTCTTCCGAGTCCATCGCGGCGGCGACGTGCTTGCTCTGAATGCGGAAACTGCCCTGCGGTGTCGCCAAGCTGTCGTCGGGGTTGCCCAACCGGTCGCGTCCGGTGGAGACTAGCGTGGCGTAGACGGGCCGCTTGCCCTCGTAGAGGACGAGCGTTTGTTGCACCAAGGAGATGTCGATCCAGCGTCCACCCGCTGCGGCTTCTTCTGGCCATTCCTTGGGGGGAGCGACGACGCCGATGTCTTCGGCCCGCAGCCAACTCGTGGGATCGCGCAGCAACTGATAGTGGCGCTTGCCGGCCTTGAAGCGCGCCTTGCCCGACAGCGGTACGATCGCGCGCCGCGGCACGGGCCCCACTTCCCGCACTTCGTCTCTGCCCTTGAGCAGCTGCCACGACGAGCTACCCCGGCGACTGACGAACGCGAAGGGCAGCTGCACGCTGCCGTCGATCTTGACGCCGTGGAAGGGCGAGCCCGTGTCCGGCTTGATCTTGGTTGCGGGGATCAAGCGCATGTCCACCGTGACGGCGAAGCGCCGCCGGATGTCGTCGCTCTCCGTCATGAACGCGTCCACGAAGGAGAGCCCCGTCTTGCGGCGGACCCGGTCAGCGAACACGGCGTACTCAGGCACGTCGAAGCCGGAGACGTTTGGGATCAGGCGCTGGCCAGCCTCGAGCCAGAAGGGGATCTCACCGCTCGGGGAGCGGCCTCCGAGCAACTCCGTGATGCTCATCTGCGTGCTCAAGCGATGGCCCGACGGATGGCTTCCGCCCAAGATGGCGAAGCCAGCGGCATCGGTCGGGATGTCGTTGGCACCGAGCTCCACCCGCTGCACCTCGGCTCGGTGCTCGCGGTACCACTGCAGGTGTTCCTCGAGCTTGAACTCGCTCTTGAGCTGCTCTTCCTTGGTCGGGATGCGCAGGTACTGAGGAGCCGTGGCGCGCACGAAGCCGTAGGCGTAGGGCATGGGCTTGCTCAGATCGGGGCGGACCTGCGTCGCACGCACCAAGGGCTCATCCAGGTCGATGGTCGCTTCTGCCGTGCAGACGTAGCCGAGCGGGTAGATCCGATACCACTTGCCCTCGCAGCCACTGCCAGCGACTGGTTCAGGGTCGCGCTTGACGATGGCGCCGAGGCGGAGATAGCCGAGGCGTTTCGAGATGCTGTGGGGTTTGTCGTAGACGGTGGTGGCGACCGCCGTTGCCGCCAAGCGTGGGCCGCTCTGAGGGATCTCGGCGCCAGCGGCGGCACTCGCCCGCGGTGCGCTCCCCGGCTCGCCCGCACCCGACGCGGCGGCTTCTGCGGAGCTCGGTCTCGCCCCCGCATCTGGCGGTGCGGCGACTTTGGTGAGCTGTCGCGAGGGCGCGCGTTCGGCGCCCCCATCGATGGCTTCGAACTCGAGCAGCGGGCCTGCCGGCTCCTCGGGATGAGAGCAGCCGAACAGCGCGAGGCACAAGCCCAAGACCCATTCGGGTCGCGGCCAGAGTATGGGGCGGAGGGGCGAAGGGCTCGGATCGTGGGCGAAGAGGGTCCAGCTCATGAGCGTGGCAAGAGGTGTGTCGTTCGAGCGTCAGCCACGCACCTCTAGGGCGGCGCGCTGGCTTGACAGCGGGCGAGGAGCGGTCGAGGCTAGCCCCATGAAGCTCACTGTCAATGGCGATCCCTACGAGGCGCCGGCTGCGTTGACGGTGCTGGGCCTGATCGAAGCTCTGGGGCTCGACGACGGGCCGGTGGCCGTCGAGTGCAACGCCGAGATCGTGCCCCGCGCCCAGCACGGCGCGCATCAGCTCGCCGAGGGCGATGTCGTCGAGATCGTGCACTTCGTCGGCGGCGGCTGACGCGCTCATCTAGATGAGCGAGCGCGATTCTCGGTCGCTCATCTCAGGGCAGTTGCACGCCGGCGCTCAGCTGGGCTCGTT
Organism: Polyangiaceae bacterium; assembly: GCA_050290545.1. Classification (GTDB taxonomy): domain Bacteria; phylum Myxococcota_A; class Polyangia; order Polyangiales; family Polyangiaceae; genus SZUA-265. The sequence goes on along the minus strand of JBNKHV010000207.1, from coordinate 218,181 downwards.
TGTGCTCGCGACCCAGTTCCACGTAGCGTTGAATGGCGTCGCGGGCCCACTCGCGCTCCTGGTCTTTGACGTCTCGGAACGGGCGAGCGGGCGAACCGCGGTAGATGGTATTGGGCTCGAGCACCGTGCCCGGCGCGACGATGCTGCCGGCGGCCACCCAGGCCCCCTCGCCCACCCGCGCGTTGTCCATCACGACCGAGTTCATGCCGATGAGGGCGTGATCTTCGACGATCGCACCGTGCACCACGGCGTTGTGCCCCACGATCACGTCGCAGCCGAGGATAGCGTCGGAGACCTCGTGGGTCATGTGGATGCTGACGTTGTCTTGGATGTTGGTGCGGGCCCCGATACGGATGCGCCCGACGTCGCCGCGCAGCACGGCGCCGTACCAAATGCTGACTTCCTCGGCGAGCTCCACGTCGCCCAAGACGCTGCAAGATTCAGCCAGGAAGACGTCGGCAGCGAACTTGGGCTGGTGCTCTCGAAACGGGCGAATGACGGCCACGGGATACCTCTCGAGTCTCGGCTCAGTCGCCCAAACGCAGGGCGGCCGCCGTCAGGGTGTTGTCCATCAGCATGGCGATGGTCATCGGGCCCACGCCGCCGGGCACGGGGGTGATGGCGCCCGCGATGTCCTTGACCGCGTGGAAGTCCACGTCACCGCACAACTTGCCGTTCTCGTCGCGGTTCATGCCGACGTCGATCACCGCGGCGCCCGGCTTGATCCAATCGGGTCCGATCATCTTCGCCCGGCCCACGGCCGCCACCACCACGTCGGCCTCACGGCAGCGTGCCGCCAGGTCCTTCGTGCGCGAGTGCGCGATCGTCACCGTGGCATTCTTCTGCAGCATCAACGCGGCGACCGGCTTGCCCACGATGTTGCTGCGACCGATGACGATGGCACGGGCGCCCGACAATTCGACGTTCGCTTCTTCCAGCAGGCGCAGACACCCGCGCGGCGTGCAGGGCACGAGTCCGGGCAGACCGGACCACAGAGCGCCCACGTTGACGGCGTGAAAACCATCCACGTCCTTCTCCGGTGAGATCAGCTCGAGGATCGGCTCCTCGACGATGCCCTTCGGTAGCGGTAGCTGGACCAGGATACCGTCCACGCCGTCGTCGGCGTTGAGCGTTCGGACGAGCTGTTCCAACTCCTGCTGCGAGACGCTGCTGGGCAAGCGGTGCACCTTGCCGGCAAAGCCAGCTTGCTCCGCCGCCTTCTCCTTGTGCCGCACGTAGACGGCGGAGGCCGGATCTTCGCCCGCGAGCACGACGTGCAGACCCGGGGCTCGCCCGTGTCGCTGTGTGAAAGCTTTGGCGCGCTCCGCCACTTCAGCCCGAACCTTCGCTCCAACCGCCCTGCCGTCGATGATCGTCGTCACGCCGCGGTGCTAGCAGGAAACGAGCTTCTTTTCGAGCCAATGCACGTCCCAGTAGCGGCCCAACTTGAAGCCCACTTCGCCGTAGCGGGCAGCGACTCGAAAGCCGAGGGCTTCGTGCAGCGCTTGCGACGCCGGGTTCGGCTGCGTGATCCCGGCGTACGCACGGTGCGCGCCAGCGGCCGTGACCTGCTCGAGCAACTGCCGATACAGCGTTTTGCCGAGGCCGTGCCCCTCGCAGCCGGCACGCACGTAGATGGAGGTCTCGACCGACGTCTCGTAGGCGGCTTTGGGGTGGAAGGGGCCAGCGGAGGCATAGGCCAAGATCGAACCCGAGGGCTGCGCACCGAACGTCCGCGTCGCCGCAGCGACCAGCAGAGGGTGGCGCGGGTCACGTCCGAAGCGCTCGAACCACGCGCGACGCGTGTGCACGTCGAAGAGCTCGGTGTCGAAGGTGACGGGCGTGTGCTCGACGTAGTGGTTGTAGAGCTCGACGATGCTCGCGAGATCCAGCTCGGCAGCGGGCCGAATCACGAACGCCGGTCGCTCGGTCATGGCAACTGAATCGTGCGGATGGTCACGCTGTCTTCGGCGATGGGCACGTCGACCCGCGTCGTCTCGCCATCGAAGCGGTAGCTCACCTCTTGCTCGTCGCCGGGGTAGTTGCCCGCTGGCGCGTTGAGCAGAAGCGCGCTGCCGCGGGTGGCCGTCTGTTGTTCGGCATCGGAATAGAAGATGCCGATGTCGTAAGCCACGACCGCATCCGAGGCGGTCACGCTGACGCCGCTTTGCGGCAGGTTGCCCGCGTCGATGAACTCCAGGAAGGCATGTCCGCGGACTTCGTTCAAGAACGTCGCGTTGGACGTCAGGTTGGCGGCGACCTGCTCCAGCACGGCGCGCTCCACGATCAACAGCTGCGTCGGGGAGCGCTTGGCCCACTGCACGGTGGCCATCAAGTCCAGGTCGCCGTCGAGCTGTCGCACGGCGACTTGGATCGGCAGGCTGCTCACCTCCAGGCTGAACTCCTCGTCCTCACTCGCGCGAAACTCGGTCTCGATGCGCCGGCCGTCGGCCTCGATCGCCATCACTTCCACGCGCCCGTTCGGCAGGTCGACGACACTGACCAAGTTTGCGCTGGTCGCGACCGCGATCTGTCCCCGCAATGTCAGGCCGCCGGAGGTGGCAGGTCCGTTCCCTGCCCCACCCGTGTTCGCTGCGGGCTGGTCCGTTGGCTCGGCCTCCCCATCGGAGCTCATCACGGCGCCCGCCAGGCCGCCGCCCAGGGGACGGGGGCCATCATCACACGAGTCGTCGTAGCAGCCGTCGTCCGCCAGCGGGGGACGATCGCGTTTCTCCGAGCAGGCACTCAACGCCAGCGCAGCCAGCAGCACACTCAGCCGGCGCCATCTCGAGCACTTTTGCAGCGCTCCAACTCGTCGATTCGACACGCAACGAGTCTACAGCATCAGCGCCGGGCGCAACAGTTTGCGACCAGTGAGGGCGGCGGACGCAGCCGCTGTAGCGACGGGTCGCAAGCGATCAGAGCGCGCGCGGCGCCGCGAGGTCTGACATCGGGTGTTGGGTTGTGGCTTGCACGGCCCCCCCGCCGCGATTAGCGAGGGACCGTGGATCTCGTGCTGTCGAGCGGTTACCTCGCGTTTGCGCGTCACATCGGTGTGCTGCAGGCGTTGCGGGAGCGCGCTTGGCGGGCGCAGGCGATCATGGGCACGTCCTCCGGCGCCATCATCGGAGCATTGCACGCCGCGGGGATGAGTCCCGACGCGATCGCGCATTTCTTGACGCAGCAAGGGCCGGCAGCGGGCTTCCGATGGAGTCGTCGGCCGTGGCGCGGGCTGCTTTCGCTCGGCCCGATGCACGAGGCCTTGAGTCGCGTGCTGCCGGACACTTTCGAAGAGCTGAAGCGCCCCTTCGCCGTGGGCGTCACCGCGGCGGGTGGGCGCCATCGCCTGCTCTCGAGCGGGCCCCTGGTCTCCGCTGTCGTGGCCTCGTGCGCCGTGCCCGTCCTGTTCAACCCGATCGTGATCGCGGGCACGCGCTTCGTCGATGGTGGCGCGAGTCGACGCGTCGGGGTCGACGCCTGGCGTCGTTGGCGACCCGGACGTGATGCCGTGGTGCACGTCGTCGAGCGCAGCCGCGGCGCCGTCGACGACGAGGATCTGTCCGGGCTCGTCGTGGTGCGCACCCCGCGCGCGGGCGCGTCGCTCCGAAGCTGGGGGGACTTCGAAGCGCAAGTACGACAAGCGCATGGCCTCGCCACGCGCCAATTGCCCGCGCGTCTCGATGACCAGAGCGGTGAGCAAACGTCGACCCGCTGAACTCGAGCGAGCGTCGACTCGCCGAACTCGAGCGAGCGTCAACTCGTGGCTGAACTGGTGCCGGGGGGCAGCGTCGCTGCGGCGCGCGCCTCGAGCACGCGGTGCAGCACGAAGGCCAGCGCCATCCCGACCAGCCCGATCCACTGCGAAGTGCTCAAGAGCCACAGGCCGCCGCGGTCGTCGCTGCGCATGAACTCGATCAAGAACCGCAGCAGGCCGTAGCTGGCGACGAAGAAGACGAACACCTGGCCGTCGTAGCGCTTGCGGCCGTGCACGTAGAGGATCGCGATGGCCGCGATCGCAAACGCGCCTGCCGATTCGTAGATCTGCGTCGGGTGAACGGGCAACGAGGGGTGCAGGTGGTCGGGCAGCAAGCCCTCCCGCGCCTGCCAATCACTGGCGGGACTCGCGGGGGGAAAGCTCAACGCCCAGGGCAGGCCCTCGGCGACGTTGCCGAAGCAACACCCCGCCAGAAGACAGCCCAGGCGTCCGAAACCCAGGCCGATGGGCACCATCATGCCGCCCATGTCGATGGCCTTTTCGAACGGAAAGCGGTCGCGTTTGAAGAGCCAGTAGGCCCCAGCCGTGGCCCCGATCAAGCCACCGTAGAAGGTGAATCCGCCGGACCAGAATTGCGCCCAAGCCCAGCAATTCGTCTCGATCGGGTGGCACACGTTCTGCGCCGTGTCCCAAGCGCCGGCATAGGCGTCACTGGCGCACTCGGCCTGGGTGATGTGCCAATCCACGAGCGAAGGATCGGTGCACAGATGCACGTAGTCCATGAAGTGGCCGTCGGCGAAGACGTGCAGCAGCCGCGCTCCGGCGAAGCCCGAGAGCAGCGCGACGAGCCCGAGGTCGACGATCACGTCGGGGTTTTGCCCCACCCGCTTGGCCCACAAAGCGCCCATCGTCGTGGCGAACACGAAGCCCGCCAAGATGAGCACGAAATAGCTCGGGAAGGGCGTGTCCAGCAGCGAGAAGAGCCGACCGTGCATGGCTGACTCAGTTGCTGGCGACGGCCTGGCTCGGGGGCGCCTCGCCGCTCGCCGCTCGCCTGGCGAAGAACATGTCGATCGCCATCAGCGCGATGCCGGCGCAGATCGCCATGTCCGCGACGTTGAAGGTCGGCCAGTGACTGGTGACGTGCCAGCCCTCGTTGACCTTGGCGATCAGCTGATTCATCAACTCCACCCAGCCCGCGCGGTAGTCGATGAAGTCGACGACCTGCCCCTTGGCGAGACGGTCGGCGAGGTTGCCCAACGCGCCACCCAAGACCAAGGGCAGCCCCCAGCGCAGCGCACGCTGCGCCGGCGTGAGCTTGCGATACAACGACACGATGAACGCCACGGCGCCGACGCTGACGAGCAGGAAGAACGGCTGGCGCCAGACGTCGTTTTCGTCGGCGAGCATGCCGAAGGCGCCGCCCTTGTTGTAGGCCAGGCTGAACGTCAGCACGTCTTCGATCAGCACGATCGACGGGTTTTCGTAGGTCAGCTTGCTGAGCGTGGTTTCGGCCCACCACTTGGTGATCGCGTCCAGCACGAGGATGCTCGCCGCGACGATGCCCAAGAAGACGTAGCTCGGGCTCCACGCCGAGCTCGCGGGATGCGCGCTCTTGCCCGCGAGCTCGCCGGCTGCGACGTTGCCGTCCGCCTCGCCGTCGTGTTCGTCGGCTTCTGCGTCAGCTGCCGCGTCAGTCGTATCTGCGTCAGCTGCCGCGTCAGTCGTCGTGTCGTCGCTGGGCGCCGCGGCAGTCGCTGCATCATCGCTGGCTGCCGTCGGATTGGCTGCATCCGTGTCGGCGGGGTCGATGGTGGCCGCCTCGTCGGAGCGTGCGGGGTCGATGTTGGGATCGGCGTCGGTGGGCATCGGGGGGTGTGTCTACGATAGAAGTCGGCGGAGGGCCAGCCGTCGAACGGGAGCGCCGTCGTGCGTTTGGGGCAATCATCCCCTGCTGTTGGCGACCAGGCCCTGGCTTGGGGCAATCGCCCATTGCCTGATACCGCACAGGCGTTTAGTATGCCAACGTGATGTCGGAAGACAGCCTGTGGGCGCGAGCCCCTCGTGGCGTGGAGGCCGTGGCGGATGCTTGGCTGCGCCAAGGCCGAGTTCGCCCCTGCGTCGCGATGGACAAGCTGATCCCCGCCACGGAGGGGCGTTTTGGTCCCATCCCCTCGGCGCTCGATCCGAGTTTGGCCGCGGCCCTGCGCGCTCGCGGTATCGAGCAGCTCTACAGCCATCAATCGCAGGCGATCCATGCGGCGCTCGCCGGCCAGCACGTGGTCGTCGCCACCCCGACGTCGAGTGGCAAGTCGCTCTGCTTTCACCTGCCGGTGCTGGACGCGATCGCCAAAGACCCGACCAAGAGCGCACTCTACCTCTACCCCACGAAAGCCCTGAGCCGCGATCAGGAGCACAACCTGATCGAATTCGTCAAAGAGGCGGAGCTATCGATCGGGGCGATGGTCTACGACGGGGATACGCGGGGGGATGCACGGCGTGCCGTGCGCGAGCGGGCGCGCATCGTGCTGACCAACCCGGACATGTTGCACTCGGGCATCCTCCCCAACCACAGCAAATGGGCGAGCCTGTTTCAAAGCCTCGAGTACGTCGTGCTGGACGAGTTACACACCTACCGCGGCGTGTTCGGCTCGCACATGGCCCACGTGCTGACGCGGCTGCAGCGCATCGCCGCTTTCCACGGCAGCTACCCGAAGTTCATCTGCGCCACCGCCACCATCGGCAATCCGAAAGAACACGCCACACGGCTCATCGGCTGCGATCCGAAGCGCGTGACGTTGGTCGAAAAGTCCGGCGCGCCGACGTCGAGCCGACAGTTTCTGCTCTACAACCCACCGCTGATCGACGAGACGCTGCAGCTGCGCGCCTCGGCCCTCAAGCACGCCGTCTCGTTGGCGGCCGACTTGATCGAAGCGCGGGTGCCGACCATCGTCTTCGGCGAGTCGCGCAACAGCGTGGAGGTGATGCTCAAGTACCTGCGTGACCGCTGCAGCAACGTCGCGGGTCCGGAAGCGATCATGGCCTACCGCGGCGGCTACCTGCCGGAGACGCGGCGCAACATCGAGCGCGGGCTGCGCGAGGGCGAAATCTTGTGTGTGGTCGCCACCAACGCGTTGGAGCTCGGCATCGACATCGGGGACTTGGATGCGGCGATCTGCGTCGGCTACCCGGGTTCGGTAGCCTCCTTGTGGCAGCGTTTCGGGCGCGCTGGGCGTCGCGGCGGTAAGAACATCGCCGTCATGGTGTGTTCGAGTCGCGCGCTCGATCAATTCCTCGCTCGCGAACCGGAGTACCTGCTGCAGGCCGCCGCCGAGGAGGCGCGCATCGATCCCAGCAACCCGGAGGTGTTGATCCAGCACCTCAAGTGCGCGGCGTTCGAGGCCCCCTTTCAAATCTCGCCGCCAGGGCACCGCCCTGCCGCTCCCGAGCGGGCCGAAGGCGAGAGCTACGCCGGGCTGGACGCCGAATCAACGCGCGATGCGCTGGAGTATCTGAGCGCCGAGGGGCTCGTTCACGAACGCGCCGGGCGCTATTACTGGACGGGGGAAGCCTACCCCGCCAGTCACGTCTCCTTGCGCAACATCGGCTGGGACAACTTCGTCATCATCGACGAAGGCACCGGCAAGTCGCTGGCGGAGCTGGACTGGCGCGCCACCCACACCATGCTGCACGAGCAGGCCATCTATCAGCACGACGCCGAGCAGTACCAAGTCGAGCGCTTGGATTACGACAATCACAAGGCCTTCGTGCGTAAGGTGGAGCCTGACTATTTCACCACCGCGCTCACCTACCGTGACGTGGAGGTGATCGAAGAGTTCGAGCGCGACGAGAGCCGGGCGGCCGTGCGCGGCTTCGGCGAAGTCAAGGTCATCGAGAAGGTGACGGGCTACAAGAAGATCAAGTTCTTCACCCACGAAAACGCCGGCTACGGCGACGTGCACCTGCCGGAGATGCAGATGCATACGACGAGCTTCTGGCTCAGCCTACCCGAGTCCTTGGTGGAGAGTTTTGGCGTTCCTCGCGCCGACGTGATCGAGGCGCTGCGCGGCGCCGGGCTCGCGCTGGAGACGGTCTCTTCGCTGGCGCTGATGTGCGAACCGCGGGACATCAACCGCACGCTGGGCGACGGCTACGAGAGCTCGACCCAAGGCAGCCTGCCGGGTCGCAACCAGAGTCAACGCGGTGGCACGGAGCCGACGCTCTTTCTGTTCGATGCCCACCCGGGGGGCGTTGGTCTGGCCAAGCGCATCTTCCGCCGCAGTTCGGAGCTGATCGCGCGCGCCGCCGATCTGATCCACAGCTGCGGCTGCAAGGCGGGCTGCCCGGCGTGTGTCGGGCCGACTGAGAGTTTCGGCCAACACAAGAAACTCGCGCGGCGGATCTTGCTGTCCTGCTCGTGAGCCACCGCGGGCGGCCGTCAATCGCAGGGCTGCGATTGCGGTGGGGACGCGAGCGCACTAGCTTTGCAGCGTGTTTCGCCGCTCGGCATCGCTGCGTCCCCGTTCGCGCCTCGTGCCCACGTCGTTCGCCGCGTGCCTCGTGCCGGCGTCCCTCGTGCTCACGTCCCTGGCGTTGCTGGGCTGCTCGGACCGCGTGTTGGAACGTCGTGTGGCGCCGGACACGCCACCCGAGACGGTGGTGCTGATCGATGCCGATGCTGGCGTCGAACGCGAACCGCTGTCCACCGATCCGCATGCGGTCTTGGGCATCGATCCCACACACGGGCCGTTCTCGGGCGGGCAAGTGGCGACGGTTCGTGGTAACGGGTTCACGAGCGCGGCGCGGGTTTGGTTCGGCGACTTCGAGCTGTCCGAGGGCGACGTCACCGCGCTCGATCCGGCGCGCATTCAGGTGCGGGTGCCCGAAGGTGCCCCGGGTCCGATCGACGTCAGCGTGCAGATCGGGCAGGACGAGTCCACGCGCCGCACCCTGCCCGGTGGCTACAGCTACGACGCCTTCGCCATCGAACCCGGCGCTGGCTCCGTCAACGGCGGCACCGTGATCACCCTGACCGGCTCGGGCACGGACTGGAGCGAAGGGACAGAGGTGCTGATCGATCTCGTGCCCTGCGAGGTGCTCGACGTGCGCGAGCTCGGTGACGGCCTGCAAGAGCTCGACTGCCGCACGCCCGAGGGCAGTCCTGGCGCCAAGGTCGTCACCACCAGCAGCGGCGAGGACGACCTCATCAGCGTCACCGGGGCTTTCACTTACTCGGAGTCGGCGACGAACTACGAGGGGGGCAGCAGTGGCGCCAACCTCGATCAGAGCTTGCAGGTGACGGTGCTCGATGATCTGTTCGGGCAACGTCTGCCGGGGATCAGCGTCATCTTGGGCGATGGTTCCCGAGCCGATCGCGTGGCGGTGACGGATGACTCGGGAGTGGCCTCGTTCGGGGGCGATCTCGGGCCGAGTCAGACCGTGACCGTCGCCGCGCCCTGCGTGCAACCGATCACGGTCGTGGACATGCCGTCGGAGGCGCTCACGCTCTACGTCGAGCCGATCTTGACCCCGCAGTGTCTGCCCCCGAGCCTCGACATCCCCCGCTTCGGCGGCAGCGCCGGCGTGGCGAAGTCGAACTACTTCAAGGGGGAGCTCTCCTGGGGTACGGGCATCGAGCTCAAGCGCGCCAGCTGGCGCAACGTGCCTCAGCCCACCGACGCAAACGAAGAGCAGGCCGCCTACGTCTTCGAATTGGCGACCGACTCGCGGGCGCGTTTTTCGCTCCCCAATCGCTTCGACATGGTCACGCCGGCAGCCCCCGGTGCGCTCGGTTACGAGTTCGACCTCGACACGCGCAACACGGGCAATCTCACGCTGTACGCTTTGGCGGGTATCGAACGCATGGTGGGGCTCGACCGCGTGTTCACTCCCTACGTCATGGGCATGGTTCAGGGCGTCGACCCGACCGACGAAGAAACGCGACCGATCATCCCCATGGACATCGTGCTCGACCACCGCTTGAGCGTGGAGGTGGCCCCGCCGCCGTCGCAGTCCCGAGGCCCTGACCGCGTCGAGTTGGACGTGCTGCTGCGCGTGGGGCGCACGGGCTTCATCCCCCTGCCCCACACCGAGCGCTCGCTGCTCTTGCCCCTGGGCGACGACGTGGAGTTCCAAGGGGTGCCGCCGTTGGTGGGCGCCCTGCGCGACGCCCAGTACGTCGTGACGGCCACGGCCGTGACGGGTCTCGACGAGGGCCTACCCATCGCCGACACGGAAGCCGTCGCCACGCGCAGTACGGACCGCGCCGTCGTGCTCGACCGTTTCATCGAGGTGCCGCGGCTGCTCACGCCCGAATCGGCTGCCGAGTGGAACGCTCAGCGCCTCGAGATCGACGACGGCATCGCCGGAGACTTCGACCTGTGGGCGCTGGAGGTGCGAGGCGGCACGCTGGCCTGGCGCATCGTCGCGCCCAAGGCGAGCTCCGACATCGAACTGCCGGATCTGCGGCCCTTCGGCGCCGGATTGCCGCGGGGGCCAGTGGCGATCTTCATCAGCGCTGCCCGCATCGAGAACTTCGACTACCAAAACCTCCGCCAGCGGAGCTTCGGTGAGAGCGGCTGGTCCGCCTATTCCGCGGACGTCGTCTCCGCCCTCCTTCCCTGAGATGGCTGCTCCCCGCCAAATGTCCCCCGCGTCCGCAAGCAGCGGGCAGTGCCGCGCTCCACAGCGAGCAGCGTTGGGGATGGCCAATGTCGCTGCCGCGCCACAAAAGCCACCCTTCGGCGTGACGCTCCGTACCAAGGCGCTCGGTGTAGCGGCCCACGCCAAAGCGCTCGGCATGGCGGCGCTCGCCCTCGGAGCGTTCACGGCCTGCGACTACGACCGCGGCGATCGCTGGCTGCGTTCGGAAGAGGCGGTGAGCGTCTCCAGTTGTACCCGCGGCACGACCGTGTGCAGCGGTGACCGGTTGGAGCGCTGCGACGAGGGAGATGGGGGCCTGGATTGGCGTGTGGTCGAGGATTGTGCCGCCTCTGGGCTCGTGTGTTCGACGGGGCTCAAGGCCTGCGCCGTCTGCGAACCCGATGAGCGCAGCTGCGAGGACAACACACCGATCACCTGCGACGAGGACGGCAGCGGCTGGAGCACCGGCGAGCGCTGTGATGAGGAAGCCGGCATCGCTTGTCGCGCGGGCGGTTGCCAAGACTTGTGCTCTCAAGCGGGGCGCCGACGCAGCAACGTCGGCTGTGAGTACTGGGCCGTCGATCTCGACAACGCCAACGTCGGCATCGACGTCAACGGTGCCGCGCAGCAGTTCGCCGTGGTCGTCAGTAACCCCCACCCCGACGTCGCAGCTTACGTCACCGTCGAGCTGGACGACACCCAACCAGGAGAAGAGAACGCGCCGACCGAGCTCGTCACCGAGCGCATCTCGCCGCGCGCCCTGCACGTCTTTCCGCTGGGGCCACGCGAGGTCGATGGCTCACCGCCCGGGGAGTTCAACACCGGCACGCACACGGCGCTGACGCGCGCCGCTTACCGCGTGACGGCGAGCGTTCCGGTCGTGGCTTACCAGTTCAACCCGCTCGACAACGTCAACGTCTTTTCCAACGACGCCTCTTTGCTCAAGCCGGTGGAAGCCTTGGTCGACCAGGGCTCGGGCTTGCGCCCTGCCTACGTGGTGCTCGGTTGGCCACAGACGATCGCCATCACCGACGATCCGCTGACGAACTTCGATGCGGCCCAGCCCACGGCGCTGCGGGCGTTTCTGACCTTGGTCGGCACGCGCAAGGCGACCCAAGTCCGCATCACGCCCACCGCGCGCACGTTGGGCGCGCCAGGAGTTTCGGAGACGCAAGCCGGCGAGAGCCTCGAGCTCACCCTCGATGCTTTCGACGTATTGAACCTGGAAACCGACGACTTCAACGCCGATCTCACGGGCAGCCTGGTGGAAGCGGACGGCCCCGTGGTGGTCTTCAGTGGCAGTGAGGCGAGCGACGCTCCGCGCTTCGAGGACCTTTCCGAGCGCAAGTGCTGTGCCGATCACCTCGAAGAGCAACTCGACCACCGCCGCACGGCGGGGCGGCGTTTCGTGGCCCCGGTCTCGTTCAATCGCAGCCTGGCGGTGCGCAACGCGGGCGGCGAGATCGGCGTCGTGTCGGCTGTGGAGGTGTTTCGGGTGATCGCCGCCTCCGACGAGGGCGCGCGCATCACGACCACGCTCGCCGGTGAATCGAAGGAGTTCGAACTATCGGGCCTGGGAGACTTCCGCGAGCTGTCGACCAGTCGCGACTTCATCCTCGAGAGCGATGCGCCCGTCATGCTCGCCAACATCACGCCGAGTCAGGGCGCGGCGGGGGTGCCGCGTTCGTTGCCCGGTGGCGATCCGAGTTTCCTCATCCTGCCGCCGGTGGAGCAGTTCCGCAAAAACTACGTGCTCCTGACGCCCTCGTTTTACGCCTTCGACTTCTTGCGCATCATTGCCCCCAAAGACGCCAACATCATCATCGACGAGCGCTCCATCGACGAGTTGACCGAGGAGTGCTCGAACCTCGATCCCCCGGGCTTGCGCATGGCGCTGTCGACGGAAGATCAGGACGAGTTCACCGTCTACCGCTGCCAGCTCAGCTTCCCGGTCATCGACGGCTCCTTCGAAGCCGAGCAACTGCTCAAGGACGGCCTGCAAAACGACGGCGTGCACACGGTCGAAAGCGACCGCGAGATCGGCGTGCTGGTCGACGGCTTCGACCGCAACGTGAGCTACTCCTACGCCGGCGGCACTGAGCTGGAGCAGCTCGTGCCGCGCTGACGCCTGGCTTTCCGCAACGCCCCCGCGACCTCGGTGGATCCCAGCCGAGGCGTTTGCGCACCCACGCGGCGCCCCCACGGATCCGAGCCGGAGGCCTTCCGTACGAGTCCGGCGGGGTCGCGCACGCTGCCCGGGAGCGCCGCCGAGGCAGCGCTCCCGCTGCGCGCTACTCGCCGATCTGCGGGGTGAGTCCGCTCGCTGCCATGCCGAGGAAGCGCAAGGCATCGTCGTTGGCAGTGGGCACGTCGAAGACGACGAAGTGGCCGTCGCTGCCGTCGGGTGGGCCATACTGGCGCATGCCGAGGGTGTACTCGACGTCGTCGAGCCCGAACGAGGCCAGCAGCGGAAACTCGCTGGACGGCGTCGAGAACGGTTCGGCGTCGAAGGACGAGTCGGGTTCGACGAGCACCATCTGCGAGGCGCGCGCGTAGATCTCCATCGTCAACGGGGGGCTGTAGCTGTCGCCGTCGCCGTAGGTGGCGAAGACGTGTTTGGGCAGCATGCCATCGACCGGTTCACGCGCGATCTGCTTGCCGAAGTTCAAGGGGTCGGCTGGATCGATGTGGTGTTGGATCAGCGACAGCACCGGGTTGTGGTCCTCGTCCGGCAACTCCCCGACCACGGTACCCGTCGTGATGTCGATGCTGACGCCGTCGTTGATGACGAGGGGTACTACGGCCTTGATGTTGACGGGCTCGGTCTTGGTGAGCAGAGCGTGCATCAGGCTGACGCCGTTGCCGCTGAGCACGGCCGCCTTGTACTCGCTCGAGTACGGCAATCCCAAGCTGCCGTGCATCGAGCCCTGAGAATGCCCGAAGAAGACGACGCGCTCGGGATCGACGGCGATGGCATCTCCGCCCGACACGTTCGCACCGATGTCGAGGTCGGCGGCGAACCGACCCATCGAGATGACGTCGGCGGCGCCCTGTAGCGGATTGCCCTGGGAGGCGTCGGGGTTGAGGAAGTTGAAGAACAGGTTCTCCGGTGATTCTTGCGAGTCGCCCCGCCGCGGGCCGTGCTGCACCTGGTCGTAGCCCAGCACGGCAAACGCCACTCGTCCGTCCGGGGTGTCGGCAGAGGCGAGGTTTTCCGCCACCGAGGTGTTGTTCAGGTGGCTGCGATAGGAACCGCCGGTGCCGTGGGTGAACACCACCAACGGCCAGCCCGAGTCGGGCATGTTGGCGCCCTTGGGGATGCTCAGTGCCATGCACACCTCTTCGGTGCGCACGGGTTCGCTGGTTTGAATGTCGCCACCCTCTTCGAAGTAGGGGGGCTCCCCACGTTGGAAGATGGGCAGCTCGACCAGCGCCTGGTATTCGTCGTAGGCATCGTTTTGCCCGCAGGCGCGGGTGCCTTCGGCTTGGGGACATGGCGACGGCGTATCCCCGTCGCACAGCGTCCAGTCGCTGGCCGTCGGAACGTCGGTGTCGTAGACGGCGGCGGCCAGCTCCGTCATCGTGTCGCGCACGGGGCCGACGGTGATGACCGTGGCGACCAGCACGTCGTCCGGGTCGATGTTTTGCGCGCTCAAGTACTCGCGGAAGGGTGCGAACTTGGCGTGGGCGTCCGCCAAGACGCTGTTCGAGGGTTCGCTGTTGGAGAGCATCGACTCGAAGTTTTCAGCCCGGTCGATGGCGAGCCCGCTGTCGCTCCTGCCGGCGGTGTTCAGCCAGACCGCGTAGGTGTGTCCGGGCTCCATCGGGCGCCCGTTGAAGCGCCGCACCGACAGCACGTTGTGACAGACGTAGTTGGTGCGTCCGGTGAAGGTGCGGTAGCTGATGCCGGCCTTGACCGGGTCTTCGGGATCGGTGATGTCGACCCACTGGATGCGGTCTTCGTCACGAAAGCTGCCCAGATCGATCGGTCCCGAGAAGCGGAAGGTGACGGTGCTGTTGGTGCCCCAGCCCTCGGTGCCATCGACGGCATCGACGTAGGGCTTGATCGGATCGACGCCGACGATGGGATTGAGGCCCGGCGTCGGGAAGTCGGAGACGTCGACGCGGCCCCTGTCGTCCGTGCGGATGTCGTTGGGGAATGGCAGGCGGAAGAAGTCCAACTCGTCCGCATCCGGGGCGCCGGGGATCTCGAAGAAAGCGCGCACACGATCGTCGGAGGGATCTTCGCATTCGACACCCTGCCAGGTCGAGGGCACGGCTGGCGGAGCGCCCGCGACGGGAGCGCAGGTCGGTACGTCGGCGTTCCCCAGCAGCACACAAGCCATGCCCGAGAGGCAGTCGTTGGAACTGGCGCATTCGGCGCCCATGCCGAGCTCACCCTCTTCGATGCATTGGGCGTGCAGCCCGACGATGCCGCAGCGTAGCCCCTCCCCACACTCGGCGCTGCTCAGGCATTCGTCACCGGCTTCGCCGTCACCCCAAGCCTGGCAGCGGCTGTTGACGCATTGGCCGTCGGCGCACTCGATGCTCAGCAAGCAAAAGTCGCCCTCTTCCGTGGCACCCTCGGCGATACAGATGTCCTGTTCGCACACCAGACCGTCGCGGCACGGAGATTCGTCGTCGCAAGCCTGGCCGTAGGTGCGGCCCGTGAGGAAACCCTGAGGCAGGTCGAGGGGCAGCCCCGCAACGACCTCTGGCGGAATGTTATCGCCCATGGGCGGCGCCGGGCTCTCCCCCGCGTCGACATCCGTGGCTTGTTCGTCGAGATCGTTGATCTCTCCAGGCGGCAGGTCTCGGGTCTCGGGGCCTGCGTCGAACGTGATGCACCCAGACGCCAGAGTGGCGCCAAGGATAAGCAAGATGGCTTTGTTCATGTTTCTCCTCGCTCCGATCGACTCAGGCTACCCTGCCTCGGCGGCTCGGCCTAGCCCCCCATCCGGGTCAGCTGGGATGAGCGACCAGCCTCGGTGAAATGGTCTGATCCTGGACCGCGGTGCCCATTTTTGGGTCAGGACTCGTGTTTCTGCCCGAATTCGGGCAGAAAAGGTGACTCGATGGGCCGGATCTGGCAAATAGCCAGCGTGGATGACCCGCTCCTCGAGGCTCAGCAACGACTCCAGCACCTCCTCGGGCTGAGCGCGGGGCAAGCGGAGCGTGCGGTTTCCGAGGTCGTCGACTGTCTCGACCTCGACGTCGACGACTACATCCAGGCCCGCCACGCCCAGCTACAAGCTCAGGGCGTGGCCAACGAAGAGATCTATCAACGCATCGCCGAGGAGTTGCCCGGCCTGCGTTTTCGCGGACCTGAGCTCAGCTCACGCCAGATACGCCGTCGCGTGTACGGCTAACCTACGACACGGAGCGAACGAAAATGTGCGGAATCATGGGTTATGTGGGAAGCGACGCGGCCTGGCCGATCGTGTTGAGCGGGCTGCGCCGTCTGGAGTACCGGGGCTACGACTCGGCGGGCGTCGTCACCGTCGCGCGCAAACGACTCAAGCTGGCACGCAGCGTCGGGCACCTACGGGCTTTGGAAGAGGCGCATCCAGAGGGGCTGCCCGGTAACGTCGGCATCGGGCACACGCGCTGGGCGACTCATGGCGGCGTCACCGAAGCCAACTGCCACCCCCACGTCGATTCGGCCGAGCGCGTCGCGATCGTGCACAACGGCATCGTCGACAACGTCGAGGCGCTGCGCAAGCAGCTCGTCGCGGCGGGCGTCGAGTTCCGCTCCGAGACGGACACCGAGGTGCTCGCCGAGCTCATCGGGCGCTCGGTCGCCGCTGGCGCCTCGCTGCGGGAGGCCGTCGTCGAAGCGATGCGACGCTTGGAGGGCACGGCGGGCATCGTGGCTATCGACCGCGCCGATCCGGAGTGTCTGGTCGCGGCTCGCATCGGCAGTCCCGTCGTCATCGGTGTCGGCAACGGCGCCTGCTGGGTCGCCTCCGATGCGCTGGCGCTGCGCCCGTTCACCGAACGCATGGTGATCCTCGAAGACGGCGAGATCGCCGAGCTGAGCCCGAACGGGGTGCGCACGACGGATCTCGACCTGCGCGACCGCGAGAAGCGCGTCGAGAAGATCCTGCACAGCCCGGAAGAGGCCGAGCTCGGCGACTACGCCCACTTCATGCTCAAAGAGATCTGGGAGCAGCCCGTGGCCATCGACCGCTCGATGCGCGGGCGCTTGGATACCGCGATGGGTTCGTCGCGCTTGGGTGGCTTGGAGACCCACGAGCAGCGCTTGTTCGACATTCGTCGCGTCGTGTTTGCCGCCTGCGGTACCAGTCTCTACAGCGCGGAGGTCGGCGCCTATCTGATCAACCGCTACGCGCGCATGCCAGCATCGGCCGAAGACGCGGCGGAGCTCGCGGTGCAAAACCCGATCGTCGACCGCCACACCCTCTACGTCGCGATCTCCCAGAGCGGTGAGACCGCCGACACTTTGGGCGCTCTGCGCGAGATCCGTCAACGCGGTGGGCTGGTCGCGGGCATCACCAACGTCGTGGGCAGCTCCCTGGCACGAGAAACCGACTTCGGTACCTACGTGCACGCCGGACCAGAGATCAGCGTGTGCTCGACCAAGGCCTTCACGGCGCAGGTGATCGCAACCCAGTTGCTCGCCCTGCGTTTCGCGCGCATGCGCGATCTGAGCGCGAACGAGGGGCGCGCCTGGGTGGCCGGGTTGGACCGCGTGCCCGAGCAAGCGCGCCAGGTGCTCGATCAGTGGCAGCTGTGCAAGGAGTTGGCGGAGCGCTTCAGTGACGCGAGCTTCACGATGTTCATCGGTCGCGGCATCAACGTGCCGGTGGCGGCCGAGGGGGCCCTGAAGCTGAAGGAAGTGGCATACCTACCGGCGGAGGGGCTCTCCGGAGGCGGCATGAAACACGGACCGCTGGCGCTGATCGAACCGGGCTTGCCGGTGTGGGCGTTGGTTCCGCCCGACGAGACGCGGGAGCGCATGTTGGGCAACCTGCGTGAGCTCAAAGCCCGCGGCGCCTATCTGATCGCCGTTGCCGGCGCGAGTGATGAAGAAGTTCGGGAGCTAGCCGACACCGTGGTGCCGCTGCCGGAACACCACCCGGCCGTCTCTCCCCTGCTGACCGTGCTGCCGCTGCAGCTCTACGCGTACTACGTGGCGCTGCACAAGGGTTGCGAGATCGACAAGCCGCGAAACCTCGCCAAGTCCGTCACCGTGATGTGAAGCGCGCTCCCGCCGTCGCTCAGCGGGATCATGAGCGCCCCCATTCGGCGCGACCATGCGCGCTGCCGCTCAGCGGTACGGGATCAGCGAGAACACCGGGGTCGGCTCCAGCGCGGCCCGCCCCGGCAGCGCCAACAGCTCCACCACGAAAACGTAGGCCATGACCTGTGCGTTGACCCGACGCACGAGTTCACCAGCGGCGGAGGCCGTGCCACCGGTAGCCAGCAAGTCGTCGACGACCAGCACGTGGGCGCCCTCGGGTAGAGCGTCTTCGTGCATCTCCAGTTCGGCACTGCCGTACTCGAGCTCGTAGCTGACGCTGTGGGTGGCGCAGGGCAACTTGCCGGGTTTGCGCACGGGCACGAAGCTCGCGTTCAGGCGCGTCGCGAGCGCGGCCCCGAAGATGAAGCCGCGTGACTCGATGGCGGCCACGGCATCGATGCGCTCCCCTATGAAGCGACTCGACAGCGCGTCGACCACCAACGCCAAGCCCTTGGGATCGGCCAGCAGTGGTGTCAGATCCTTGAACAAGATGCCCGGCCTGGGAAAGTCCGGCACGTCTCGGATCAACTCACGAGCGTAGCGCACCGGATCGAGCGTCATCGCCGACGAGAGTCTCGATACCGCCGCGCCCGACGAGACCGGCGGCGTGTGCACTTTGACCCCACGAGGCGTGGGACCACGTCGGGCAGGTACGCGCTTGGGAGGAACGGGCCGCTTGCGTTTGGTCATGGTCAGGGCGCAGCTTGCTCCGTAGCGGCGTCGCGAGCATCGCGGGCGTCGCGGGAATGCTCGGTGCGCGCGATCAGTTCACGGGTGAACTCCTCCGCCTGAGACGCCCACAGCTCGAGGGACAGCGGTGTGACACCGACCAACCCCTGATCGAAAGCGGCTGTATCGGACGTCTCCGCACCCGAATGCTTGACGCCGCCCGTGCCGATCCAGAGGTACTCCCAGCCCCGAGGGTCGCTGCGAAACACGACGCCGTCCTGATACACGCGGTTGCCGAGTTGAGTGGCGCGCACGGGCCAGGTCTTGCCGGGAGGAAAGTTGACGTTCAAGAGCAGCGTGTCTTCGACGTCCATCGCCACCGTGTTCTCGGCGATCATCGAAGCGAGTTCGCAGGCGGCGTCCAAGTCCGTCTTGGGTGCGGCGGAGAACGCGAGCGCGCTCACGCCGCGCAGGGCTCCTTCGCGCGCCGCGGCTACCGTACCGCTGTAGAAGACGTCGTTGCCCAGGTTCAAACCGTGGTTCAGGCCGGAGACGACCAGATCCGGGCGCCGCGGCACCACTCGCTCCCCGGCGTGCAGCGCGACGTAGACACAGTCGGCGGGCGTGCCATCCACGAAGTAGATGCCCTGCTCCGGCGACTGCAAGCGCAGCGGCCGATTGAGGCTGATGGCGTGACTGGTTGCGCTCTGCTCGTTTGCGGGGGCGCAGATGACGACATCTGCGAAGCGGGTCAGCGCGTCGCGCATCTTGCGGATGCCGGGCGCCTGATAGCCATCGTCGTTGGAAAGTAGGATCAGGGGTCGGGGGGCCATGCTTGCGCGGGAGATTAGTCCGCTAGCCCCTCAGGGCAAGCACAGTCGCCCGCCCGTCCGGGCGTTCGCGCTCCGTTCCGGCCCGACACGGCCCCGAGCTTGGCGCCAAGCGGGTCCGGAAGTAATGTTGGCTGGCCTCCGTGACGTTTCCGGGGCTTTGGGCGGCGTGCAGCAAGAGCGACTCAAACGACGGATCCTGGAGGACATCCAACGTCAACTCGCCAGTTTGCTGGCCGCGCGGGGCGTTTCGGCGACTCTGGAGTTGACCCATGCCGAGGCGATCGTGACTGGTGCTGCCGGCAAGACTCGCGTCGAATTGGGTGAGCTGCCCTCGCAGTGGCGTCAGCTCACGCCGCAACAACGTACCGCGAGGCTCGAGCCGCTGGTCGAGCGGCTGCGGCGCGGACTACCGAGTTCGCCGCGAGGCCACGGTTGGCCGTTGTCCCTGCCGCTACTCGGGATTGCTCTGCTGACGGCCGTGCTCGGGGGCGCCGTGATCCGCGATTTGATGCAACATCGGGCCAACTTGGCCAAAGCGGGCTCGGAGTTGAGCGCCGCCCAGCTGCGACAACAGCGCTCTCGGCGCGTGTGCGAGGCGACGCGGTCGCGAGTGATGCGTGGCGGAACCGCGGGACCTGCTGATCACGAGGGCTGGTTGGTGGAGCTGGTGCTGGTCGGTGAGGCACCCGGCGCGGATGCCGGTGCCGACGTGGGCTGGGAAGAGTTCTTCACTCAGGAACCGGGCGGGCACTTGCTTCTGCGCGAAGGCGCGCCAGGGGCCGCCGAGCTCGAGGAGGGCTACGGTGAGCTCATCGTGCAGCAGGACGGGCCGCTACGTGAACAGCGTTTCGTGCTGCACGACGGCTACGCGCGCGCGTACTTCGATGAGCTCGGTCGCCGCCAGTGGACGAACGTCGCCAGCGCTCTGTTCGCGAAGACCGGGGCGCGTTACGGCGCGCTCGTGGCGCGCTGTGCGCATCAGCGCTCGCACCACATCGGCAGTTGGTTCGCTGGCAACTCGGTATCCGCTGCCGCCTCGGCACTGTTGCATTACACGGGCGCGTTCTCCGAAACCCCCGTGTTCGTCAGCAGCTATCTGCCGCCCTCCCCCGACGTGCGACCCGGCTTGGATCTGCTCGCCTTGTTCGCCAAGCGCACCGACGACATCGACCGCACCCAACTGGCTATGTGGCTCTCACCGGAACAGGGCACGGTCAGTGGCCGTGCCGATGCGGGGCTGACGTTGCAGTTTCCGTATCGCGACTCGAACCGGGCGTCGCGGGCGAGCCTGCGCTTGGCGCGCCGACTCGGGATCGCGAACAGCCGCTGAGGAGTGCGCCAATTCGGTGCTAAGTAGGAGAGTGTCCGTCCGAGGGGCACTGTGTGCTCAAAGACAACGCGTGGATCTCCGCCCCGACGCGCTCGCCCAGTGCCGCGTAGACCAGTCGATGCCGCGATAGCGGCGCGAGACCTTCGAAGCGACTGGAAGTAACGCTCAAGCGGTAGTGATCCTTCGTACCCGTCAGATCCTCCACGCTCACTTCCGCATCCGGGAAGTGGCTGAGGATCAGGTTCCGCAGCTCGTCTGGCTCCAGCATAGCTGACACATATAAGCAGATTGTTTCGATCCGTGAACAGCAGAGCTCGGATTTCCTCTCGGATCCGGGCTATCATGGTGATGTGACTCGCGCTGCACCTCCGCCCAAGCCCTCGCGCCATGACTCGGGTAGCCACGGGTCCTCTGACGCCAGCGGTATCCAGTCCTCCGGAGGACCTGCGACGCGCAGCAGCCGTCCGCCGATGACCGACGACGAGCGTGAAGCCTTGACGCTCAAGGCGTTGGGCCTGCTGCGGGAGCAGGTGGAAGCACGCATCGTTCACTACAAGGCGGAGTTGGAGACCAGCCCCGAGTTGGATGCGGTGACGGCGCAGGTGGTCAATCAGATCCGTCAGTTGCAGCAGGCGGCGCAAAAAGAGAACGTCGTCGAAAAAGATCCGCAGCTGATCGAAAACGCGCACATCGGCATGCTGCATCGCCTGTTGAACGAGGCGCTGATCGCCGACATGAACTACCCGACGCGCACGATCCAACCCATCGGCAAGCGCTTGGCAAAGCTCTTCTTCGAAAGCGAATTGCACGCCAAGACCCAAGGCCAGCGCGACAAGGTCATTCATCTGCCGGAACAGGGCGTCTATTACGTGCTCAAGCGTTACCGACACCGCATGCGCACCGAGCTCGAGGGCTTCGAATACAGCAGCCCCGAGCTGCAGGGCATGACGGAGGCGTTGCTACAGAAGATCGAGCGCGACTTGCAGGTCGCCTTTTTGTCGCGCCGCTCACCCGAGCTCAATCGGGTGATGGGGATCTTCAGCGGGGTGCTGGTCGACTTCTTCCAGAAGCACCTGCCGCCACGGCTGGAGCAGATGGCTCGCGTCACGATCCGCAACTCGGGCACTGGCCGCCAGCCAAACAGCGTGCCCTACAAGATCCACGCGGACCGCTTCAACGACTTCCGCGCTGCTTGGGAACGCGTGCTCATGACGCAGATGATCCACTTCTGCGGCGACGAGTTCATCGCGCGAGTCAATCAAGACGACGAGGACGTGCGGGAAGAGACGACGGCCTTCTTCACCGATCCGCACGTCTACAGCGCCACTTGCGAGGTCATCTGCGAGGGCATGTACGACAAGTTGTGCGTCGAGGGCTTCTTGGACTTGCCGGTGGATTGGCGCGTGTCGATGAGCGGCCGCTGAGTTCGCCTTTGCGCAGTAGCCAGCACGCTTGGCGATGGGTCACGCGAGCGCGGCGTCGGCGATGTCCGCCAGTGCCGCGATGAAACGTTCGTCCGTGTTCAGCGCTGGCACGCGCGTGAGCTCCAAGCCGAGCTCGCGCGTCCAGGCTCGGGCCTCGATGTCCAAGTCGTAGAGCGTCTCGACGTGGTCGGCGAGGAAGCCGAAGGGGGCGATCACGACGTGGCGCGCCCCGCGGGCGGCGCACGCTTCGAGCGTCTGGCGTAGACCGGGGCCGAGCCAGTCGCCGCCATCGGCGCCCTCACTCTGGTAGGCGAGGTGGAAGTCGCGCCCCAACTGGTGCGCGACGGCCGTGGCGCAGGCCGACGATTGTTCGGCGTAGCCGTCGCCGGCCGCGATCACTCGCGTCGGCAGACTGTGAGCGGTCAGGATCAGCTCACACGGACCTGGTGGCAGGTGGCGACGCACCAACTCGGCTTGGGCTTCGACGAACCCCGGGTGCGCTCCCCAGGGCGCGCACGAGACCAATTCGACGTCGCGTGCAGCGCCCTCGAGCTGCTGCTGCGCGCGCCGCGCCGCAGCGTCGTAGACTTCGACGCTGAAGGGAGCGAGGGGCAAGAGGCACAGGCGCTCGACCCCCTGGGCGGCGATCTCGGGCAGCACCTCTTCCACGGTCGGGTGCCACAAGCGCATGGCGACGAAACACGGCTTGCCCAGCTTCTCGGCGAGTGCCGTGGCTTGCTCGTTCGTCAGCCGCAGCAGCGGAGAGCCACCGATGGCGTCGTAGCGATGCTCCATCTCGTGCAGCAACGCGTCGCTCGGCGGGCGTCCGCGTCGAATCGTCGTCAGAAAGCCCGTCAGCTCCGAGTTGTTCCGCACGGTACCGTGCGCGAGCAGGAGTACTCCATCCTTCGCCATCGATTCGCTCCTATAACGCCCGAAGGCCATCGGTGACAGGGGCAAATCGATGTAAGCGGACGTGAGGCACTATCGGCGCCTCGCGCTTGCCGCAGCCCGTCACGGTCGCCGCCGCGTAGACTTCGAACGGCCGAGCGGGCTCGCCCCGCTCGCAGAATCGAAACGAAGCTGGCCCGTCCTCCGCTCGTGCCACTAAACTGTGTCTTCGACCCCGTGAGTACGACGCATCAAAAGCTGCTGACTGCATCCATGACGCCAGGGGAGAACTGAAGCTGATGCGAGGTCGCCCTCCCCCGCTCCAGGCCCTGGTCAGCCTGTCCCGTGTAGATGACGCGGATGAACGCAAGGCGCGTTGGCGTCAAGCGCTCACCTTTCTCGGACAGGAGCCGCGCATCGACCGACCGCCACCGCTCGACGGCCTCGACGTCGGCAGCGTGCTGTCGAGCTGTCGCACGGCGCTGAGCAGCGGTCTCGTCGACGACTTGGACTGGATCAGCGCCGATCAGGCGTTGGTTGCCCTGTACGAACTGACGACGGCCCTGCCCCAAGGCGACGAGCGACGCGAGTTCGGGAAACGCGTCTACCAGCGGATCTACGGAGGTCCCGCACCGGCCTTCGTGGCGGTGGCGCAACGCATGGCGTGGAGCGGCGTCAAGCAGCTGGAGACCGAGCCCATGCGTGCCCGGGTCTCGCTCAGCTTGTCGTTGCGCATCGGTGGCGACGTCAACGTCGACCCGCTGGCGTTCGCGCTGGCCTCGGGGCGTGAACGCTTCAAGACCTGGGTCGCCGAACCATCGATGGGCCCCTTGCCCTCGCGCACGATGGCAGCCTGCATCTTGGAGAAGACGGCCCGCGAGGCCGTACGCCGCGCGCTCAACGGTGATGCCTACGCCGTCGATTGGCTGATGGGACCCTTCGTGCGGCCCGTCTACGAACGCTTGCTCGCCGATCGCGAACCCCTGGTTTGGCGTCACGCCGCGGTGGCCCGCGGCATCCTGGCCGCCCAGGTGCCGGAGCTCCGGGAAGAGATCGAACTGCAGCTCGATCCGGCGTTGTCACCGACGCAGTGGCGTCGTGCCGTCGTCAGCTTGGTGGCGT
The DNA here is from genome assembly GCA_050290545.1 of Polyangiaceae bacterium. GTDB lineage: Bacteria > Myxococcota_A > Polyangia > Polyangiales > Polyangiaceae > SZUA-265. Next base: position 194,291 of record JBNKHV010000207.1, on the reverse strand, counting down.
GTCTGAGTCACGACTCGGACACGGCGCTTTCGCAATGCCACAACCTGTTGCGGGGCGAGCTGGTGCAGCAGCACCCCGGGCTGCTGTCGATGGCGCTCTGGGGGTTACCTCCCGTGATCGAGACGGACCCCGACGTGGCGGAGGGGCTGTTGAGTGTGATCCTCGCCGAACCACGCTCGGACTTGGCGGAGGAGCTGGCGTGGCTACGTCAGGAGGTGCGCGACCCGGGTTTCGCCGCCAAGGCTGCCAACGACTTGGCCACTGCGCTCGGTGAGTCGGCGCCAGCGGACGATCCGACCTTGCAGGCGCTCATTTTGCAGAGCCGCTCGCGTTTGGTCACGGGTCCCGCGAAGGTCAGCGCCAAGACTCTGCGTGCCCTGACCGCCTTCGAAACGGTGGGTGCGCTCGAAGCTCGAGACTTGGCCGTCGAGGCATTGGAGGAGGCGCACGCCACGATGACGGCGATCGAGACGGCTGCACAAGGACCCGCGGGCTTGGTGGGCTACTTTCGCGAGCTCTCCGATCTGGGCGCCAGCGTCCTGGAGCGCGCCCGCTTGCGCGACTTGGTGCTTCTAGGTAGACGTCGCGACGAGGGCAATGGGGGCGTGCCTCAGTTCGACCAGCTCCTCGAGCGCATGGGCAATTGGTTGTTGCGTTCGGAGCAGGCCGACGAGACGTTGGACGACGAATGGTCTCCCGCCGAGGGCATGATCCGCCGGCGACGGCTGGTGATGTTCCTGCATCTGCTCGATACCCAAAGCGGTCAGCGGGCAGACGAGCATGCGGCACCACTCGTGCGGCAACGCCTGCGTGCCTCGTTGCTGACCTTGTTGGACAAGATCAGTGACGGGCCCGACGCCACGGTGCACCGCGTGATCTGCGCCGCGCTGGCGAGGAGCTTCGATGCGGCCGTGCGTGAGGGCATGGTCGATCCGAGTGACTTGCTGCTGCTCGTGATCAAACGTGTCGAAGAGCCGCAGAGCCTGCGTGCCATCACCGAGGGCTCGACCGACCAGGACATGCGCCACTACCTGGCGGCCTACGACACGTTCTTGACCGTCGTTCGCGGCGAAGAAGACGCCGAGCTGTATCCCGGTACGACTCGCTTGCAACGCTTGACCCAGGCCTTCCTCGACTTGAGCTCTGCTCTGGGCGATCGAGGCTCCTACCGCGGTGAGGCACTGCGTCAGTCCTTCCAGCGCATCGGGCTGGCACTCAGAGCGATCAACTCCGCTTCGAGCCTCTCGGAGCTGATCGCCGAAGAGAGCGGCAGTCGCGATTGGGCGGACGAACTCGAACGCGCGACGGACTCGTTGGAGGCGCTGAGCTACGGCGCCAGTGCCCGCGTGCGGGGAGCCCGCTTACGCACCCGCAGGACGACGGAGGCCCCCGGCGCCGACGAGATGCTCTCGCGGCTGATCGAACGCCAGGTGGGCCACGGTGAGGCCATCCCCGAAGCCGACCTGCAGGCGGCCCTGACGACGCTGGCGCGTTCGATGCCAGCGCCCATCGCCGGACCGATCGTGGAGGTGGCCAAACGGCTCTCGAAGTTGCCACCGCGCCCGAGCACCGAGCGCACCTTCATTCCGTTGAAGAAGCGCCGCACGGCGCTTCCGGACTGGTTGCTGCCGCGTCGGACGATCGGGGGTTTTTACGTCGTGCGCGCCCTGGGCAGCGGCGGGGTCAGCACGGTGTTCGTGGCCAAGCGCATCGAGGAGCGCAAGAACGACAAGGCGGAAACCTACGCCCTGAAGATCCCCCACTACGACCCCACGACGGCGCGCAGCCTGTCCGAGCAAGAGTTCCTCGACATGTTCCGTGAAGAGGCCGGCGCGCTGTTGAGCCTGCCGGTGCATCCGAACCTCTCCTCCTTCGTCAACTTCGACATGTCGGCCAAGCCCAAGCCGATCCTGGTGATGGAGTTGATCCGAGGCCAAGCCCTCGAGCGGCTGCTCTTTCAGCGCGCGCTCACGACGGAGAAGGCCTTCAAGTATCTCGACGGGATCTTGGCCGGTATGGGGGCGATGCACGCGGTCGGCGTCGCGCACCTGGACTTGAAGCCATCCAACGTGATCTTGCGGGATGACGACACGCCGGCGCTCGTGGACTTCGGTCTCAGCGGGCGGCAGCTGCGTCCGGGCTGCGGCACGCTCGAGTATTGCGCGCCCGAGGTGCTCGGCGTCTTCCCCGAAGGGTACGTGCCGGAAGCGGTGCGCGCAGACATCTACGCCTTTGCCTGCCTCGCCTACGAGATGCTGACGGGAGAGCTCTTGTTCGATGCCGAGAACGAAACGGCGCTGATGGGTAAACACGTCGGGCACGATGGCTGGCCCGCCCCACTGGCGAAGCTGGCGGAGAAGCCCGAGTACAAGCCGGTCGCGGCAATTCTGGGCGCCTGCTTGCGCCGGGACCCGCGCAACCGCCCCACGACCGACGAAGTGCGTTCGGCCTTCACCAAGTTGCGCCATCGCGCCGACGTCACGCAGTGGCCGTGGCCTCTGGCGGCTGAGCCTGCGGACGAACCCGCGGGCATGACGGGCTGAGCGCGCCACCCGGCGGCACCGCCAACGCTCTAGTGTGCTGGCGCCTTCTGACTCGCGCGCTCGGCGCGTTGGCGCAGACGCCGAGCGCGCGCAGGCAGTTCCAAGCGCTCGGCGAGCTGGCTGGCGCGGGTCCACAGATCCTCGCGATCGAGCGTCTCCGCCGCACGCACCGCATGCTCCAGCGCGCTGCGTAAGGCCCCGCGCGACTCGAACAAGCGCGCGACTCTCCCCTCGGCTTCGGCGCAGGCCTCGGGCGTGCCGCAGTGAGTGGACACGTAGTCCTTCGCGGCTTCGGACAGCTGGCTCGTCGAGAGCTCGGCGGCGATCTCGAGCAGCAGCGCGCCGCATTCCGCAGCTCGCGTCGAGCAATCACGGCGCAACAGCTCGTAGGCCGCATCCGGCTTCTGCTCCGCCAGAAGCCAACGCGCGCGCGCGCCGACCAAGGCTGGCGAGGGGCGGCCCGCGGCGAGCTTTTCCGCCCACTCCAGGTGCTCGGCCGCGACCTCCAAGCAGGTCTGAGGGGCTTCGTCACAAGGCGGGTCGTGCCCTACCGCGGCGCGGGTCCAGCGCGCGGCCAAGGCGCTCTGCACGCGTTCGTCGTCGGGAGCACGCCGCGCCGCCTGTTCGAGCAACGCCAGGGCCCGCGCCGGCTCCGACTCCTCCGAGGCCAGTCGCAGGAGCAGCTCCACACCGGTGCTCCCTTCCGGTACCGCCGTGGCCGCGCTTTCGGGCGACCAGGCCGCGACGCGTTCACCCACGGCCTCGGTCAGCTGCGGTGATTGCTTTGCTGCGTAGCGCAGCGCGATCAGTGCCTGATCGACGTGCCCCGCGGTGCGCAGTGCTTCGGCCAGCAACAGGTAGGTGCGGCCGAAGTGGGGCTCACGACGCAGCGAAGCGTTGAGCCAAGCTAGGGTGTTGGGTGCGCTCCGCGCCAAGGCGTCGGCGGCACCGAGGCGCAGGAGGAAGCCGTCGCCGGGGTGCCGCAGCAGGGCGGCGTGCAGGGACGCGGTACGCTCCTCCGGGGCGCGCTCGGCGTTGAAGTCGCGGCCGAGCTCGCGCCGTTCCACGTGCGCGAGTGCGGGCGGATCGAGGAGCACCCAACTTCCGGCGAGCGCGAGCAGCAGTGCCGTGACTCGACGGCCGCAGGCAACATGAACGAACGCGAAGGACGCTCGCTCCCGCCAGTTGGGTGGCGCCGGCTCCGGGTCGGCTTCGGCCGGGGCGGAGCCGGGTCGCGACGTGGGTCGTCGCAGGGCCGCGAGTACCAACACGAAGGGCAATGCCAAACCCGGCACGGCGTCCAGCCCGAGATCGACCAGGTTCTGCGCTGCAACGACGAGCACGCCGAGCGACAGCGCGAGGCGCTGAGAGCTGCTGCGCCCGGGGCTTTTCGGCAACAACGCCCAGAGCATGAGCGCGACCGCGGCGAGCCCGAAGAGCCAGCCCCAACCGCTGATGGCCTCGACGATCCAGTTTTCGGCGTGGGTGTACACCCGTTCGCCGCCCGCATCGCGAAAGCTGCCGGCTTCAGACCCGAAAGCACCGCGCCCGGTGCCCACCCACGGGTGCGCGAGCGCCATGGATAGACCCCAGCGCGCGAGCGCCAGCTTTTCGCTGGAGTCGTCGAGCAGCTCGAGACGCAAGGCGCGACTCATCGCCAAGGCCACGAAGCTGACCCCCGTGGCCGCCGCCGCGAGCACCACCAGCCCACGCCGGCCGTGTTGCAAGCGCCCCTTGTGGCGGTCTTTCCAGAGCAGCATCGCTGCCAGCATGAGCAAGCCCAACACCAGGCTCAGCGCGCCGCCACGAGATCCGGTCACGAGTGAACCCCCGACGAGGACCGCCGTCAGCGCCGCAGCCGTGCTCGTCACGCGCGGCCCCGCGTGGTGGTCGAAGGCCAACGCCAAGGCGCCAAAGGCGCCCAGGTTCAGCAAGCCACACAGGGTGTTCTCGTTCAACAGTGGGCCCAGCCAGCCGCCGGTTGGGTACTGGGGTGCGTACCAGCCGTAGACCCGACTCGCCCCGACAGCGGTGTGAAGCGCGGTCAGGAGCAGCACGCCCAATGCCAACGCGGCGACGAAAGCAGCGACCGCCTTCAGCGACAACCGGCCTGGCAGCGCACTCACCGTCCACCAGAGCCCGGCGTAGAGCGCGAACTTCGCGACTTCGAAGCGAGTGCCCTCCGGTTCGATGCTGATGGGCACGGCGCCACCGTGCTCGACGAGGCGCTGCGCCTCGGCCCAAGTGGAAGCGTTGGCATCACTGAGGAGCCGCAGCCAAGCGAGCGGCAACGGTACACATTGCAGCGCGCAGACCCCGCCCAGCGCGAGTAATGCGGCTGCCCCCAAGGACTGCGCGTGCCTCGGCCCCAAGCCCACGATGGCCAGTGACAGCCCCAGACACCCCACGGCGATCACCGGAGGGTGCACACCTCCGAGGGCCAGACAGCTCGCTGCCACGAGCCCGAACGACACCCAGCTCAGCCAACGAGCGCCGCGACGTCCTGCTCGCCTATCCTCCACCGCCCGGGAACATAGCCAAAAAGCTCTGGTCCCGCATCACCAGCGACGGACAATCGGCCAGTGACCGCAGCGTCAGTGGGCGGCTTGATGGCTCTCGCGACGACAAGCGAGCGAGTTGAGCACGTGCGCGGTCACGAGCAGCCCTGAGGCCACGAGGGAGATCGTCAGCTCACGCCCATCGTGGGCACCATAGAGCTGCAAGTAGATCAGCAGACCCAGCCCGAAGATCAGAAACGGGATCGCACGGGCGTTCCGGTGCAGCAAGGTGCCGAGCCCCACCCCCACGATCGCCAAGCCGCCGAGCAAGCCTCGCATGCCTTCTTCGAACTCGTGCGAGGCCACCAGCGGCGCCACCGCGATCAAAATCGGCGTTACCACGCAATGCACCGCACACAAGCCGGAGAGCAACATCGCCACGCGGTCGATGCGCTCGATGAATCGACCACGCGGGGGACTTTGGGTGTCGGTCATCGTCGTCAACAGGCCTTGGTCTTTAGTGCCTATCAGCTGCAATCGCAACTGTGTCGCATCTAGCCTCTGAACGCAACCGCACCGGACCTCCTGGCAGGCGCGCAAGTCTTCAGAAAGACGGACCTTTGCCGTGACGACGGTCGAAGTCGGCGGGATCCCGTTTGCGCGATTGCCAGCCGCCCTCCTGCTCGGTAGTGGGAAGCCATGCGCGTCTTGTTCGTGGGTGGCACGGGTATCATCAGCTCTGCTTGTTCGGAGCTCGCTCTGGAGCGCGGCATCGAGCTCACGCTCTTGTGTCGGGGGAAGTCGCCCCGCCCAGTGCCGGCCGGAGCTCGCGTGCTGCACGGCGACATCCGAGAGCCAGCCAGCGCGCGGGCCGCCCTCGGCGACGAGCGTTTCGATGCGGTCTGCAACTTCATCGCCTTCACGCCCGAGCACATCCGTACGGACCTCGAGCTGTTCTCCGGACGCACCAGTCAGTACCTCTTCATCAGCTCGGCCTCCGCCTACAAGAAGCCGGTCGACAACTGGCCCATCACCGAATCCACCCCCCTCTACAACCCCCACTGGCAGTACTCCCGCGACAAAATCGCGTGCGAAGAGCTGCTGCTCGCCTCGTTGCGGGACTCGGGCTTCCCCGCCACCATCGTGCGCCCGTCCCACACGTACGACAGAACCCTGCTCCCCTTCGACCCCTATCAGGCGGGCTACACGGTGCTGTCGCGGCTCACGGCGAACAAGCCCGTCGTCGTGCACGGCGATGGCACGAGTCTTTGGGTGCTCACCCACCACCGTGACTTCGCAAAGGGTTTCGTGGGGTTACTCGCCAACCCGAAATGCATCGGGGAAGCCTTTCACATCACCTCGGACGAGGTGCTCACCTGGAACGAGATCGTGCACACGGTTGCCCGCGCCGCGGGGGTGGAGGCCAAGATCGTGCACGTGCCCTCCGCCGCCATCGCCAAAGAGCACCCGGCGTGGGGCGCCGGCTTGCTGGGAGACAAGACCCACAGCGTGATCTTCGACAATTCCAAGATCAAACGCTTCGTGCCCGGCTTCTGCGCGACCATCCCCTTCGCGCGGGGAGCGGAGGAGATCGTGCGCTTCTACGAGCAGCACCCCGACTTCGAAGCTTTCAACCCAGAGGTGGATCGGCTGATGGACCGCTTGGCCGAACGCCACGGCGTTTGAACCCCGGATTGACGGAGGCTAGCCGATGACGGGCAGGCTGCGGCCGTTCCCGAGCTGAGACGAAGCTGGAGCGGCCGTCGTCGGCGCGCTGACGACGGCGTCTTCATAGGGCACGCGGCGGGCAGGATCGACGAACGCCGCGATCAGGGAGTGCTTCAAGGCGCGCTCGATGCGGAGTTCGACGAGCTCTCCCGTGGGATCGTCCTGGCAACCGAAGTGCACGATTTCGTTGCGCTCCGTGCGCCCGGTGTAGGCCCCCGTCTTGCTCTTGCCCTCCACTAGGACACTCTGGGTGCTACCGACTAGCGTCTGGAGGTGACGGCGTCGGATCTCTTCTGCGAGGTCGAGAAGCGCCGTCAGGCGAGCGCTCTTTTCGGTCTCGGGCACGTCGTCGCCCAAGTTGAGCGCTGACGTCCCGGGGCGCGGTGAATACTTGAAGCCGAACACCCCGATGAAGCCCATCTCCTCGACCAGGCTCAGGGTGTCTTCGAATTGTTCCTGCGTCTCCCCGGGGAAGCCGACGATGATGTCCGTCGACAGCGTGAGCCCCGGCACGCTTTGCCGCAAGAGGTCCGTGCGTTCGACATACTCTTCGCGGCTGTAGCGGCGGCCCATGCGCTTGAGCACGACGTCGTTGCCGGACTGCACGGGCATGTGCACGTGCCGCGGCAACACCCGTAGTTCTTGGTGAGCTTCGACGAGAGCAGGCGTCAGGTGTCGCGGATGCGGGCTCGTGTAACGCAGCCGCGCGAGCTCTGGGACACGCCCGGCAATCGCTCGAAGCAAGGCTGGGAACTCGGTTTCGTCTCGAGGGTCGAGGCGCCGACGACCCCAGCGCACGACGCCTTCGCCGGCTCGGGGCGCGAGGGGCAACGCGCTTTCCGGATCGCGGTAGCTGTCCACCGTTTGCCCCAAGAGCGTGATCTCGCGCGTGCCGTTGGCGACGAGCTTTTCCACCTCACTCAGGATCTCGCTGGAGCGCCGGTAGCGTTCGCTGCCGCGGGTCGTGGGCACGATGCAGAAGGTGCAGCGCTCGTCACAGCCCTTCATCGTGGTCACGAAGGTCGAGACGCTCTTCGCCGCCGGTTCGGGATTGGCGCTCAGGAAGCTCGGGCGGTCGTAGTCGAAGACCGTGCGCACCTGCGCGGGCGAGCCGGCGTGCGCTGCTCGAGCCAACTCCGGCAGTTCGCGGATGTTGTCCGGCCCGATCACGACGTCGATTTGCGGCATCGAACGCGTCAGGCGCTCCCCTTCTTGCTGCGCCACACAACCGGCAACGGCGATTGTCAAGTCGGGGCGCTGGCGTTTCAACACACCGAGCCGGCCCACCTCGCTGCGGAGCTTCTGCTCGGCCTTCTCGCGCACGCTGCAGGTGTTGAGCACGACCAGATCGGCCTGCTTCGGGTCGTCGTGCACTTCGTAGCCGGCCGCGCGGAGGACCTCGCCAATGCGTTCCGAATCGTGCACGTTCATCTGGCAGCCGAAGGTGACGATGCTGTAACGAGGCGGGTTCACGGGTGGGGCAATGGGCTTTGGGAGGGATGGTCGAAGGAGCGGTGATGGCCGATCCCGAGCGCGGCCTCGCTCGGTGCGCGCCGTCGGGCCACGAGGAGTGTCGGGCAGGGTCCGCGGCGGGCGTACCTCTACCGCAGGACAATGCGATGGCCAATAGCTGGCGCCATTGACCAGGTCTAGCGTCATCTTCTAGTGTCCGGCCACCGGGAGAAACTCGCTCGGTCGGGTACCCGCAAGTGGAGGACAACGTGCACGAAAGTCTGGTCAGCCTGTGGGAGGCGAGCTGCCGAAAATACAGGGACAGAAACCATTTGGGGACCAAGAGCGGCGGCTCCTGGGCGTGGATCACCTACGGCGAGTTCAAGGACCTGGTCGACGCCTGCCGCGGCGGTCTGGCGGCTCTCGGCGTCGAACGCGGTCAGCGCGTGGCGATGATCGCCGATAACAGCGTCGAATGGGCGACGACGGCCTACGCGACCTACAGCTTGGGCGCCGTCTTCGTGCCCATGTACACGGCGCAGCAACCCGACGAGTGGGTCTTCATCATCAACGACTCCAACGCCAAGGTCGCGGTGGTCACCAACGAGACGATCTACCGGCAGTTGCTCGACCGTAAAGATCAGATGGCCGAGCTCGAACGGGTGATCTGTGTCGCCTTGCCGGCGAACCACGACGACAGCTACCAGAAGCTCCTCGCCAGCGGGCGCCGGCAACCCAAAGAGGTTGTTCACCCAGCGCCCGACGACATCGCCGGTTTCATCTACACTTCGGGAACGACCGGCGTGCCCAAGGGCGTGATGCTGACGCACGCGAACATCTGCAGCAACACGGACGCGTGTCGCGAGGTTTTTCCGCTACACAAGGAGCGCTCTCTGGCCTTCTTGCCCTGGGCTCACGCTCTCGGTCAAACTGGCGAGCTGCACTTCTTCACCCAAGAGGGGCATGCCATCGCGATCAACGACGACGTGACCCGGCTGGTGACGAACCTGGCCGAAGTGCGGCCCTCGCTGCTCGTCGCGGTACCTCGCATCTTCAACCGCATCTACGACGGCGTGAACAAGCAAATGGCCTCCAAACCGAAGCCCATCAAGCTGTTGTTCAAGAAGGGCCTCGAGCTGGCTCAGCGTCGCAATGACGGCGAGACCCTGCGCGGGTTGGACGCACTGATCCTCGCCGCCGCCGAAAAACTCATCTTCTCGAAGATCCGCGCCAAGTTCGGTGGCCGTCTCAAGCTGGTGATCAGCGGCAGCGCCGCTCTCAATCCGGAAGTCGCACGCTTCGTCGATGCTTTGGGCATCATGGTGTACGAGGGATACGGCCTGACGGAAACAGCGCCGGTCGTCTCCGTCAACTACCCCGGCGCGCGTAAGATCGGCAGCATCGGCAAACCCCTACCGGGTGTTCGAGTCGAGGTCGACCAGAGCAAGAGCGACAACCCCGGCGAAGGCGAGCTCATCATCTACGGGCCCAACGTGATGCGGGGCTATCACAATCGGCCCGACGAGACGGCTGCCGTCTTCACCGAGGACGGTGGCTTTCGCACCGGCGATCTGGGCAAGAAAGACAGTGACGGCTACCTCTACATCACTGGCCGCATCAAGGAGCTCTACAAGCTCGAAAACGGCAAGTACGTCGCCCCGGCAGCTCTGGAGGAGCAAATCAAGCTGTCGCCGTACATCGCCAACGTGATGCTCTACGGCGCCAACAAGCCGCACAACGTCGCGCTAATCGTGCCCGACCAAGCGGCGCTCGCCGATTGGAGCCAAGATTCGGGCACCCCGCTCGGTGATCTGACGAAGAACCCCCAAGTCTCTCAGCTCATCATGAGTGAGATCGACAAGTACACCTCGGGCTTCAAGAGCTACGAACGTCCGCGCAAGTTGGCGCTCGTGCCCGAGGACTTCACCACGGAAAACGGCATGCTCACGCCCAGCATGAAGGTCAAGCGCCGCGAGGTCGTGAGCAAATACGCCAAGCTGCTCGAAGGCTTGTACTGAAGCAGCGCGAGCGAAGCGTGCTCAGCGTTTCGCCGCGACGACGGCACGGGTGGGCGCCGGGTGACCCTCCCGTGTCCGCGTGGGATCGTCGGGATCGAGGAAGTCCGCCAGGGACTGAAACGGCATCCACTCGGTGGTGCGTTGCTCCGCTACCGTCGTGCGCGCGACGTCGACCAGACGTGGCTCGGAAAACCCCGCCTGCTCCAACCAGCCGAGCAGCGTCGGCACCGTTGGCAGCAGGTAGACGTTGCGCATCGCCGCGTAGCGCCCCTCTGGCGCCAGCAGCCCCTGCCCCGAGTCCGGCAGCACGAGCGTTTCCAGCACCAGCTCTCCTCGGGGGGCCAGTCGTCGTCGGAGCTCGCTCAGATGCGCCCCGGGGTCCTTGCGATGGCCCAAGACTCCGAGGGACAGCACCACCTCGAAGGGCTCGGTCTCGGGCAGCTCTTCGAAGCGCAGCGGCAGAACGCAGGCTGGCGCGTCGAGCCAGGCGTTGAGGGTGGCGAACTGCATCACGAACAAGAACGAGGGATCGACCCCCAGCACCGCACGCGCCCCCGCCCCCACCGCTCGCAGCGCGTAGTAGCCGTTGCCGCAGCCCACATCCAACACGCGCTTGCCACGCCAGTCCACGGCGCGCTCCAGGCGCGCCCACTTCAGATCGGAGCGCCACTCGCTGTCGACGTGAAGGCCGAAGACGTCGAACGGGCCTTTGCGCCAGGGGCAAAGGCGCCGCAGTTCGATCCGCAGCCGATCTCGCTCTGCGACGGAGAGCCAATCCGCGCTGCCCACGCGCACGGCCTCCGCCGTCAAATCGACATCGGCTACGGGCTCGGGTGCCAAGCGCTCGTGGGCTTCGAGCCAGCTTTGGAGATCGCCGTGTTGCTCGCAGCCAAAGCGCGCGCGGCTGACTTCGAGCAAGCTGCTTTGCTGGGCTTTGGGCAGTGCGTCGCCCAGACGGGCGATGCCGCACCGAAGGATTCGGGCAGGGAGCTCTGGCTCCAAGCGGGTCACTTGAGCGCCAGCCAAGAGGCGAAGTTCAGACAGCGATACCAGCGCCAAGCCTGTTCGAAGCCGACGGCTCGCAGGCGCTCCTCCTGGGTTTCGCGCGAGTCGCACACGAGCACGTTCTCCAGAGCGTTGCGCTTCTGGCTGATCTCCAGGTCACTGTAGCCGTTTTCGCGACGGAACTCGTCGTGCAGGCCTTCCATCAGTTCGGCTTCTTCGGGTTTGGCGAAGCTGAGTTTCTCGGACAGTACCAACGCTCCTCCGGGGATGAGACCGTCGTAGATCCGACGCAGCAACGGACTCCGGGCGGCAGGGTCGATGAACTGCAGTGTGAAGTTCATCACGACCAGGGAGGCTCCCTCGATCGCGACCGACGAGGCGTCGTCACAGAGCACTTCGACGAGCGCAGCCCCGCCGTCGCGTTCGACGATGGTGCGGCAGCGATCGACCATGGCCTGACTCTGGTCGATCGCCGTGATGTGTACCGAGCGGCCCCGCACCCCGTGCCGGATGGCCAGAGTTGCGGTGCCGAGCGAGCAGCCCAGGTCGAACGCGCGAGTTCCGTCTTGGCAGTAGCGGCGCGCTGCGACCCCCACGAGCTGCGCCAGCGCGTCGTAGCCCGGGATCGAGCGTCGCAACATGTCGTCGAAGACGTCGGCCACGTCGCCATCGAATCGAAATGGTTCGGTGGGGCGGGGCCTCCGGAATATCTCGTCGCGTGCCATGGCCCAGGCTGTAGCTCGCCGCGCGGCGTGCTACAAGGGCCGCGCAATGAAGCACCAAACGGGTGAACTACTGATGCCGGCGGGTTCCCTCTCCCGCCTCAAAACGGCGCTATTGTACGGCGCCGACGCGGTGTACGCCGGCACGCCCGACCTCTCGCTGCGCACGCAGTCGAGCTTCTCGTTGTCCGAGCTCGAGGAGGGCATCGCCTTCACCCACGCTTTGGGCAAGAAGATCTACCTGACCCTGAACCTCTTCGCCCACAACCGCGACGTCGACAAACTCCCCGAGTTCCTGAGCACGATCCGGGCGCTGCGTCCAGACGGACTCATCGTCGCCGACCCTGGGGTCTTCTCCTTCATCAAGACCGAAGCCCCAGAGCTCGAGCTGCACGTCTCGACGCAAGCGAACGTCGTGTCGTGGCTCACGGTCGAGCATTGGCGACGGCTGGGCGCCAGCTTGGTCGTATTGGCCCGGGAGGTCAGCTTCGAAGAACTGACGGAGATCCGCAGCCGCTGTCCGCAGATCAAGTTGGAGACTTTCGTGCACGGCTCGATGTGCATGACCTACTCAGGTCGCTGTTTGCTGTCGAACTACATGGCCGAGCGTGGGTCCAATCAAGGCAGCTGCGCCCACAGTTGCCGTTGGAAGTACCAGTTGAAGGTCAAGCGCCCCGGCGGAGGTCATGAGCTGCTCGACATCGACGATGAGAACTTCCGGCAGTACGAGTTCTTCCTGCAGGAGGAGTTCCGCCCCGACGAGCTCTACCCCATCGAAGAAGACGAGCGCGGGTCTTACATCCTCAACTCCCGCGACCTGTGCCTGATGCCGAAGCTCGACAGCTATCTAGATCTCGGCATCGATTCGTTGAAGATCGAAGGCCGCAACAAGAACGAGTTCTACCTGGCGGTGGTCACTCGCGCCTATCGGCAAGCCATCGACGCTTACCGTCGCGACCCCGAGTCCTGGGATCCGGCGCCCTACATGCGGGAGTTGGAGACCTCGCGCTCCCGCGGCTTCACCCTCGGTTTTCACGAGGGGCGCCTGAGTCATCTCGGTCACGACTACGACAACGGCCAATCCCTGAGCGCCTTCGAGTTCGCGGGTTTCATCCGTTCCTGGGAGCAGGACGCGATGATCTTCGAGCTGCGCAATCGCCTGGTGGTGGGCGACATCGTCGAGTTCTTGGACGCGTCGAGCTTGGAGGTAGTGCGGCTGCGGCTCTACGAGTTCGAGGACGCTGCGACGGGTGAACTGAAGCAGAGCATCTCGGCGGGCAATGGCCGCGCGATCCGCATCCCGCTGAGCGCGTTCCACGCCGAACATCGAGCTCTCCTGCCCCAACGTCTGCCCGCGCTGACCGTGGGGCGTAAGCGCAGCCTGCTCTCGAGCGAGCAGCAGATCCTGCTGACTAGCAACCAACGGTCGCACCAGGCCGAGCTCGGGCTGATCAGCCCCGACGTCCTACATCGCGCCAAGAGTCGCGCCGAGTCCGGGCCGCGGCCGCCTCCGAAGCTCGGGGTCGACGGATGTTGTGGCCTCGGTTGCAACGGCTGTTTGATTTTCTGGAACGAGCCGAAGTTCGAGCGGGCTCGTGAAAAACTCGCCTCCCAGGGAGTCGGGCGAAAGCTCGACAGCCGAGTTTAGAAGTGCTCTCATGCCGTCGATGACGGAACGGGACGAGACTTCTTCACGGTTGGGACATTCTTGCGGACAGGTCGTTGGCGACGCCCCGAGTCGCCTCCGCCGTGTCGGGGCTTGGTGCGTGCCGGCCCTGGTCGCTGCGGGCCTCGCGGTACTCGCTTGTGGGAGCAAGACCGAGCCGGAATTCCCCGACGCGCCCCAACAGAAGGAAGAGGCGCCGGACGACGACTGGGACACGGGTAACCCGCACCAGGAGTACGAGTCCGCTGGCGACCAAGACGAAAAGCCCAAGAAGAAGCGCGTTGCGGAAGCGGACTCGGAGCAAATTCCCACCGAGTGCTCCAGCAACAGCGGCTCGACGTGCGTGCCTGCGGGCAAGTGGGTCCGGCGCTTGTGCCAGGACGTGCATGCGGACGTCGCCCTGTTCATGTTTCAATCAGGCACCCCCTGGCAGCGCATGTACCTGACGCGCGAAACCGACGCCATCAATGCTTCCGGTGGGGCGTCGGTCGCTGGAACGTTGGCGTTCGACGAGGAGGTGCTGGTGCTCAGGCATCGCCAGGCCGGCGAAGATGGCATTCAAGTGGGCTCCAGCTCGGGCAGCTACGATGCGCTGCGCTGGGACGGCTCGTGTGTGAGCCTCGAAGGCGAAGAGGTGACGAGCAACAAGCCGCCCAAGGCCAAGACGTCACGCATCGAGTGGCGTTGGCTGGGTGACGACATGAAGAAGGCACTGCGCAAGAACAGCGCGGTCGACGAGACGTACGTCGCGCGCAAGCGCGAGTGCAAAGGCGCGACCATGGGTGCCGTTTCGAAGAAGTGCGAGAACTTGGACAAGAAGTTGATCGAAGTGACGGCGGACTTCGTGCGCGGCACGGACAGTCTGCCCCAACCCAAGAACCAACCGTGAGGACGTGATGCTACAGGGGATCGCACACATAGGCATTCGGGTATCGAATCTGGAGCGCTCGCGAGCGTTCTACGAGCTGCTGGGCTTCGAGTTCGTCATGGGCCCGGTGGGCAGCGAACCGGTGGCGATCCTCTCTCATCCCTCGGGCATCGAGATCAATCTCGTCATCAACGCGCCCGAGGACGAACGCGCCGCAGAGCGACCCAACGCACTGATGGACACGGAGGACAAGTACCCCGGCTACACCCACGTCGCGTTGGTGTGTCCGGAACTGGAAAGAAGCGTGGACGAGCTGCGCTCCGCCGGGGTTCGCATTTCCGGCGGGCCCGTGCAGTTTCCGACTGGCGGCCGTGCTTATTTCATCCGTGACCCGGACGCGAACGTGATCGAGCTGCATCAGTATGCCGCCGACGTGCGAGACGGCTGAGTCGTCGGTTCGCCCTGCCCGCGCAAAGGGGCCTCGAGCGGTGAACGCCAGCCCCATGGCGGCGCAGCGCATCGGATGGGCCAAGGCAGTTGCTGCCCCGCTGTCGGAACGGGGTGTGTTCGATTCCTCCCTGCCCTGCGTCGCTGGCGGACGAAGCTACTGACAGAGGCCGAGTCTTGACGGCAAGCCACACGAAATCTCGCGGAGCGATCCCGCGCCAGGCTGCACGGACCAAGGCACTAGGAAGCGCCCGCCACGCCGTGACCACCCGCTCCTGCTGGGGTTCTGTGTTGCTCGCGGGTCGCGCGCGATGTGTCGTTCTCCTGCTGGGCATGGCGCTGCTCTTCTCCGCGTGTCGTTCGTCGGCCAGTGCCAGCAGTGCTCGCGGCGGGTTGGACTGGGGCAAGGCCCCGCCGGCGCAACCGGGCAGCAGCATCACCCACACCCGCATGTGTGAATGTCTCGCCTGCAGTGAAGCCGCGTGCTGTCAGGGCGCCGACGAATCTCAAGCCAGTTGCGAGGGGGATTCGGTTTCGGAATCGATGGACGGCGACGAAGCGACCATCGACTTTTCGACGGAAGAGGGCTGCGGCGTCGAGGTGCGCGCCTGCACGCGAAAATGCACGCGCAAGGTGTGGCGGGTACCGGCCGGGCACGGCTGCGAACGCGGGCGCCCGGCGGAGTGCTGCCCGAGCCCATCCGCCCGGGACTAGCCTAGGAGCTCAGAGCTCGTGCGCTCTGAGCTCCGGCGACGGCGCGCGCCGTCCCTGCGCCCTCGTTCGCGCGACGTAGCTAAAGATCCTCGACGGACTTCAGGAGTTCGCGCACGAACTGGGTTCGGGGGCGCAACAAAAGTGTTCGC
Organism: Polyangiaceae bacterium; assembly: GCA_050290545.1. Taxonomy (GTDB): domain Bacteria; phylum Myxococcota_A; class Polyangia; order Polyangiales; family Polyangiaceae; genus SZUA-265. Next base: position 178,481 of record JBNKHV010000207.1, on the reverse strand, counting down.
GCTGGTCCGACCCGCAGCCGGATCAGATCGCCGTCACTGAAGAACGCGTCGCCAAGCAAGTCGTCGTCTTCGAAGATGTATTCGATGGGTTGTTCATCGGCGGGTTGCGCCTGAGCGGTGGTTGCGAGGAGCAGCCCACAGGCGGCGGGCAAAAGGAACGATAGCTTTTTCATGGAAACCTCCGCGCGGTTGGACCGCGCTCGCCGCACGACGTTGGGTGCTGCCTGTGTCAGCGTTCGTGGGCAGACGCTCCCGAGCGGCGTCGGGTATGGCGGACTTGCCGCGCGCTCACTTGGAGCAACGCCGTCAGCTAGACGGAGCTTCGGGCGCCGGCTCTGGCCGGGTCCCCGAGAATGCCGCCAAGTCCCGCGCTGACGCCTAACTAGCGAACAAAATTGGCAGACGCGCGGCTGAAACGGGCGACGGAGGAGGGGTTTGTTGACAATCCCGATGAACAATCGCATACCGGAGGGGTGAAGCTGTCGAACAAGGGGCGATACGCCGTTCGGGCGCTGTTCGACATCGCCTACTTCAACGATGGGCGACCGACGCAGGTCAAGGACATCGCCGACCGCCAAGGTATCCCTCCCCGCTTTCTGGAGCAGATATTCCAGGATCTCAAGCGAGCTGGTCTGGTCGGTTCCAAACGCGGGCCCCAGGGGGGCTACAGTCTGCTCAAGCAGCCAGCGGAGATCAGCGTCGGCGACGTCCTGCGTATCACCGAAGGCCCCGTGGCGCTGGCAGAAGACAGTGACGCCGTGCCGGAAGATGGCCCTCCCACGGCGCGGCAGGTGACCGAGGAGCTCTTTTCGGATCTCTCCGCACAAGTGCAGACGTGTTTGGACGCCATCAGTTTGGCTGAGCTCTGCCAGCGGGCGGAGCAACAGGGGGTGTCGAAGCCTGGCCCTCAACGCTACGTGTACATGATTTGAAGCCATGTCAGCCCCATCCAACGATTTGCCGCCACTCAAGGCTCACCCGTTGATCTACGACGACGTGCTGGCGTTGATCCACGACACGCCGCTCGTCGAGATACCCATCGAGCGCGACGCACCCCGTGCTCGCGTCTGGGGCAAGCTCGAGTCCGTCAATCCGGGCGGGTCGACCAAAGACCGCATCTGCCTGGCGATGATCGAAGCAGCCGAGCGCGCCGGTCTGTTGCGCCCGGGTGGCGTCGTGGTGGAGCCGACCAGTGGCAATACGGGTATCGGGCTGGCCCTCGTTTGCCGCAGCAAGGGTTACCGCTGCCTGTTGACCATGCCGGAGAGCATGAGCCTGGAGCGACGCGCGCTGTTGGAGCTCTTCGGTGCCGAATTGGTGCTGACCCCGGCTGAAGAACAGATGAACGGCGCGATCGCCAAAGCCGAGCAGCTAGCCCGAGAGCACGGCGCCTTCATCCCGCATCAGTTCGACAACGCCGCCAACCCCGAGGTCCACGCGACTCACACCGCGCGCGAGATCCTCCACGCCCTGGGCGAATCGAGTCTCGACGCGTTCGTCGCCGGTGTGGGCACGGGAGGAACGATATCCGGCGTCGGCAAGGTGCTGCGCGAAGAGCGCCCCGAGTGTCGCATCTTCGCCGTCGAGCCGGAGAGCTGCGCCACGATTTCCCGGGGTGAAGTGGGCCCCACGAAGATCCAAGGCTGGGCCCCGGGCTTCGTGCCAGGGAACTACGACGCCTCCGTCGTGCACGAGGTCGTCACAGTCAGTGATCGCGCCGCCTACGACATGAAGATCGCTCTGGCCAAAGGCGCGGGTCTGCTCGCGGGGATCAGCGCCGGAGGAGCCGTTCGCGTCGCGCTCGACCAGGCCAAGCGATTGTCGCCGGACAAGAACATCGTCGTCGTCTTGCCCGACACCGGCGAACGCTACTTCAGTCTGGATGAGTACTTTGACGCCTGAAGGACGCCAGAAGCTCGCCCACTCGACGCTGCTCGTCGTGGGTGCCGGGGGGCTCGGCTGCGCCGCGGGTGCGGTGTTGGCGCAAGCTGGCGTGGGCCGCCTGATCGTCGCGGACGATGACGTCGTGGACGAGAGCAATCTGCATCGTCAGCTGCTCTACACCGAAGCCGACGTCGGCAGTGACAAGGTGCCAGTCGCAGCCAAGCGACTGAAGGAGCTCTCGCCCGAGCAGCTCGAGGTCGTGCCTGCTCCGCGCCTCTTGCCGGACAACGTGCGTACTTGGGTGCGCCAAGCGGATCTCGTGCTCGAAGGCGCGGACAATTACGCCACCAAGTTCATGTTGGCCGATGCGGCGCGCATCGAGGAGCGGCCCATCGTGCACGGCGCGGCCCTCGGATTTCGGGGTACGGCTTGGGCGGTGAGCGCGCTGGGCGCCCCCTGCTACCGCTGTCTGTTCGAAGACATTCCCGAAGGTCCCGCTCAGAATTGCAGTAGCGCGGGCGTGCTGGGACCGGTCGTCGGGTTCGTGGGTGCGTTGATGGCCGATCTGGCGCTGGGCGTGTGTTTGGGCGAGCCGTGTTTCGGCACGCTGTTGCAGTACGACTCCAAGCGAGACGAGCTGCGAGAGATCCCGGTGCGGGCTCGCAACAGCTGCCCGACCTGCGGCGAGCAACGCACCATTTTCGAAGTCGAAGAACGACGCTACACAGGTCAGGTTTGCGCCGCCTAGCGGCGACTCATCCCCGAAGATTCGACTCCACACCGACTGGACACCCACCGTGCTCTGGCCCATTGTGGCCCCACAAGGAGAACCCCATGAACGTAACCGTTCGCATTCCCACTCCCCTGCGTACCCTCACCGGCGGCGAAGAAGCCGTCCAGGTAGCGGGCGCCAACGTCAAAGAACTGATCGAAAACCTGGAAGCCAAGTACCCCGGCATCAAGGAGCGCATCGCTGACGACAAGGGCGTTCGTCGTTTCGTCAACGTCTACCTGGGGGACGAGGACATCCGCTTCCTCGACGGCTTGGATACCGAGCTCAAAGATGGCGACGAGCTGAGCATCGTGCCGGCCATCGCGGGGGGCTGATTGCTTCCGTTCGAGGACCGCTTCACTCGGCAGCGTCAGTTGCCGGAGGTGGGGGCGGAAGGTCAGCAGCGCATTGCCGCGCTTCGTGTGGTCGGTCCCGCGGACCGTGCCGGCGAGGTCGCGGCCGCTTACTTGAGGCGAGCGGGTGTGGCCGAAGTGACGCTGGCCGACGATCAGCCCGTGCCGGTGTTTCCCCACGCGTCCAGCTTTCGTTTTTCGGTGGCCCGTGCTTTCGGCGAGGGCTGCCACCGTGCCATGAATTCCTTGCGGGCTTGCCTGTCGTTGGGTGAGTCGCGCACATGAAGCCACTGCTCTAACTGCTCTGCAAAGACAGGATACAAGACGTGACACCGCGACTCGTGCGTTCCCGCCGCTGGCACTCGATGATCGACGGCGTGGGCAACACCCCGATGATCCGCCTGAAGAAGGTCGCCAGTACTGCGCCGAGCGTCGAGGTCTACGTCAAACTGGAATTCGCCAACCCGGGAGGCTCCGTCAAAGACCGACCCGGGCTACGCATGGTGCAGCAGGCCTTGGAGAGCGGAGAGCTCTCGTCCGACAAGACGCTGATCGACGCGACCAGTGGTAACACCGGGGTCGCCTACTCGTGGATCGGTGCGGCGATGGGCGTCAAAGTCGCGCTCGTCATGCCCGGCAACGTCAGCAAGGCGCGTAAGGACATCACCAAGTCGTTCGGCACCGAGCTCATCTTCAGCAGCCCGATGGAGGGCTCGGATGGCGCCATTCGCATGGTGCGCAAACTCGTCGAAGAAAACCCCGACAAGTACTACTACCCAGACCAGTACTCGAACCCGAACAACCCCCTCGCCCACTACTACGGCACGGGCGCGGAGATACTGGACGCGCTCGGTGATCGCATCACGCACTTCGTCACGTCCTTGGGAACGAGCGGCACCGTGATGGGCACCACACGTCGCTTGCGGGAACACGACCGCAAGGTGGTTTGCATCGCCGCCGAGCCGGCAGAGGCGCTGCACGGCCTGGAGGGGCTCAAGCACATGGCGTCGAGCATCGTGCCGAACATCTACGACCCCACCGTGCCCGACGAGATCCTGCCGGTGCAAACGGAAGATGGCTGGGACATGACCGAGCGCTTGGCCGCCGAAGAAGGATTGTTCGTCGGGCATTCGTCAGGCGCGAACGTTTGGGCGGCGGTGCACCTCGCGGAGAAGCTGCATCGCGAACGCGGCGGCGGATGTGTGGTCACGATTGCTTGCGACCGGAGCGACCGCTACTTCGCCCCCATGAAGTGGGAGAAGAAGTACGTCTGGTAGCCGTCGTTCGTCGGCGCACCGTCGCAGGGCTCGAGGCCCAGCCGTGGGCCGACCCCAACAGGAGATGAAGCATGAGCCAATGGATCGAAGGCAACCTTCAAATCAAAAAGAGCGCCCTGAAAGTCGTGGAGCAGGCGGCCCGAAATGCCTACGAGCGCGAGGAAGAAGCCTGCGGATTCCTGGTTGGGCCGGAACAGAACGCCCAGCTGTGTGACGAGGCCGTGGAGCTCGAAAACCTCGCAAACAAGTATCACCAGATCGATCCGGAGGGCCACCCGCGCACCGGGCGCGAGTACTTCAAGATCAACTCTCTGAAGTTCGAGAAGGCCATCGCCAAGGGCAACGAAGAGGCACGCCCGGTCAAGGTCTTCTTTCACTCGCACCTCGATTGTGGCGCGTATTTCAGCGAAGAGGACGCGGCGAGCATGACGAACGGCGGCAGGGGCGATCCTGCATACGATCTGGCCTACCTGGTGACGGCCGTCGACGAGGGCGAGGTGACGGCGCACAAGCTCTTCATCTACGACAAGGCGAAGAAACGCTTCGTCGAAAGCCCGTTTTCCATTTCAGACTGAAACGCCGGCGAGCGGTGCGGTTCGTCGCGAGACCGAGTTCGGCGCGAGTGCCGCGCGAAGATCCGCGCTGCTCCGAACTGGCGCACGCCGCGCGGCCAACCTGGTCCCCAAAACCTGACGCGACGTTTCCCGAAGCGGGAGCCCATCGCGTAGAGTGCCGCCTCGCTTGCCGGGGGCGGCACGAATTCGACCATGCCCGATCTCAATCCCCATCAACGAAAAGCGGTTCACACGCGTTCCGGTCCTCTGCTCGTGTTGGCGGGTGCAGGTTCGGGCAAGACGCGCGTGATCACGTTTCGCATCGCGGAGCTGATCAGGAGCGGCATCAAGCCATCCCGCATCTTAGCGGTCACCTTCACCAACAAGGCCGCGAAGGAGATGAAGCAGCGCGCCAAGGAGCTGTTGGGCAAGCGTCGGCGCAGCAAGGAGGCGCCCGAGATATCCACATTTCACTCCTTGTGCGTGCGCATCTTGCGGCGCCACATCGATCGTCTGGGCTACCCCAAAGGGTTTCCGATCTACGACAGTGGCGATCAGGAGTCTCTCGCGCGAAGCGCTTTGCGGGACATTCGCGTCAGTCACGAAAAGCTCAGGCCCGGCGACTTGATGTCGCAGATCTCGTCATGGAAGTCGCAGGGGCTACGCCCCGATGCCGCCGAGCAAGTCGCCCAGGACGACAAGCAGCTGCTGGCCGCGCGTGCCTATGCTCGCTACCAGGCGCAGCTCAAGGCCTGCGGCGCCCTCGACTTCGACGACCTGTTGCTTTGCACCGAGCAGCTCTTCGCGGAGCACCCGGACGTACGCTTCGCGGAGGCCTCACGCTTCGACCACTTGCTGATCGACGAGTACCAAGACACGAACGCGCTTCAGTATCGCATCGTCAAGGAGCTCGCGGGGCAGCACCGCAACCTGTGTGTCGTGGGAGATGACGACCAGAGCATCTACGGCTGGCGCGGTGCTGAGGTGGAGCATATCCTCAACTTCACCCGTGATTGGCCCGACGCCACGGTCGTCTATCTGGAGGATAACTACCGCTCGCGCGACGCGATTCTGCAACTCGCCAACACGCTGATCGCTCACAACAACGAGCGTCACCCAAAAGTGCTTCGTGCTGCTCGCAAGGCGGGCGAGCCGCCGCGCTTCTGCCGTTTCGACGACGAGGTCAAGGAAGCCGAGGCCATCGTGCAAGAGATCGCAGGCCTGGTGCGCACCGAGTCGAGTCTACGCGTCAAGCCGAGTGACATCGCGATTCTGTTTCGTACCAATGAGCAGCCGCGCCTCTTCGAACAAGAGCTGCGCCGCAATCAGATCCCCTACGTGCTGGTCGGGGGCATGTCTTTCTACGACCGCAAAGAGGTGCGTGACATCATGTCCTACCTCAAGGTGCTCGCTCACCCGGCGGACGAAGTGGCGTTGCTGCGCATCATCAACACGCCAGCGCGCGGCATCGGCGATGCCAGCGTGCAGACGTTGATGAGCGTCGCGGTCGAGCGCGGCGTGCCGCTGTGGGAGGTGCTGCCCGAGGCCGTGCACCATCCCGACGTGCCCCACGCCACCTCCGAGCGCATCGCCGCCTTCGTGGAAATGATTCGCCAAACCCAGAAGTCCCTCGACGAAAACGCTCTGGTCGATGTGGCGCGGCGTCTCGTCGGCGAGGTCGGCTACCAGCGAGAGCTGGAGCGCTTGTACAAGACGCCGAGCGACGTGGAGGCGCGTTGGAATTCCGTCGAGGAGCTGATGAATGCCGTGGGCATCTATCAAGAACGCGCCGAAGAGCCGAGCCTCGCGGGTTTTCTCGAAGAGTCGGCACTCTCTGGCCGCGAAGATCAGCGTGACGACAAGGACAAGCGCACGGAGCATGCCGTCACTCTGATGACGCTGCACAGTGCCAAGGGGCTAGAGTTCCCCCGCGTGTACTTGGTGGGAATGGAAGAAGGCCTGCTTCCGCACCAGCGCTCGTTGCTCGATGGCGGCAAGGCGATCGCCGAAGAGCGGCGTCTCGCCTACGTGGGAGTAACCCGCGCCCAAGACTACCTGACCCTGTCCCTGGCGAAGCAACGCATGAAGTGGGGTAAGCCACGCCCCACCATCGTCAGTCGTTTCTTGCTGGAGATGCGGGGCGAGACGGAGAAAGCCCAGAAGGCCGCCGCTGCCGCTGCCGAACGCCTGGTCATGCCGCCCGAAGACGCCAAGAAGTCCGGCAAGAAAAAGGCTCGAAGCACGCGCTCCGGCACGAAGAAGAAAGCCAGTAATCGCGGGGGCGCAAGCAGAGCGCGGCGCAGCGCATCGAAAGCCGCCAGCGTGCAGCGCAGCGAATCATGAGCTCGCCGCGAGAGCCGAAATTGCAGTGGCGTCTACTCGACGCGTTGCGCGGGAGGCTGGTGTCGCGCGGCTTCGACTTGTGCGCCGGGCTGCGCCTCGACCAGCCAGCGCTGCGCGAGCACGGCATCACCTTCCCGCTGTCACTCGCTGGTCTCGAGGCTCCACTCGGCGCCGTCGTGGGCAACACGCGCGCCCTCTGGTCGCACGTCGCGGCGCGCATTCAGCAAGCGAACCCGACGGACTTCCCGAACTCCGTGTTGGGCCAAGACCCCATCGACGAGTACGTCAGTGAGCAGTTGCCGCTCGCCGTCGCCGCGGCGCTGACGAGCTGCGGGCTGTCGCAGGAACACCGCATCTTCTACTCCCACCGAACGGACTATCCATCGGCAGCCGACGACGGCGAGGGGTCAGCGGCGCGAGGTGCAGTCCCGATCCAGCGTCTCGCTGCATTGTCAGGGCTGGCCGCGCTGTCCCCGAGCCACCTGAGTGTGCATCCGGAGTACGGCCCCTGGATTGCGCTGCGTGCGGTGGTGGTGCTTCCGCTCGAGACGACCACCGAGCCTGGTCTGCGGCGGGCGCCTTGCGCTGGTTGCCAGGCGCCGTGCGTTCCGGCCCTGGAGCAGGCTCTCGCCGCTCCTCGGGGAGGACCGGAACCCATCTCGCATCACTGGATCGCCGTGCGCGACGCTTGCCCCGTCGGCCGCCAGCATCGATACAGCGACGCGCAGTTGCGTTACCACTATTCGGTCCTGGACCGGCGGACCGCCAAAGCGCGCTGAAATGGCTGCTTGACGGCCGGATCGCTGGGGCCTACGAACGCACAGAACCCTCGGGACGACGCGCTCAGTTGGCGCTTACCCGCTGCTTCATGAGTCACTCGATTCCGAATACCAAAGACCTGCCCCAAGCTGGGTCCGGCGCAATGTTCGACGGCATCGCCGAGCGCTACGACCTGCTCAATCGCCTGATCAGTCTCGGCATCGACCAGAGTTGGCGGCGGCGTACGGTCGCCGCGCTGCAGCTCGCAGACACTGGGCGCGTGTTGGATCTGGCAACCGGGACTGCCGATTTGGCCATCTTGACGGCCAAGACCCACCCCAGTTGCGAGGTCGTCGGGGTGGATCCGTCCGTCGGTATGATGGACGTCGGACGGCGTAAGGTCGAGGCTCTGGGGCTCTCTGCTCGGGTTTCGCTTCGGCTGGGGGATGCGCAGGCGCTCGAACTGCCGACCGACGCCTTCGATGGTGTGACGATGGCGTTCGGGATCCGCAACGTTCCGGACCGCCCTCGGGCACTCGCCGAAATGGTGCGGGTGACGCGTCCCGGCGGGCGTATCGCGATCTTGGAGCTGTCTGAGCCGAAGTCTGGGCTGATGTCCTCGCTAGCGCGCTTTCACATGCACCGTGTGGTGCCGTTCATGGGCGGGCTGTTGTCCGGCAGCCGAGAGTACCGCTACCTGCCGCAGAGCATCGCCGCCTTCCCTCCGGCTGATGAGTTTACGGCGATGATGACTGGCGCGGGCATGTCGCAGGTGCTGGCGACGCCGCTCTCCTTCGGGGTGTGTCATCTCTACGTGGGGGTGGTGTGACCCAGGCGCCCATGAGCTTCGAAGCCGAACCGTCCGCCGTCGCGTCCCACGATGGAGGCTGGCTGACGTTGGAGGCCCCGGTCATGCCTGTCGAGGCCTTGATGGCGCACGCCCAATCCTCGTGGATGTGGGCACCGCGACAGGACGTGCCCGAGGGCAGCTCCCCCGAGGCGGAGGGCTTGGAGTACTGTGCCGGCTTCGGCGTCGCACGCCGTTTTGCGGCGCGAGGGCCCCAGCGCATGGCGACCCTGCGCCGCCAAGTGGACGCTTACTTGGGCCAGCTCGAGCCGAGCGGTCACGAGGACCACTCGCTCTTGCCTCGCGTGTTCGGTGGTGGCGCCTTTCAGAGCTCGAGCGATCACCCCGAGCCGTGGGGCGAGTTCGACGACGCCCAGTTCGTGTTGCCCAAGGTGCTGTACGCACGTCGCGGTGATTGGGCGCGCTTTGGTGTGTGGGTTCCAGAAAAGCGCCTCGGCGCGCTGAACGCCGTGCGCGCAGAGGTTGCGGCCCTGCAGCAGGAGCTTTCGGCACTCGCTGAGCTATCGATGGCCGAGCCGATGACGCAGAGCGAGCTCCGCCCCACACAAGTCGAATCCTGCGACGCCGAAGAGTGGAAGCAGTTGGTCAGCGCCGCCCTGGTCGAAATCAGCGCCGGTCGCTTCGACAAGGTCGTACTGGCGCGCCGTGCGACACTTCATTTCGCGCAGCCCTTGTCGCTGAGTCGCACGCTGGCGGCTTTGACGGTGAACTACCCGACCGCCGCGCGCTTTGCTTTCCGCGGCGGGGATCGCGCGTTCGTCGGCGCGACGCCAGAGCGCTTGGTGCGTAAGTTCGGACTGCGCGTGGCCTCCGAAGCGCTGGCGGGCACGTTCCGCAAGAACAGCGATACGTTCGCCGAAGAACTCCTGCGGAGCCCCAAAGAACACGCTGAGCACCAGCCCGTTTTGGCCGCCGTGGTGGCTGCCCTGCGCGACTACTGCCAGCGACTGGAGCATCCACCCGGGCCACAGTTGCGCGAATTGCGGCACCTCTTCCACCTGCAGACGCCCATCGTCGGTGAGCTGCGCGGTCCCAGGCACGTACTCGAACTGGTCGAAGCGCTGCACCCCACACCAGCGGTGGGCGGCGTGCCGACCCGCGCCGCCCTCGATTGGATCACCGAGCACGAGCATCTGGAGCGCGGCTGGTACGCCGGACCCATCGGATGGTTCGACGCCGCGGGCGACGGCGAGTTCTCGGTCGCCCTGCGCACGGGATTGATCCGGGGGCGCACCGCTCAGCTCTACGCTGGAGCCGGCATCGTGCGTGGCTCGGTACCCGACAGTGAGTATCAGGAAACGGAGCTCAAGCTCCGGGCCCTCTCGGGTGCGCTCAGGGCAGACATCAAGCCGTAGGACGGGGCAGAGGCGGCGAGATGGACACTGCGCCTGACAACTTGCTGACGCAATGGGCGCGCGTGTTGATCGGGAGCCTGTACGCCGCTGGCATCCGCCGGGTCGTGCTCAGTCCCGGTTCCCGCTCCACACCACTGGTCGCTGCAGTCCTGCACGAGCCACGCCTTCAGACGTGGATCATCATCGACGAGCGCAGTGCGGGCTTCTTCGCCTTGGCCCAGGCCAAGGTCAGCGCTGAGCCGACGCTCTTGGTGTGCACCTCAGGCAGTGCACCGGCGCACTACTTTCCGGCCGTGATCGAGGCGGACGAAACGCGCACGCCCCTGCTGGTGCTCAGTGCCGACCGCCCGCGGCGCCTGCAAGCGAATCGATCGGCGCAGACCATCGACCAAACGGAGCTCTTCGGCCGCAAGGTGCGCGCCTTCTTCGAGCTCGGAGATCCGCGCCCTGAGCGCGGCGCCTTGCAGGCGTTGGCGCGCAAGGCCGTTCAGGCCGTTGCTCTGTCGCGAGGTCCCGAGCCGGGACCAGTGCACCTCAACTTCCCCGCCGACAAACCCCTGGAGCCGCTCGCGGCCAGCACGGCGCAACAGCTGGCCCTCGAGCAGGCGGCTTCCGACATCTTGCAGCAGCTGGTTCGTTGCAGCTCCCCGGAGCTCGCCTTGGCGGACGAAGAGGCAACCATCGTCGAGATCCTGTCATTCGCCCGCGGCGCGCAGCGCCCAGTGCTCTCGTTTGGCCCCAGCTCACCTGGTCACGCGGCACGACTGGCAGCGTACCGCGAGCTGTGCACGACGTCGGGTTGGCCGGTGCTGGCTGAAGCCTCGAGTGGCTTGCGTTTCGGTCCGCACGTAGGCGCTTCGACGATGTGGGATGGCTTCGATCTGAGCTTTCGTCAACCGCGGCACCTCGACGCGCTGCCCGACTTCGTGCTGCACTTCGGCGACCCGTTCACCTCGGGGGCGGCACACTCCGCGATCGGCCGTGCCGAGGGCTTGCGGCGCGTCGTGGTGAGCCAACACGCGTTCGCCGATCCGCACAACGACGCAGCGCTGGTGCTGCGCGCGCCGCAAGCAGCCGTCGCGCGGGCGCTCAGTGAACGCCTACCGGAGGTGTCCGAGCAATGGTTGCTCACGGTGACCCAGGCGAATGCCGAGTCGTGGCAACGCGTGACCACGACGCTGGCCAGCGACGCCCCCTTCCACGAGGGGCACGCCTTGGCCGTGATCGGCGAGCAACTGACGACGGACGATACGCTGGTGCTCGGCAACAGCCTGCCGCTGCGGATGGCCGACACGGTGATCGCTGCCAAAGAGGACCGCGTGCACTGCGTCTCGCAGCGCGGAGCCAACGGTATCGATGGCCTCGTGTCGGGCGCCGCGGGCGTTGCGTCCGTGAGTATGGGCCGAACCCTGGCCGTGATTGGCGACATCAGCGCTCTGCACGATCTCGGCGCGCTCGCGGTCGTCTCCCAGCTGGAGCGGGCGCTGACGGTGGTGATCATCAACAACGGGGGCGGCCGCATCTTCGAACAGCTGCCAATCGCGAACAGCGGCGACCCGGCCGTCAGTCTGTCGCCTTGGACGACTCCCCACCAGATCGACATCGCGCGCGCGGCGGATGCTTTCGGCATTCGCTCGATGCAGGTCGGCAGCGCCGGCGAACTACGCCTCGCCCTGGACATTGCCCGACAGCACGCTGCGCCGTGTTGGATCGAAGTGAACGTCGCCGAACACGGGGCTCGGACGTTCTGCGAACAGTTGACCCGACCGAGCCCGGAGCCCGGCGCCTGACGTCGTATGGACCTCTTGCTGCTGCACGGCTTCACCGGAGCGCCGTCGAGCTACCAGCGGGTGCTCGAGCTGCTTCCCGAGGGGTGGCGCGTGTGGCTGCCGAGTCTGCTCGGGCACCGCGGTCCGTCCGTCATCGCCACGGTGGGCCGCGGGCTACGCGAGGTTGCTGCTCCCGCCGGCGCTGACTACGAGCGCGACTCCTTCGAGAGCTACGTCGACCAGCTCGCGGCTTGGGCTCACCACCACGGCTTCGAGCGTGGGCTCGTCGGTGGGTACTCGCTGGGGGCGCGGCTAGCGCTAGGCTTGGCCGTACGCCATCCATCCCTCGTCGCGCGGGCTTGTTGGATGGGCGTGCATCCCGGCTTGCAGCATGACGGCGAACGCCTGGAGCGCGCCGCTGCGGACGCGCTCCAGATCGCTGCGCTCGAGACGGGAGGCGTCGAGCGCTTCATCGCCGAGTGGGAGCAGTTGCCGCTCTTCACCTCCCAGCGCGCGCTGTCCGAAGAAGTTCGCGCACGACAGCGCGCCGTTCGCCTGAGCCACTCGCCCGAAGGGCTGGCGCAATCGCTCAGGACGTGCGGTTTGGCCCAAATGCCGAATTATCGCGATGCGCTGCCCGAGCTGGAGCCCGTCGTGGAGCTGCTGGTCGGGGAGCTCGACGACAAGTTCGCTGCGCTGGCCAGAGCAATGAGTGCCACCTTGCCGCACGCACGACTTCACGTCCTGCCTCGGTGCGGGCACAATCCGGTCCTGGAGCGGCCCGAAGACGTCGCTCGCATTCTTCGACTGGCCCACGACTCATGAGCACTTCTCCCAGCGCCCTGACCGCATGGCTTCTCGCCGCCCGCCCCAAGACGTTGCCTGCCGCCGTCGTACCGGTGCTCGTCGGGGTCGCCTGTTCTGCACGAGTTGGCGAGGTGCGTTGGATGCCGAGTCTGGCCGCGTTGCTGGGGGCGTTGCTGCTGCAAATCGGTTCCAACCTGGCCAACGACGTCTACGACCACGAAAAGGGCGCGGATACCGACGAACGGGTGGGGCCGGCCCGCGCCGTCGCGGCAGGATGGATCAGTCCTGGGGCAATGAAGCGGGCCATGGCACTGGTCTTCGCCGTGGCCCTCGGCGTCGGCGTTTACCTGACGCTGGCGGTGGGGCCCGTGATCGTGGCGATCGGCCTGTGCTCGATCGTGTGCGCGATAGCGTATACGGGTGGCCCCTATCCCCTCGGGTACAACGGCTTGGGCGAACTCTTCGTCATGCTCTTCTTCGGTTTCGTCGCGGTGTGCGGGACGGCCTACGTCAATCTCGGCAGCGTGCCCGAGTTGGCGGTTTGGGCGTCCGTGCCGGTGGGGGCACTGGCGAGTGCCATCTTGGTCGTCAACAACGTGCGCGACGAAGAAACGGATCGCAAAACCGGCAAGCGCACGTTGATCGTGCGACTCGGGCGACGCGCTGGGCTCGTCGAGTACGCGGCATTGCTGCTCGTCGCGTACGCCGTGCCGCTGCTCTTGGTGGCTCGCGGTCTCGTGGGCTGGCCGGCGCTGGCGCCGCTGCTCACGCTGCCCTTGGCGCTGCGGCTGATGCGACAGTTGATCGTCGAACGGGGCGCGTCACTCAACGCGACCCTCGCCCGCACGGCCCAGTTGCTGCTGGTTTACGGTGCTCTGGCTAGTGCCGGCTTGGCCTGGGTCCCCGCCGCCGATGCTCTGGTTTGACGTCCAACGTGGTCAGCTTCGACTGGCGAAGGGGGCGGCTTACAACGCCAACACCTCGTGGACTGAGCGCTCGAGTCTGCTGCTGCGGCTCGGCGCCAGCGACGGCCCCGTCGGCTTGGGAGAAGCGACACCCCTACCCCACTACTCTCCCGACGACATCGACAGCGCGGAGCGAGAGCTCAGAGCGCTCTCCGTCGAAAGCCTCGAGCCAGTGCGCGAATGCACGACGGCTGCTGAGGTCTTGCACGCTCTGGCGCCGATCGCCGCCACGCTGTGTCCCAGTGCACGGTTTGCTCTGGAATGCGCCGCGCTGGACTTCGCCAGTCAGCTGCACGGCGCGACGATGCACGACTGGATCCTTGCCCTCTTTGCAGTGAGCCACACGGCGCCGAGACCCGAGCTCAGTTGCTGCCGCCACGTCGATCTGCGCGTGCCCGATCCGTGGCACGCCGCCAAGGCCGGTGCCTACAAGGCCAAAGTCGGTCTCGACCTGAGCGCGGAGGTGGCGGCGGCCCGAGCGCGCCCGGCGTGTGTCACGAGTCTGCGTCTCGATGCCAACGGCAGCTTCGCCGGGGCGGAGCTGGACGCGAAGCTGCGGCGCTTTTCCGACTGCGACGCGGAGTTCGTGGAAGAACCTGCGGCGCTTTTCGAACTCGGTGCCGTGCGTGACTTGCCGCTTCCGATCGCGTTCGACGAGTCCCTTTTTGGGCTCTTCGATTCGGCGGAGCGTCGCGACCGCGTCGAAGCGTGGTGCGGCTTCGGACAGGTCGCCGCGTTCATCGTCAAACCGATGGCCCTCGGCGGTCTTTCGGCAGTGCGCGAGCTGTGGCAGCTATCCGCACGTTGGAGAGTGCCCCTGATCCTCTCGCACCTCTACGATGGCGCGCTGGCCGCGTCGGTTTATCGCCACCTGGCGCTCGCGATCGGCAGTCGCCACCACGCGATGGGGCTGTTTCCCCATGCCGCGCTCGAACTGTGGGGTGACGTTCGAGAGGGGGCACGTTGAGCCTTTCGATCTTCGATGCCGCGCGGGAAACACCCGACGCGGCGTGTGTGCTCACGGATGCCACAAGCGTGAGCTATCAGGAGATGGCGGCGGGTGTTTCCCGCGCGCTCGGCTGGCTTTCGCAAAGCGGAGCAGCACCCGGTCGCCCCTTCCCCGTGCTCGCGACGCGCCGAGTTCGGACTCTGGAGCTATTGCTGGCGTTGTTCGAACTCGGAGCTCCCGCGCTCCTACTCCACCCGCGCTGGACACCCCAAGAACGCGCGGCGGTGTTGTCGCAAGCTCGGTGTCACCTGCTTGCGCCGCCGGAGTGCTGGCCCAGCCAGGAAGATCCCGGCATCCCGAGCAGGCCGAAGGCCGAGCGGCCGTCGGCAGAGAATCCCCTCGCGATCGTGTACACCACGGGCACGACCGGCACGCCCCGCGGCGTGCTACTGAGTCGGCGAGCGTTCGAGGCGTCAGCGCGCGCCAGCGCCGAAGTCCTGCCATGGGTCAGCGACGAACGCTGGCTCTTGGGGTTGCCGCTCGCGCACGTGGGAGGCCTGTCCATCGTCACACGCTCACTCATTGCCCGCACGACGGTGGTGCTCCCCGCCGCCGACGGCGAGCACTTCGACCCTGAGCGGACCCTGCGTTGCGTCGAGCAGCAGGGCGTAACGCGCCTCTCCGTCGTGCCGACTCAGCTGCACCGCCTGCTCGACGCGAGTGAACGCTGCCCGGCCTCGCTGCGCGTCGTCTTGGTTGGCGGAGCCGCAGCCTCCGAAACACTGCTCGCCCGCGCCCGAGATGCGGGCTGGCCGCTGCTGGCGACCTACGGCCTGAGCGAAGCCTGCTCCCAAGTCACTCTGACGCGGCCGGGTCAGGAGCCCAAGGCTGGCAGTTCCGGGCCTCCTTTGCCGGGCACGGACGTTCGCATCGTCGACTCGACGATCGAAGTGCGTTCGCCCTCGTTGCTCAGTGGCTACTTCCCCCACGCGACGGCAGCGATCTCGGCGGACGGCTATTTCCGCACCTCGGACTGCGGCGAGTTGCGGCAGGGCGAGCTCTTCGTCTTCGGCAGACGCGACGATGTCATCGTCAGTGGTGGCGAGAACGTTCATCCCTTGGAGGTGGAGCGGGTGCTTTGCGAGCACCCGGGAGTGGGACACTGCTGTGTTTTCGGCGTCCCCGACGCACGTTGGGGCGCGCTGGTCGCCGTCGCTGTCGTGCCCCGGGCATCGGACTGGCGAGGCCTTCGCGCGTGGCTCGCGCAGCGTCTGGCAGCTTTCAAAGTGCCACGGCGAATTGCCCTGGTGAGCGAACTGCCCACCAATGCGACGGGCAAGGTGGATCGGCGCGCCGCGGCTCGACTCTGGGCCTCGTCCGCCCAGCCGTTGGCCGCAATCGATCCGGACCTGGGGTGACAGCCTGCCGCTTGCGCGCCGGCGGGAGCGCTCCGATACTCGTGGGCATGAAGACGACCGCGCTCTTGCTCGCTCTGGCCCTCGCCGCTTCCTGCAAGAGCAAAGAGGTTTCGCCGCCGGCAGAAGATGCACCCGCTACGAAGGTCGCGCCTGAGGTCTTCGGCGCGCCGTTGACGAACGTTGCCGAAACGCCCTTGGAGAAGGTGATCGCCAGTCCCGAAGAGTTCGCGGGCAAGACGGTGCGCGTGTCCGGCACCGCGCGTCGCGTCTGTCAGCGTAAGGGCTGCTGGATGGAGCTCGCGACGACCAGCAGCGCGGAGGCGCCCGCGTGCCGCGTGAAGTTCAAGGACTACGGCTTCTTCGTTCCGACGGACTCAGCAGGTGCCAAGGCGGTGCTCGAGGGTGAAGTCCAGGTCAAGAAGGTCCGTGCCGGTCGCGTCGAACACCTCGAAGAAGAGGGTGCCGTATTTGCCTCGAAGAACCCGGACGGCAGCGCCAACGAGATCCAGATCGTTGCCAATGGCGTCGAGATGATGCGCTGAGGCCGAGTTTGCGGTCAGGTAGCGCACGGGGTCAGCACGCGCGCCGTGCTGGCGGCGATTAGCGCACGATGCGCTTGGCGACGTTGAGTAGCAGCGCGCGGATGACGGGACGGAAGCCGTAGTCTTGCTTGGTCTCGTCGGTGATCTGACGCGGGCAAATCGACGCGAGCACGCTCTGATCCGTGCAGTCTTCGCCTTCGTCGGGACACGAAACCCCTTTCAGAACTTCGAGCAGTCGCGGCCCGGGGTACGCCTTGGCGTAGTACTGCGTCGTGCCGTAGGTTTGCGTCGCAGCGTCGTAACAAAGCGGGTTGCCTTCGTAGTAGTTCTCCACCCGATCGCCCTCGCCCACGACCACGCAGTCGCAACTGTCGTAGCTGTCTTCGGTGGAGCAATCCCGAGGTGCGGGCAACGGGAAGATGCAGGAGTACTGGAGGTCGTCGTCCAAGCCATCGTCGGGCAGCATCTCGCGATCGTGGCCGTTGATGCTGTTCCAGGTTCCCGGCCCACCCAGCGCCTCTTGTGTCAGCGGATGCGTGCCGCTGCGCATGCCCATGGTCTCGACGTTGAACGGATCAGCCGGGCCGGCCCCGGCGCTCGGCAGAAAACGCGCCCAATCGACCTGCGATGCCTCGATCAGATCGAAGCGCCCTTCGGCGTTGGCTGCGAGCGTCTCCGGGGTTGCCGTGTCCTGCCAAGGAACACCGACGATGCCGACCACGAATATCTTCTCGCGACCGCGGGAGTCCGTGAACAGAGGATTGGGCTGCGGATCGCCGTTGCGGTCAGCGACCTGCGTGTAGATGTAGCCACCAGTGTACACCTGCGTCGAGCGCAGGAAGCTGATGCCGAAACGGCGCTGTTGGTCGAAACACCGCAGCGGCTTGGCCTCGTTGACGTCGTCGGAGGCCTGGGCACATCCGTTGGTGGTCTCGTCGGCGTCGCAGCCGGCGGGCATGGGAGCTCCGCATGGCAGGCAGCACTCGCCGTTGGGATCGACGTCACACGCGTTCGTGCCGCTGTCGAGTTGCTTCGTGGTCTGCAACGTCAGGTAGCCCTGACCCTGAGCGCGCACCGAGCAGTCATTTTCGTCGGTCAGGAACATCACGACCACCACGGAGTCGGGACGTAGAAACGCCTGCCGCTGCGCGAGGAGGTCCATGTCCACGCCTACCGGCTCCACACACTGAGCATTCTCGTTGCCCGCACACGGCACCATCTGCAGGCTCTCGTACGGATCCGGATCGCTCAAGAAGCGGAACGCGGCCTCCAGCGGCGCTTCGAAACCGCAGCCCGACTCACCCACCGTGTCCACCTGGGCCTCGAACTTGGCGATCAGGGTCTGCAGGTTGCTGTCCCCCGGAGGCGTAGCTTCCGACTTGGCGTCCCAAGCCAAGAACCCCCAGCCCTGGTAGCTGTCCGCGTTGAGCTCGGGCCGGACACGTCCCAACATCCAGGCACGGTCGTTTTCGCCTGCCACGTCGGTGCAACCATAGGGGGCCTGCTCGGGTGGCAAGCCCCGCGGGCCCAGGCTGGACGAGATCATCCCGATGTGGATGTCGTTGACCGGGTCGAAGATACGCGTCGAACCGTCGGGACACGCTATCGCCCCTTCCGGATAGGGCACGAGCTCCTTGGTCTCCGTGACCACGCACGGCGGGTTGACCATCTGGTCGATGAAGTCGGGAACCGCCTGCTTGAATATCTCTTGCTTGTCCGCCATCGAACTCGAGTTGTCGACGACGAACAGGAGGTCCACCTTCTCCGAAGGCACGAAGCCACCCAACGGATCTTCGGTGCCACCAGTGTCCTCCACGAAGATCACGTCGTCTTCCTGCACCACGCCGCCCCCCGCGGGTGCGGGCTGCGCAGGCGTGGGGCTCGCCGCAGGGGGCGGCGCGGCTCCCGATTGGGCGGGCATTGCAACCGCCGGCTGTCCGGCGGCTGGTGGTGTTACCCCTTGCGCACTACCCCCGTTGTTGGTGGCCTGAGTGGCGGGCGCTGATGAAGCTCCAGCGCCACCGTCACTCGAACAGGCAGCGAGGCTGAGCCCGAGCGCAAAAAGTGAGAGACTTCGGAGATGGCGAGCAGTGGAGGTCTTCATTCGGTGTCGGGCGAGTCTAGCAACGCGCCTACCCGCATCCCTGCCTTTCGCGAGGTCCCCGCGGTGACACACGCGGGTGCATCGTCGCACCGTGTTCTCGGGCATACTTTTTTCGTCTGATGGCAAAGCCAGCCGCCATGGACGAGCCCCGCCGCGATCCCGGCCGTAGGACAACACCGAGTTGATCCAGCCTTCCTCGGTTGCCTGCTGATCCGCCCCAGCAGTCCGCGCTCAACTACTTGTGCGATAATAGGCGCGTAACAACTGCAAGAAGGCCGCCGTCGAAGGGCTCGGGTGCTTGCCCTTGAGGGTCAGCAAATGTAGGGCACGGCGAATGTGCAGCCCTTCGACTTCTAGGGCGCGCAGACGCCGGCTCGAGAGCTCCAATTCGACTGTCAAGCGCGAGACCATGGCGATGCCGAATCCGTGCAGCACTGCGTTCTTGACGGCTTCCGTGCTTCCGAGACTCATCGCGGGTTCGATCGAGAGGCCTTGTCGTGTGAGAGCCGCTTCAATCACCTCTCGCGTACCGGACCCTTCTTCGCGACAGATTAACGGGTAGCTCGTGAGGTCGACGAGGCGGGCTCGTGGCTTGCTCGCCAAGGGGTGATTGGTGCTGGTGATGAGCACCATCTCATCGTGGGTGAGCACTTCCTGAACTAGTGACTCACCGGGGATGAGCCCCTCCGTCAGCCCCACGTCGAGTTGACGGTCGAGCAGCGCTTCGGTGATGGCTTGGGTGTTGCCGATCACCAGTTGCACGTTCACTCGAGGGTGACGCGTGTGGAAGTCCCCCAGCACCCGCGGCACCAAGTAGCTGCCGATGGTCGTGCTCGCGCCGACCGCCAGCGTGCCGCCGTCCAGGCCCAGGTGCTCGGCCAATTCGGCTTCGGCCTCCTGCTCTGCCTGGAAGATGCGTCGGGCGTGGACGGACAGCAGTTCGCCTGCTGCTGTCAGCTGGATCCCACGCGAGAGTCGGTCGACCAGTGGAGTACCGAGGCTTTGTTCCAGCTCGGCGAGCTGTTTGGAAACAGCGGGTTGACTGATACGCAACATGCGAGCCGCCCCCGTGATGCTCATGGCGTCGGAAACTGCTTTAAAAACGCGAAGTTGGTTCAGGTTCACGATAAGCCTTTCAGGCGTGGCTCATAACTTGAGCTGATGGTGGGCATAAGAATTATGTCTTTTTCTCATGGCGCCACAACCCCCACGATGTGGGCATGGCGAAACTCAAGGGAACCCACCATGTCGTGAGCGCCTCGTTGACCGACACCGGCGCTCCTGCGTATCTGAAAAGCGACGGCAGCTGGAGTGGCAGCTTCAGTGATGCGTCTCCATTCGAGTCCGAAGCGGCCGCGGCCGAACGTGCCGCTCTCGCGGACGAACATGACCAGCGTGCGGTTTGCGACCCCTACACCTTCGCCGTGCGACTCGAAGGGGGCCGCCCCCTGCCGATCTCAGAACGCGAGCGCATTCGCGCCGAAGGCCCGAGCGTGCGCGTCCGGCGTCCGGACTGACGCCGCCCCCGAGCCGCCCGACTGCCGCTTCAGCACCCGTGGGCCGGCAGTGAAGCGGCTCGCCCGATCCCAATTCCCCAGCAGCAAGAGAGCCTCATGTACCAGTACGATTCTTACGACAAGACGCTCGTTCACCAACGTGCCAAGCAGTTCGGCGGACAGGTGGAGCGGCGCCTATCCGGCGAGACGACGGAGCTCGAGTTCAAGCCGTTACGCTTGCAGAACGGCCTCTACATGCAGCTGCACGCGTACATGCTGCGCGTCGCCATCCCTTACGGGCTGCTGAGCAGCAAGCAGATGCGTTGTCTGGCGCACATCGCCCGCACCTACGACCGCGGCTACGGCCACTTCACGACGCGCCAGAACATCCAATACAACTGGCCCAAGCTCGGCGATGTGCCCAAGCTGCTCGAAGAGCTCGCCGCCGTCGAAATGCAGGCCATCCAGACCAGCGGCAACTGCATTCGCAACACGACCAGCGATCCGTTCGCTGGCGTGGCTCCCGACGAGCTCGAAGATCCGCGCCCCTACTGCGAGCTGATCCGCCAGTGGTCGACGCTGCACCCGGAGTTCGCGTTCCTGCCGCGCAAGTTCAAGATCGCCGTCACCGGCACGCCCGACCACGACCGTGCCGCCATTCGCTATCACGACATCGGCGTACGCATCGTCAAGAACGACGCCGGCGAAACTGGCTTTCAGATTTGGGTCGGTGGCGGTCTTGGAAGAACGCCGTTCATCGCCTCGGTCGTTCGCGAGTTTCTGCCCTACGAGCACTTGCTGAGCTACTTGGAGTCGATTCTTCGCGTCTACAACCTGCACGGTCGCCGCGACAACAAGTACAAGGCGCGCATCAAGATCCTCGTGAGCGAGCTTGGCGTCGAGAAGTTCACCGAAGAGGTCGAAGCCGAATGGCAGCACGTTCGCGAAAGCGCCATGAAGCTCACGCGCGAGGAAATCGACCGCGTGCGCAAGGCGTTCACCCCCCCGGCGTACGAAGACCTGCCGGACGAAGACCTCAAACTCCAGGGGCAGCAGCTGTCGGCGGATCGTCGCTACGCACAGTGGCTCAAGAACAACGTTCGGCCTCACAAGCAGAAGGGCTACGGCATCGTGGTCTTGTCGTTGAAGGCCAAGGACACCCCCCCGGGTGACGTCAGCG
Organism: Polyangiaceae bacterium; assembly: GCA_050290545.1. GTDB lineage: Bacteria > Myxococcota_A > Polyangia > Polyangiales > Polyangiaceae > SZUA-265. Next base: position 157,086 of record JBNKHV010000207.1, on the reverse strand, counting down.
ACACCCAGATGGACGCCATCGCCGACCTGTCCGACCAGTACAGCTTGGGGCACATCGTCGTCACGCACCAACAGAACCTCGTCTTCCCCGACGTGCGGCAGAAGGACCTGCCGGAGCTCTACCAACGGCTCTGTGCCCTGGACATGGCGACGCCGAACTTCGAACGCGTCACCGATGCCATTTGCTGCCCTGGGCTCGACTACTGCGCCCTGGCGAACGCGCGTTCGATCCCGGTAGCGCTGCAAATCGCCGAGCGCTTCGAGAACGTCGACTACCAGGACGACATCGGTCCGTGCAGCATCAAGATCTCCGGTTGCATCAACGCCTGCGGGCACCATCACGTCGGCAACATCGGGATCCTGGGCATCGACAAGCACGGACACGAGGCCTACCAGTTGATGTTGGGCGGCTGTGAGAGCGACTCCGCTTCATTGGGCAAGGTGATCGGACCAGCTTTCTCCCAAGACGAAGTCGTCGATGCGTTGGAGAAAGTCTTGCGAAAGTACCTCGACGTGCGCGAGGCGGAGGACGAAACGTTCCTCGACTGCTTCCGGCGCGTCGGCATGCAACCCTTCAAAGAGGCCGCATATGCGAGTGATCAAGGATAAACGAGTCATCGAAGACGATTGGCGGCTGCTCGAGGAAGGCGCCACCATTCCCGATAGCGGTGACGTCATCGTCAGCGTCGATCGCTGGAACCAGGAGCGCGAACTGCTGGCGCGGCGCAGTGGCAAGACCGGCGTCGTGCTGCACAGTGACGGGGATCCCGCCGACATCACCCATCGCGACGAGTTGCCCTTGATCGCGATTGACTTTCCAAAGTTTGCCGACGGCCGGGGCTACTCGCACGCGCGCCTGTTGCGGGAGCGCTACGGCTACCAAGGCGAACTGCGGGCGGTCGGAAACGTGCTGCGCGACCAGCTGTTCTACATGCTGCGCTGTGGCATCGACTCTTTCGCGCTGCAGCAGGGCAAGGACATCGAGGGCGCGTTGGAGGCTTTCGACGAGTTCAGCGTCACCTACCAGGCTGCCGTCGACGAAAAGCGCCCCTTGTACCGCCGCGTCGATAGAAGCTGACCCACGTGTAGCTCCAGCGTCGGTGCTGGAGCTACATCTGTCGCTTCGCAACTGGTCACGTTCCACGCCCAAGCCCGTGTGGGCGCTCGACGAATGCGAGCGCCTTACTGAAGCGAGTGACGTGGCTCGCGCTGCACGCTGCGTCGATCCGAGCTAAGCTGCGCCTGCATGCTGACGTTCAGTGAAGATGGGGCGACGGCCGATCGCCAGATGCGAGCGGTCATCTTTTACCTAACGACGTTCGGATACATCGACGGTGAGTTCGACAACGCCGAGAAGGAGTTCGTACGCAAGTACATCCAACGGCTCGTCGCCGCTCGCGTTGCCAGCGCCGTCGACGAGTCCGAAGCCGAGCTGCGCAAGGAGCTGGAGACCAAGTACACGAGTCACTTCCACGAGGTGTTCGAAGGCATCGACGCGGAGGTGCGGGACTTGTTCACGGAGGCCGTCGCCGAGGGTGAAAACCACAACGCTTTCGTGCATTCCCAGCTCAAGCTCCGATGCTTCGAGATATTCAAGTCTTTCGACGAAGCCAATCAGAACTTGTTGATGGACAGCATCGACGAGCTCATCAAGGCCGACGGTGAAGTTCACCCCGCGGAGGTACAGTTCCGCAACGAGCTGCTCGAGCTACTGGAAGACGATCTCGGGGTCGAGCTGCTCGACGACGAAGAGACCGCACGCGATCGCGTCGCCGTTCGTGAGCACGCGGAGTTGGCACCCGCCGGGCGCGACGCGCCGTTCTTGGAGAATTTCGAAACTCACTACTCCGCCGATCAAACCAAACTGAAGCAACAGTTGGAGCAAGACCGTCAGCTGATCGAGCTGGTGTGCAAGACTCTCGAAGAGATGCGCTTCGCCGGTGCGGGCAAGTTGGGACGCGCCAAGACGGTCGCCGAGTTTGCCGGACAGGACCCATTCCTCGACACCCACGTGCACGTGTTCCCAGCCAAGCCTGGCGTCGAATACGAGATCACCGTCGTGGGGGATTTGCACGGTTGCTACAGCTGCCTCAAGGCCGTGCTGAGTCAGACACACTTCTTGGACAAGGTGGCCGCCTACAAGAAGAACCCCGACAAGACCGCCTACCCCATGCTGGTGCTCTTGGGTGACTACATCGACCGCGGCATCTTCAGCTATCACGGGGTCCTGCGCGCCGCGATGCAGCTCTCCGTCAAGGAGCCGCAACACGTGTTCATGTTGCGCGGCAACCACGAGTACTACTTCGAGTACAAGGGGCAGGTCTACGGGGGCGTGAAGCCGGCTGAAGCCATCAACACGCTCAAGCCTCACGTACCCAGCCAGGAAGTATTTCAGCAGTACATGATGATGTTCGACATGTTGCCGAACATGCTGCTGTTCGATCAGTTCATGTTCGTCCACGGCGGGATCCCACGCGACCGCCTGCTCAAAGAGCGCTACGACGATCTGTCGAGCTTGAACGACGACGACATTCGCTTTCAGATGATGTGGAGCGACCCGAGCAGTGCCGACGTGATCCCGGCGGTGCTCCAGGAGCAGAGCTCGCGCTTCCCCTTCGGGCGGCTGCAGTGTCAGGCGTTCTTGCAGCGCATCGGCTGCCACACGCTCATCCGGGGCCACGAGAAGGTCAACGAGGGCTTCCGCCGGGTCTACGACGACGACAACCAACTCCTGATTTCGCTCTTTTCGGCGGGCGGGGCGAACAACGAGGATTTGCCGCCGGAGAGCAGCTACCGGAGCGTGACCCCCAAAGCCATGACGCTTCGAGTCAAGGACGGCCGCTCCGAGATCGTGCCCTGGAAGATCGAGTACGAAGCCTTCAACTCGCCAAAACGTAACGCGTTTTTCAGGGAACAGGCACAGATCCCGCACCGCACGGATTGAGGCGATTCGAGCCGCGCTGGGGCCCTCCGCCGCGCCGCTTCGTCTGAAAGAACCAGCATCGGGGTACTCTTGCCGCGCTGGACCTTGCTGCCCACGGCTGCATAGTCAGATTCATGCCGTCGGCGCTGCACCCAAGCGAAGCCCGTGCCCTGGGTCGAACCAGAGGTGAGTCGGTTCGCGTTGGCCTCCGTGGGAAGCGTGATGTCGCGTAAGTGGCGGCTCTGGTCCACCCTGTCAGGCTCTGTCCTGCTGCACGGTGCGGTGCTGTGCTTGGTCTTCGTCGCCCGTCCCCACGCCGAGCGTGCAGCTGACGTGACGCTGGAGACGGGCAGTCCGTTTGGAGGCAGCCAGGGCTCGGAATCGCCGGCCTCAGTTATGCTGAACGCCGCGGCGACAGAGCTGCCGGCGGCGATTGCCGTCGAGTTGGATGGCCCCCCAATGCCCGACTCGACACCACCGGACACCATCGAACCCACGCATCTGGAAGCAGCGGACTCGACGCCCGACACCGCGCCCGACAGCACCGAGGGTCCCAAGCCGGTGGCCAAGCCTGCCACCACAAGCAGCCCGCCCACCCCGACCCTGGACGAGTCGAAGCCCAGCGTTCCCCCGGCGACGCCCGCTCCGACCGCGGACAGCGCGGAGAGCCAGCCCAAGGCCCAGGAGTACGCCGAGGGGGAGGACTGGCTGCGGCTCGAGGACCAGGCGGACGACGAAGACCCGGAGACAAGGCCAGCGGGACCGAAATTGGAAGCGAAGCCGCAAACACCAACAACGGATCAGCAAACACCAACAACGGATCAACCGGCGCCAGCGGTGGATCCTCTGGTCGCACGGCTCCTCGCCGCCGAGGCCAGGAAGGCGCGCGAGCGCCGCAACCTGGCGACTCAGACGACCACTCGGCGGCCCGCCCCAACACCACCCTCGCCTCGCGCGGTGGAAGCGACTACCGCAGACGCTTCGGACCCTGGCATCACGGATCTGCCCGTCGGACTTGCGCGTTGGCTCTCCGACGTCGCGTATTCTGCGCCGGAGTGGGATCGGATCGAGCTGGGCGACAAGCGGCTTCGGGTGCGGGTGGTTCTACAGGATGGTCGCGTTCGACGGATCGAGCTGCTCGGGCGTGTTCAGAAGCCGCTGCGTCGAGCCATCGAGGCGGCCTTCTTCCATCTCCGTCGCCGCCAGTTTCCCGGCGGGGCCGTGCACGCAGCCGACGCTGAGCTCGAACTCGAGATCGCGATGCGGGTCACTCAGCTGTCCGCCAAGAATGCTCCGCGGGGAGCCCAGACGGTGCAGCATCTGACCACGGCTTCCGGGCGCTACTTGCCGAGCTTCCGTGTGTTGCGTCCGTCGCGGCGCGAGATCGTCGCGGAAATCTCGATCCGTCGCTGATCGGAGCCCGAAGCCGAAGGGGCGTTGCGAGCGACGGCACCGACAAGTAGTGTCCCGGCTCCTCATGATTCGACCCCCGTTTTGGCTGATTTTTCTCGCCCTGGGCTGCCGCCCCGCTGGATACAAGCCGAGTCCACTGCCCCCTGAGCCCCGGCTCGGCGATCGCGAGGCGGCGGCAGAAGCAGCTGCGCCTGCGCCCGTTGCCGAGGATGAGGCCTTTGTTCATCAAGCGCTCTTTGGCCAAGACTCCGCGCCCAGCTCCGTCATGCGCCCCCCAGGCAACGCGGAAATCTCCCAGAGCGGACTCGCCAGCGTCGTGTTGCGCGCGGGAACGGGGCAGCGGACCCCACGCGAGGAGGACACGGTGGTCGTGCACTTCGTCGGTTGGGACGACGAAGGCAACAAGTTCGACAGCTCGCTGGCCCGCGGCAAGCCAGACCGCATGCGCATGCAACAGATCGAACCGGGCTGGCGCGAGGGACTCTCGCAGATGGTGGTCGGAGAGAAACGCCGCTTGTGGATCCCCGAGCGCTTGGCTTTCGGTCCGGTGCCGACGCCGGGACGCCCCGCTGGTGACGTCGTGATCGACGTGGAACTGCTCGAGATCATCGAGCCGCCGAAGGCGCCTGAGGTGCCCTCCGATCTGACCCAACCTCCGGAAGACGCCTTGGTCACGGCCTCCGGGCTTCGCTCGAAGGTCCTCACGCCTGGCACGGGCAAGCGCAGGCCCGAGCGGACCGACCGCGTGCTGGTGCACTACTCCGGTTGGACTCAGGACGGGCAGCTCTTCGACAGTTCCATCATGCGTGGTGAGCCGACCGCCTTCGGCGTCGATGAGGTGATCCCGGGCTGGACGGAAGCCTTGCAGTTGATGGTCGAGGGAGAGAAGCGGCGCGTTTGGATCCCCGCCAACCTGGCGTACGGCGAGCAGCCCAAGCAACCAGGCGCGCCCGCCGGGCCCCTCGTCTTCGACGTGGAGCTGCTCGAAATCCAGCACTGAGGGGCTCGGAGATGGAGCGCACGAAGTTTCTACTCGTCGGTGGTGGCATCACCACCCTGGCCTTCGCCGCCGCACTCCAGGATGACGACCTCGTCCTGTGTGAAGCCGAGAACGAACTCGGGGGTTACTGCCGCACGGTCAAGCAGGACGGCTTCGTCTGGGATTACTCCGGGCACTTCTTCCACTTCAGGCATGCGGACATCGAGCAGTTGCTCGTCTCCCGAATCGGCGCGGACCACGTGCGCACCGTGCAAAAAGACTCGCGCATTCATTGGCACGACCGTTTCATCGACTTTCCGTTTCAGAAGAACATCCACCAGCTGCCTCACGAAGATTTCATCGACTGTTTGGCGGGTCTCTTCGAACGGCCCGAGGGCGAACCCGCCTCGTTCGAAGAGATGCTCTTTTCCAAGTTCGGCAAAGGTATCAGCGAGCGCTTTCTCGTCCCCTACAACGAGAAACTCTACGCCACCGATCTGTCGAAGCTCGACGTGGACGCGATGGGGCGCTTCTTTCCCCACGCGGACGTGGCCGACATCGTTCGCGGGTTTCGGCGTTCGGACAACACGAGTTACAACTCGACCTTCACCTACCCCGAAGGCGGCGCCATCGAGTACGTCAAGGCCATCGCCAAAGACGTTGCCGAGCAGAACATCCGGCTCGGGGTGCGCGTGGAGGACATCGATCTGCGGCGCAAGGTGGCGACCACCAGCTGCGGCGAGATCGCCTTCGAGACCCTCGTCAGTGCGGCGCCATTTCCACGCCTCCTCCAGATGTGCGGGCTCGACTACGACCGAAGCATCTACAGCTGGAACAAGGTGCTCGTGTTCAACCTCGGCTTCGACAAGAAGGGGCCGGAGGCTGTGCACTGGATTTACTACCCGCAGCGCGAGCTCGTCTTCTACCGTCTCGGCTTCTACGACAACATTTTCGACAGTCCGCGCATGAGCATGTACGTGGAGATCGGCTTTCCTGGAGACGTCGAGCTCGACACCGCGACGATCGCGACCTACCGGCAGCGTGTGCTCGACGATCTGCGTCGCGTCGGCGTCGTCGACGAGCACGAACTCGTGGCGGAGCACCACGTCGTGCTCGACCCGGCGTACGTGCACATCACTCGCGCGTCGGTGGCGGACGTGGCCGAAAAGAAGGGCATCCTCGAGACCCGTGGCATCTATTCCTTGGGTCGCTACGGCTCTTGGACGTACTGCTCGATCGAGGACAACATCCTCGAGGCTCGCCAGCTCGCCACCCGCTTCAATGCGCTGCCAACCTGAGCGACGCAGCACGTGTCGAGTGCGGGAAGCATCGCACTCGCGACCCTGAGCGGCGCCACAGCGTTGCGGGGCCTGATACGTCGCGTAGCGTCATTTCTTCCCCCTATGCATCGCGGCATGTGACGTCGGCGAGCGGCGTCGCTCGGCCCCCGGGATGTTCGCTCTCACTGTCTGATGGCAAAACCGCTCGGCGGGCAGGGCCACCCAGCTGCAAGCCGTCGAATTGAGCCAATCAGGGGCAGTTGGCAGCTTCTCGGCGTCGGGAGCTTTCCGGGGCCCGGGTGTAAGCGCTGCGGCATGGCGGCGTTGGGCGTCCCATGTCGAACGACGGACAGCTTTTTGAGCCAGTGCGGTCACGAAAGTGCCGTTGGTGGAACTTGATGGCGGAAGGAGCAGGTGACGGTGTGGACATAGCGTTGGGTGAGACCCGGGGGATAGACGAGCGAGCAGCGAGCACCGACGGGCCTGCTGAGCGCCCCACGACGAACTCCGAAGACGCTTTGGCGAGGGCACTCGAGGGTCGGCACTTCCGACGAGCCGCCGAGTTGTGCGCTCGGCAGCACGGCACGGCACTGGGGCGCCTGTGTCTGGCAATGTTGGGCTCGCACAGCGAGGCCGAGGAGGTCACTCAAGAGACCCTGCTGGACGCCTACCGCGGTTTTGGCGGCTTTCGCGGCAGCGGCACCGTCCGCGCCTGGCTCTTCGGCATCGCTCGCAAGAAGTGTCTCAAGCAGTTGGAGCGACGTGCCACGCAGCAACGCCACCTCGTGCTGGTGTCCGCGACGGACAGCGCCACGGCGGCTGATGACGACCGGCTCGAACATCGAGAGCGGGCCGAGCGGGCCCGCGATGCGTTGTGCCGGCTTGCCCACGGTGATCGCGAAGTTCTGTCACTGCGCTACGTCGCCGAACTTTCCCACGCTGACGTGGCCTCGGCGTTGGGGGTCGATGAAGCCACCGCACGAAAACGAGTTTCCCGCGCTCTAGGAAGGCTGCGGAACGTGCTCGCCAACGGCGAGTCAGAAGCCAAGGAGGAAGCATGAGCCAGCTGGACGATTCGAAACTGACGTGCGCCGACGTGTGCGACATCCTGGAAGAGGACCCGACCGAGGAGGCATCTCGCGCCGTTCTGGAGCACCTCGTCGACTGTGAAGCGTGTCGAGCGACGCGTGCGGAGCTGCTTGCGGCGACGCGCACGGCGAGTTCCGCTGGCGCGGACTACGTGCACCCGACGGACTTCATGGAGCGATTCAGCGCCCGTTTGCAGGACCTGGAGGCGACGAGTGGCACCGCGGACCCGACCAGAGCCGAGAGCATCGAGCAAGGCGCAGCTGTAGACGGGGCGCGAGCACCCGAGGCGGCTGTGGACCAGCGTTCGGAAAGCGCACCCGACTCGACAGCACGCTCGCACGCGGTTCTAGGACTCGCGCCAGAGCTGAAGGACAAGTTGCGTCCCCTGTTCGACGGCCGCGGGCACTGGTGGGCGCTCGGGATGGTGGCCGCGACGTTGCTGGTGCTGTGGTCGTCCCAGGCGGGTCGGGGCTTAGCGCCGTCAAGCGAGGAGCAGAGGCCCCAGTGGGTGCCCCTGGCCGAGGATACCGGCCCTTGGACGGGGCAGGTCAGCGCACTCGCCGCTCTGCGGGAAGGCGGTAGCGTGTCGGCGTGCGACGCGGATGGGGAGGACTGTCGAGCACTGCACGAAGGTGAGCGTTTCTCAGCGGGCAGCACCATCAAGACCGATCCTCAGGCCCGAGTGAAGTTGAGTCTGGCCGATGGCAGCGAAGTGGTCTTGGGGCGCTCGACCAGCTTGCGCCTGGCAGACGCACAGGAACGTTCAGCAACACTGCTTTCAGGCCAAGCGGTGTTCGACGTGCGCAAGGACGAGAGCGAACGCGCGACCGTGAGCTTTCCCCATGGACGCGTGGAAGTGGTGGGTACGAAGTTCTCTCTGCGCTCGGAGCTGGACAGCTCGTGGGTGAGCGTCACCCGAGGCAAGGTCCGAGTCGTCGATGGGAGCGACCGGGGTGTCACACTCACTGCTGGTCAGGGCACGCGAGTGGGGGGAGAAGAGGCACCCGTAGCGCGCCACCTGGTTTCACTCTCCAACTCTTTCGCGTGGAGTGAACGCGGCTTCGAGCCCGAGCAAGAAAGCCCTGAAGCGGCCCCCCGGGGGCTCGGGGAGCTGCGCGCCAAAAAGCCCGGCGAAAAAGACGAGCGCAAGGACGCCGTTACCCTGACGCGACAGAAGGTCAAAGTTCGCATCAGCGGTGCCATGGCGCGCACGGAGATCGAGCAAGAGTTCGAAAACCACACCGACGAGGTGCTCGAAGGCATCTACCGCTTCCCCCTGCCCCCCGGCGCCCAGATCGAGCGGCTCGCGCTGGAAGTCGATGGTCGCTGGGAGGAGGGAGCTTTCGTCGACCGCGAGCGCGCCGCGGCGATCTGGCGCGGGGCCATCGTCAACTCCGCGAAGAAGAAGCCCCCCGTCGTCGACGACATCGTGTGGGTTCCCGGGCCGTGGAAGGACCCCGCGCTGCTCGAATGGCAACGCGGCGGCAGTTTCGAGTTGCGCATCTTTCCAATCCCGAAGCGGGGTTCACGACGCATCGTGTTGAGCTACACCGAGTGGCTGGAACCTGAGGCGGACACGCGGCGCTACACTTATCCCCTGCCCCACGACGCTGCCGGGTCGGTCAACGTCGACGACTTTGCCTTCGACGTGCAGGTGCAGGGGCACCTCGGGCAGGTGTCGACTTCAGGCATCGCGTTGGAGCCAGCGCCCCTCGACGTCAACGGGGACTTCGATGGCGTCGACAAGGAACGTTTGTTGTTTCAACAACGCGGGTTCACCCCGGCCGGTGACGTCATGGTCGAGTTCGGCACGCCGACGGACGAACTCCGCAGCTGGGCCTACCGTGACGAGGGAAGCGGAGAGACCTACGTGGCGCTGGCGTTGCGACCCGAGCTGCCGCAAGCCAGCTCCGACGAAGAGCAGAGCTACGTCATCGTGGTGGATCGCAGCCGCTCGATGTACGGCGAGCACTACCAACGCGCCACGCGCCTGGCGACGCGCATCATCCGAGAGCTCGACCCGCGCTTCCGGGTGGGCGTCTTGGCGTGTGATGCTACCTGCCAAGCCGACTCGACGCTGCTGGACGTTGCTGGCGAATCCGCTGCCCAACGCGCACGCAGCTTCTTGGAAGGACAAACCGTCGAAGGGGCGTCGGATCTCGTGCACGCCCTGCGAACCGCCGGACAGTGGCTTCGTGGGTCGGGCCGAGGCAGGCTCAACGTGATCTACCTGGGTGACGGAGCGCCAACGGCGGGCGCGATTCAGCCCGCACTCATTCGTCAGCAGCTCGCCCGCTCACTCCCGTCACAGATCAGCGTCACCGCGGTCACCGTGGGCAGCACTTCCGATGACGCCGCGCTCCGGGCCGCGACCGACCAGAGCGGGGGGGTGTTGATGCGGTTTGCGTCGGGCAGAACGCTGTCCGAGGTGGCCTACGACGTACTCGCTGCCACCACGGGACAAGCACTGGAGCACGCTCGGGTGCAGCTTCCCTCAGGTGTGAGCGCGGCCGCGCCTGCACACCTGGGCACGATCGCCGCTGGTGGAGAAGCCGTGGTCGTTGCCAAGTTCGAGGGCAGCGAAGTGAGCGGCCCCGTGGTGCTCGAAGGCAGCCTCGGTGGGACGACGTTCGAGCGACGTTATCAACTCGATGTGCAGGCAGACGCTCATCGCGGCAACGCCTTCCTGCCGCGCCTGTACGCGTCCAAACGCATCGCGGAATTGGAGACCGAGCCCAGTGCAGACGCAAAGAAGCGGGCAATCGAGCTGTCCGAGCGCTTCAACGTTGCAAGCCGTCACACGTCGCTACTGGTGTTGGAGAGCCCGGCCATGTTCAAGGCCTTTGGCCTGAAGAACGAGCGTCTTGCGCCGCTCTGGACGGGCGAGGAAGCGAGTTTCGAGGGTGACGCGGTGGCTTCTCCGGGTCGCTTGGGATCCGTGGGCTCGGGGCTCGGTTTGGGCGACGACCCTGCCGATTTCGCGTCGGGTGGAGGGGTCTCCAGGAGTGCGCCAGTGGCGCGCTCGGCGCCCCGCGCGATGCCCAAAAGCAAGAAGCCAGCGCTAAGCGCCCCGCGCGCCAGTTGTCCGCCCGGCGATCCTTTCTGTGGTCCGAGCGAGGCCAAGCCCAACCCATTTCCAGACGACGAACTGGCGCCAACTCCGCCCCCGGTTCGCCGGGAGGTCGAACGTGCGCGGTCTCGGTGCACATGCCCCGCCGGTGACATGGCCTGCGCGATGCGCTGCGACGGCCTGGGAAGGCCACCACCACGACCGCGTCCTCGCCGCATGGTGCCGATGCGGCGGGTGTGGCAGTCGTCGGGCAAGATCCTCCAGCACGGCATTGCGACTAGTGATTCGGGCCTATCCGCCAAGGAGGAGGCACTTCGTCGCCAACCGCAAAGTCGCCGAGCGCTGGCGGAGCTGTACGCAGCGTACATGGCTGCGGGTGAACTAGACCGAGCCGCTGAACTGGCGGAACGCTGGTCGGACAAGGACCCGCTCGATCCCGATGCCCTGACGGCGCGTGCCGACGTGGCTGCGCAACGCGGGGAACGTGATCTGGCGATCCGCATCCTCGGCAGTGTCGTGGACGTGCGACCCGACGAGCATCAGGCCCAGTGGCGCCTGGCTCGGCTGTTCCGTTGGGCGGGAGAGTTGGACCGCAGCTGCGCCCACTACGTCGCGGTGGCCCAGCTGCGCAGCGACGACGCCGAGGCGCTGGCGGACGCGCTGCGTTGCGCCAAGCAAATGGGAGACGACTCACTCGCGGCCGATCTCCGACTGGGGGCCAACGATAACGTACGCCGACGCGCCGAACGCCTCGAGGGCAAGGCCGTCGAGACGGGTCTGCGGGGCGAATTTCGCGCGGTGGCCACTTGGGGCGACTCGTCGCAGGACCTGGACGTGGTGTTCATCCACCCCGCGGGCTACAGAGTTTCGTGGTTGGGCGCGCCGACACGCGCCGTGATCAGTGCCGAAGATGTCGAGAGTACGCATCGCGACGCGCTGGCCCTGCGCGGCGTGAGAGCTGGACGCTACGGCATCGAGATCGTACGCGGCGGACCCACGCAGGGGCCCGTCTCCGGCAATCTGGAGATCCAATTCCGCGACGGTCGACGCACGTTCCCGTTCGTGTTGCAGGGTGATCGGGTGCGAGTGGCCGACGTGGATGTGACCATGCGCCAGGTATTGGTACCGCTATGAACCTTGCGCACGGATGTCGGTAAGGCAGCTCGACCGAGCTCGAGCACCGCGAGCTCGTAGGCTTGCGGCGTTGCTGGAGTGTGTAGGGCGCCGGCCATCCGTCGCGCGAGCGCCGTCGGGTCGAACTCAGGTGATCGCGGCGGCGAGCTTGCTGGCGAGCTCTGGCGCCGCCGAGTGGTCCAACTCGGTGGGCTTCCAGCCGACGCCGAGCCCGTCGCCGTCCGGCGCCTTGGGGATCACGTGAAAGTGCACGTGAAAGACGGCTTGATGCGCGGCGGCTTCGTTGTTCTGCAGCACGTTGTAGGCGTCACAGCCCGTCACCTGCTTCACCGCACGGCTGACCTTGACCAACGCACGACCGAGCGCTGCGGCGGTCTCGTCGTCCACCTCGTCCAACGTGCGGGCGAACGGCTTGGGAATGACCAAGGTGTGCCCCGGCGAGAGCGGCGCGATGTCCAGGAACGCCAGCACGTGCTCGTCTTCGTACACCTTGTGACAGGGGATCTCCCCCCGAATGATCTTCGAAAAGATGGTCTCGCTCATGGCACCCACGAGAGTGCCCCACGGCCCGAGCGCTGGCAAGCGGCTGCTCGCGAGCTGCGACTCATGGCTGCACGAGGCTGCTGATGTCTTGAGAGAGTTGCTCGGCGCTCGAACTCAGCACTCTGCCCCACCAGCGTGTGTGGGGCGATCGCACGAGGTACTCTTCCTTGTCGCCTTCCGGCGTCGGGCGTGCGCCCACTTCGACGCTGCCGAGCTGGGTGCCATCCGCGCCGAAAAACTCGACCGCGAACAGCGGACGCAGCGTGCCCTGCACGTGTTCCACGTATTCGACGATGCGCAGCCGCTCTAGCTTCTCCATCCAGTTGCTAGCGGTCTCGTCTTTCTCTTCTGGCGATTGCTCGTCCGCCCAGAACTTCTGCTCCTCGCTGCGCTTGAGTTTTCGACTGCCGCCCTCGGCCTTGACCCGCGCGCTGGCTACGTCGTCGGGCTCCCAAGACGCATAACTGCGCTCCATCAGGCGGGCTTCGGCGGCTTGCAGGTCGCGGGTGATCTGTCCGTCGATCACGAACACGTCGCCCTCGCCAGTCTTGGCGTAGACGTCACTGCCGCCGGGGGTGTTGTCCCCCACGACGAGCTCGCGTCGCTGTCCGCCGATGACCACCGCCAAGCGCGCTGCCTCTTCGTCACCGAAGCCGAATTCGCTCTCTCGGGCCGCATCGAGTTTGCCGAGGCTGCGCTTCGCCGAGAGCTTGGCGAGACTCTCCGCAAGCTCTGTGCCCTCCTTGACGGAAACGAAGCGAACCTGCTCACGCTCGGGCTCTTCGTCGCTGGTCTCCTCCGGCTCCGGTGGCTGTGCGTGGGGACTGGCTGGCGACTTCTTCTTTTCGCGGTCGAGTTCGCCGACGAAGTACCGCCCAGCAGCGTCACTCTTGGCTTCCAGCGACAGCTTCGAGTGTTCGGAGCTGAACTCCACGCGCTCCACTCCGTCCGCATCGGCTTGCCAAACGGATATGGTCGCATCCGCGTCCTTGGAGTCGTCTTCTACCAGCCAGGCACGGGCACCCAGGGCGCTCGCAATCGCGAGTATCCCGAGGTGAAGACCCAAACTGCGAACCATCATGCGTTTGCTCCTCGTGTCGGGGGCTTGGACTTACCCCGGCGTGAGCCGCGCCGTAAACGTCGACTCGTCCACACGCCAGCGCTCAGCACCAAGGCCGGAATGCCGAAGATCGTCGAGTAGAACCAGGCGATGTCTTCCTGCTTGGTGTGCTCGATGCGCACGTCTTCTTCGCTCTCCATTTCCCCCGCCAGGCTCTCCTCACCCACCAACCAGCGAATGGCATCGATCAGGAGCATCTGGTTACCCACCACCCGCTCCATCAACACGTCGCTCAGCACGTCCGCGTCGGCGATGACGAAGGCACGCATTTCCTTGGGGATTTTCGTGTCTCTTTCTGCCTCGTCGGAGCCGTGCGCGTCCTCGTCGGAGCCGTGCGCGTCGGACTTGGCTTGTACCGACGGGCCGCCACCGGTTGCAGCCTCGTCCGAGCCTTGCCCTCGGGAATCGTCACTGGCGGCGGGGACTGCGTTCTCGGGCTTGTGCGTCAGGGCGACTGCCAGGCTGAACGTGTTGCGCTTTTCGCCGTCGTTCATCTGGTAGTCGCGGTTCTGGTCGTCGAAGGCCGAGGGCAGCGTCCTCAGCGTGACGCTCGGCTTGCCCATGCCGGCGTCGGAGCCCTTCAGGTAACCGGCCCCCATCACAACGACGGCAGCCCGCGACGAGTTGCGGCTCAGCGTCGAAACCGACGCGTGCGACGAAAAGCGATTCGTCGGCATGATGATGCGGTCGCTCGGATCGTTGCGGCGCACGACGTGCTGGGCGGGGTCGGCCAGCACCGTGGGCACGAAACGCGCCCCGACGGCTTCGGACAAGTCCGTCAACCAGCGCAACCCTTCGGGCACAGCGGCGCTTTCTTCGTCTTCCTTCGCTTCGTCGCTCGCGGTTTGACCCTGTTCGGTGGCCTTTTTCTCGTCTGCGGTTCTCTCGTCTGCTGTCCCGTCAGCGGCAACTCGTGACTTCTTGCTGGCCTCGGCGCCAGCTGCTCCGTCCGAGCCGTTCGCGGGGCCTTCGGCGGCGTGCTCAGCGCCCGCTGCCTGCCCCGGCTCTGCCGTGTGCCCCAAGTTCACGGTATCCCGCATCGAGATGCCGTCCGCGTCGAGTGCCATCAGGACTTTGCCGCCGCCCGCCGCATAACGTTTGAGGGCGGCGATCTCTTCGGGTGCGAAGGGTTGCGTCGGCCCCAGCACGAGCACCACGTCGGCGTCGTCGGGCACCTCTTTGGCGAGCCCCTGGCTGAGTCCAAGTTCACGAACTCGCAAGTTCTGGCGCTCGAGCAGCTCCTTGGCGACCTTCGCCGAGCGCTCGGGGTTCTCCGCGCCACGGTCTTGATCGTTCAACTCGCCGTGCCCCGTCGTCCAGTAGACCGTGCGCCGCGAAGTGATCAGCTTGACCAGCTGTTCGTAGAACTCGCCGTCGAACTTCATCAACGTCTTGCGCGCGCGCTCGATCTTGGTGCCGACCTTCAGCGACTTGCTCGCATCGTCCATCGAGATGACGACCGTGCCGTCACTGACCGCTTTCAGCTCCTTGGCCAAGGCGGGCTCCAGGTAGCGGTCGACCACGCGTACCTCGACGTTGTCGGAGGCTTTGGCGAGCTTCGTCAGGTAACCTTCGACCTCTTTGCGGACCTGATTGACGTTGGGAAAGAAGGCGGTGACCTTCACCTTGCCGGACGCCCGCTGCAGCAGCTTGATCGTCGCCTCACCGGGCTCGGAGGTCTTGAAGTACGAGAAGTCCGCCTGTGCTTCCTGTTGGGCCGCTGCGTAGACGAACAGCGAGCCGTAGCTGGCGGCGAGAGCCAGGGTGGCACCGCTGATGGCGGCCGCCCGCACCCGCCCACTTTCGAGGTGTGAGGCGTCGCGCATCGGGTGCAGCGCGATCTCTGCGAACACCAGTCCGGTGATGCTGACCGCGAGCGCGATGATCCAGCACACTTCGAGCACGGTCAGGACGTGTTCTGCATTCTCGCCATCGAGACCGAGCAGCGACGAGCCGGTGGCCGTCGTCAGCCCGAACAGCGCCACGCCGAGTAGCCCCAAGAGCTGCAGACCGTCGAGGATCCTCGCCACGTCTGCACGGGCATCGCGGCCCCGGAAGAGCGGTGAGAAACGCCCCGCCGTGCCGGCCACCATCAGAGCCACACCGGCCCAGGTTGCGAAGCTCGCCACGCCTTCCCACGTCAGGATCAGGCGCTGCCCGGCGTACAGCACGACGAGCCCTGCCAAGAAGATCACGCTGAGCCCAAGCGGGGGCACGGTCCCCGTGACGGCGCGCCCCCGGCTAGTTGCGACGGGCGGCGTGCCGTCTGCAGGAGATGCCGGTTCGACGTTGCCTGTGGCGGCATGGCCCGCGGCTGCTTCCGGCGCTTCTGCGTCACTGTCCGCGGCGCGGTCGTCGCCTTTGGGCGGACCGTCGCTGTCGCCAACGCCGACCTGTTCGTCCGTTGCTTCGCGCACGGGCTGCTTGTCGTCGTTCAGTGCCATCGTCGTGCCTCCAGCACCTTGATTGCCGCCAGCAGGAAGAAGTAGGTCACCACCAAGTAGTAAGCGACCCCCTGCAGCTCCAAAACACCTACTTGGAAAGACTGGAAGTTGATGTGGTGAAAGGACATCGCCGAGACGAAGTCACTGACCGGAGGATCGGCGACCTTCGCCACCATCCACAAGATGAGCAAGACCCCGAGCACGACCGCGCCCGCAATCGCGGCCAGCACCTGGTAGCGTGTCAGGGCGGAGGCGAACAGCCCCACCGCGGTGCTCGCGGAGCCGACCAACAACAGCCCGAGGTAGCCGACCGCGATGTGTCCGATGCTCACCTTGCCGTTCACGAACAAGAGCGCCGGCATGTAGACGGAAAGCAGGGTCAACAGCGTGACCATGACAAACGCCGAGATGAACTTACCCAGCACGATATCGCGGTCCGTGATGGGCGACGTCTTGAGCAAGGTGAACGTCTTGGTCTGCCGCTCTTCGGCGACCAACCGGAAGGAGAGCAGCAGCGACGCGATCATCGTCACGCCGCTGGCGTTGTAGAAGTAGCGCTGCAGGGCCTCTCCCGACAGCAACTGCTCGGAAAGCGCTTGGCTGTAGAAGAGGATGCCGTTGACCAGCAGCGAAACGGCGATGATGACTGATCCCAACGGGGAGCGAGCGTAGGCGCCGAGTTCGCGACGCGCGATGAGCCACGCTTGCCTCATGCCGCCTCACTTTCTGCGGTCGCGCCGCCAGCCTGCGCGAGCTTGGCGAACACGGTCTCGAGTTCGTGCCGGCTGCGGGCCAGCGTCATGAGCTCGTGGCCAGCTTCGACGACGCGCTTGGCGATGGCGGGGCGTGCCTCGGTCGAGGCAACGACGACGAGATTGAGCGTGTGCGGATCTTCGTGTTGCGTGTCGTCATTCACCTCGGTGACGCCGGCGACACTGGCGACGAGTTCGCGCACGGCGCTGCGGTCCGTGCCGACTTTGGGCCGCACCGAGAGCTCCAGCCTCTCGCCGCTCATGAGCCGGTTGACGAGCTCTTGTTCGGTGCCCGAGGCGACGATCTGCCCTTGTCCGATGACGAGCAAGCGATCGCACGTCTCGCTGATCTCCGGCAGGTTGTGACTGGAGACCAGAACTGTGCGCTCGCCGCCGATGCCACGCACGAGCCTGCGCATGTCCTTGATCTGTACCGGGTCGAGACCGGAACTCGGTTCGTCCAAGACGACGAGCTTGGGGCGATGCACGATGGCCTGCGCGATACCGACGCGCTGCCGGTAACCGTGGGACAAGGCCCCGATGGGCGAACTGGCAACGTCGGTCAGAGCGATCTCTTCCAGCGCCGCCCCCACAGCGCGAACGAGATCGCCCCGCGCCACGCCTCGAAGCTCAGCGGCGAACTCGAGAAAGCTCTGAACCGTCATCTCCTCGTACAACGGCGGCGTGTCCGGCAGGTAGCCAATCATCGAGCGTACCCGATCCGGCTCTGCCACGACATCGACGCCATCGACCTCCACGCTGCCCGATGAAGGCAACAGATCGCAGGCCAGGACACGTAAGGTGGTCGTTTTGCCGGCGCCGTTGAGGCCGAGCAGTCCCACCACCTCACCGCGCTCGATCTCCGCCGAAAGCGGCCCCACCGCACGATGTGTGCCGTAATACTTATATAGCTGCTTGATTCGAATCATGGTTTCGATCCCGGGGGACCCGCTCCGTCCCCAACGACGGAGCGACCGCTGGACATTTCCGGCCGTCGGTTTATTCCAGAGTCGCCTCGTCAAAGACAACTCAAAAGCACGGTTGCCTCGGCGGGGAAGCGCCGAACACGAGGAACAGCGGTTGTCCCCCACTCCCCCCGTCCGCAATCACCCACTCGTGCTCGAATTCGCTCCGAGAGCCGGCGCGCGTTGCGGGCGGGAGGCGTTCATCTCACGCTTGACTGCGCAGGCTCGCGGTCTCGGGTTTGCGCGGCTCGGCGTCGCCTCCGCGCACGCTGAAGAGGAGACGAGGACTCTCTTCGCACGTTGGCTCGGCGACGGGCACCAGGGCACGATGCAGTATCTCGAAAGTCCACGTCTGAGGCCGGAAGAACTCCTACCCGGCGCCAAGAGTGTCGTGGTGGGGGCGATGAGCTATGGTGCTCGCGAGCTCGCCCAGCAGCCGATCGCCGCCTACGCTCGTGCCGACGACTACCACCACATCGTCAAACAGGCCTTCGCCCAACTGGGACAAGCCTGTGCGGATCTCTTGGGGCAACGTCTGCGCGCTCGGGCATGCGTGGATTCGGCGCCGGTGTTGGAACGCGCGTGGGCGGCTCGCTCGGGTGTCGCTTTCGTCGGCAAATCGACGCTGGCGATCGCCCCCGGGGTCGGTACCGCGACGGTCTTGGGCGAACTCGTACTCGACGTCGAGCTACCGACGACCCCGCCGCAATCGGCGGGCTGCGGCACGTGTACACGCTGTCTCGACGCGTGTCCCACGCGCGCCTTCGTCGAACCCTACGTCTTGGACTCGCGCCGCTGCATCTCCTACCTGACCATCGAGTACCGAGGTTGGATCCCGCGCGAGTTGAGGCCGCTGATGGGCACACACGTGTTCGGCTGCGACATCTGCCAACGAACCTGCCCCTACAATTGGTCGCGCAAGCTGCCCGAAGCTGCGGTTCAGCTGAGCCCGCGTCCTGCGCGCACCGATGTCGACTTGGTGGCGTTGCTGCAACTGACGAGTGGCGATTATCGACGTTTGGTCAAGGGCAGCGCCATGCGCCGCGCTAGCCGAGCGCAACTGCAGAGAAACGCAGCAATCGCCCTCGGCAATCAGGCAGATCCCAGCAGCCTCGAACCCCTCGAAGCTGCCCTTTTTGAGAACGAGCGACCGCTCGTGCGAGGTCACGTGGCGTGGGCCTTGGGGCAACTGGCAACGCCACGCGCTCTCGACGCCCTGCGGCGTGCAGCGGAGCAAGAGCCGGACGGAGACGTTCTGGAGGAAATCCGTCTGGGGCTGGTCGCCGGCACTCGGGCGGGTTAGACCTCGCTCGTGACCTCGGATCCCGAGTCCTTGCGGCCAGAGCCGCGCCGCGAACCCTCTTTTCGGGTATCGATCCGACAGCTGGGCATGAACTTCTTCCTGCTGTCGCTCGCGGTGTTGTTCCTTGCGAGCATCGCGGCCTACTTGGTCACGCGTTACAACCACCCCGCGTGGGAGGACACGGTGGCGTCGCTGCCGCCTTCCCTGCTCGCCTCCGGGATTTTCCTCGCTGGCACCAGCATCTCGCTGCAGCGCGCGCTGGGCGCCATTCGTGACAACCGGCAGCAGGCTTTGCGACTGGGGTTGGTCTTGGGCGGGGTCTTTGCCGGCGCTTTCCTGATTGGGCAGAGCATCAATTGGGCGACCATGATGCGCATCAACGGTACGGATGACAGTCGCCTGCTCTCGCTGTTCGTCTTCTACATGCTCACCGCGTTGCACGCGCTGCACGTCGTGGGCGGCTTCGTGCCGCTGGCGATCACGCTTTACCGTGCCCATCAGCGCGAGTACTCGAGTTCACGCCACGAGGGCGTGAAGCTCTGCGTCCAGTATTGGCACTTCCTCGGTGGCGTCTGGATCGTGCTGATGGGCGTCATGTTCGCCACCTGACGCCGGTGCCGGCGCCTACGCTAGGGCGTCAGGTGGCGAAGTCGAGCCCTCACGAGGGACGGTCAGCCCTGGGGGGCAGAGTCGTCGCTCTCGGGTGTGATAGGTGCCTTGGAGGGAGCGTCGTGCTGTTGTGGGATGGCGTCGTCGGCGCCGTCTCGCCCAGTGCTGTCGCGCTTCGCGCTGACCTCGAAGGCTTGCCGGCCCAACTCCTCGCCGTCTTCGGTGCTGACCACAGCCACCCAGCTGCCGGGCTCCGTGATGCGACGCGTGTTGCCCCAGGTGCGCCAACGGCGCGCTTTGCCCGGCACTTCGAGCTCGACGAAGCCCACCTTGGTGTCACTGCCCTCTTTGCTGAAGGTGACGATCACCTTTTGCGCCACCTCATCGGGGTTCTTGAAATCCAAGAACGCGACCACGGGGCGTTCATCCAGCAGAATCGCATCGACGGCAGCGGGCTCCCGGTCGACGATCTCTTGGGTCACGACCAAGCGACGCAGCTGCAGGGGCTCGGTGGCGACCGGGGGCTCTTTCGATGCCTCGGGCTCGGGCTTGGGTTTGGCTTCTGCCTTCGGCTCATCGACGTTTTCGTCGACTTTCGGCGCCTTGGTGTCCGCGCCAGGCTGCTGCTCGACTGCGAGTTGGGTGTTAGGCTGTGGCGCTTCTTCCGTCACCGCGCTGACGCGCGTGGGCTGCACCTGCTCGGGGCCCAGATCAGGATCGGCGCTTTGGCAGCCACCCCCGACCAGCATCGACAACAGGGCGGCGACCGAAACTCCGAACGACAGTCGGGAAAACCACATGCATTGCTGACTATCCATCTCTTGCTCCTCGACTGGGGGTTGGGACCAGCCGCGAGACTAGAGTGCAAGCCGCTTGCCAGCCAAATTAGGTGCCCACCCGCCGTTCGGGTCAGCGGCGAAGACCGCCAACAGTCGTGGGCGCCGACGGACGAACACGCCGCAAGCGGCTGCCAATGCAGTTCCGACCCGCGGCCGGGCACGCCGATCTGCGCACAGCTGCGGCGCAAGTCGACCACCACTCGCAGAGCAGGACCGTGTCGCCCGGCCCACGGGGCGCGGCACGCTCGACACGACACGGCACGCGGCGCCTGGGCCCGTGCGCAGCTGCCGACGAACTCTCAGGCGCCGGGCAAGGCTTGTTGCATCAGGTGCCCCAAGCGCTTCGCGAACGCCGAAGGATCTTCCACCGGACTGCCTTCGGCGATCAGGGCCTGGTCGTGCAGCAGAGAGATCCACTCGGAAACGGACTCCTCTTTGGCGTCCTGCGACAGCGCTCGGTTCAGACTTTCGATCACCGGGTGGGTCGGGTTGACCTCGAGGATGCGCTTGGTCTTGGGCATGTTGGGGTTGTGGGCGCGCAACATCTCTTCGATGTGCGGCGCGACCCCGCCCTCCGGCGTCACCAGGCAGACGGGCGAATCCGTCAGTCGCGTAGACGTGCGCACTTCGCCGACGCGCTCGCCCAGCACGCTCTTGAAACGCTCGACCAAGGGCTCGACGGCTTTCGTCTTCTCTTCCCGCTCCTTCTTGGCGTCTTCGTCGCCCTCGTCGTCGATGTCGAGTTTGGCGTCGGTCGCGGCCTGCAGGGGCTTGCCCTCGAACTCCGTCAGGCTGGAGACTGCGAAGGGATCGACGGGGTCGGTCATCAGCAACACCTCGTAGCCCTTGCTCTTGAGGCGCTCGAGATGTGGACTGCTCTCCAGCAGTGCTTTGGAGCTACCAGTCGCGTAGTAGATCGCCTGCTGGCCCTCCTTCATGCGCTCGATGTACTGCGGCAAGGAAACGAGTTCGTCCCCGGCGGTCGATGCGTAGCGCACGAGCTTGGCGATGCGCTGACGATCCTTGTCTTCGTCGGCGTAGTGCAAGCCCTCTTTGAGGACCGCGCCGAAGGTTTCCCAGAAGGTGTTGAAGTCCTCGGGTCGGTTTTCGTTCAGCTCTTCGAGCATCGAGAGCGCGCGGTTTTTTACCTGCGTCTTGATCGTGCGCACCACGCGGTTGTCTTGCAGCAACTCACGCGAGACGTTCAGAGGCAGATCCTCGGAGTCGACCACGCCCTTGACGAAACGCAGGTAGGGCGGGACGAGGTCCTCGCAGTCGTCCATGATGAAGACGCGTTTGACGTAGAGCCGGATCCCGTGCTTGGAGTTGCGGTCGAAGAGGTCGAACGGGGCGCGCTTGGGCAGGAAGAGCAGCCCGGCGAACATCTGCGTGCCTTCGACTTTGAAGTGCTCGCGAGCTAACGGCGGCTCCCAGTCGTGGCCCAAGTGCTTGTAGAACTCGTCGTAGGTCTCGTCGTCCACCTCTTTGGGGTTGCGTTGCCAGAGGGCCGCGGCGCGATTGACGCGCTCGAACTCGGGTTCCTTCTTGGGATCCTCCGTGTCGAGGGTCGGCATCTCGATGTCGTGCCCGATGTAGTCCGAGTAGCGGGTCACCAGCTGGCGCAGGCGGCCGCCGTTCAGGAATTCCGCGTGCTCGTCGCCGATGTGCAGGATGACGTCCGTGCCTTGGGTATCGCGCTCGGCGGGCTCGAGGGTGTACGAGTCTTTGGCCTCGGAAGTCCAACGGAAGGCCTGGTCCGAGCCCGCCGCCCGAGACACGACCTCCACCTTGTCCGCGACGAGAAACGCCGAGTAGAAGCCGACACCGAACTGTCCGATCAGTTGCACGTCGCCGGGCTTGTCCTTCGCCTTTTGCAGCTGCTCCAAGAATTCCCGCGTCCCAGAGTGCGCGATCGTGCCCAAGTTCTTCTGCAGTTCGGCCTCGGTCATGCCCATGCCGTTGTCAGATATCGTCAGAGTCTTCGCCTCGGCGTCCGGCACGATACGCACGCGAAATTCCGTCCCCTCGGGCAGCAGCTCGGGCTTGCTCAGGCTCTCGAATCGCAGCTTGTCGAGTGCGTCGGACGCGTTGGAGACGAGCTCACGGAGAAATATCTCCTTGTTGCTGTACAGGGAATTGACGACCAGCCGCAGGACTTGACTGACCGCGGCTTCGAATCGGTGCTCTTTGACTTCGCTCATGGACAAACTCCAGATGGACTGCGGCGCACCATCGACACGATTTGAGCCTCGTCAAGGCCTGAAGTGCGTTCCCGCGACCCTGACTCGGGTCGACGGTCCAGGCAGGCTGCCTCTTTTCGCCTGGGCCTGCGCGCGTCGAAGTTCAACCGCGGGGCGACTTCGGCTACGCTGCCGGGCAATGGGCGACGAGTCGACTTGGCGACTGTGCAACATCTGCAAAACCCCGATCGCGTACTCGCAGAAGCACTACGTGTGCTCCGTATCGACTTGCAACCGCAAGCGCACGGGCATGGTCTTCTGCTCGGTGGCTTGTTTCGACGCTCACTTGCCGATGATGCGGCACCGTGACGCATGGGGTGAAGAGGTGGTCGCCCCGACGCGCGAGCAGGCTCGCCTGCAAGAGCAACAGGACAAGGAGCCCGCGGTCGCTGCACCGGTGCGCCGCATGGCGGCACCGGCGCCAGGTGCTGCGAGCTCCGACGGCGAGGTTCTGGTCGTGGCCAGCAAGCTCAAGAAGTTCATCAAGGATAGCTCCGGGATGAACACGTCGGACGGCGTGATGCCCGTGCTCTCACGCCATCTGCGCGAGGTCTCCGTAGCCGCGCTGCGCCACGCAGCGACCGAGGGCCGCAAGACGGTGCTCGATCGCGACTTCGAAGCAGTTCTGCGCCACAAGAACGACTAACGCGTGGTCGACGACGCCGGCAGCCGCCATTGTTTGCAGTCAAGCGGCGCTGTCTGCGAGTAGCCAGAGCTCGTCTGGTTCCTGCCGCTCACCGTCTTCAGCGCTGCGACCCGACTCGGATCGGGCAAGCGAGGCAGCCACTGCCAGGCCCTGCAGCGTGAGACGCAGCCGGCGCGCGTCGACCAAGCCAGCCTCCGCCAAGGTGTTCAGGTGTTTGAGCACCTGGTACAGGCTCAAGCCGGAACCTTCACCCAGCGTGAAAACGTCAATAGTCTCATCTTGTTGAGACGCACTTAAAAGGTTGATGAGCAGGCGTGCTCGAGGATCGGACGTCATCATGTGTTCAGTGGTAGATCACCCACTGAAAACGCGTCCAGTTTCCGGCAGACGATCGCTGGGTCAGCGGGCCGCTTCCTCACCCTGCGGAGCCGCGCTCGCCAGCGGCACCCTGCGGCGCGGTCCCTGCCTCTGTCACCTTTTTCGCTCTCTCGTCGTAGGGTGCTAGTACCCGTGTCGACCGCTTTCCACCATCGCGTCCAGTCCGTAATGGAACCAGCCATGCCCTCCCGTGTTCTGCCCTCAGCGCGCCTAGAAGCCGCCATCGACGCCATCACTCAGAGCTACGATGGTCAGGAAGAGATCAACAACCTGGAGAGCGCTGGCTTGCCCAACCGCCGGGCAGTGATCGACGCTTACAACCACTTCGTGCCGGCATTGTTCATGGGCTTCTACGCACGGCGCGCGTTGGACCGCGCCAACCTGCGCTCGTCGATCAGCGAGACGCTCTACCCTGCCTTCGAACTGTTCGTCGATCAAATCGAGCGAGCGGCGACGTACGAGGTCACGATGGGTCGACGCCCCCCGCAAAGTCCAGATTGGGCAGAGAACGTGGTGCTGCAGCTCTTCAAGCGAGTGCCGGACTTGCGGCGCTGTCTCAACGGCGACGTGCTAGCCGCCTACGACGGGGATCCAGCGGTGCAGAGCGTGGAAGAGGTCGTCTTCAGCCTGCCAGGTGTGCGTGCGATCACCGCCCACCGAGTGGCGCATCAGCTGTACGTGGCTGGCGTCCCGATGGTCCCGCGTATCATTGCCGAGTACGCCCACGGCGAGACGGGTATCGACATTCACGCTGGAGCCACCATCGGCGAACGACTGTTCATCGATCACGGCACTGGCGTCGTCGTCGGCGAAACAGCCGTCATCGGCGACAACGTCAAGATCTACCAGGGCGTCACGCTGGGCGCGCTCAGCATCCCTCGCGAGCGCGTCAAGGGACCCATCAAGAAGCGTCACCCGACGATTGAAGACGACGTGACGATCTACACGGGCGCCAAGATCCTCGGCGGCGATACGGTCATCGGCAGAGGCTCGGTGATCGGGGCCAACGCCTGGCTCATGAAGTCCGTGCCCCCCGGTACGAAGATCATGGGTCGCGACGAGTCTGCTCCACCGCCAGCACATCCCTAGCTCACGAGGTAATGGCGCCCGCGCTTGGGAACGAGCGGCCAGCGCCCTGCTCTTCGGCAGAACCGCCGGCGTGTTTCGCCCGTCGCCGTCATGCGGCTCGGCCACGCTAGTTTTGCGCAATACCGCAGGGGCGCACGCCTTCGACCAGAGCCGGGCATGCGAGGGAAGTGTACGAATCTCGCGCGGTAGAAACGAATTCCGTCCGAGCGCGGAGCAACACCGAAACAGCGTCGAATCACATGCGGTCCGCGGGCGGTTTGTGCGTATCGTGCGTCGCCGTCAGATCCCCCACGAAAATTGAAGCTCTTGCTTTGTGGGCGCGTCGAACCAGATACGATGGGCAGCGCCCATCGAGCACTAGCTTGGGAGTCATACGAATGCGCAAACTGACCACGATCGCAATCCCCCTCGGGGTGTTCATCTCAACCCCTGCCTTCGCGCAGCCGGAGCAACCGCCCCCAACCGAGAGCCCGGACGCTCCAGCCGAAGAGGGCGCCGAAGAAGAAGCAGCCCCCGTCGAAGCAGCCGGGCCTGCGGCAGAGGCGGAGCCGGTACCCGAGAGCTCCCCTCCGGCGGCCAGTCCCGACGCGCCTCCCCCGGCGGACGACAACGCGTCCAAGATCCATCTGACGCCACAGACCACGAGCATCGACGGACCGCGCACGTTCCACATGCACGACGGGTTCTACCTGCGCGCCAACTTCGGTTATGGCTCACTCTGGGGCAGCTACGAGACGGACACCACCGACTTCGACGCCAGCGGCTCGGGCATCGGTTTCGACGTGCTCGTAGGTGGCTCGCCAAGTCCCGGGTTCGTCATCGGGGGCGGGATCATCAGCACCCTGCTCTTCTCCGCGGACTTCGATCCGAACGCGGCAGATTCCGATATCACCACCGGCATGGTTGGCGTGTTCGTCGACGGCTTTCCGCAAGTCACGGGTGGCTGGCACTTGGGCGGGCTGATCGGCGTGGGCGGTCAGACCTTGAGTGAAGACGACGTTGTGGACAAGGCGGGCGGCTTCGGTGGCGCTGTCTGGGGCGGCTACGATCAATGGGTGGGCGACGACTTCAGCGTCGGTGGCCTGTTGCGTTTCAGCGCCATGCGCTCCACCGGCGAGGCCAACGCCGGAAACGACGTCACGGCAGCCACAGGCACGCTCAGCTTGATGTTCACGGCTCTCTACCACTGAGCCGGCATCCGCCTCGGTCGGAAGCTGCTTGCCGCCTTGGTACGGAAGCGAGCTGCCGCAAGTCGAACCCCTTCGTAGGCGCTTGCCGTCGTGGCGGCGAGGGAGTATCCGACTGAGCGCATGTCATTGGTCATCGTCGACTACAACGCAGGCAACCTGCGCAGCGTCCAACGGGCGTGCGCGGCAGCCGATCTCGACGCCCGCACTAGCGGTGATCCGGACGAAATCCGAAAAGCACCGCGGGTCATCTTCCCCGGGGTTGGCAACGCTCAATCCGCGATGGAGACCGTGCGTGAGCGCGGGCTCGACGTGGCGCTCACGGAGGCGCTCGACGCCGGCACTCCGCTGCTCGGGATCTGCGTCGGGGCCCAGCTGATCCTCGAGCGTTCGGAAGAGAGCACGGTGCCCTGCCTGGGCTGGTTGGAAGGCACCACACGTCGTTTTCGTTTCGACGATCCGAGCTTGAAGATCCCGCACATCGGCTGGAACGAGGTGCGCCAGGTGCAGCCGCACCCCCTGCTGGATGCGTTGCAGCCGGGTGACGAATTCTACTTCGTCCACGGCTACTATCCTTCGCCCAACGATCCCTCACGCATCTATGCCACGGCCAACTATGGGGGCGACTTCTGCTGCGCCCTGGGCAAAGACAATCTGTTCGCAACCCAGTTTCACCCCGAGAAGAGCGGCCGGCTCGGGCTCGAACTGTTGTCCCGCTTCAGCCGCTGGGAGGGAACGACATGCTGAGCAAACGAGTCATCGCGTGTTTGGACGTTCGTGACGGCAAGCTCGCCAAGAGCGTCAAGTTCGTCGACACCAAGGACATCGGCGATCCGCTGGAAAAGGCCCAGCAGTATTACGCGCAGGGCTTGGACGAGCTCGTCTTCTACGACATCACTGCCTCGAGCGATGGGCGCGGCATCATGCTCGACGTGGTGGAGCAGGTCGCCTCGCACATCTTCATCCCCTTCTCGGTTGGCGGAGGCATTGCGTCCGTGCAAGACGCGACGGCACTCCGGCTCGCGGGAGCGGAAAAGGTGAACGTCAACAGTCAGGCGGTGAAGAACCCGCAACTGATCACCGAGATCGCCCGCGCCATCGGTTCACAAAGCACGATCTTGAGCATGGATGTTCTGCGTGTGGAAAAGGCCGCCGGCACACCCTCGGGTTTCGAGATCGTGATCCACGGTGGCCGCAAGCACACGGGCATGGACGCCCTCGAGTGGGCGCGTCGAGGTGAGGAACTGGGCGCGGGTGAACTGGTCGTCAACTCCATCGATGCGGACGGAACCCGCGAGGGCTACGACATCGAACTGACCCGAATGATCGCGGAAGCGGTCGGCATCCCGGTGATCGCGTCTGGAGGAGCCGGTAAGCCGGAACACTTGCTGGAAGTTTTGACCGAGGGCAAGGCAGACGCCGCCCTAGTCGCTTCGATGGTGCACTACGGCCACTACACGGTGCCGGACCTGAAGCAGTACCTGCACGATCGCGGCGTCAAGGTCCGCATGCACTACTGAACGCGGCCTACCGCGAACAGCGCGAGTGCGTGATCATCGACGACGCCAGCGGAGGCTCGCCGTCGCTCCACGGTCGCCCAGCCAGTGCCATCGCGTCGACGCGGGTTCCACGCTAGCTAGCCCATGCCAACAGGGGCTACCTGTCCACGGTGAATGTCGCGACGCGTTAGACGTCTTCGCCGGCAAGCCAGCGCAGATCGTCGTCGGTCAACGCCTTGCCGACGGCGTGGTAACCCTTGTCGACGTAGACGGTGGTGCCGGTGATGGCGCTCGCCATGGGGCTGCACAAGAAAACGGTGGTGTTCGCCACGTCCTCCGGCTCCAGGCGAGAGGGTAGCGGCGAGTTCCGTTCGTAGTACTCGACGATTTCGCCGATGGCGCCAGTCACGCTGGCAGCACGGGATGCGTAGGGACCGGCCGAAATGGTGTTGACTCGAACCCCGAAGCGACGGCCGGCTTCCAAGGCGAGATAGCGGGTATCGGCTTCCAAGGCAGCCTTGGCCGAGGACATGCCGCCGCCATAGCGAGCGATCGCGCGCTCGCTCGCCAGGTAGGTGAGCGAAGCAAAACTCCCCCCTTCTCGCATCAGCGGAGCGAAAGTCTTGACCAACGACACATACGAATAGGCGCTGGCGCCCAACGCTGCCAGGTAGCCGGCGCGGCTGGTCTCGAGCAGTGGCTTCGCCACCTCGGGACCGTTGGCGAGCGCGTGCACCACGACGTCGACGGGCTTTTCGCCGAAGTCCTCGACCATGCGCCGGCCGAGCCCCTGGATGGAGAAGTCGCCGCGATTGCTGTAGCGCTTGCTGTTGCGGATCTCTTCCGGAGCATCCTCCAGCGAGTCGTACACCGCGTCCAGCGGGTAGATGCGTTCGAACTCCAGCATGCCGCCGCCAGACAGCTGACGAGACTCGTCCATCTTGCCGCGGCGAAGAAGGGTTTCGAAGATATTCATCGCAGGGGGCCACGTGGCGACGCACACGCTCGCTCCAGCTTCGGCGAAGCCCTTGGCGATCGCGAAGCCAAAACCGACGTCATCCGCGACTCCGGCAACCAAGACACGCTTGTTGGAGAGGTCGATCTTCATTGGGCGCATGAGTAGTGGTTAAACCCTTCCCGAGCAAGCCCCTGCGGAAGTCCCCCGTGCCCCACGACTCACAAAAAAGCAAACCCGCCGAGCGTCAGCTGGCGGGTTTACGAGCGTCCCCAACGGGATTCGAACCCGTGTTTTAGCCTTGAAAGGGCCACGTCCTGGGCCGGACTAGACGATGGGGACCGGGGATGGGCGGTTTAACTCCTGGGATTTGCGGGAGCAACGTCTATCGCTCCGCACGGCAGGAATTTCGGACGAATTTGGTCGGTGGACTCAGACCGCCACCAGCACTGGCTCGGCAGCCAGTGTCTCGGAACTGGGCGCGGCTTCGACCTCGACCGAGGGTCGGGCCTCCGTCCCGACGGCGGCTTCGAGAATCGTCTGGCACAGGGACGCGAAGTCGTAGCCGGCTGCTTCGGCGATCTTGGGCAGCAAGCTCGTCTCGGTCATGCCCGGACTCGTGTTTACTTCCAAGACGTACTCGTTTCCACCTTCGGTCACCAACAAGTCGACGCGGGTGGCGCCCTGACAATCCAGAGCCTCAGCCGCTCGCTGTGCCAGGTTGAGCACTCCGACGAGGCGTGACGCGGGCAAACGCGCGGGGATGAAGTACTGCGTCTCGCTGCTCTCGTATTTGGCCTCGGTGTCGTAGAGATCACCCGGCGGACTGATTTCGATGGCGCCCAACACGCGACCGTCGAGGATCCCCACCGCCACTTCCGCTCCACGCACGAAACGCTCGACGACGACTGCGTCATCCAACTCCAACGCCGCATCCACGGCACGAGCCAGCTCGGCCGCGTCATCGGCCTTGGCGACTCCGAAGCTCGAGCCCTCGCGACGTGGTTTGACGACTACGGGGAAACCGAACGAACCATGGAAGTCGGCAAGCCGGCTGCGCTCCGCGCGGCTCAGTGTGTAGTACGGCGGAGTCGGCACGTTGTGCAGCCGAAACATCTCTTTGGCCTTGAGCTTGTCCATCGCCAGAGCGCTGCTCAAGACGTCGGAGCCGGTGTAGGGAATGCCCGCCAACTCGAGCAATGCCTGCAGGCGGCCATCTTCTCCGAAGCGTCCGTGCATGGCGATGAAGGCGGCGTCCAGTCGGGAATCGAGCAAGCATCCAGCGAGGTCGCGTTCCGAACGCACCTCGATCGAGACGACCTCATGCCCATTTTCCCGGAGCGCGGCAGCGACTGCACGTCCTGAGCGCAGCGATACGTCTCGCTCTGATGAGGTCCCGCCCATGATCACACCGACTCGCATTTGGTTCACTGCTCGCTCTCCGTCGTTGTACGTCGGAACCTTCGAGCGCCGTTGGCCGCAGCGTTCCGCGTGTGTTTGTTCGTTCGGTAGCGAATGGCAGAGACCCGGGCCAAGTATTGGGCTCTCCGCGAGCCCGACGTGGATCTCCTGCGGCAGAAGAAGCAGAAACGCTCCTGGCATCATCGGCTGGCTCGGACCGGCCACCGGCACTGGAATTGTGCGCGCCGGATTTCCCAGCACCACGCTTGCGATGCGTAGATGAGCAAAATACCGTTAGGCCCGATGGGAGAGCCAGCCGCGAGTTTCGAGGTTCGTGCTGATTCTGCGGCGAGCGTCGTCCTGGGCGTCCAGCGCGCGCGCGCGCAGGTGACGAAGCCTGCCGGAGCATTCGTGTTCTGCTCCGGGCGCCTCAACGACGCCATGCCGGAGATCGCTGCTGCACTCGGCAAGAAACACGACTTCCCCATCGTCGTGTTGGGTGGCCCGGGAGTGCTCTCCGAACGCGGCGAGTTGGAAGACGCCGATGCCGCCACGGGATTGGTTTGGAGCGGCAAGCGAGCCGAGCTGTGTGTGTGCGAAACCTCCGATGAATTGACGACCGCCGATCTCACTCGCTTGCTGGAGCCGAGCGCCGCAAAGCCGACCGGGCTGTTCGTTCGTTCCGAGGGCTTCGATCCGGAGCAACTGTGGCAACTGCGGCGTACCCGTCCCTATCCGCTCGTTTTCGGCGCCGGCATCCACGGGGAGCCCGGCATCGTCTGCGTCGAGCGTGGTGAGGTTCGGCAACCAAAGGCGTTGAGCATCGCCCTCGACGGGTTGAGCCCGCCGACGATCCGCACTGCACACTCCTGCCGCTTGCTGCACGAACCCATGCGCGTCACTCGCGCCGACGGAGCCATGATCCAAGAGGTCGACGGCCAGCCCGCACTGGCCGTCTTGGAGCGGCTCGGTGCGGAGCTCGTAGGGCAACCTCTCGTCTTCACCGTCTTGGCGCACCCGAACGCTGACGAACCGAGCGGCTACGAATTGTTGGTGCGAGGTATTCAGGGCATCGACCCGGACGCGCAGTCGCTGCTCATCTCCCAAGAGATCCAGCCCGACATGTTGCTCACCTTTGCCGTGCGTGATCCCGCCGCCGCACGCGACGACATCGGGCGCACTTGCCGTCAGGCAACACGAGCCATGGCGGGCGCTGCACCGCGCTTCGGGCTGTACTTCAACTGCAGCGGCAGAGGGCGTGCACTGCACGAGGCGCCGAACGTCGATACCCGCATCCTGCGCGAGCAATTCGGTAGCACGCCGTTGGCGGGCTTGCAGTCGGCGTTCGAAATTGGGCCCTTCGACCGTGCTCCCGCCCTGCAGCTGTACACGGCCATCTTGGCCGTCTTCGGTTCTCCGAGCTGAGGCTCACCAATCATGCAAAGCGCCCGCGAAGTTCTCCTCAATCGCCCCAAAGAAGGTGGTTTCTCTCCCGCCGATGCCATCTTGGCCGCCTTGGTGATCAGCGTCGTCGGCCTGATGATCGTGCCGCTGCCGACCTGGCTGCTCGATCTGCTGATCTCTTCGAACCTGGCGCTAGCGGTCACCGTGCTGCTGGTAACCATGTACGTCACGGAGCCGTTGAAGATCGCGGCGTTCCCGTCCTTGTTGCTGATCACGACGTTGATCCGTTTGGCGCTCAACGTCTCCTCCACGCGCTTGATCCTGCTGCAGGCGGACGCGGGCGAGATGATCTCGGCCTTCGGCGGCTTCGTGGTGAGCGGCAACTACGTCGTGGGCGCCGTCATCTTTCTGATCTTGTCGATCATTCAGTTCGTGGTCATCGCCAAGGGCAGCGAGCGTGTGGCTGAAGTGGGCGCGCGCTTCACGCTGGATGCGATGCCGGGCAAGCAGATGGCGATCGACGCCGAGTTGCGCTCCGGTGGCATCGATGGCAACGAAGCTCGCGTGCGCCGGCGCGAGCTCGCCCGGGAGAGCCAGTTCTACGGCGCGATGGACGGCGCGATGAAGTTCGTCAAGGGTGACGTCATCGCGTCGTTCTTAATCACCATCATCAACATCCTCGGCGGCCTGGCGATCGGTATCCTGCAGCGAGACATGGCCGCGGATGCCGCACTCAAGAAGTACGGCCTGCTCACCATCGGCGATGGTCTCGTCTCCCAAATCCCGGCCTTGGTGCTTTCGACGGCCGCTGGCATCCTGGTAACCCGCGTCGCGAGCGAGGAGCAGGACACGGCGCTCGGCAAAGAGCTCGGGGCGCAGCTGTTGCGCGCTCCGAAGGCGCTGGCGGTCGCGAGCGCCTTCGTCATGGCCCTCGGCCTGATCCCGGGCCTTCCCGCGCTACCTCTGCTCGCTATCGGCGGAGCGCTGTTCTTGATTTCGCGCGTGCGTAGCCGCGCTCAGATAGCACCGGAAGCCCAAGACACAAGCAGCTCCGGACCCGTTCAGCGTGATGGGCGCAGCTTGGGCAAACGCTTCGTGCCGGTGGTGCTGCCCTGGTCGTTCGACTGCAGCTCGGACCTCGCAGGGCTTCTGGACGACGACGCCCAGGGCGACAAGCTGACGCGACCGGGCCTGAGATCCGTCGGTGATGCGGCGCGCGAGATCCTATTCCGGCGCTTGGGTGTGCCCCTACCCGCTTGCCCCGTGCAACTCGACGCTTCCTTGCCAGCGCGCAGCGTCGTGGTCTCGTTCTTCGAAGTACCGGCCCAAGCGATCAGCATTCCCCCGGAGGTGAACGACGATGGCGTCGCACAGTTCGTGCTGGAGGCGATCATGCCGCTGGCACAACGCCGCGCCTCGGAGTTCGTCGGCATCGCCGAAACGCAGACCTTGCTCGACCGTCTCGAAAACGTAGCGCCGGCAACGGTGCGTCAAGTCGTGCCCAAACCGGTCAGTCTGACGCTGCTAGCCGAGGTGCTTCGTCGCCTGCTCGAGGAGGGGGTCAGCATCCGCGACCTCAAGGGGATCTTGGAGGCACTCTCGCAAGTGGCGCAAACCGACAAGGACCCGCTCAACCTCACCGAGTACGTGCGCGCGCAATTCAAGCGCCCCCTGACCTTCGCAGCGACGGGGGGCGCGAGGGAACTCGGTGTGGTCTTGTTATCCCGAGACATCGAGGAAACGGTCCGAGAGGCCATCAGTCGGACCGCGGCGGGGAGCTTCTTGACGCTGGGTCCGAAGCCCGCCCGCGAAGTCGTGGAGGCCATCAAGGCCGCTTTTGCCAGCGCCAGGCGCGACCACCCTCGGGTTCGAGTACTGCTGACGCAACCCGACATCCGTCGCTTCGTGCGCAAGCTGACCGAGGTCGAACTGCCCGAAGTGACGGTTCTGTCCTACTCCGAGCTCTTGCCCGAGCTGCGTGTCAGCCCAGCGGCGACGGCTTCCGTGCGCCCGGGTTGATCCCCCACTCTCCTCGCCGCGCGGCACGCACCCGCCAGAGCCAGCTACATGCGTTGGAACTGCATCTTGCGCTGCACTGCGCCCGACTTTTCGAGCAGCACCTTGGCCTCACGCTGCAGCATGGGATGGGTCCGCTTGCCCATGAAACCTCCGAGCACGCGTGGGTCCCCTTCACTCAACTTGCGCAGCGCGCGCTTCATGCCCTTGGTGTCGTTGGTGTAGGCGTAGACGTAGGCCCGGGCACGATAGAGCTGCGGCTTGAGCTGGACGAAGGTCTCTTCTTCCGGGTTGAAGAGCTCAATCACCGAGACCGCCTTCTTGGCTTGACCGCTGCGCGCCCAGGCTTCGGCAATGACCGCGCTCATCATCGCTTTGCTGCGAGCGTCCTGATGACGACTCAAGTCGATGCCGTCGGCCAGATCCCGCGCCTGGTTCACCTCGCCGAGCATCAGGTGGATCATGCCCCGCTGAGCTCGCGCCTCGTCGGCTACGGTGGCCATGCCCTTGTTCAGATCGATGCGTTCCAAGGTTTCCAACGCAGCCCGCGGGTCCTCTTGCAGCAGTAGTTGCGCTCTGGCGAAGATCGCCGCAGCGTCTTTGGGCTTGAACTCGGCATCCAGCTTCGACAGCGCCTTCTTGCGGTCCTCTTCGGTTTCGACGCCCGCGATGATGCCCGCCACGCTCTTCGCACGCTTGGCACGTCCCAAGCCCCAGAGCGCAACACCTACGATCACGATCGTCAGCACCAATGGCACGCTGAGCGCGATGAGCTGGGACGTCTCCGACTGGGAGAAGCCGGCAATCGTGCCTCCCACCAACCACAGCGCCAACACCAACAACCCGACGCGTATGATCATCGCCCGCAGGGCGTCAGGGGGCAGCGGATCGACGGGCGCCTGAGCGCTGGGTGCGGCAGTCCCGGGCTTGCCCTTCTTGGCGCTCGAATCAGCGCTCTGAGCGCGTTTCAGCTTGCGGCTCTCTTTACCCACGACGGAGCCTATAGCGCCGCCACAGGTCCTCACGCAAGGCCGCCGTCAGCGATGCGCTGGCCCAGACGTCTCGTCTGGGTACAACAGCCCGCGCGGTAGCAACCCAAGGCTCGAGTCGCGCTCGCCAGAAGTCCACAATCACGGCTCCGGCACCTTTGCTGCGGCCGCAATCGGCACAAAATGCAATCAGGGCGCGCTCGTCGTTCGAACGCGCCCTGATTATGGGATGCCGCCGGGCGCCGTGGATACGACGCCCGGGGCGGGGCTTCAGCTGTCCGAGTTCTCGGCGCCGCCCTCGCTACCTGCTAGATCCTTCAGCTTGTCGCCGAACTTCTCTTTGAGCAGATCGCCCAGGGTGCTGCCCTTGGCAGCTGCACTCGTCTCACGCTTGAGGCTCGAGAGCTGCTCGGCAGCGGGGCTCGCGCCCACTTCCTTCAGGCTCATCGTCAGCCGTCGATCCATCGAATCGACGTTCGACACCTCGGCTTTGATCACGTCGCCCTTGCGCAGCTTCATGTCGTCCGGAATGTCGCCGTTGGGGATCAAGGCATCGACTCCGTCGGAGACGCGCACGTACGCGCCGTACTCGGCCACTGCCGTGACGGTAACCTCTTCGACCACCGTACCGGGCAGGTAGGACTGCAGCAGGGTCGGCCACGGGTCGTCCCAAATCTGCTTGATGCCCAAGCTGACCTTCTTCTCGTCGTGGTTGATCGACAGGATGATCGCCTCGACGTCGTCACCCTTCTGGTGCATGTCCTGCGGGTGGTTGGGCTTGGTCGTCCAAGACAGATCCGTCTTGTGAACCATGCCGTCGACGCCATCTTGGATACCCACGAACACACCGTAGTCGGTGATCGAGCGGATCTTGCCGGCGATCTTGTCGCCCGGCTTGTACGTGTCGGTGAACAGTGTCCAGGGATCGGGCTCGAGTTGCTTGAGGCCGAGGCTGATGCGCTTGGCCTTGGAATCGACCTCGAGCACCTGGCACTCCACCTCGCTGCCCACTTCGAGCATCTTGGAGGGGTGCTTGATCTTCTTGGTCCAGCTCATCTCGCTGACGTGGATCAGGCCCTCGACGCCCGGCTCCAACTCCACGAAGGCGCCGTAGTCGGTGATGCTCATCACCTTGCCGCTGACCTTCTTGCCCAGCGGGTACGCCTCTTGGACGTGGTTCCACGGATCTTCCTGCGTCTGCTTCAAACCGAGGCTGACACGCTCCGTCTCCGGGTTGTACTTGAGCACCTTGACGGTGACCGCATCGCCAACCTTGAACACTTCGCTCGGATGGTTGACGCGCCCCCAAGACATGTCGGTGATGTGCAGCAAGCCGTCGATGCCGCCGAGATCGACGAACGCGCCGTACTCGGTGAGGTTCTTGATGGTGCCCTCGAGCACCTGACCCTCTTCCAGCGTCTTGAGCGTCTTCTGCTTCATTTCGTCGCGTTCACGCTCGAGGAGCACACGACGAGACAGCACGATGTTGCCGCGCTTCTTGTTGAACTTGATGACCTTGAATTCGTAGGTCTGCCCGATCAGCTTGTCCAAGTTGCGCACGGGGCGCAGATCGACCTGCGAACCGGGCAAGAACGCCTTGACGCCGCCCTTGATGGTGACGGAGAGGCCACCCTTGACGCGCTGGCTGATGGTACCCTCGATGATTTCGTCGCGTTCACATGCTCCGGAAATCTCGTCCCAGACCTTCATCTTGTCAGCCTTCTCCTTGGAGAGGCTGATCAACCCATCATCGCTTTCGCGGCTTTCGACGAAGACGTCTACTGTGTCGCCCTGCTTGACGGTGACGTTACCGACGGCATCGGCAAATTCATCCTTGGAGATGACGCCTTCGCTCTTTCCGCCGATGTCGACGACGACCGAATCGCGTGTGACCTGAACGACGAGACCTTTCGCGATATTGCCTTCGGTGGCGTCTTCGGGTGCGGGGGGCTGAGCTTCGGCGCTCGCTTCGAAAAGCGCCGCGAAGCCACCCTCGCTCTGATTATTGGTGGTGATGGTTTGGTTCATGAGTGTTGGTTGGGATCTCCGGGTCGGGTAGCTGGAGCAGCCCTTCTGCTCCGGGGCCCCTACGAACAAAGCGAGGCCCTGCCGGCACGGAGGGAGGGGGCGTCCCTAGCGCGCCACGCCCCCCGCGTCAAATGCTGCGGTCGTTAATGTTGCCCCGGGCCTCCGGGAGAAGCAAGGTGGCATCAGGCCGGGAGCCGCAGCAAGCTTGTTTCGGCTCTGCTTGGAACCCGCAGCAGAAGTATTCAAGCACTGACAATCATTGTTGATTTGTCTCTTCTTGGCGAGCTTCCGCCCAGCTCGTGAGCCAATCGGCGAGGCTGCGTGCGGCTCGATCGATGTCCTGGCGGGCCCAGGGGGCGAGGATCTCGACCGTGCCGTCCGCTCTTGCAACGACGGCTGCGTTCTCGAGCATCGTTCGCTCTCCTGCCTGCTCCTGATGGCGAGCGAGGGAAAGCAGCTCGGCGACGGTGCCGAGCATCTGCTCGATGCCGGGCGCCAAAGCCTGCAAGTCTGTGCCCGCAAGGGGACGAAGCTGCACGGTGACCGTCGTATCCGTGCCGAGATCGACATGGCCACTCGCACTTTCGACGTCCGCGAGCGGCGCGAGTCGCGATGCGAACGGAGCGAGCCATGGGGACGAGGCGATGTGCCCCACTTGTCTGAGCCACGCGCCTTCCACCCCGAAGCCCGCCGCGCCATCCAGGCGTAGGCCCAAACGCTGATATTCGTCCGTCGGCTCGCGCGCCGCGACGAGCAATGCGGGATCCGAAGAGAAGAGCACGATGCCGTCCGCTGCCTGCTCGGCGAAGAAGCTCTGCGACGGACACGCCAGCCGCGCGTGCTGCAGGGAGCAACCCGCGATGCCACGCGCCTCGAGCAATTCAGTCAACCCTTCGATCACACCAGTCGTCGGAAAGAGGCCGCCGACCGCGAGCAGCCACGCCTCCTCGGATGCCGGTTGCACGAAGAGGATCTCCCGAAGCTCGCTGCCGAGATCGATGCCCGTCGTTGCCTCCAGCTGGGCGAGCCCTTCGTTGCCAGTGAGATGCCGATTCAGGACTGGAAACACGTGGCGCCGCACGGGCTCGAAGAGCACCACCTGCTCGAGATCGACGCGGGCCGCCAGGCGCGCTCCGGCTGGGACGTGTAGCGCCGCTCGGCGTTCGTAGTCGACCAGCTTGGCATAGGCGAACCACAACCCAGCAATGCCCGCGGCAACGAACAATAGCAGCCCCAGCAGCACGACGCTGCCGGGCAAGCCAGATCGGTGACGTCGCGACTCGGGCTGCGACTCTTCGGACGGAGACGACATGGGGGCGGGACGGACGAGTATCAGGCCTGAGACATCGCGTTCGCCACTTCGCGCACGCGCTCGACGATCGTCTCGACGACCTGGTCGATGCCGAGCCCGGTACTGTCGACCAGCTCCGCGTCCTCCGCCCGCTGCAAGGGCGCGACCGGACGATTCGAATCCCGGCGATCGCGCTCTTTGACGGCGTCGATCACGGCCTCGAGGGAAGTGCCCTCGTCCCGCAACTTCAGCTCGTCGTAACGGCGCTGGGCGCGCTCCTGCACGCTGGCGGTCAAGAAGAACTTCGCTTCCGCGTCGGGAAAGACCACGGTGCCGATGTCCCTGCCCTCCACGACGACGCGCCCGTCCCGTCCCACGTCGCGCTGGATTTCCAAGAGCGCCTCGCGCACGGCACCGATGGCGGAGACTTTGCTCGCCAAGGTGCTGACTTCGTTGGTGCGAATGGCGCTACTGACGTCCTCGCCGAAGAGCAACACACGTTGAGTACCGTCGCGCTCAGCCTCGAAGTGAATGGCGCTCTCGGCAGCGAGGCGGCGTGCCACCTCCGCGATCGCAGCCGGGTCCAGCAGCACGCCGTCGCGCTTCGACTGCAAGCCGACACAGCGGTAGAGTGCACCCGTGTCGAGCAGCGTGTAGCCGAGTGCCTCCGCGACGCGTCGCGAGACCGTGCTCTTGCCCGCACCAGCGGGCCCATCGATGGCCACGACCGGCGCCGAGCGTCGCGGAGCGGTGCTCACTGTGCACCTCCCGCGCTGGCTCCGGCTCCCAACAGGTCCAACAGACTCGTCGCGGCGCTGGCATCCAACGCCATGCTCACCTGCAACGACGAATCGACGACCTGGGTCTCCAATTTCTGGATGGGCTGAGTGACGCCGAAGGCCGATGCGATCAACCCGATGGTGGCGAGGCTCTGGTGGACCTGCTGCACGGAGGCGCGCCCAGCCTCCGCCGTCGCAGCATCGTCGTACGTCAACGTGCCAGCGAGGTTCATGCCTGGTGGGTCGAAGTTGCCGATCATGCGCAGCATCTTCATGCCGCTCAAGAACGGAAGCTGCGACATCAGTGCCGCCACCTGCGGATCGTGGCGTGCGTCACTGGCGAAGGCCAACGGCGCCCCAGGACTCTTCATCAGCGCTTCCGATTCAGGCGGAAGCTCGACGGCGATGCGTCCGGCCTCGATGCGATCGAGCGCGCGGCGGATGCCAGTTTCATTACCGAAGATGACCGTCTTGGGCGTCAACACGGCGAAACCCACATTGGCAGAGACGTAAAATACCCGGCCCGCGTATTTTACGCGCACGAGCGGGGTGCCGAGGGGCGTCTCTTCGGTGCCGCTCGCCGCCTTTTCGATGGCCTCGGGATCGAAGCGACCGCTGGCCACGCCCATGAAGTCGACGCCTTGGAACGAATACAGTCCCAGAACCACGCGCTCGAGGTCGCGCTCCGGAACGAAATTGGCGCTCGGTGGAAGTGGTAGTCGCGCCTGCGTCGCGCTCGAAACTCGCGCGCCCGCCGAGGACTTGAACAGCGCTGGCGCGTCGATGTTGAAAACGCCCAAGACGCCACCCGGCATCAACGCCAACGGGTTGGTATCGATGTCTGCGGCGGTGAGCTCAACGCCGTCAGCCGTCTTGATGATGACCTCTTCGCCACCACACCCCACTGCAGCAACGAAACAGAGCAGTGCCGCGAACGATCGTCGTCGCGCTCGCCGCAGTCGGTCGGCCGCGGTGCAGCGCTGACTGGTGGACTTCATTCCTTCACCTCTCGGAGCGCGGCGATGAGCCGAGCGTTTTCCTCTGGCGTGCCGATCGAAATGCGCAGTGCCGTCGGTAGCGGGCCCACGAGACGGGTGATGACCCCCAGATCGAGGAGCTTTTCGAACCAAGACGTCGCCTCCGAACCCATCTCGACCAGGACGAAATTCGCCTGACTGGGCACGACCTCGAAACCGAGCTCGGTCAACGCCTGACTGACCGAACTTCGCTGTTCGGCGTTCATCGCACGGCAGCGAGCGAGGTGCGCCGGATCATCGAGCGCGGCCACCGCGGCGGCTTGAGCGAGTGAATTGGCGTTGAACGGGGCCCGCACGCGGTTGAGGTAGTCGCACAACTCTGCTGGAGCGACGGCGTAGCCGAGACGCAGCCCCGCCAGCCCATAAGCTTTGGAAAACGTGCGCAACACGATCAGTCGCTCGTGCAAGTGCCGCAGCTGCAGGCCGTCAGGATAATCGTCAGCGGTGACGTACTCGAAGTACGCTTCATCGAGCACCGCGATGACGTCCGCGGGCAGTTGCTCCAAGAAGGCGCTGAGCGCCGAGCGTGAAACGTACGTCCCGGTCGGGTTGTTTGGGTTCGCGATGAACACCACGCGGGTGGCGTCGTTGACCGCGGCAAGCATCGCGTCCAGGTCGTGGGTGTAGCGTTCTAGCGGCACCGCAGTGTGCTGCACTCCCTCGCAAGCACACGCCATCGCGTAGACCACGAACGAGGGGTGCGCGTAGACGACGTGGTGCTCGCGCGTAGCAAACGTCTTGAGGATCAGCTCCAGCAGTTCGTTCGAGCCGTTGCCGAAGACGAGTTCGTCCGGGCTGACCCCCAGATGCGTCGCTAGACGTTGCCGCAAGGTGTAGGCGTTGGCGTCTGGATAGCGGTGAACCTGCGTGCTGGCGGCGGCGATGGCCGCCAATGCTTTGGGACTCGGACCGAGAGGGTTCTCGTTCGAAGCTAGTTTCACCGCGGAGCTCACTCCGCGTTCACGAGCGAGCTCCTCCAATGGCTTGCCCGCAGCGTACGGTCGCAACGCCTCGATGCTCTGAGTTACGAGCGGCTTCATTTGCTGCGCAGACTAAAACACAAGAGCCCGAACGCGTCGCTCGAAAAAGTGGCCCCGAGCCAAACCGGCGCCCAGCACGGAAACCCGACACGCCCGCCGCACGTCGACAGTTCCGTCACCGGAGCGCGCGGGCGAGACCAGAAGCAGGCGCGCCGTCAGCAACCGACCTCCGCACGTTCGTTTCACGCTTCTGTGGTCGAAGCACGTCTTTCAGTCCAGATCGTCGACCGCATTGACGATTGATCGTGCCGTGGCCCAGCGAGCGCTCGTGCCGCCGGGTCGCGACGCCCGCGCCCACGAAGACGGAACTCGACGCGCCGGTTCCCTCGAAAGCGCCGCAATCTGAGCTCAGGCCGCCGACTTGCCGTCCTTGGACTTCGGCTCGGCCTTCTTGGCCTTGGACGAATCCTTCTTCTCCGCCTTGGAGCCCGTGTCGCTCCCACCGTCGGAGTCGGAGCCCGCCGACTCCTTGCTGCTGGACGAACTCGTGGAGCTGTACAGATCCGAGTACCAACCGCCGCCCTTGAGGACGAAGCCCGTGCCACCGCTGATCTGGCGCTTGGCACTCTGCTTCTTGCAGCTGGGACAGACCTTCAACGGTGCGTCCTTGATGGATTGATCAGCCTCCCACTGGTGATTGCAAGTGGTACAAACGTATTCGTAGGTCATAGCTCGCTTGATCGTCTCAAGTGCGTCCGGCGTCCGGAGCTGTCAACAGCGATTTTGACTTGATGCGTCGCGCGCCCGCACTGCGCGACGGCGTTGAGCCTCTCCGCGGCCCGAAGCCAATCGCCACTCCGACCAGCCCGGCGTACCACTGCACTTTTGAGACTGAACGCTTGTCAGTGTACTCGATCCGATCTAGAGCTGTGGGACCCTTCGACGTTGCATGACAATGGGTGACACCGCACTGCCATACATCCTGGACCACGATGTCCCCGCGCGTGGACGTGCTTCGGGATCGGCGTCCAGCGTTCACCAGCCCGAGCGCTGGGATCACCCGGCGTCCCGGATGGACGAGCCCGGGGTGGCGGGCGGCGGGTGCGGGCGTTCAGCCCAACGCTCCCGTCGAGGCGAAGCTCAGTCCTT
Organism: Polyangiaceae bacterium; assembly: GCA_050290545.1. GTDB lineage: Bacteria > Myxococcota_A > Polyangia > Polyangiales > Polyangiaceae > SZUA-265. The sequence goes on along the minus strand of JBNKHV010000207.1, from coordinate 115,556 downwards.
CGGCCGCGACCGGCGGTTTTTCTCGCCGAGCGGATACGAATGTCTTCGAAACGGGGTTATCCTAGGGGCGCCCCGTTCACCCAAAGAACCTACTCGGAACGTCATCGCAGTCATCCGACCGAATCGAGGGAGAGCTCCGGCTTTGCCTCGCGTCGGCACACGGAGCTCTCACCGAGCCTAGCTCGACCCCGGTGGATTTCCGGGGCGTCACGACACTCAGGGGCCAGCAGAACCATGCACATCAGGAAGCTCGAGATCAGCGGATTCAAGTCCTTCGTCGACAAGACGGTCGTGCACTTCGACCACGACGTGATCGGTATCGTCGGGCCCAACGGTTGTGGCAAGTCCAACATCGTCGACGCCATTCGCTGGTGCATGGGTGAACAGAGCGCCAAGCACTTGCGTGGACGAGCCATGGAAGACGTCATCTTCAATGGCTCGGAATCGCGCGCACAGCATGGCATGGCGGAGGTGACCCTCACCTTCGACAACACCGACAAGCATTACGCTGAGACACTTCCCGCGGAATACCGCGACTTCCCCGAGATTGCGGTCACGCGGCGGCTGTACCGCGACGGCACCAGCGAATACCTGATCAACAAGACTCAGGTCCGCTTGCGCGACGTCACGGATCTCTTCCTCGGCACCGGCGTGGGCACCAAGGCCTACTCCATCGTCGAGCAGGGACGAATCGGGCAGATCGTCAGCTCGCGCCCCCAAGACCGCCGCCTCTACATCGAAGAGGCCGCGGGCATCACCAAGTACAAGCTCCGTCGTAAGCAAGCGGAGCGAAAGATGGATCTCACACGGCAGAACCTCCTGCGCGTGACGGACATCGTCAACGAGATCGATCGCACGCGCAATTCGCTCAAGCGCCAAGCTGCGAAGGCCGAACGCTACATTCGCTACCGGGACGAACTCGAAGACCTCTTCCTCCACGACGCGGCGCATCGCCTGCTCGAGATGATCGTCGTGCAGCAAGCCGAGAGGACCGGCTACGAGCAGCTGAAAGCGCGTTCCACCGAGCTCGCAGACAAACTCGAGCAGGGTGAAGGCAACCTCGCCGCCGCTCGGGGTGAGGCTGCAGAGGTCGAAAGCCGCTACGAGCAAGTGACGGCTCGAGCCGCCGCCTCCGAGCAGCGCGTCACGGAGCTTCGCAGCGAGGTCACCCGCAGCCAGGACCGCACTGGGCACTTGGAGGAGCGGTTGTCGCAGCTGGAACAAGAGCGCGCCACGTTGGAGGAGCGTTTGGAGCGCTTGACGGTGGAAAGCGCCGAACTCGAGGAGCGAGTCGAGTGGCTGAACAAGGACGAAACCACGCGCAACTCGGAGGCCAGTAACGAAGGCATCCAGCTCGAGGAGCTCAAGAGCAAAGAGCGTGAAGCGGACGAACGACTCGCGACGCTGCGCCGCGAAAGCTCCGCCGCACAGGCCGAAGAAGCCTCGGTGCGAGCCAAGCTCGAATCATCCGAGCAGCGATTGGCCGAGTTGACCGAACGCAAGCAACAGGTCGAGCGCGAGCGCTGCGAAATCGCTACGGCCTTGGAGCGCAAGAAGCTCGAGCAACAGGCGTTGGAAACGAGCGTGCGCGAGTTGGGCGAGCGGCGCGCCGAAACCACCGAGCATGTGGCAAGGCTCGAAGCGGAGCTATCGGAGACGAAGAAGGACCACGACGCCGAGGCGGCGGCTCTCGACACGCTGAAGACTGAGATCGCCCACAAACGCAGCCGTTTCAACGTACTGACGGATCTGCATCGTCGCCTCGAAGGTGTCGGTGCGGGCACCAAGGTGTTGCTTTCGAGTGACGACCCGGCGGTGGTGGGTTTGCTCGCCGACCGCGTCGAGGTCGAGGAAGAATTCACCGAGGCCTTTGCCTCGCTACTCGGTGACCGTCTGCAGTGCGTGATCGTGCGGGACCCGGCGCGTGGCCTGGAGTTGCTCGACGAACTCCGAAAGAGCAAAGGTGGGCGCGCGACGATCGCAACCCAGACGCCGGGCTTCGTCGCCGGCGCGCGCAGTGGCGCCAAAGACGACCCCAGCGTGCTGACGCGTCTCATCGACGAAGTCCGCTACTCGAAGGAGGACGAGGGGCTGATCCGCGCACTGGTCGGCGATGCACTCGTCGTGCGGAGCGCCTCGGATGCCATGTCGCTCAACGCCCGCTTCCCAGGCACCACTGCCGTCTCTCTCGACGGCGCGGTAGTGCGCGAAGATGGTCTCGTCAGTGGTGGCTCCGGCGACGACATGGCTTCGGCCATGCTCGAGCAGAAGCGGGAGATGAGCACGCTCCAGACCGACCTCGTCGAGCACGACGAGCAGGCGCGCCAGGCCAACGAGCGCTGCCGTGAACTGGAAGCGCGACTCGAAGAGGTGCGGCTCCAGCTCAAGCAGTGCCAGGCGGAGTTGCGCGAGCGGGAGCTCTCCCACATCGGCACCGAAAAGGACCTGAATAACAGCAAGAATGAGACGCAGGCCGCCGAGCAACGCTACCAGCGGCTGAGCAGTGAAGAATCTGAAATCGCGGAGCGGAGCCAACAGGTCGCGACGTCGATGACGGAATGCCGCGACAGGCTGACGGAGCTTGCGCAGCTCGAGGAAGAGCGCGAGCGAGCACTGGCGGAGGCGGAAAGCGTCGCCGCCGAGCGCAAAGCAGACGTCGCAGCGCAAGCCGCCAAAGCAACCGAGCGACAGGTGCGCCTGGCCCAGGTGCGTGAACAGCTCGAAGCCGCAAGGAGTTCCCTCACCCGGACTGCAACCGAACTGTCCGCGGGGCGCGAGCGACTGCAGCAACTCGTGCGCGAGGCACGCGACGCGGCCACTGCACTCGGACAGGCCGCAGCGCAGTGGATGCTCGGCAACGAGGCCAGTCAAAAAGCCACGCAAATCGCGGCGGCCGCGCAAGCGGAGTTGGACGACGTACGCCGCCTGCTGGAGCAGATCCGAACGGGCCTGGGTGAGCGTGAAGGCGAGTTGCGCGAACTGCGCGTGGCCTTGAGCGAAGTCGACGAGGGCGGTCGCGAAGGCGAAATGAAGCTGCAGAAGCTGGGGCTCGAGCGCGAGCACTTGTTGCGGAACGTGGCAGAGCGCTTCCGTGGGCTCGATCTCTTGCGGGTCATGGGTGACTATCACGCCCGCCCCGCGCCCGACGCCGAACACCGCCGGCGCATCGACGAACTCAGCAAGTTGATCGATCGCATGGGCCCGGTCAATCTCGACGCCAAGGCGGAATACGAAGACGCCGAGCAGCGTTTCGTCGAGCTCAGTGGTCAGCGTGACGACATCCAAGAAGCGCTGGACGAGCTCGATCGAGCGATTCGCCAGATGGACCGCGAGAGCAAACGTCGCTTCCGTGAGACGTTCACGACCGTCAACGAGTTGTTCAAGCGGACCTTCTCGCGCCTGTTCAAGGGCGGGCGCGGAGAGCTCAAGCTCACCGATCCCGAGAACATCCTGGAGACGGGCGTCGACATCGTCGCGCAACCGCCCGGCAAGAAGCTCGGCAACATCGAACTGATGAGTGGTGGCGAGAAGGCCCTGACGGCAACCGCGCTGATCTTCGCGATCTTCGAGTACCGCCCCTCACCCTTCTGCGTGCTCGACGAGGTCGATGCCCCGCTCGATGAGGCTAACGTGAGCCGCTACAACGAGGCGATCCGGGCCATGACGAGCAACTCGCAGTTCGTCGTCATCACGCACATCAAGAAGACGATGCAGTCCGTCGACGTGCTGTATGGCGTGACGATGGGCGAGCCGGGTGTCTCCCGTGTCGTCAGCGTGAAGGTGAACCAGGAAGCGAAGTCGCGCAGCGAAAAGTCGGCAAACGCGTTGTCGTCCAAGGAAAGCGTCGCGCCGGAAGCTGCCACCGTAGCTTGAGAGCAGCAAACGCGCTGGGCGACCCAGCAACGCCGCGGCCGTTCACTTGGAAACGGCCGGCAAGCTCGCGGTTCTGCGTCGCCGGCAGACGAGCAGCAAGGCAGCGGCGGGCAGGAGCCCGTCGAGCACCGGTTTGCCAGCGCGGCCGGCGGGCAGTGAACAGCCCACTTGCGGAACTTCGCCGTGGGGCGACGTCGGGGTCGCGCTCGAGTCGGGCACTCCCGAAACCGCGGCGGCGTCCCAGGGCAGAGGAACGACGCTCCCTTCCTGTTGCAGCACGCTCCCTCGAGCGGGCGTCGCCGACGAAACGTCGTGTTCTCCGCCGTCCAGCTCCGACTCTGCCCGGAGCCCCGCATCGGGGGGCGCAGATTCGAGTTCGAGCTCAGGGCAGTGTGCGGAGCGCAGTGGAGCCGCCGTCAGCGGGACCAGTTCATAGCCCGTCTCACAAGCGACGATGACCATGTCCTGTAACGCATCGTCAGTCGAGCTACTGGGGTTGGCGTCTTTGGGGAGCGAGACGGTGTCGGCAGACGCGCACGAGCCCGACTCCACGGCGTAGCTGTAACGCACGAGCACCGACTCTTCGCCAAACAGCTCCACGCCATCATCGGGTCCGTTCTGCAGCCAGCCATTGGGCAGTCCGCTGCTGGATCCGCCGGTGTAGTCGCAGACGATGTCCTCGTGCAGCTGCGACTTGGCGGAGCAGATCACGAAATAGCCTCTGGTATCCGTGAGGAATTCAGCCAAGGCGAGTGTGCGGTAGACTTCACACCCTGGCCCGCTTCCGTCGAGCAGACGGATCTCCGAGAGCCCGCAATCGCCAAGCCGGACGCGACCTGGCGCATCGGGAACCCGGAGTTCGATGAACTCGGCGTCATCCGCAGAGGGATCGTCGTAACTGAGCCGGGACAGAACGACCTGACAGGAGCCTGCGTCCGCTGCCCCCGCTAACGTGGTGACGGTGCAGGCAAACACAGCCGCGGCAAGAGTGCTGACGAAGAAACGAAACATGTCCCTTCATCGACGGCGACGGCAGCTTGTTGCGCACTTTTCTTGGGGCATGCCTCTCGCCGCGCGGATGGCCCCGGGCAGTCTCGCGGCATTCACACGAGCCCCGTCGCTGGACATTCAGCGCCCGACGGCGCGTCAAAGACTCTCTTGATAGAGTTGCTCCAGCGCCGCACGGTCGCAACGCCGGGGATTGCCTTGATGGCAGCCGTCTTCGACGGCCAGAGCCGACAGCGCCGACAGATCGGCCCGTTGCACGCCGACTTCGGCCAGCCCGTTCGGCAGCCCCAATCGAGCCCGAAAGACGGCGAGCTTGTCCGGCAACTCCTGCGGATCGTCGATGTCGAGGCAGCGAGCGACGCTGGCATAGCCGTCCTCCGCTTGCTCCATGTTGAAGCGCACCACGGCAGGTAGGCAGAGCGCGTTGGCCAACCCGTGGTGAACGCCGTGTTCACTCGACAGGGGATGCGCCAAAGAATGGCAAGCGCCGAGCCCTTTTTGGAACGCGACGGCTCCCATCATGGCCGCCTTCATCATCGCGCCCCGCGCCTCCAGATCGTCGCCATCTTCCACCGCACGGAGCAGATACTTGGCCACCAGACTCATGCCCTTCTCGGCGATCCCGTCGGCCATCGGATGGTCCCCGATGGCAACCCTTGCTTCCATGCAGTGGGTCAGTGCGTCGAAGCCGGTGGCAGCTGTCGTCATCTTCGGCATCGTGCGTGTCAGCTCCGGATCGAGAATGGCCACCCGTGGCAACATCGCCGGGGAGAAGATGACCGTCTTTCGCCCCGTGCCCGCAACGCCGACCACCCCGGCGCGACCGACTTCACTTCCTGTGCCAGCGGTCGTCGGCACGGCGATCACGGGGAGCAACTGGCTGGGAATGAAACGGTCTCCGCCTTTCGCGTCGTCCAAAGCTTCGAAGGGCAGCGCGACCGCCGCTCGCACGGCGATCAGTTTCGCTGCGTCCAATGGCGAGCCTCCCCCAAGTCCGACGATGACGTCCGCGCGGTGTTGAGCGAGCGCCTCGGCGCCTTGTGCGACGTTGGCCTCGCTGGGGTTCGGCTCCACGTCGCAGAAGCACGCGACCGCCACTCCCACTTGCTCCAAAGCTCGGGCGATCGGTTCGACGAGCCCCGCTGCCTCGACCCCTCGATCGGTGACGAGCAAAGCCCGCGATGCCGACAAGGCTTTGACCTCGTTGCCGATGTTTCGAGACTCGCCCAGACCAAATAGAATACGCGTCGGGAAGTTCCAGATGGTTGCCATGGTTCACTCGTTTTCGTGGGTCCGCTACACCGTTTCGAAGTATCTACGGCGCTCCCAGTCGGTAACAGCGATTTCGAACTGGCGTGCTTCCCAATCACGTGTGCGAACGTAGTGGTCCACGAAGTCCTTGCCGAGCACCTGCCTGGCGGCCCGATTCTGTGCCAACAAGCCCACGGCTTGGCGCAACGACGTCGGCAGAGCATCCTTACCCTCGGTGCCAGGATCCCCCACGGTTTCAGCTTCCAGCTCGAGTTCTTTCTCGATGCCCCACAAGCCGGCCCCCAGCGTGGCAGCGATCGCGACGTAGGGATTGATGTCCGCCGCCGTCTGCCGGTACTCGACGCGCACCGCCGATTCCGACCCCGGGGAGACGATGCGAATCGCGCAGGTCCGATTTTCCACCCCCCAAGAGGGGACCAATGGAGCCCACAGCCCCGGCACATAGCGCTTGTAGCTGTTCACCGTCGGGGAATACAGGCACGTCCAGTCGCGCATGAGCTTCAACTGTCCGGCCACGTAGTGTGTCATGAGCTTGGACATGCCGTGTTTGCGTCGACCGTCGAAGAAGACGTTCTTGCCGTCCCGCCACAGACTCTGGTGTAGATGACCACTAGCCCCGGGCAAAGAAGCGTCGCACTTGGCCATGAACGTCACGGCGATGCCGTGACGGTGCGCGATCTGCTTTAGGGTGGTCTTGAACAGTGCGGCCTGGTCGGCAGCCTCCAGCGCGTCGTTGTAGCAGATAGCCGCTTCGTACACTCCCGGACCCGTCTCCGTGTGCAAGCCCTCGAGTTGGATCCCGAAGTCACGACAGCTGTCCCAAACGTCGCGCATCAGCTCGGAGTCCTGCCCCGTCCGCACCCAGCTGTAGCCGAACATCCCCGGCTCCAATGGCTGCAGGTTCACGAAGCCCTTCTGCTCGATCGTTTCTCTGTTTTCGCGGAAGAAGAAGAACTCGAACTCGGCGCCGACCTTGGCTTCGAACCCTTGTTTGGCCGCTCGACTGATGATGCGCTTGAGCAGTGAGCGCGGACAGGCCGGATGTGCTTGGGTCTTGGAGACGTGAAAATCACACAACAGGGCCGCGACGTTCGGCTCCCAAGGGATCTTGCGCAAGGTCGCCGTATCCAGCAGCGCTAGCGTGTCGGGGTAACCCGTATCCCACCCCGTGACGGTGGCGTTGTCGTACAGGGCATCCGCGACGTCCCAACCGAAAATCACATCGCAAAAACCAAAGCCCGACGCGAGCGCCGAACCGAGCTTGTCCAACGCAACGTATTTTCCGCGCAGGACGCCATCGAGATCGAAGCCGCCGACCTTGACGCGCTCGATACCATCGGCCTTCAACTGCTCGACGAAGCTCTCAGAGCCACTGCGTTCGCTTTTCGTCTTCTTGCTTTGCGCCACTCACCGTCCTCCGCGGCGGTTATAGCCGTTCATCGGCGATCCTCAAACGACTCCGACGACGCGGCACGAGCGAACCCCACGCCGCCTGAGCAATCACACCCACCCACGGGGACTCGCCTCAACGCACTCGACCGCGACCGCGAGCAAGCTCGCCCCGGGATCCGACTCAGCCGCAACCCAGCGCTTACTCGCAAGCGAGCATGCCGCCCCAGGGTCGGCGCTCGGCCGGTTTCGGCTCGAAGCCGCTCAGCGCAGCTGAGATTCGGCGGCAGGCTCTTCGGTATCGGGAGAAAGCGCCGTCGAGATGGCGGAGACGAGCTCCCCGACGGTGTACGGCTTGCCCAGATAGCACTTTACCCTCGGGTGGTACCGCAACTCTGGTGGCAGATCCTCGACGGACAGACCGCTCGTCAGAATCACCGGGATCGCTGAGTGCCTCGACTCCAGCTCTTCGATCAAGGCGGTGGCGGACATTCCAGACGACAGATTGACGTCGAGCAGCAAGGCGCTCGGCGGGTTCGCGCCCGTCATCAACGCGAGCGCCTCTTCCCCCTGTAGCACCGCACGCGAGCTGTAACCGAACTCTTCCAGCAGGCCCACGGTGAGCTCCCCCAGCCGGCTTTCGTCGTCACAAATGAGGACCTGCGGCTGCACCTCGGGCTCAGCTCCCTGTCGACTCTCCAGTGGCATCGCGGAGGGATCGGGACTCGACGGCAGGTAGACGTGGAACGCACTACCCCGCTCGGGCTCGCTCTCGACCTCCAACCAGCCACCGGCATTTTGTACCAAGTGCATGACGCTGTTCAGACCGAGCCCGGTACCGTTGCCGCTCGACTTCGTGGTGAAGAAGGGTTCGAAGATGCGCCGCTTGACCTCAGGGTCCATACCAGGCCCTTGGTCGATGACGCTGACGCGCAGCCAGTGACTGGCCTCGCGTGCGCCCTCGGGCCGTGCGCGCCAGGTCGTGCTGGCTCTGAGCATGACGCCTGTCGATAGCCCTTGGCTTCGAACGGCGTCGCTGGCGTTGACCAGCAGATTGAGTACGACCTGGTGCAGCTCCGAGGGCAACATGTCGACGGAGCCGAGCTCCTGGTCGATGTCGACCTCCACGTTTCCGGTATCGGGCATGCAGCGCATGAGCTCGACCGTCTCTTGCAGCACTGCAGTGGGCTCGGCTCGCGCCGCCACGTGGTCGGGCCCACGCGTGAAGCTCAATAGACGTCGCGTGACGTCCCCCGCGCGCTGAGCGGCTGCCTCCGCGGCGCACAAGGCCGATTCACGCCCACCTGGAGAGACGTGGTGCCGCACCAGTGCAAGACTGCCGCGAATACCGGTCAGAAGGTTGTTGAAGTCGTGCGCAACGCTGCCCGCGAGCATGCCGAGCGACTCAGCTCGGTTGACCTGCTCCAGCCGTCGTCGCAAGGCTAGCGCTTCTCCTTCGTCGCTGGCGATCAGGAGGCCCACTCGCCGAGTGATGCCGGACGACCGCGGGATGAGCCCAGCCCGCTGGTCCTCGACCGCAAGCGGGACGTCCCACGGGACACATTCCAATGCCCAGTTAGGGCCGAGCAAGTCGTCGTCCGTTCCCGGCTCCAGGCGGCTCCGGGCCCCGGCAACGAAACACGCGTTGAGAGCTCGGGCGAGCTCCGGGTGCCGAGCGACGTCGAGACTACCGTTCGCGAATGCCAGCCCAACTCCCACAGGCGTACCCGGGCTGACCGCCAAGAGCACAGATGAGTTGCTCACGACCGCCACCTTGGTGGTGCTCGTGGCAAAAGCTTCACACACGGCTACCGCTAGCTGGCGCGCGGTGGCCGAATCATCGGTGAAGCCGGTAGCTGTCTCAGTGGAACGCGACACCCCTATTCCGCGAAGGCTATCCGATTGGCTCTGCGCCGTCCAGCCGGCATTGAGTTGGCGCCTCGTTCGCAGTCCGGCGGCCGGTGGCGACGTTCCTGCTCAGTGCTCCGCCGCCCCACCCCGGTGCAGCAGGCGACTGAGCAGCGCACCAGAGCCAGCCAAGACGAGAGGGATCGTAAACCAACCGAGACGCACCGGTCCGATCGAGAACACCTTGCCGGACGTTGCAGCGTAGTACTGCCCAAGCGCCGCCAAGGCGATACCCGCCACGATCGCCGCCAACGGAACGACGCACGCCCGCCAGGTCGCTCCCGCCGGCCGAATCGTCACCGGGGCCAACTGCATTGGGATGTCGCTGAAACGCGGTGGCGGCACCGTCGAAACCGGGACCAACCCGTGACCGCCGAGTGCCCCCTTTTGGTTCATCGTCAGCTGGGTCTCGGCGTGGGCGACCGCCAACTCTTGCGATCGGGACGGAGGCACGGACGCCAATTCGATCTTCGGGGCTTCGTCGAGGTCGCCCAGGTCGAGCTCGGCGTGGCGAAGGGAATCGTCGCCAGCGGCGCGCTCGACGTCGGTACGTTGCGCCGCTTCGTCTGCGACCGCGGCCTGGAGTTCGCGCCAGAAGGACCCCGCGTCCTGGTAACGATCGCGCGGATCGAGAGCCAGCGCCTTGGCGAACACTCGTTCGACGTCGTCGCTGACGTGCAGACCTTCTGCTCGCGGTGTGGGCCGTCGATTGGGATCCAACGCTGCACCCATCATCCCGGCCTGATCCCCGTCGAGGATCGGTCTGCCCGCCAGCAGCTCGACCGTGGTCAACGCCAAGCCCCAAACGTCCGTCCACGGTCCGGTCTGTCCGTAGCGCTTGGGCGACCACTGCTCTGGCGCACCGAAAGCTGGCGTGAAGGAAGTGAACACCGCGGCATCGGCGCTGGCCTTGCCAACGGCTTGAGTCGCAGCGCTTTTTGCCTTCGCGATGCCGAAGTCGAGCACCTTGACGACCGTCTTGCCGCCGACATCCACGGCGAACAGGTTCTCCGGTTTGATGTCGCGGTGAACGATCGAAATGGGGCCATCTTCCCCGTGGAAGTGGTGCGCCTGATGCAAGGCCTGAGCTGCCGGGGTGAGCAGCTGCACGAGCTTGCTGAGGGGACCGAGGCCTCGCCCCCGTTCAGAAGCAGCGAGCGCCATGGCATCGAGTGTCTGCCCCTCGAGCCACTCCAGCGCCATGAAGGGCATGAAACGGCCATTGGGTGCGGTGATGGCATCGATGTGCAAGGGCCGAACGACGTTGGGAATGCTGGCGGAGAGCCGAAAGAGGAGCTGGGCTTCTTCGCGGAACTGGGCTTTGAAGTGAGCGCGTTTGCTCTCGCTCATGTGCTGGGGGATCTTCAAGCACTTGAGCGCGACCTTGGCATCGAAGCCGGTGTGGTGCGCCCGGTAAACGACGGCGAAACCTCCTTCCGCGACGACGTCTTCAACCAAGAAGACCCCAGCCACGACGGTACCAACGAGCTGGAATACATCTTCGGCCATCATCGTCTCGCTGCGCCCTCGGCGAGCAGTATAGCGGCTCTGCGCGGCTCGAAAACACGGGAGCACTGATTGTCCTCAATCGGTCTGATCTCGGGACGCCCGCAGGCCTGGCATGGCTGCAGATGCGCGCCACTTGTCGCCCCGGTGCGGCGAGTTGTGGGCCGCTGAGCGCGAAGGGGGCTTTGCGTTTACCGCCAAAGGTGCCACACCAGACCACAGACCGCTCATGCGCTACGTCATCCTGTTCTTCGTGGTGGTTCCGCTGACGGAACTGTACCTACTGTTGTGGGTGAGCCGTTGGATCGGCTTCTGGCCAACCGTCGCGTTGACCCTGGTGACGGGTGTGCTCGGAGGCAGCCTGGCCAAGCGTGAGGGACTCAAAGTGCTCCGCCAATGGCAGCGGGCGCTCGACCAACTGCAAGCCCCCGAAGCGGGCTTGATCGAGGCGGCGTTGGTGCTGGTCGGTGGGGCCTTCCTGCTGACCCCGGGTGTGATGACCGACGCCTTGGGCGTCCTGCTCTTGTTCCCCACGACACGTCGCTGGGTCGCAGCCCGCGTGCGCGCTAGGGTGGACCGCTACATCGTTCAGCGTACGGTCGTGGTGGGCGGCCCCCGAGTCAGCCCGAACGGTCGCGCTCCGGCAAGCCATGGCCACGTGATCGACACGACGGGTAGCGGCGCCGACGACCCGAGCGCGTGAGCGAAAGGTTTTCGGAGCCGGAAAGCAATCAGCCCCGCGCGAGCGGAGCTGATTGGAATTTCTTTGGGTGTCAACCAGCGTCGGGAACGCTGGCTTCTACCGGCGCCGGGTCCACCGGCGGTTCGTCGGTGCCACTGCTGGCGTCCATCGCCGGCTCGGGTGGACTGGCGTCGGGCGCGTTGTCGGCCCCGCCGCCCGCATCCACGTCCATCGGTTGATCACGGCCCTCTGGACACTCGCGGCCCAAAGTAAACGCAGGATCGTCGTCCGGATACTCCGGGTCGACGCAGAGCCCCTGAGTGCCTAACACTGCCTGGATGTCTTCGCTCACGATCAGACACAGTGCGTCCGGGTGCAGGCAGTCGCCGTCACAGTCGCAACGCTGGTTGCAGAAGCCGAGATCGCTGGGCCCCGAGCCTTGAATTGCCGAGAAGGTGCAGATGGGCTCGCCGGGGTTGTCCGGCATGGTGTTGTCGGAGCCACAACCGACTTCGCTCAGGTTGCACCACCCCGTGCAACTGGCGAACGTCTCCGTGACCGGCAGACACAAGCCGGTTTGACACGTGCTCTCTGCACCATCGGGATCGCACTCCGCCCCGATGGGATCACCTTCCGGGAGCTCGTCGGCGCAGGCTCCACTGCCCACATCACACAGGCGTCCGCCGCAATCTTCGTCGCTGCGGCACATGGGGCGACAGAAGCCGACGCCGATGCTAGCTCCGTCACAAGCGAGGTCGCCGCGTCCTTGGCACTTGTCCGCGCCAGGGCCAGGGGCGCAGCCCTGCATGCAGAATGCGTCGGTGTCCGTCACCTGCAGGCAGACCGCCGACGGGTCTTCCTGGATGCAGACGTTGGGATCAGCATAGCAATCCGCCGTGCAGTAGCCGTGAGGAGGGCCGCCGCCCAACCACTCGTCGGTGTCCGCCTGCATGCAGCGCAAGCCATCCGCGCAGTCACCATCGGTCTCACAAATACGCGCGAACGGCGATGGGCCGACAGGTGTGCTGGGCGTGCTGGGAGAGGGGGTGCTGCCCGGACGAGCCACAGACCCGTTGCCGCCCCCGCCCGTTCCGAGGTCCGTTTCCTCGAAGGCGTCCGTCGTGTCCGCTCCGTCGGTGGAGTCGGTTTCGAGGGCGCTGCTTTCGAGCAGCACGGGTTCGTCTTTTCCGCACGCGCTCACGGCGAGCAAGACTCCCAGGGTCAGGAGCGAAGTCTTCAGGGATGTGGGCTTGGGTCTCACGATACCTCCGACTGAGACGCTAGCACGCAGCGCGTCGAGCCAGCGCCGAAACGTCACCGCCGATCGCGCCGCAGTGACGCCAACTAGTGGCACGACAATCCAGTACTGTGATTGGAACAAAAGCGAGCGATTTCAAGCGCTGGCCGCTAGGCACTGCACTCGAATCGCCGGCACCGAAGTGGGTCGACAGGGACTCGAACCCTGGACCTATGGATTAAAAATCCACAGCTCTAACCAACTGAGCTATCGACCCGAGGGCCCGCTGATCTACTCGATGCTGTGCGCTGCGACAACTCGGAAGCGACGCCTGACAGCGCCATTGTCGCTACGAATCAGCCGGGCGGCTGCAGACGCGTCACTGCGGGACCCACCAGACGTTTCAGCTCTGCCTCTCTGTCGGAACCGAGCGCCGCGCCCGCGCAGAACAGCCCGAATCCGACGTACTCGTGGAGCATCTGGCGCAGCGTCGTTTCCGGGCTCTGGCCCGCGACGAGCTTCACGTTCTCCGCGACCGCATCCGCCAGCAACTTCCCCGATTCGTCTGGCCCGGCTCCGCGGAAGAGGATGTCGTAGACCCCCGCCCCGCTGGCAAACGAGGCCAATCCCTCTCGCACTTCGGTTCCCTTGCCTTCCGCGTCCACGAACTCGTGGATCCTCTGCAGTCCTTCGTTGGCGATCGCGACGATGGCCGTGAGGCCGCCGGAAAGACGTGGTGGCGTCAACTCCAGGTGGTGAGTGCGCAGCAACGCGTAGACGTCGCGAGTCGTCTCGAATTCGCCGCGACCCGTGATGCGCCCCAATTCCTGAATTGAACGCTGCCCGTCGACGGCAGCGTAAGTCTGTCGAAAGTCTTCGGGGATTTCACTCGTCAGATCGGGGTTGCGCACCGGAACGTGCTCCGCCGACGGAATACGTTCGCGGAAGTAGCGGATCTCGTCGAGCCGCGTGACCCCGTCCATCAACAGCGCGTTGGCGCTGACCGCCTGCCGCGATACGAGCCGCGAGTCCTCGAAACCATCGAGGAAGAAGAACGTTCCGTCCGACTGCATGAGGGCCGCGTGCACGACCTCCTCGATCTGGCGCCGGAGGTAGCGGAAGACGTCCTCCTGGCTCACGAAACCGCGCTCCACTGCAGCCCTGCCGACCCGCTTGCCCTCGGCGATGTCAGCCATCAACTGCTCGAACTGCTCCTCGTTCACCGCGCCGTAGCGATACATGACCTGCCCCAGGCGCTCTTGCTCTTCGCTCGTCAGCACGCCGACCACGTTGCCCTGTTCGAAGTAGATGCTTCGCTTCTGCTCCCCCTCCAACACGCAGAGCTCACCCTTCCAACCTGTCTGAGCGAGGATGCCGAGGATGTCGCACATCGCACCGGGACGAGTGATCTCGCCAGCCAGGCGAGCGACGGCGCCGTCACCCGCATCGCGACGACCATCTTCGCCAGTGTAGCGCATGAACACCACGTGCTCCGGGGCGGGCAGCATGCGGTAAGCACCCTCTCGGGCACGCATGCGTTGACTCGCGACGGGCCCAATGGGGTGGGCTTCACCTCGCTCGTCGATTCGTACGAGCTCTGAGCGCGCCTCTTTCATCACCGGATCAGCTTAGCAAGCCCGACGCCCATCTGGACCAGTCTTGCGCACAAGATCGGTGCGTGCAAGACGAGCGCAACACATGCCTGGGGCGCGCTGAGGAAGTCTAACGCAACTCGGCCACGCAGCCTCCGAAGAGTCGTTCCAAACCCGACAGGACTGCGTCCCCTGGATCGACCTTCATGCCATCCAGAACGAGTTGCGCTTGGACACCACCTGGCAGTGCGAGCTGCAGCTCCACCGGACAGCCCCCGGAGTGCTGCTCCAAGAGTTGTCGAAGCTCCCCGAAGGCCCCCGCACCGTGTTGGACAGCATCCAACCGAACCCGGATCGAGCGCGTCGCGCTGCGCACCGCATCGCTCAGAGGGACGGCTTCATCCACGAGCAAGGTCGCCTCTTGCTCGTCACTGGGCTCGTCTGTAAGAGGAAAACTCACCTTGCCCGTCACCAAGACCGGCTCACCCGCGGTCAATATGTGACCGTACGTCTCGACGCGATCGCCCCGTAGTTTCGCCCGCACGCGGCCCGTCATGTCCTCCAACTCGAAGAACGCCGCCTTGCCCCCCCCGCTGCGGAAGATCTTCTCCTGGTAACCTTCGACGATGCCCGCGACGGTCACGACACTCCAGGCTTCGGCGGAAGAGAGCTTGTCTGCGTCTACGGCACCGAGCCGCGCCAGCTTGGTGCCGTAGCGGTGCAGCGGATGGCCGGAAACGTAGCAACCGAGCGCGGCTTTTTCGCGGGCCAACAGTTCGAGCTGATCCCACTCTTCCGTTTTGGGATAGACGCTCGCCTGAGGCTCGTTGCTCGTGCTCGAATCGAACAGACCGAAGAGGGTGGTCTGCCCCGCAGCGCGATCGCGGCTGGCCTGACGGGAGCGCTCCAGCGCCGTGTCCGTCGCCGAAAGCGCCCGCGCGCGACTGACCCCAGCCTCCACTAGCGAAGCATCCAGGGCACCGCACTGCACGAGCGCCTCCAACACGCCCTTGTTCAGGCGCTTGGCGTCGACTCGCGACGCGAAATCGAACAGGTCCTTGAAGGCGCCGCCTTCCGTCCGCGCTTCGAACACTGCCTCCAGAGCAGAGACCCCCAAGCCGCGCACCGCCCCGAGACCGAACCGGATCTGAGGCCCGTATGGGTCCTTCATCTTGCCGGGACCCGAGCGGGACCCTCTGCCAGTGGGGTGCCTGTAGACGACCGTGAAATCGATGGCGCTGGCGTTGATGTCCGGCGACAGCACGCTGACTCCCCAAGCCCGCGCCTCGGTGATGATGCGGACGACCTTCTCGATCTTCTCTTTGTCGGCCGTCATCAACGCGGCGAAAAACTCCGCCGGGTAGTGCGCCTTGAGGTAGGCGGTTTGATAGGTGATCAGCGCGTACGCCGCCGAATGGCTCTTGTTGAAACCGTAGGAAGCGAAGCCCTCGATCTCCTTGAAGATGGCCGCGGACTGTTCTTCTTCGACACCCTTCTTCTTGGCGCCTTCGACGAACACCTTTTGCTGCTCGGCCATGACGTCGAGTTTCTTCTTGCCCATGGCTCGGCGCAGAAGATCGGCACCACCTAGGGAGTAGCCGGAGAGGCGTTGGGCGATCTGCATCACCTGCTCCTGATAGACCGGTACGCCGTAGGTCGGGGCCAAAACGCCGTCGACCAGTGGGTGCAACTTGCGGATCTCTTTTCTCCCGTGCTTGCCGGCGATGAAGTCGTCGATCATGCCCGTGCCCAGCGGCCCCGGTCGGTATAGGGCCACCGCCGCCACGATGTCTTCGAAACAGTCCGGTTTCAGGGAGCGCAAGAGGTTCTGCATGCCGCTCGATTCGAGCTGAAACACGCCCGTGGTCTCACCGCTCGATATCAGGCGGTAGGTGGCCGCGTCATCGAGCGGCAAGGAGCTGACTTCGAGCGGATCACCCTCACGATCGGGGCGCGCATTGACGAGGCGTTGCGCGATGTCGATCACCGTCAGCGTCTTGAGACCTAGGAAGTCGAACTTCACCAAGCCGGCGCTCTCGACGTCGTCTTTGTCGTATTGGGTGACGTAGTTGCCGTCGTTCGAAAAGACCGGAACGTGGTCGTACAGCGGCCCGTCGCTGATCACGACGCCAGCGGCGTGCATACCGGCGTGTCGCGTCAGGCCTTCGAGTTTGCCCGCCTGAACAATCAGGTTACCGACGGCTGGATCCGTCTGCGTCAGGTTCTTGAGCTTGGGCTCCACCTCCAACGCCTCGGAGATCGTGCACATTTGACCGGGCCCCTTGGCGGGGATCAAGCTCGCGATGCGCTGGGCGTCCGGCGCGGGCATGCCCATCGTGCGAGCGACGTCCTTGATGACGCTGCGAGCTTTCAGATTCTGGAACGTCGCGATCTGGCCCACGCTCTCGTTGCCGTACTTGTCGGCAACGTATTGGATCACTTCGTCGCGTCGAGACATGCAGAAGTCGACGTCGAAGTCCGGCATGCTGATGCGCTCCGGGTTCAGGAAGCGCTCGAACAGCAGATCGTAGGGCAACGGGTCGAGCGCGGTGATGCCCATGGAGAAGGCCACCAGCGAACCCGCACCCGAGCCACGGCCTGGCCCCACGGGAATGCCCCGGTCCTTCGCTTCGCGGATGAAGTCCCACACGATGAGGAAGTAACCGGGGTATTGCATGCCCACGATCACGTCGAGTTCGATCTGAAGCCGACGCCGATAGGTCTCTTCGTCGAAGTTCAGACCTGCGGCGCGAAACTCGTCGAAGCGCTGCTCCAGGCCGCGACCCGCGACGTGGCGGAAGTACGATTCGATGCTGTGCCCTTCCGGAACTGGGAAGCGCGGCAACATCGGCTGATCGAGCGTGAGCTCCACGCCGCTGCACATCTCGGCGATGCGCAGCGTGTTGGTCAGCTCTTCGCTGCCAGCGCCCCAAATCTCCGCCATCTGGTCTGGCGTCTTGAGGAACATCTCGAATCGGCCGTGGTGGTGCTCTTTCTCACTTTCGTACTGACGGTTGCGGCGAACGCACTCCAGGTACAGAAACGCCTCCCCGTCGTCGCGGTTGAGGAAGTGCACGTCGTTGGTCGCCACCCGCGGCAAGTCGAGCTTCCTGGCAACCTCCGTCAAGATCGAGTTGACGACGGGTTGTTCGAGCAGACCGTGGTCCTGAAGCTCGACGAAGAGATGCCCGGGTTCGAACATCTCCTTGAGCTGACCTAGGATCGACTCCGCGCGGTCGGTCCCGTTTTCCATCACCTCCTGCGCGACCACCCCGCCCAAACATCCTGTCAGGCCGACGATGCCCGCCGTGTGCTCCGCGAGTTGCTCCAAGGTCGTGCTGGGAGACATCTCGGAGGCTGGCTGGATGTGGCCGAGCGAAACGAGCTTGACCAGGTTTCGGTAGCCCTCGTTGGTCGCAGCCAACAGCACCAGGTGGTCGGTCACGCCCGAGCCGTCGCGACGAGCGACGTTGACCTCGCAACCCAGGATGGGCTGGATACCGAGACTCCGGCACTTCTTGTAGTGCCGGATGGCACCGAACATGTTGGCCGCATCGGTGATGGCGACCGCCGGCATGCCGCGCTTCTGCGCTTGCGGCGCGAGCTCCCCGAGCTTCACCGTGCTGACGAGAAACGAGTACTGCGTGTGAACGTGGAGGTGGACGAACTCGTTGGCCACGATGCCCCATGCCTTAGCCCCCGCGGGCTTGGCGCGAAAGCGAAACGCTGAGCTTGCCCGGAGAATTGTTCCGGGCTCCGTCCCAGGGTCGGCGGTTCGGTCCTGGAGCGGCAAAAACCACCGTGCTATGAGCCCCTCGATGCGATCCCTGTGCCTGGCTCTTTTGTGCGGTTTGTCGTGTGCCTGCCAATCTCCGCCGGAGGACCTGAGAACGTGGAAGCCGAGCGACCACACGAACACCGGGACCGCGACGACCAGCGCGCAAAGCAATCGCCCGCGGCAGAGCACGGGCGAAGCCCGCTCCACCGTGCCCGGTCTGGATGAGGTGACGATCGCCACCTGGCGCTCCAATTGCGTCGTGTGTCACGGCAGCATGGGTCGCGGCGACGGCCCACAGGCAGCGATGTTCAAGCCGAGAGACCTATCCGATCCCCAATGGCAAGGCTCGGTGACCGATGCGCAAATCTACGAGGTCATTCAGAAAGGCCGGAACAAGATGCCGGCCTTCGCCCTGCCCCAGAATGTGGCGGAGAGCCTCGTGAAACTGATTCGGTTGTTGGGTGGGCACCGACCAGGGCAGGCGCCGGCTCCCGGTTCGTCGGGGAAAGCGACCGCTTCGCCCGCTGCCCCGGTGGCTGGCGGGGACGTGGCAGCGAAGGGCGCGCGACCTCCGAGCGCCGGAAGCGCAGCTGCCGCCCCGGAGCCAGAGGGAGCCTCAGCCCCCTTGGGGGCCGGCGGTCGCGCTTCCAAGTGACAGCTCCCGAGCAGCGGACGGAGCCGGGTCCGAGAACGTGGACGTCGGGCAAACCGCAATGGCGCTGGGCTTTCATGGCAATCGCGGGAGCCGCCTTGGCACTCGTGTGGCAAACGACGCCGACGCATCAAAGTCTGCGTCTGGACCTCGGCCCTAAGTCCCAGCTGGACGAGTTGGCCATCGTGTGTGAAGGCGCTGATGGCACCCACTCGGGTGCACGCCTCAGGTTTCCAGACGGTGCCCCCCGGAGCGTGGTGCATGAGGCGTCCTTCTCCGGTGACGAGTTGCGGTGTGAGATCAACTTGACCGCCGGAGGGAAACAGCAAAGCACGGTGCGTCGAGTACCGCTGCACGGCAACGAGACCACGATCCTGCTCCAAAACGAAGTTCGGAAACTGAGGGGTCGCTGAAAGTCCTTAATCCCGCATGGCTTGCGCCGTTCGGGTTTCGAGGAATCAGCAACGCAGGTTGCGCGTTTTTCCCAACGTCACGGCCAGTCCGGTGGGTGACGGTTAATGAGATTCCATAAGCAGCTGCTTTTAAACAACTATTCTTGCACCTAAATGACTGAATTGGGCATCTCCGAGGCGTGTCGGTGAACGTGGGAGCACCGCAAAGGCTCTTGCCTGCTGGCGCTGGCAACGGTAACCAAGTTGGCCCACTCCCAAGGTGTGTGGCACTTTATCGCACATCAGAATACAGGTCGCGACGCAACGTCGCACTCGAGTTGGAGCCCTCTGAATGAAGTTCAATCCCTGGTACCTGGCAGCCCTCGTTCCCATGACCATGCTCATCGCCAACGGCGAGTATGGTGCGCAGTTGATGGTCTTGGGGCTGACTCTCGGGATCTTCTTCGGCACGCTTTCTCTCAGGCGCCCTCCTTCGGGCGACGCGAGCACGACTCACCCCGGTATCTGAAGCCTTCTCGGGCAACCCGCCACTGCCGGCGGAGTTTCACCTTCTGCACCGCTCATTCACGAGCGCTAGGTTGAACTGCCGTGCCATCAGCAGCCACACCGAGGCTCAAGCGCCTCTCAGACTTTTCGCTGCACGACTTGGAGAGCGTCCGGCTGCTACTCCGAGGGGGGTCAGTCATCGACTGGCATCGGCTCAATCTCGAGAGCGAAGAAGCCGTCGCGAGGTTCTTGCGCAATCACGAACTCGATCCCGACGACCCGCGCGATCTGGATTACCTGCGCGGGGTCCAAGACCAGGCGATCAGCTATCTCCAGCGGAACTTCTCCTTCGCCATCCCGAAGCCCGTGCGCGATGCAGCGCTGGTCGATTTGGTGCTCATGGCGGGGGGCACGGGTCACCGGCAGCAGTGTGCCTGCACCATCCTCAAGGCCATGCAGATCATCAATCACATGGCGGGAAGGGAGCTCCTATTTCGCCTGCCGGTGAGCGACCGTGACTTGTTCCATTTGGTGGAGGAGAAAGTCTATCGAGTGGTCGGGTTGATGCTCAGCGAGGGCTTCCCGATCACCGAGTTCGTCGGTGGGCGCAAGAACCTGGACTCCACCTACACGAAGTTGCTCAGCAAGCCGGAGTCGACGGCAGTCGCGATCTACGACAAGCTGCGTTTTCGGATCGTGACGCGGCAAAGAGAAGACATCCTGCCGGTGCTTCTCTACCTTTCCGAGCGCCTCTTTCCGTTCAACTACGCCGTGCCCAACCAGAGCACGAACACCATGTTTCACTTCGAGCACTTCTGCTCGCAGAACGACCACTTGCGCCAGCTCTTGCCCAAGCTGCAAAACTGCCCGGAGACGGAGGAATTCGTCCCGGGGGACAACCGCTTCAGCGACCCCGAGTACCGCACCATCCAATTCATCTCGGACGTGCCCGTGCGCGTTCCGCCCCACGTGCTCGACGCCGCGCCGCCCGGCTCGGCCGACCTCGGTCGGGTCGTCTACATGCTGTGTGAGATCCAGCTGATCGACGCCGAGACGGAAGCTACCAACGAAACGGGAGCGGCCAATCACCGGGCCTACAAGGACCGACAACGCGAGGCGGTATTTCGGCGTCTGCGCTTGGGCACCCGCACCCCCAAAGATCCCAAAGAGGTCGGCTCACGCGCCACCCCCACGAACGGGGACGACTGACTCGACGATTTTCGGCTAGCCCTGGAGCGCGACAAGGGGTACTTGTCGCGCGTATGAGGATCCCGAAGTCTCGCGTCCCCCAGATCGCAGCCCAGATGCTGCAACAGCTCCTCGAGCAGGGTGACATCGAGACAGAGAACCCGAAAGAGGTCGAGCTGGATCTCGCAGCCGTGCTGAACCAGTACATCCGCGACGAGGCGGAAATCACGGAGAAAGCGCGCGAGCTGATGGGACGCCGAGGGCTGCCCTCGAGTCAGCTGGGACAAATCAAGCGCCAGTTGGCGGAGCAACGCAAGTTCAAGATCGGCGACGAAGCCATCGACTACGTGGTCGATCAGCTGATCGAGTTCCTCATGCACTCCCACAACGTCGAAGAGATTTACGCCCCCGACCATCGCCTGCGGCGCCTGTTGCGAGAGCCGTTGCGGCAGCTCCAGAGCGTGGATGGCAGCATCGACGCCCAGGTCCGCGACCGCATGAAGCACGTGCAGGAAGGGAGCGCGCTATGGGAGGTCGAGTACCAGCGCATCCTCGAGGACGTTAGGCGGCGCAAGGGGCTCTAGCCACCGTGCGCAGCATGACAGGTTTCGGAACTGGTAGCGCGCCGCTCGGCGAGGGCCGAGTACTGCTCGAGGTTCGATCACTCAATCACCGCTTCCTCGAAACGCGAGTCCGCCTTCCCAGCGAGATCGCGGAGCAGACTTTCTATCTGGAGCAACGCTGCCGAGAGTTGCTTCAGCGTGGGCGCTACGACGTCAGCGGACGCGTCGAGGGGCACGTGCTGCCTGCCGCCAACTTCGACGTCGACCGAGCGAAGGCCACCTACGAAGCCTTGTGCCGCCTGCGCGATGCGGTCGCCCCAGACACTGAAGTCCCACTGTCGCTGCTGGCGTCCCTACCCGACTTGCTCACGCGTGAGCTATCGTCGGACTCTGCCAGCGTGCGGACAGCCCTGGACGACGCCCTGGAGCAGGCGGTGGCTCGCCTCGACGAGATGCGCAGCACCGAAGGCGAGTACCTGGCCAGCGATCTATCGGCTCGGCTGCAGACGGCCCGCGGCATCCGCGACACCATCGCGCAGAGTCACCCCGAATTGGCTGCCTCCTTTCGCAAACGCGTCGAGGACCGTCTGAGCCGCGTGCTGGAGACGTACCAGGTCGAGGTGGAGCCATCGCGTCTGGAGGCGGAAATCGTGCTGCTGTCGGAGCGTGCGGACGTTGCCGAAGAGCTGACACGCCTGAGCATGCACTTCGACCAATTCGAACAACTGTGCCGCAGTGAAGGACCTGTCGGTCGACGTCTCGACTTCCTGCTTCAGGAAGTCGGGCGGGAGGCGAACACGATCGGCTCCAAGTGCCAAGACGCCACTCTCGCGCACCTGGTGGTGGAGTTGAAGACGGAGCTAGAGCGCATGCGCGAACAGGTGCAGAACGTCGAGTGAGCGCCAACGGAGCAGAAAGAGAGCCATGCCGAAACCGTCCCCAGTGCTGCTGATCGTTTCATCTCCGTCTGGCGCCGGCAAGACGACGCTGACAGCCAAGTTGAGAGAGCGGTTTCCGGACATCGAGTTCAGCATTTCCCACACGACGCGAAGCCCGCGCGCCAACGAAAAAGACGGCCGGGAGTACCACTTCGTCAGCCCTGAGCGTTTCCGCGAGTTGATCCAGAGCGGCGCGTTTCTAGAGTGGGCACCCGTCCACGACAATCTGTACGGCACTAGCAAGCACGAGATCGAGCGCGCCGAGGATTGCCCCTGCTTGCTGTTCGATGTCGACTACCAGGGCGCCCGCCAAATCAAGGCCGCTCGTCCCGACGCCGTGGGCGTCTTCATTCTTCCCCCGAGCATGCGGGTACTGGAGGAACGCTTGCGTGGACGCGCCAGCGAAGACGAAGCAATGGTGCAGCTCCGCTTCAAGAACGCCCGTGAAGAGATCGCCCACTACGGGCTCTTCGACTACGTCTTGGAGAACGATAACTTGGAGGACGCTGCCGAGCGGTTGGCCGCGATCTTCTTGGCCGAGCAATGCCGTCGCGAGCGCTCGGCACCTCGCGCCGAGCGTCTGCTGGACGAGGACCGCGGGTTCGGTGGCACCACGCCACCCCGGGCCCGCTGACTCAGGCTGCCGTCGCCTCGCGCAACACTTCGTCCGTCTCAGGGAGCAACTCCTCGACCGCTCGACCTCGAACGTGGGTCCGTTCCTTGCCGACCAAGGACAGGAGCTCGGCCCGCTCGAAGAGCCCAGAGTCCATCAGGGACTGCATGTAGCCGTCGAGATAGCCGTGGGCGCGAGCGAGATCGACGCCCGCGGCACCGCGCTCGTGTTCCTCGAAGAGGTCTCGCAACATTCGTGTCAATTCAGCGAGCAGGTCGGCTTTCAAGGATGGTTGCATCGTCGATACTCCTGGGGAGGTGCTCGGACGCTGTAGCAACCCCTCCCCAACCGGCCAAAAAAGCCGCACCGTGTCGAAAACCCGCATCCCGGTGCTGTGCCCGCGTCCCTGGGCAAGACCTTTTGAAGCGTGGCGCTTGAACCGGCAGCAGCGTCGACCTATCTTTTACGGGTCAACCCAGGTGGACCCGTCCGGGCCGCCATGTGGAGGTCACATGAAAATCCGAATGTTCAAGAGCAAGATCCACCGTGCGACGGTGACTCACGCCGATCTCGAGTACGAGGGCAGCGTGACCATCGATCCGGATCTGATGCAGGCCGCAGACATCCTCCCCCACGAAGAGGTTCACATCTGGAACGTGACCCGGGGCAGCCGTCTGACGACCTACGCGTTGGAGGGCGATCCGGGGTCGGGGCAGGTATGTGTCAACGGCGCCGCAGCCCACCTCAACCAGCCCGGCGATCTGGTCATCTTGGCCACATTTGCCGAGATGGATCAGGACGAGGCACGTGGCTTCGTACCCAAAGTCTTGATGGTCAACCGGGCCAACGAGATCGTGCGCAGCGGCGAACCGGAAGTGCCCGGACCTCATCGCCGCGAAACGACGCTCATGGTCTGAGGCACCCCGCTAGGCCAACCGTTCGTCCGAGCGACGGTCGGCGCCGACGTCGAGGTCTCGGGTTGGTGGCCAAAACTCTCCGCATTGGCTAACCAGGCGCCAGCATGTCGCCCACGCCAGCACAGCTCTTGGAGGTCCTGCGGTCGCATCCGCAGTCCGTCGAGGTCTGCGCGCGCGTCGCTGCCGTCGCGATTGCCGCGGCGGAGCAGCGGCGCCCCGAGTGGCTCGACAGCAGCGAGGTGCCTGAACTCGACACGGCAGTGATCCCCTCCGTGGATCCCGGCTCGGCGGAGACCCCATTCGGCAATCCGCTCATCATCCTCGACCGCGGAGCCCAGACGGCGAGCGAGTGGTTGTTACTCGCTGGCTGCCTCGCGCTGTACGTCGGCAGGACGTGGATCGCCGAGCAGAGCGGCCCCGAGGCGATCGACGCGCTAGCCTGGCTGGCAGCGCAGACACCCTGCAACGCGTGGTTGTTCATCGACGGCACACTGTCGCCAGAGGCCTCCGACGCTTTTTGGGAGCTGGCCGCTGAGCGCGTGTCGAACCGAGGCGTGGGCACACAATGGCCCGCCATCGTCGGCGTCATGCATGACGCCAGCGGTGGCGCACTGCGTTTCAAACGACGCTTGCTGAATGAAAGCCAACACCCCACCCTGCTTCAGCTCGTCGAAAATAGCTCTCCACTCGAAGCGCTCTGCGGTGAAGCCACCGCCGCACCGCCGCGGCCCTGGTGGCTAGTCCTGCAGGCACTGACGGGCTGGCTGCTGTTGCGTTCGCTCTGGCACGCCATCATCCGCTACGGACTCGGCTTCCGGCGTACCGCCCAGTTGAACGTCGATGCCGGAAGCGTGCAGTTGCGCGAACGGCGTTCGCTCTTGGGCCGAGAGATCAGCGACCGCGTGCGTACGCTGCCACTCGCGGAGCTGTCACTGCTGACGAGACAAACCCGCTATCAGGGCTGGGGCTTGTACCTCGGGCTGTTCTGCCTAGGCGTCGGAACCTACGTTGGTTCGGGCATGGCCGTCGACGCCGTGCGCGTCAGTGGCGGCTCCCCGACGCTGCTCGGGTTTGGGCTGGGTATCGTCCTCTTAGGCATCGTGCTCGACTTCCTGTCGACAGCAGCCACCTCGTTTCGCAAGGGGAAGACCCGCGTCTTCGTCGAGCTTCGGTCAGGGCGCCGCTTCGGCTTGAGCCGCGTGGACCGCGCAAGTGCAGACGCTTGGCTCGAGGCCGTCGCGTCACTGCGGTCGTTGGGGAGCTGACCCAGGGCCCTTTTTCTGGTTTGCGGGTTTCGAGGAGGACGCACTCCCGGGCGGCGGATTTGCAGACCTGCCCTCCGACGTGGGCGTCGCCGCGCTACTCCCGGTGCTCGCCGGATTGGCACTCCTTTGGGCAGCTCGCTTAGCCTGCTCGAATTGGCTCTCCATGTACACGACGTAGCGCTCGACCCGGTCGAGAATGAAGTCGACCTGTTGTTGATTGAGCACCAGCTCGCCGTAAATCTCGCTGCCCTTGGTGCGCAACTCGATGTGGGGCAGCTTCATGCCTCCGCCGAGCCCGCCGAAACCAAAACGGCTGAGCACGCTGGAAAACCCGGCCAGCATTTCCACCTTCTCGTTGATGTCTCTGTTCACTCGATGCGCGGTGCTCTGCGCCCCCTCCTCAGTGTCGTCCTGGGCGGAAAGCTCGACCCGAACAGCCCCCGCCTCGAGCGGGGTGAGGCGGATCTTGGCATCGTGCACCGTCTCCGAGATGTCGAGGCCAAGCTGCCAGAACGACTTCTTCGGGTTCTTCACCAGCGCAACGAACGCCTCTGGTCCGTCTGATCGCGGCAGCCCACGGTCGCTCAACTTGAACGCTTGCTGCTTGAGCCTTGGCGGAGCTACGAACACGAGCTTTCGTTTGGGCACGACGAACAGGCGCTCGGCGCGATCGGCCACCGCAATGGCCGCTGGCACTGGCGCGTCCTTCAACCAATGCCCCTGACGTCGGACGAGCCGGTCGACGGCGGCCACGACCTTGGAGCGCTGCGTGTTGTACTCCATCGCCACGAAAAGGTGCTGCGAGTAGTAGAAGCTCGGGCCCGCCACGAACAGCGAATCGAAGTCCTCCACCAGATCGAGCTCGGTGCCTCCAAAGAAGTCCTTCCATTGGGGCAACCTCGGCAGAATCTCCGCCACGCGTCGCCCCACCGCATGTTTGCGCAGCTTGTCGGCGTACAACACGAGTTGCAGCTTGGCATTGCTCTTCACGACCTCCCCAGCCTCCCCCACCATCGCCACCGGGTTCTCGATGGCAGGCCGGCTCCCCTCCCTGGAAGGCGGTTTGTCGCTGCTGGATTGACTCGCTGGGGGCGTCCCAGCGTCCGCGCCCTGACGCGCCTTGTCCCGCTGCTTCTGCAACTCTTTTGCGCGGCGCTCTCGTTGCCGACGTTGCTCGTCGCGCTCTGCTTGCTCACGCTCCAGGCGTTCCTGTTCCTCTCGTCGCTGTCGTTCGGCGCGGGCCTGCTCAGCCTTGTCGTCGGGCGTTGGCTCAGGTTTGTTCGAGGACGGCTTGGCGACAGGAGGCACTGCCTCTTCGGGAACGGCGATCAGCTCTTCGATCACTTCGACCGGATCCTGCTCAGGCAGACCGCTCCTGTCGCTGGCTGATTCCGGTGTCTCTTCCAGCAGCTCCACCGGGATGGCGTCCAGCTCCTCCTCGGCCGGCGGCGGGCCAGACTCTTGCTGAGACAACAGCGAACTGGCCAACCCCATCCAACCGGCTAGCGGCGTGAGCAGCAGGTGCAGGAGCGCCGACACCAGAACGACCCATCGGAAACGACGCGCCAGTGTGTCTGCTTTGACACGTATTCCTCGCGATGGAGCCACACTCGTGCGCACATCAGCCACTCAAATCACCGGAATCACGTGCTGTTTAACTGGCACCAAGTTCGCTACTCGTGGTCTGGACAAATGTGTCACTGGTTATTGAAGCTACGCCTCAACTCCTACAAATTAGGCTGCCTCAAACGCGCTCGTTAAACCAGACGCACGAACACGTTCACTGATTTCCAAGCCCCAATGAAAGTTTCTCGCCCCTCCCACCTGCAACTGCTCGGTTTGTCGTTCTGGCTCGTGTGCGCCGGCTGCGACGACTCTGCAAAGAACGCCGAACCGGCCCTGCAACCAACTGAGGACCAGGCTCCAGAGCTTGGACCCACACCGGCCCCCCCCGAGGCGCTGAGCGCTCCCGAAGGCAGCGAGCCTCCGGCACCGACTGAGGAGGCGGAGCCCGAACCGTGGACGGGACCGTTCTTCCACGTCACACGCAGTTCCACGGGTGTGTATTCGGACAAGACGTTCCGTCGCGCCAAGAAGATCGGCTACGTCGAGGAGGGGGCAAAGTTGGCCGTCCATCCAGAGCCCGAGGCTACCGGAGACTGCAAAGCCGGCTGGTACAAGCTCGTGGACGGCGGGTTCATCTGTGGGGATCACGGAACGACCAACGAAAAAGACGAACGCGTCAAGCACCCCCCAAAGCAACCGGACGTCACCGCCGTTTTGCCGTACCTGTACGCCCGCAACGCGCACAACGGGACGCCGCTCTACCGCTCGGTTCCATCTCGAGAGCAAATGCGGAAGTACGAGCCTTACCTCTTCGAGTCCAAAGACTCCAAGGACAGCACTGACAAGGCGAAGCCGAAGCCCGCACCCAAACCCCGCGCCGAGACCAAAGAAGCTGCAGCGGTCGATGAGGCCACCCGCAAAGCTCAAGAAGATCAGGCCCGGCGCCAGGCCGCGCTGCGTGCGGCACGTCGAGCGATGTTGGGGGAAGCCGCCGCGCGCAAGTTGGAGTTGGAAGAAGCCCGCGAGAGCGAGAAACCGGCGGCCGCACGACAAGCCGCCGACGCAGGCGCACCGGAGCCGGAGTGGTGGCAGCAGGACGACGTGGAGCTTCACAAGATCAAGCTCGAAGACCTGGACGCCAACGGCGATGACGTCATCAGCAAACGCATGGTCAAGGGCTTCTACATCGCCGTCGACCGCCAGTTCACCTGGAACAAGCGCCGCTGGTATCGCTCGACGAAGGGCAGCATCGCCCCAGCAGATCGCTTTTCGGTTGCGACGGGCTCGGACTTCAAGGGTGTGGAACTCGACGAGACTTGGCAGCTGCCGCTGGGCTGGGTCTACGGTTGGAAGAACAGCAAACCGCGCTACGAGATTGACGAAGACACCAAACAACCCAAGGCCAGCGGCAGCTACAAACGCTTCCAGGCCATCAACCTCACCGGCGACCAACTCGAAA
The DNA here is from genome assembly GCA_050290545.1 of Polyangiaceae bacterium. Lineage (GTDB taxonomy): Bacteria > Myxococcota_A > Polyangia > Polyangiales > Polyangiaceae > SZUA-265. Next base: position 87,251 of record JBNKHV010000207.1, on the reverse strand, counting down.
TCGGCAAGCGCACCTACTTGAAAGACGCGGACGGCTTCTGGGTGCGCCAGGCGCACGTACGCGTCACCCGCCCGGGGCCGCCGCCTGCTGACGTCGGTCCAGACGAGCGTTGGGTCGACGTCAACCTGAGCACGCAGACCGTCGTTCTGTTTCAGGGCAGCCGCCCGCTGTACGCGAGCCTGATCTCGAGCGGCAAAAAGGACAAGGAGGGCGACAAACTCACCCCGACCGGTGAATTTCGCATCCGCGAGAAGCACGTCACCACGACCATGGATGGCGATGGAAGCGCTGCCGGCGACCTACCGTACAGCATCGAAGGGGTCCCCTACGTCATGTACTTCGAAGGCTCCTACGCCCTGCATGGCGCTTTCTGGCACCGAAACTACGGCGTTCAAATGAGCCACGGCTGTGTCAATCTGGCGCCCCTCGATGCCAAGTACCTGTTCTTCAATTCCGATCCTCCGATCCCCGCGGGCTGGCACGGCGCCTGGGCGTCCGCGGAACGTCAGGGAAGCCGCGTAATCGTGCACGACTAGCGCCCCGCCATGGGCTTTTGGCACTGGCGACGTCTCCTCGCCTTGACTTGCCCCGAGGGGCGGTGGATGAAGCAAATATGGACCAATTCAGCGCCCATCTGGATAGGGGTTGGGATCTCATCCAACGGGGCGACACCCGAGGTGCCGAGATGTCCGGTCGTCGCGCCCTCGAGCTCGACAAGGAAGCACCCGAAGCCTACAACTTGCTGGGCTACGTCGCCGCGCTGCAGGGCGACTTCGAGGACGCGCTCGAGCACTATCAGCAAGCGATAGCCTTGGACGATACCTACCTCGAAGCAATCCTCAATGCGGCAGAGGTACTCATTCACCCGCTGGGTGAATTGGATGACGCCGAGCGACTCTGCGACGACGCGTTGGACTTGGCCGAATCGGATGACGAGCGGGTCGACGCGCTACTGCTGAAGTTCGACACGCTCTTGGGCCGCAACCGATTGGAGCAGGCTCGTGCGTTGTGTGAGCGTTTTCCGCTCGGCCCCTACGATAACCCCGCGCACGCGTTCTTGGTCGGGCGAGCCTTCTACGAAGTCGGACAGCTCGACAAGGCGGGCCCATTGATTCGCCAGGCGACGGAAGGCCCGGTCGCCAACGCAGAAGCCTACTACTACTTGGGGTTGCTGTTGGATGAACAGGATGATGCCAGCGGCGCGACGGCATCTTTCCTCAAGTCGCGGCAGCTGGACGTGGAGTCCGGAAGAAGCCCGTGGGCACTGTCGTACGACAGCTTCCGGTCCGTCGTGGAGCGGGCTCTCGAGGCTTTGCCTGAGGAGCTACGGGCGTTAATCCAGAGCGAAGACGTTTTCGTAGCAGATCTACCCGGCGTCGAAGTGGTGGTGGAGGGTGTGGACCCGAGGGCGCTCCTGTTGCTCGACGCCATCAGCAGCGAAGAGGATGAACTGCCGCGCGCCCGAGTGTTCGTCTACCAGCGCAATGCTGAGCGACTCGGGGCTAGCCTCGAGGTCATGATCGAGGAGCTGAGCAGCGCGCTGCGTCGGGAACTCGAGGCCGTCACTTCGGACACGGAAGAAGAGAACGGCGAGAGCCCAGCCGCCTGACGGCTTCCACGCGGCCGTGCCCTTTCGTCCGTCAGCTCTCGCGGCCAGCGAGCTGACGCGCCACGCCTTCGAGCAAGTGCCTCGGAGCGCCGGGAGCGACGTGCTCCAGAGCGGCAAGGGCACGCTGCGTCTCTTGACGGGCTCGTTGACGTACCATCTCACAAGCCCCGGTCGCGACGACACTCGCCCGCAGCTGCCCGACCAAATCATGACTGCCCGCGCGGATGGCCTGAACTTGATCGAGCAGCGTGGAGTCACTCTTGGCAGCAAGCACCAGCGGTAGGGTCACCTTGCCCTCCAGCAAGTCCGCACACAACGTCTTGCCTGTCGCGGCGCCCGTGTAGTCCAACACGTCGTCGACCAGTTGGAACGCCATGCCAAGACGTTCACCGAACTGGGAGAGCGCGGCCCTCCCCTTCTCGTCAGCCCCCGACAACGTCGAGCCGGCGAGGGTCGCGAAACGGAACAGGCTCGCTGTCTTGTCCGCTAGGATCCGCTCGTAGGTCGCCTCGCTCAGGTCGACTTCTCGTCGGCCCCGCAGTTGCACTACCTCTCCCGCAACGAGGCGCGAGAGCGTGTCGAGAAGCTCGCCCATCAATGCCGGGGCGTGGCGCGAGGTTCGCTGCAAGGATTCCACCAACAGCGTGTCGCCTGCGAGCACGCTCACGGCGTTGCCCCACAGCCGCCGAGCGGTTTCCGAGCCGCGGCGTTCATCCCCGTCGTCGATGACGTCATCGTGAAGCAACGTGGCGCTGTGAACGAGTTCGACGACGGCAGCCATCTCGACGACCGCCCGCGATACCTCACCGAAGCACGCTGCGGATAGCAGCACCGCGGTGGGACGGACGCGCTTGCCGCCCCCAGCGATCAAGTGGTTGGCGGCCGCAACGGCGGGCTGTGTCCCACTGGCAACTGCGTCCGCCAGGACGCGTTCCACCATTTGGAGGTCGTGGCGAAGCAGCTGCTGCACATCGTCGAGGCGCTCGTTGAGTCGGTCGTCGGATGCGGCGGTGGCGGAGCCGGCCAAGGATCGCACGGCGGAGTCGAAAGAGAGGCTCATAGTTGGGGTCAGGCGCGGCACTATTGCCGGATTGCGGCGCTCGCGACAAGTCACAGCGTGAGTGTGCTGCTGCCGCGTAGTGCGCCGCAGGCTCGGCTGCAAGGGTTTGACGTGTCGCACCGCTGGGCGGTACAGGTGCCTCAATGCCCGGCGAGGACAGCTCCGGTAGGAGACAGACGCGGGGACGCACCCTCGGATACGCAGCGTTCGGCCTCATCGTGGGTGCCCTGACCGCGATCTTCAGCACACAAATCCTGTTCCAGGTCTTTGCTCCCGAGGGAGCAGATGCCGAGGTGAGCTGTCCCCAAACGATTCGGCACTTGTGGGGCTCGTTGAACCGAGCCCGCCAGTCGGCCGTAACCCAGTCCGACGAACAGGCCGGGCTCGCGGCGTTCCGCGCCAGTCTGCTGCCGGAGTGGCGCCTGCTCCCCGCCCTGGAAAGTGGCTGTGGCGAGAAGTCACCCTACCGGGACCTCACCCGCGCGTTGGTGCGACTTCGATATCTGGAGGAGCGGGGGGTGCGCTCGGACAGCGGTGAGCTGGTGCGCGAGCGGGCCGCGGTGAGCCAACTGCTCGCGTCCCTGCCCGCCCCGGCCGCGGACGCGTCTCAGCCACCAAGTACCGATTTAGGCCAGACGCCCTAGCATGCTCGCGAGGCCGCCACTAAGCTGCGCGCCGGTTGATGACTGAAGCGGAAAACCCAGTTCCTACTTTTGCCGACTTGGCGCTCAGCGACGCCGTCGCGCGAGCCGTTGCCGAGCACGGCTACACCGAGCCGACCCCAGTGCAGCTCGCCGCCTTCGAACCCGCCTCCGAAGGCCGGGATTTGGTGGTTCAAGCGCGCACTGGGACAGGCAAGACCGCGGCGTTCAGCCTGCCCTTGGTGAGCGCGCGCGTGAAAGTCGAGCCAGCCAAGGTGCAGGCTCTCGTTTTGTGCCCGACCCGAGAGCTGGCGTTGCAGGTGAGTCGCGAAATCGAAGCGCTATCTCGCTACGCCAATCTGAGCATCGTCAGCATCTACGGTGGTGCTCCGATGTCGAAGCAACTCGAAGAGCTGCAGCGCGGGGCGCACATCGTCGTCGGCACACCTGGCCGCGTGCTCGACCATCTCGAGCGCAGGACGTTGGATGTCAGCAACCTCCGTTGCTTCATTCTCGACGAGTGCGACGAAATGCTGTCCATGGGCTTCCTGCCACAGATCACGAGTATCTGGGATCAGTTGCCCCAGGGACATCAGACGTTGCTCTTCAGCGCCACCGTGCCGAAGGAAGTGACGCGGATTGCCGACACCCGTCTGCGCGAGCCGGAGTACATCACGCTCAGCGGCGATCACATCGGCGCGCTCGAAATCCAGCACTACGTCTACATCACTCACGGCAACAAGTTGCGTGAGTTGGAGCAGATCCTCGAAGTCGAGAACCCCGAAAGCGCGATCGTCTTCTGCAACACCCGAGACGAAACCAAACGCGTTGCGGGCCACCTCGAGTCGCGCGGCTACGAAGCGGCGTGGCTGAACGCGGATCTCTCGCAAGGCGAACGCGAGCAAGTGATGGCTCGCATTCGCGAGGGCAAGGTGCGCTTCCTGGTTTGCACCGACGTCGCTGCTCGCGGCATCGACATCTCTCACCTCACCCACGTCATCAACTATGACTTCCCGGATGCCTCGGAACAGTACGTGCACCGCACCGGCAGAACGGGAAGAGCCGGCAAAACCGGCACTGCCATCTCGTTGTTGGACCCAGGCGGGATCGGCGACCTCTACTACTTGCGGTTGAAATACAAGATCCGCCCCCAAGAGAGGCATCTCCCGACTCGCCAAGAACTGCTCACGCGCCAGCAGGCCGACGTCGTCGCCTCGCTATCGTTGCGCTTCGGAAGCGTGGAGCCGGCGAACGAGTACTACCAGCTCGCGCGACGGGTGGTGAGCAGCGACGACGCGGAAAGCATCATCGCCGGCCTGTTGAGGGAGCACTTGCGTCAGCAAGGTGATGCCTTCGAGGAAGCGGCGAGCGCGCGTCGCAAGCGCCTGCCGCCGCCGGCAAAAACCGAGTCCGTCGAAGCAAACTCCTCCGAAAGCAACTCCGCTGGTCGAGATTCTGACAGTCGCGGTCGCCGGGAGGCGCGCGGCCGCCGCAAGACTTCCGGACCGTCCAAGGAGCGCACGGACGACCACGACGACGCTGAACAGGAAGCGCGGGCAGGTCGTCGTCGCAGGAACCGACAGCCGCGCAATGACGACGACGAACCCGAATTTCGCTACGAAGTCAGTGACGCGCCTGCAGAGTCGGCGCCACCCACAGGCGACGACGACCCGACGGACTCATTCGTGAACCTGTACGTCGGTGTTGGGCGCCGCGATGGAGCTCATCCCAAAGACTTGCAGGAAGCCCTCGATAGCGCGGGCGTCAGCGGCACGGACACCGGTCGCATCCTCGTCAAGCAACGTCACAGTTTCGTCGAAGTGAAGCCCGGGCTTCAGCAGCTCGTCATCGACAAGCTGAACGGAACGAGCATCTGCGGCCGCGAGGCTTTGGTCGAAGTCGCGCGGCCGCGCAGCTGAGCCAGTCCCAATACTGGCACTGGCGGCGCGGCATCGCTTCACGGGGCGTGCCAACTCGCGACGTCAAGCTCGCACGAAAAAAAAGCGACGCGGCCTCGAGAGCGCAAGCAGGATCGTCTGGCGATGCTTGTGGCAAGTTCATCGATCGTCGCCCGGCACATTGCATCACCTCGCGTTGGAAGCTACTTGTAACAGGTGCCCAACACAGTCGACCTACCCCGCCTAGTGCGCAGCGTGGAGTGGGCGCTGCGCAACGACCTGCCCAGCGCGGAGTTGGTGCGCATGTTGCGGCCTCTGGTTAAGGCGACTCCAGCGACGACGCCCAACGGCTGCCGCGCTCGGTTGCAGCTCGCCGAGCACCTACTGCTGGCCGATCCCGACCGAGCCGCAGCGTGGGAGGCTTGCTTGCTCGCGCGGCGAGTACTCGAAGTGTCACTCGACGCGGACCAGCGTCGCCGCGCTCATGGGGCGCTTGGCCTGGCGTTTACCGTGCTGGGGCAATTGCGCGCCGCCAAGAGCGCCTACCTCGATGCGCTGGGTATGGACCCGAGCGACCCCGTGTGTGCCCACAACCTCGGTCACCTCGAAGCGACACACTTCGGAGCGCCGAGCAATGCCCTGCGCTGGCTGCGAGTGGCACACAGCCAGCTCCCCGACAACGTCGAGATCGCCGCGTCCTTGGCGCAGGTATTGACGCAACTCGGGGAAACCGAACGTGCTCGGCGTTGTCTAGAACGAGTGCTGGGTGACGAGGAGCGCAGTTGCGCACTGGTTGCGCAGTGGGTGGCACAGCAGGCCGCCCGAGTGTGACGGCGCGCCCGCGTTGCCGGGCCGAGGGCGTCGCGCAGCCGCCTCGGACCTGATTCCAGCCCGCGGACGGAGCGACGTTTGCTCACTCCCGTGAATCTCGCCTCGAACCCTGGCTTTGGGGGTTCTCAACCGCGACTTCGGAAGCTATCGAACTGGCACTCCCATGCCTCGACCCCTGCCCGGACTCGCGCTCGCCCTGACCCTCTGCTCGCCGTGGTGCCTGGCGCAGCCGGGAGCCGCCGCTCAGCCCGACAGTGCGCCGACCGAGGGCGCAGTCCAATCCCAGTCCGCCACATCCACCACAGCGCCAGCACAACCCGTCGCGGCACAGCCCACGGCGACGCAGCCGGAGGTCGCTCTACCCGAGGTTTCGGACCCGATGCTGGAGACGCTGCCAGCCCCATCCCACGTTCTGCAATCGTGGCAGGAGGCCTTGCGCCACGTGCGCTCGCGCTCCACCAACCTCGCCAGCTCCGTCGCCCAAGTGCAGAACGCTGCAGCGCGAGCGCGCGCTGCGTTAACCCGCACCCGTCCCACTTTGAACGCCACAGGCAGCGTCTCGCAACACCTACTCTTCGGGCGCGGAACGAACATCACCGCCGACGGCGCTCAGATCAACGTCGACATTCCGAACCCCTCCACGCTGTGGAACGCGCGCTTGTCGTTCCGGCAACCGATCTTGGATCTGCGAACCTGGTACGACATCGACACGGCTGGTCTGACACAAACCGCCGCCCGCCATCGCGCCGAGGACGCGGAGCGCGTGGTGCTGGCGAACGTGGCCGACACCATCGTGATGGTCGTCACGGCCGAACGCCTGGCGGAAGTGAGCCGCGTGTCACTCCGCTCGTCGCTGTCGACCCTGGATTTGACGCGCCGGCGCGCGCGCCTCGGTGCCAGCAGTGCGGTCGACGTGCTGCGGGCGGAGCAGGAAGTGGCGCTCAACCGCGCCCAGGTGGTCAACGCCAACGAGTCACTGCGGCGCGCTCGCGAAGCCCTAGGCATGGCGCTCGGCTACGCAGAACCTTGGGGCATTCGTTCCGACATCAACCTCGACCAGCTGGGCAGAGACGCCAAACAGGTCTGCTCGCCCGCAGCGTCCTTGAACGACCGCGCGGACATCAAGGCCGCCCAAACTGACGTGCAGGTTGCGCGACGCAACACGGAGTCCGTCGACTACCGTCTCGCTCCTACCGTCGACTTGGTCAGCGACCTCAACTACACCACTGCCCCGTTCACGGCGAACGGCAAGCCGCTGCAATGGACCGTCGGTGGCGTACTCACCATTCCGCTCTTCGACGGTGGTGCACGGACGGCGGAGCGCCAGACGGCCCTCACTCAGGTGGAGCTCGCCGAGCAGGCGCTCACGCAGGCCAAGCGCCAGGCGGCCATCGACGTGCGCCAGGCAATGCGAGCGGTGGAGGTCGCGCAGCAAAACTACGCGGTGAGTCGAAGCTCCCGCGAGATATCCAAGGAGACCTCGCGTCTGGCCCGCTTGTCGTTCCTCAACGGCAAGGGAACCAGCTTCGAGCTCGTGGACGCAACGCGGCGCTACCAGGAGGCCGAACTCGACCTGACGGTGAAGGAGTTCGAGGTCGTACGCGCGCGGATTCTGGCGTTGTTGGCACAAGCCAACTGTGACCTCTAGTTCCTGGGCGCGACCGCGGACGTGTCCCGCGCCAGCCGATTGCGACTTCCCCCTCGATGGTCGGGGGTTTCGCGCACTAGGTCGGCCTTTTCGATTCTGAGCGGTACGTCGCCACCAGAGCGTGCGCGGTCTCCGAGCCGGCCCGAAGCCACGTCGCGTGCGGAATAGTTGCGGGACCAAGCCGGTCCATCCCGCGTGCTGGGGTTCTCGAATTTGTGTGGCCTAGGCGGGACACGGCGAACTACCCTGCATGACGCCTGGTCAGGCTCGCTCGAGCCGGCCCTTTCCGAACCCGAGAGAGCCCAAGCCATGAAGAAAACCGATCTGGCCTTTTACGCCCTGGTAGCGCTGACGCTGGCCGTCTTCCTGTATCAGTTCGGCTTCGTCTTCTTCACGGTGCCCGAGGCTCAGCCCCAAGCAGGGGGCATCGCGCAGAAGATCTTCTACTTTCACGTCCCAGCCGCCTATGCGATGTACCTCTCGGGGGTGACGTGTTTCTTCGGGAGCGCCGCCTATCTGCTCAAGGGCACCGATCAGCGCAATGCCATCGCGGAAGCAGGCGCGGAGTGCGCGGTGGTATTCGGCCTGGTGATGCTCACGAGCGGTCCCCTGTGGGCCAAGAAAGCCTGGGGCGTGTATTGGACGTGGGATCCGAGACTGACCGTTTCGCTGCTCACGGTGATGATCTACCTCGCGGTGGTCGTACTGCGTGGGTTTGCTGGCGACGGCCATGCCGAGCGCAAGTTCGCTGCGGCGCTCGGGGTGCTCGGGACGGTCAACCTCCCGATCATTCATTACTCCGTCCAGAAGTGGGGCGGCACGCATCCCGCCGTGATCAGCAAGGGCGGCGGTGGGCTGCAACACCCCGACATGAAGCAGGCGCTTCTGATCGGATTCGTCGCCATGACCCTGCTGGCGGCAGTCCTGCTCTGGTCGCGTGCGCTGCTCAGTATCAATCGCGCGCGCCTCAAGCAGGCGGAGGAGCGCGCGCTGCAGGAAGGACTGCTCGAAGGATGACCGCATGAGACAAGCGACAGCAACACAAGCCCAAGTCCCCAACGAGTTCGTACCCGTTTCGGGCGGTGGCGAGACGACCAGCGCCAGCTCCATGTTGGTGGCCGCCTACATGCTCTTGTGGGTGGTCCTGATGCTGTTCGTCGCCTTGAGCTGGAAACGTCAACGCGCGACGGCAGCCCGCCTGGAGGCGATCGAGCGGTCGCTCCAGGAAAACAGCTCTGCGAGCTAGCTCCATGGACCTGCCGAGCTTCGAACACATCATCTACATCCCCGGGGTCCTGCTCATTGGGCTCACCATCGGCTATGTGCTCGGTGCCCGTGCCGTACGCCACGAGCTGAGTCAAAACCGTGACAAGGCGCGGCGCTGAACTCTGCCTGGCCCTCCTCAGCCGGAAGGGTCACGCCTGCCGGCCGATCCCACGCCATGCCGACCACGCTCACGGCTCCAGCATTGCCGAGCGTTGGGGCGCGAGGTAGCCTGCACTCGTGTTCGGTGTTTCCTTCACGGAGCTGCTGCTGATCGGCGCGGTCACGCTGGTCATCGTCGGGCCCCAACGGCTGCCCAAGATGTTGGGCACGCTCGGTCGCTGGTCGGCCAAACTGCGCCGCATCACGAACGAAGTCCGCTACCAGAGTGGTATCGACGACATCCTGCGCAAAGAGGGGATCTCCGGCGGGCTCTCCGAGCTGCGTCAGCTCAGAGACGTCGCCCGCGGCAACTGGGCCGGATTGGGCGCATCAGCGATGGCCAGTCGCCCCAAGGCTGGCGCGTCAGCCGCCAAGGGCTCCAGCCCCAACGCCTCGGGCAACGCGGCGACGGCGATCGCGGACGAAGATCCTTTCGCCCACGTCGAAAACGACCGCTCCCGCGAGTACCCGACGGAGGGCTGCGACGCCTACGGCGCCTTGCCCGACGACATGTGGTCCGACCCGGCGAATGACGACCAGCCAACGACCCCCGGCGCGGACGCAGCCACGACCCCGGAAGCAGTAGCAACGACCCCTGGCGCGGACGCAACGACCGCGGGGGCAGTAGCAGCGAGCGAGGCAGCGAGCGTGGACGCGACGAGCACAGACCCCGCTACGGCTTCTCCTTCCCCCATTTCCGAACTTCCGGCGAACGACCCCGCAGCTGATGGCGTTGCTGCACCGAACCCCAATTGGAATGATCAGCCAGCGGAGAAGAGCTGAGCGATGACCGTCGGCGGCCTGCCCATGAGCCCTAAGAAAGAGGAACCAGAGCTCGAAGACGAAGGCATGACCTTCTGGGAGCACTTGGACGAACTGCGCAGTCGGGTCGTCAAGATCGTTCTCGCTGCCATCGTGGGCGCCGGGGGCGCTTGGTTCTTCCGTGAGCGGGTGCTGACGTGGCTCGTAGGACCCTTCACCTCAGCGTGGGAAATGAACGGCTTCGCGGACAAGCCCCAACTGCACTTCCCGAACCCGGCGGGCCTGTTCATCGCCTACTTGAAGCTTTCGATCATCGCCGGCGCGGTGATGGCGCTGCCGATCATTTTCTACCAAATCTGGGCTTTCGTAGCCCCCGGCTTGTACGCGCGCGAGAAGCGCTTTGCGATCCCGTTCGTGGTCGCATCGACCTCGTTGTTCGCCTCGGGCGCCTACTTTGGGATGACGATCGCGTTCCCGCTCGCCTTCCGCTACCTGCTCAGCTACGCCGGTGAGCTGCCCGACTTCGAGATCAATCCGACCATCATGGTGGATGAATACGTCGGATTCATTTCTCGCATGCTCCTTGCCTTCGGAGCCGTGTTCGAGCTGCCCGTCATCGTGTTCTTCTTGTCGGTGGCGGGCGTCGTCAACCATCGCCACTTGCTGAAGTTCTTCCGCTACTTCGTGGTGATCTCGTTCGTGCTCGGTGCACTGCTGACACCACCCGACTTGCTCAGTCAGTTCCTGCTCGCGATTCCTCTCACCATTCTGTACTGCATCTCCATCGGCATCGCGTGGATCTTCAGTCGCAAGCGCGAAGCTGCGGCCAAAGAAGCCGAGTGAGCACGGGCGCGACGCGCCCCCACGACTCGACGCCTGACCAGTACCTGCGCGCTCAATCCTCCCGCGCGTAAGGTTCCCCGCGCCAGATGCTCAAGCCACGGTAAAGCTGCTCCAGCAGCAACAGCCGGGCCAGCCGATGTGGCAAGGTCAACCTCGACAAGCTCAGCTCGAAGTCGGCCTTGGAGGCAACCGCTTCGGGAATGCCTTCCGCGCCGCCAATGACGAAGCACACGTGTCCGTTGTCTCGGCTACCCCAACCCACCAAACGTTCCGAAAGCTGGCTGCTGTTGATGGTCTTGCCGTGCACCTGCAGCGCCACCAGGGTTGCGTTTCTAGGCACTGCGCGCTCTAGCGCCTTGTCGTCCTTGACCTCGATCTCGTCGATCGATACGAAACGCGAAATGCGACGTCGGTAGTCGTCGCAGAGCTCCGCCAGGGCTGCCGACTTCAACTTGCCGACGACCAGCAAGGTCAGCTTCACGAATCGTCGCCCGACGTCTCCGCGGGCAGCGGGACCCGGTCGGCGTCCATCCACAAGCCGTCGAGGTCGTAGAGCGAGCGTACGTCGCGCTGAAACACGTGCACCACGACGTCGACGAAGTCGATCAGCACCCAATTGGCGGCAGGCAGACCCTCGACCGAGAGCGAGCGAACGCCATTCTTGGCCAACGTGGCATCAACCTCTTGAGCGATCGCCGAGACGTTACGATCGCTAGCACCCGTCATCAGGACGAGGAAGTCGGCGTAGTCCACCTTGCCAGAGACATCGATGATCTCGATGGCCGTCGCTTTCTTCTCCAGACCAGCTTCGGCGGCAAGAAGCGCCACGCGGCGGCTGTCCTGACGCTCGGTTGGCGAAGTGGACGTGTTTCGCCCCGCCTGGGCGCGGGGTGGACGGGGAATACTGGTACGTTCGGCCATCGGTCGCAGGGATCTATCGCAGTCCGGCGTCGCAGCAAAGCCCGGGAGCAGCAACTCCCGCATCCGGCCTGGAGCCGGGGTCAGCCGCAGGCGCTGTGGGCGCCTCGACGGCCGGGGTCACGCTGAGCCGCGACGACGACGGAACTCCAAGGCTATCCGCGCTGGGAGGGGGCCAGGCCGTCACGGGACGAGGCTCGTACTCAGGCGGGGGACCCTCCGGCCGGCGTTGGTCTGAGCCACAACCCAGAGGGGCAACGCTCAGCAACCAGAGCAAGCAGCGACAGGATCGCCTCACAGCGGCACCCCCTGCCCCCCTGCGGGCGGCACCCCGGCATCGTTCGAACCAGAGCGCTGCGACTGCAGGACCGTCACGGGGATCCGAGAACCTGGGCCTCGCGCGGTGGGCAGATACGCGCCCACCGCACCAGGCGCACCAGTGGGCAGCGTTCCGATCGAAGGCGGCGCCGCGACCTCGGCCTGCGTCGGTACCTCGTCGCATCCCGCGGCTAGCATGACCGCAACAGAGCATGCCAATCGAGCGAACATCATCTGGGTATGTTATCCGACGGCCACGTACCGTGCGCGACTTAATCGTTCCCCGCCCCGTCCGCCGCGGCGACGTGGTGCGTATCATTGCTCCAGCGGGGGCCTTCGACCGGACCCTCTTCTGGCGCGGTGTGGGTTGGCTCTCGACGCACTTTCGCGTGCGCTTCGAGCGCGACATCTTCAGTCGTCACGACTTTTTCGCGGGCGACGATCAACGCCGAGCAGCCGAGCTCGAAGCCGCGCTCAGGTGCCGGGAGTCACGCGCCATCATCGCCGCACGCGGAGGTGTCGGTTGCACCCGACTGGTCGCCGGCTTTCCAACGAAAGCGTTGTGTGACCACCCCCAATGGCTCGTGGGGTTCAGCGACATCACGGCGTTGCATTGCGAAACGGCTCGCGCGGGGGTGGCTTCGCTCCACGCCCACAACGTCACGGGGCTCGGGCGGGGCGACGCTGACGAGCGCGCACGTTGGCTGACGGCCTTGAGCGACCCGCTCCGGCAACGCAGCGTCCCCGTGCGCATGCTCACGCCCGGCGCAGCACGAGGTCCTTTGGTCGGCGGCAATCTCGTCTTACTTCACGACATGCTCGTCGGGGGCCGCTGGCTGCCGCCGTGGGGTAGCATTCTCTTCGTCGAAGAGATCGCCGAACCGCCGTACCGCATCGACCGCCTGTTGAGCGCGCTCGAGCGTGCCGGAGTCTTCGACCGAGTGTCGGGCCTCGTGGTGGGTGACATCAGCGCCAGCAACGTGGGGCCCAACGGCGTCACTCCTCGGGAGGTGTTCCGCCAGCTCGGACGACGCACGAGCCTCCCTGTCGCATGGGGCTGCCCCAGCGGCCACGAGCGGCGCAACCAGCCGCTGCATCTCGGATTGCCAGCGCAGCTGCTAGAAGGTCGGCTGACGCTCAACCCACGTTGACGCCGAGCTATGAATCGTCGTGTTCAACGCTGCCGGCGGCCAGCGGCGCTGAAGGCGCCGGCGCCCCAGAGTGCTTCGGTGGGGGCACCGGACGATCCCCACGTGGAGGCGGCCCTCGCCGCGGCGGCGGCTTTGGGGGCGGAGCGCCCAAATGCGCGTCTTCATCCATCAGCACATCGTCGATCTCTTCCACGTCGTCCAACTCGACGGGCTCGTCCGACGCCAGCACCTGATTGGCTGCGGCGGCCATCGTACCGGTGTTGAACACCTCCGTGGCTGCCTCGAAATCGTCCGCCGCCGGAAGATGTTCGTCCAAAGGTACCGTCAGCGCGTTGTCCGGTTCGCTGGGGACATCGCCTGGGGTCATATGTTCATCCGGCGCAAACAGGGCCTGCTCCGCGGGCGCGGCTAGCTGTTCGGCCGCGCTCGGCATGGGGTTGCTCAGCTCGCTCGGGTCGAGGACCCCGGTCGGTTCTTCGATTTCGTCTTCGCTCTGGCCCCAAGCTGGATGCGGCTCATCGAGGGTGGACTCGTCCGATGCGGCGTCCTCAGGCACCTCCGCCGAGTCGAAGGCAACCGGCACGGCAGCGCCGGGACCGGTTTCGAAGTCGTCGTCGCTCGACAGGCCGTCGGCGTCTCGATTGGCCTCGTAATCGCCCTCGTCGTCGGCATCGGAAGCCCCGTCGTCATCAACGGCTGCCGGGTGGGCCGAGTCATCGTGCTCCGCCGCGGTGTCGTCATCCGCTGCGTCCGTGTCGTCATCGGGCGCGGAGGGCGGCAACACCTCGTCGTCGCTTCCCTCCTCGGAGTGCGCACTAGGAGGCTCATCATCCTCCGCCGGTGCGTCGGCTGCGGCTGCCTCGTCGGAGCTATCCGAAGGCATCGATGCTGGCGGCTCCTCGTCCACCACCTCCGCTTCTGCCCGCGCGGCTTTCGCCCTGAGCATCGCCTCCTTGGCCTGTGCCAGGCCTTCCTTGGCTTCCTCATCGCCCGGGGCCAATCGGAGCACGCGCCGCCACGCATCCGCTGCTTCTCGGGGGTCGTCGAGTTCGCCCTGCCACAGCTTGGCCACGCGTCGCGACAACTGCGCGCGCAGTTCCTTGTCGCGGTTACGCAGGATCTGGTCCTCGAGCAACGCCACGATGCCGCGGTGTTCGCCCAGCGTCTCGTAGATACTGACGAGCTTGTCGTTGACGGCCTTGTCACTGGGGGACAGCTCGTGCAAACGCTTGAGATCCGCAGCCGCTCCTTCCAGGTCATCCATCCGCTCCTGCCGCAGTTGCGCCCTTCGAGCTAACAGACGGCGAACCAGTGGGCCATCGAAGACTTCGTCGAGTCCGCGACCGAGAACGGCTTCTGCGCGCGCGTAGTCCCCGACCCTGCCTGCGATCTCCTCCACGACGTCGAGAGCCGCGTCCTCGACGTTCAGAACCAATCCGTCTCCCAGCCACTGGAATGCCCGCTCCAAATCACCGAGCTCGGCCTGAGCGATGCTCGCGGCAACCCTCAGCAGTCTGCCCCGGGTCCGACCACCATCGCGGGCGCCATGCCCGCCGTTCGCCAGCGCCTCGACCAGATTGCGGCGCAGAACAGTGCTGTCCGCAGCTTCGTCCGCCTCACGCACCTGGGTTATCATCAGCTCTAGCGGTTCCTCGTCGAGGCCCGCGGCCAAGGGCGCGTCGAGCAGCAAGCGAGCTCGCGCTTCGTCGCCCAACTCGACGGCGACCGCCGCCGCCCGACAAAGCGCGATCAGTCGTTCGTCGAGCTCCGCCAATCGGGCGATCTCTCGCTCGTAGACGTCGACCTTTGCCGAAGGGTCACCGCACAGCGCCGCCAGCCGCGCCAAGAGCGGCCCCACATCCGAAAGCAGCACCTCTGAAAGCGCCTGTTCACCATGCAGCACGGCCTGCTCCTCCGGGACTCCGGCGCCCACGAGCACTTCGGCCTGGCGTACTCGCTCCGCTGCCAGCTCCAAGCCACTCAACGCGGCCGCCCGCAGCTCGTGGGCCATGGCCAGTGCCTCGAGGTCGTTCAGCTCGACCGCGAGGTTCTCGAAAGTCTCCGCAATGTCCGGGCTGGCGCCTCCGCCAGCGACCAGCGTCTTGGCCACGGCCACCGCCTCTGCGCTCTGCCCCGCGTCCACGAAACGGTCAAAAGCGGCATGGAGGGCGTCATCGCGCTCATCGCTGGGTCCCGAATTCTGATGCCACGCGACGATGCGGCGGGCCACGGTCGCAGCTTGGTCGAGGGAGTCCCCCAGCTCGATGTAGGCTTCGCGACAGGCCTGGTCGCCGCGGTCTGCAACGACGCCGAGCACGTTCATCGCCTCCCCGCCGTTGTCGAGCTTCGTGTGCAAGATGTCCGCCAGTCGCCGCGTCATCTCACTGATCTGCGGCAGTTGCGTCTCGAGCCCGATGAGTTCGGCCGTCAAGTCTGCGACCAGCCCCCACTGCTCTGCCTCCTCGGCCAGGTCGCACAGCTTGCGAGTAGCGTCGACGTCCTCGGGGTCTTCCTGGTGAATGAAGCTGAGCAGGCGAATCGCTTCGTCCTGGCGGTCCAAGTTCAGTTCGTACATCTCCGCCAGACGGGCTGCAGTCGCGAGCTTGATCGCCCGGTCCCCGGTCGCCGCCAAGTAGCGTTCGAGGTACTCCGCACCGCGCTGGTATTCCCCGCGGGCGATCTCGAGATCGCCGAGCTGCTCCAACGCCGCTTCGTTCTTGTCGTCGAGCTGCTCGAGAATGAACTCGTAGCGCTCTGCAGCCTGCTCGACGTCCTTGAGGCGCGTGGCGCAGAGATCCGCCTGGTGCAGCGCAATCTCGATCTTCGCCGCCTCGTCGGTGGTCGCGTCAGTCAGGCGCATCAGGTAGCTGACGGCCGTATCAGCGTCCCCCCGCTCCTCGGCTTCAGTTGCCAGCCACTGCAAGGTTTCCGCATCCTCCTTGTCTTGAAGCACGAGGGCGTAGCTGCCGCGGGCCGCGTCCACGTCGCCCAGGCGATCACGTTGACTTGCCGCAGCGCGCTTGCGCAGCACCACGCGAGCCTCGACGTCGTCCAAAGCCGCCGCACGGGTGAGAAACATCTGCACCAATTCGTCCACGCGATCGGCCGCGACGAGGAGCTCTTCGAGCGCCTGCGAATACTCGTCGTTCGTCGGCGCCAACGCGACGACGGCTTCCAGCCGCGACACCGCCTCACCCGTATCGCCGTCGTTCCTCAGGTAACTTGCAGCACGCGCCAAGATTTCGGCCTTCTGCTCGTCGCTGTCAGCTAGCGCGGCCTGTTCGTCCGCAGCACCCGCAGCGGGTTCCCAAGCCTGCGCTTCGACGAAGTATCCCTCCGCCACGTTCCACATCTCGGCGTCGCCAAGGTCGTCCGCGCCCTCCGCTAGCGCCTCGGCGGCGAGCAGGGGTTGGCCTTGGGCTGCACGGATGCTGCCCAAGCGCAGGTAGAGCTCGCGCTTGACCAGATCGTCGTCCAGCGCTGCAACGTTTTCGGCGATGACGTCAGCTGCCAGGTCGCTGCGTTGCGCCTTGTCGAAGAACTTCACCGCCTCTTGCAGGGCCGCTTCATCCCCGGGCGAGAGCGCAGCAATGCGTGCCCACGCCTCGCCCGCAGCAGCCGGGTCCTTGCGGCGCGTGGCGTGCATCTTCGCCAGGTTCTTTTCCAACGAGATGCGCACCTCTTCGTCCTCGGTGTTGTCAGCTTCGGCGCGCAGCACCTCTGCCAATTCGTCCCACCGACGTCCCTTCTCCAGCAGGCGCTTGACCTGATCTCGCGCCTCGTCGTCGTCCGGCTCGATCTCGAGTATGCGCTGCCACGAGTAAACGGCCGTGTCCACGTCCCGAAGCTGCGTTTCGGACATGCTCGCCAGGTCTCGCAACCACCCGAGCCGGTCGTCCTCCAACGCCTCCGGACAATCGATCGCGCCGAGGAGCACGTCCTTCAGATCGGCGTACTTGCGCTTGATCGGGAGTTGCTCGAGCAGGTAGTTCAGGGCATCGGGGTTGACTGGGTCCAAGTCCAACACTTGCCGATAGACAGCAATCGCCTCGTTCTTTCGGCTGCGCTTGGCCAACTCGGCCGCACGCTCCAACAAGTCGTCGATGGATATGCCAGCAGGAGGCGCGGCGGAGGTCGAACGCTGCGCAGAAGCAGGACGCTGAGGACCCTTGGCCGCGACTGCCGGTGCAGCTTCTTGCGAAGGCCGCCCTGCGCTCGCCGACTTGGGCACGGGTGGCGGCACCGCATCACCGGCAGCGTCTTTCGCCTGCTGAGCCATGACCCCTTGCGGGTTGTCGCGAACGTAGGCCGCGGCCAGAGGCGCCGCTTCGCGCAATCGACCCAGCTGCTCGCCGAAGTAGAGCGCCAGCTGCATGGCCCGGTCGTGACGGGAGTTCAGCTCCAACGCACACAACGCGTAGAGAAAACCGTGCTCCCCGGGATAGGCTTCGGCGAGGCTGACGAAGAGCTCGCTGCCTTCGTTGCGCTCGGCCTCGTCTGCTGACTGTCCAGCTCGATAGCGTTCGAGGATCAGTGTCGCGAGTTGCTGGCGCAGGGTCGGGTTGTTCGCGTCGATCCGTTGGGCATGCCTCAAAGCGCTGATTGCGCGGTCCGTGCGGGAGGCCGCTTTGGCAACCTCCGCCTCGTCCAAGTACAAGGCCAGCTTGCGCGCCGAATCGGTGACGAGCGCGAGCTCCATGCCGAAGTAAGGAAGCGCCTCGGCGAATTCACCCGCGGCCTTGTGCAGCTCGCGCAAGCTGTAGATCGCAAAGGCGCTCGTCGGATCCAAGTCGACGGCACGACCGTAGGCTTCTTTGGCTTTGTCCGTGTCTTCGACCGGTGGCTCGGCGCAAAAGCGTCCGAGTTCCTCGTACAACGACGCGGCTTTGGGCAGCCAATCGGGCTCACGACGCGCGAACTCCGCCATGGCGGCCGCCCGCTTCGTCATCGCAACCGCCAGTCCGGCGAGATCATTCGTGCTGCGATACAGGTTTGCCACCCGCGCAACCGTCGTCTCGGACGTGGGGTCTCGCTCAGTCGCGACCACCAGAGTGCTGATCGTGCGGGCCGTGTCTTGAAAAGTGGTTTCCCACACGTTCGCCGCCTCGTTGAGCCAATGGCACGCTACCGAAGGCGACGGCGTCGACATCCCGACTTGCTCGAGCAACCTGGCATAACCCTCGGGGTCCTGCTGCCCCGCGGCGTGCGCCTCGGCGATCGCGCCTTGGTCCTGCGGGTTCTGCACAAGCCTCTGGACGAGAGCCTCTTGTTGACGGGCATCCATACGGCGGCGACGGTATCACGCAGCGTCTCGGACTCGCAATGCAACTGCCGCGATCGACGTTGCGAAAGGCCTCTCGTTTTGGTGTCTGCGGCGCGGCGTCGAATCCGCGCAACCAGCGCACTCGAGCGATGCGTTCAATAACGCGGGGGATGCCCCCACGGTGGAAACTTCTAGGCGTCGGCGGCTCCCGCCGTTTGCTGCGCTGCCTTCTCACGGCAACTTCGGAATCGAGGTGCACGTCGGATTCACACCGGCTTCGCGCGCTCTGCAGCGTGTGGATTTCTGCCTGCCCTGCGCGCGTGTTGCTACACCGTCGCACCTTGGACGGCCGACCATTGTAGTGGACCGGTCTGGCTGGCATTGCTAATGTCCCGCGGCCCTATGACGAGCGTGCAAACTCCGGGAACCAGAGGTGTCAACCAGGGAATACCAACGACACTGCGCCAACTGCTCGAAGCCAATGCTGCGGCTGGGGCCAAGGTGCCCCTCGCGAAGGCGGTGGACTTGCTGGTTCCACTGTGTGTCGAAGTGTCGGAGATTCACGCGCAAGGCTACGGCGTACACGTTCACCCCTCGAACTTGGTCATCAACGACAAGGGCAGCCTGAGCCTGGCCGCCGACAAAGCAGCCGACCCGCCACAGCATCCCAAGGACAAGGCTTGCCTGCCTCCCGAGTCGAGTGCTGGCGAACTCGGCTCAGCCAGCGCCTCCGTTTACTCAATCGGTGCCATCCTCTACGAAATGCTCACGGGGGAGGTCGCTGGGCACGGCATGAAGCGTCCGTCGGAGTTGGTCAACGGTCTGCACCCGAGTTGCGAGAAGCTGATGGCCAAGGCGCTCATCGCGGATCCCGACCGGCGGCCAGACGATCTCAAAGCGCTTGCTCAAGCGTTGTACGGCATGACCACCAAAGCCACGGTACCGCCACCACCTCCAGCCGACATGTCCCATCTCGATCTCGTCGGCGATCTGGAGGTGGACGTCTCGCTGTCGATGCTTCCGCCAGCGCCTGCCGCAAATCCCAATGCGGCAGCGATGCCCGGCGCCCCGACGTCCGCCAACGGCTTCAACGTGGGGGTGACCCGAGCCGCACGGCCGGCGCCACAGAGCGGGTCTGCCACGGCGGAGCTAGCCGAGCTCAAGGCACGGCTCGAATCCGACCCTACCCCGCGATACGTCGTGGTCAAAGACGGTATGGACCACGGTCCGTTCAATGCCGTGGAGTTGCTGCAGCAGATCGGCAATCACACGTTCGTCGACGCGGACGTTCTACGCAACGACGCCACTCGCGAAGAGCGCACCATCTCAGAGTGGGAAGACTTTGCGCCATTCGCGCAGCACGCCCGCTTGCACCGAGACGCGGAGGCGGAAAAGGCAGCCATCGTGCACGGCGTCGCCCAAGAGAGCAAGCGCACGAAGGGCAAAGCCTTCGCCGGTTTGGCGATACTTGCCGTGTTGCTGCTGGGTGCCGCGAGTTGGTTCGTGACGCAAGTGGGTACGCGTAGCGATGAGGTCGCCATCCAGACGGAAACGGTCAGCAACATCGAGGCGGAGGGCAATCTCAACGTCAAGAAGAAAGGCGGCGGTGGCAAGGGGGGCAAACGCGTCGTGGGTAGCGCCGGCGGGATCCCGATTTTGGCAGGCGGTATGAGCTGCCAGGCAGCGCAAAACGCCTACATCGAGGAGTTGAAGATGACGGGCGGCGGCCAGGCGGACATCACGCGCGGTCAGTACGCTTCGATCATGAACAGCGGAAACTACTTCTCCCACTGCGGCGTGCCATTCAGCGTCGCCGTCAGCATCTGCGTGGCGGTCCAAAACGGCAGAGCCGTTGGCGTCACCGTGACCACCACCCCAAATCATCCGTCGCGGAGTTGCATCGCATCGGCGGTTCGGCGCATGAGCTTCCCGTCCCATCCGAAACTGGATGTCGTCCGAGTCAACTTTGCTGCACAATAGGCCCGTGTTTGACGAGGGCGTGTTCAATGACCACAAACCGTGGTCGAGGCGACTGGCGGCGCTGAGTCTTGGCTTGAGCGCGTTGGCGTGTAGCGCCGAAGTCGCGCGTGACCTGCCGGAGGGCGAGGCCAATCGCGTCATCGTGGCGCTAGGCCGCAACGGGGTTGCCGCCACCAAAGAGGCCGACCGGGACAACGAGGGACGCTTCCTGGTGCGCATCCCCCAAGCGGAGCTGGGCTCTGCCGTGGCAGCGTTGGAGCAAGAAGGACTGCCGTCGAAGAACTCTCCTGGCGTGCTCGAGTCGTTGGGCGAAGCGGGACTCGTCGCCAGTCGACAAAGTGAACATGCGCGGCTGGTGATCGGCACCGCCGGAGAACTCGAGCGCACCATCAAAGACGTCTCCGGTGTGCTGAGCGCACGTGTCCATCTCGCCGTATCGGAGCCGGACGCGCTGGCTCCGGCCGAGTCCATACCGCCCGCGAGCGCCTCCGTTCTCGTCCGCCATCAAGGGGCGACCCCGCCACTGTCGGCGGCCGATCTGCAGCGCCTCGTAGCAGGCGCGGTATCGGGCCTCTCTCCGGAGCACGTCGCAGTCGTATTCCTACCGGTAACGCAGCCCGCCGCCGACGCCGACACGACGTTGGCTCGTTTCGGCCCATTGTCGGTGAGTCGTGCCTCGCTGGGCTCCCTGCGCTGGTTGGTCGGTGCGGTTGCCGCGGTCAACTTGCTGATGCTGACCGCGCTCCTGTTTCTCTACACGCGCTTGCGCACGGCCCGGGTGGCTCCCCGAGACGCTTCGTGAAATGAGCGGACGCGCTTCGGCAGGCCCAAGCGCGCCCTTCCGACACGAGTCGGCGACGAGCCCACGCGCGCCGAAACTGAAGGAAGCTGCGCGGTGATCCGCCTCGAGAACGTCCACGTGAGCTTCGATCGGCCCGTCTTGCACGACGTTTCGATGCACGTCCCCAAAGCTTCCCTCTATGGGCTGATCGGGCCAGGCGCGTCGGGCAAGAGCGTGCTGTTGAAGACCATCACCGGCCTGGTCGGGGTGGAAGAGGGTCGAGTCGTCGTGGGCGACACCGAAGTGAGCGACGCGGATGAGGGTACTCTCTTCGAGCTGCGTCGCGACATCGGTATGCTGTTCCAGAACAACGCCCTGTTCGACTTCATGACCGTGAAGGACAACATCGCCTTCCCGCTGCGCCAGCTGTTCGAACTCGCGGACGTCGAGATCACCGAGCGTGTCTCGGAGCGCCTGAGCTCGGTCGGCTTGCCCGGCTTCGAGCATCGTTTTCCGGCGGGGCTGAGCGGCGGCCAGAAGAAGCGCGTCGGTGTGGCCCGCGCGACGGTGACTCACGCTCCAATCGTTCTCTACGACGAGCCCGCCGCAGGCCTGGACCCGGTCAGCAGCCAGAAGCTCTTCGAACTGCTGCGCAAGGAACAGCAGACCGCCAAGGCCACGGTCGTCATGGTCTCCAGCGACTTGGACCGTCTCCTGTCGGTGACCGATCTCGTGGGAATGATGGTCGATGGGCGTCTGATTTTCGAGGGCACGACGGAAGAAGCTCGCGAGAGCCGCGACCCCTACGTGTACCAATTTCTACGGGGCAAGGTGGAGGGTCCGCTGTGAACCAGCAGCCAATAACCCACACGTTGGGCGCGCAGATGGTCGCTCTCGCCCACGGAGGGGCGCGTCTGTATCGCACGTTGCTCCGCACCTTGTACTTCACCCTCCATGGCAAGGCGGAATTCGGGCGCGTCTTCCGCTACATGTACACCATCGGCAACCAATCGCTGATCTTCCTGTGCGTGGTAATGGGCTTCATCGGCATGATCACCGTCTACCAGGGCGGCGTACAGCTCTTGCGCGTCATTCCCGACATGAGCCAGTTGGGAACGGCCTTCTTGGAGTTCTTGGTCAAGGACCTGGCGGCCACGATCTGCGCCTTGATGCTGGCCACCCGAGTGGGTGCGGGCATCGCCGCCGAGATCGGCTCGATGGTGGTTACGGAACAGGTCGATGCGCTGCGCATGTGCGCCGCCGATCCCATCGACTACCTGCTGCGGCCACGTTTCATCGCCAGCATCGTGATGACCGTCGTGCTCGTGATCATCGCGGGCACCCTCGCCGCCTTCACGGGCGCTTGGACGGCGGACACTTTCTTCAACGTGCGACCGGAAACCTTCTGGGATTTCTCGCAGGTCGACGCGGGCGACGTGACCACCGGTCTGCTCAAGTGCCTCGCGTACGGCGCTTCAATCCCCGTGATCAGCGGCTACTGCGGGCTGTCCGCGCACGGGGGGTCGGAGGGAGTCGGTTCCGCCACCACACGCGCGGTGGTCAACTCATCCCTGGCCATCATCATTTGGGACTTCGTGCTCACGACCGCGGGCTATGCCGTGTTCGAGTGAGGTCTTTTCCGCCGCCATGTGGGTTCGTCCCCCAGCGGCCAGCATGGTATTGTTCGCAGCACATGGTCCGCCGCAGCTCGAAAGTGGAACTGACCCGCACCCGCGCCTTGACGGCACGACCGGCACTCGAGCGCACGCCAGAGACGGCGGCTGGCGCATGCCTCGTCTTCCTGGCGGGTGGCCAGATCGGGCGCAAGATCGAGCTCGACGGCACCCTGACCGTGGGTCGTGACCCCGCGTGCGACCTGCCACTGGACAGCGACCTCGTCAGTCGCAGCCACGCCAGGTTCGAGTCCCAAAACGAGGTCACCATCGTCAAGGATTTGAACTCCACCAACGGCACCTACGTCAACGATCGCCCGACGCACGAAGCCAGGTTGTTCGACGGCGACCGCATCGCCCTGGGTGAATTCGTGCTCAAGTACCTGGCCCCAGGCAACGTGGAGGCGCGTTACCACGACGAGGTCTTTCGCCTCATGAGCCACGACGGGCTGACAGACGTCTTCAACAAACGCTACCACGAGGAGCAGTTGGACGCGCTGGCGGCAAGTGACGAAAGCCTGAGTCTCGTCCTCTTCGACGCGGACCACTTCAAGCGCATCAACGACACCTACGGGCACGCCGCTGGAGACGCCGTGCTGCGTCAGCTCGCCCAGTGCGCCAAGAGCGCCAGCCAGGGCGTGGAGCGGGCAATCCTGTCGCGCATCGGCGGCGAAGAGTTCGCCATCCTGCTGCCGGGAAGCTCGCTCGAAGCGGCACGCGCCCTGGGCGAACGCGTCCGCACCACCGTAGGCGCCCACTCCTTCGAGTTTGGGGGGCACGCCCTGCCCGTCAGTATCAGCGTCGGGGTCGCTTGGCGTTCGCCGGATGCGGCAGACGCCCCCGAAAGCCTCTATCGCCACGCGGACGAACAGCTCTATCGAGCCAAAGAAGGCGGACGCAACCGCGTTTGTGGCTGAACACTTCCGGCACGAGTCCGAGCAATCTTCGTCGTGATCTCCTTTCGCAACGTGGCCAAGTCGTTCGGCGAGAAGGTCGTCCTCAAGGGGGTCAGCTTCGACGTGCTCGATGGCGAGGTGTTCTTCATCGTCGGCGCGTCTGGGGTCGGCAAGAGTGTCTTGATCAAGCACCTGATCGGCCTGCTCCATCCCGACGCCGGCGAGATCCTCCTCGACGACGAAGACGTGTCCGGCTTGTCGGAGACGGAAATGTTTCGTGTCCGTAGGCGCTGCGCGATGGTGTTCCAGCACTCGACCCTCTTCGATTCGATGTCCTGCCTCGACAACGTCGCACTCCCGCTGAGGAAGCACTTCAAGATGAGCGTCGAGGAGGCCCACGCCGCAGCACGAGAGCGCCTCTCTCAAGTGCACATGCTCGACTTTGCGGACCGCTTTCCCGCTGAGCTCGGCGATGGCTTGCGCAAGCGCGTCGCGATCGCTCGGGCCCTCACCCTCAACCCCCGCTACGTGCTCTTCGACGAGCCGACCACCAGCCTCGACCCGGTCAGCGCCCGACGCGTGGACACGTTGATCCGTGAGCTCAGCGACCGCCTGGGAGTGACCAGCGTGGTAGTCTCACACGACCTCGCCTCGATTTTTGGAATCGCCGACCGCATCGCGATGCTCTACCAAGGCCACGTGCGGTTGCTAGGCAGTCCGGCGGAGTTTCGGCAGAGCCCAGACCCGATCGTCCAACAGTTCATCAACGGTCGCGCCGACGGCCCGATGCAGGTATAGAACACGAACGCATGAGCCAGCAGCGCAGCATCGAAGTCAAAGTCGGGATCCTGATCCTGGTGGCCCTGGGATTGCTCGCCGCGTTCATCGTCGTGATGGGGGGATTGAACTTCGAGGCCACCTACCGGGTGAACGTCGACTTCCAGAATCCAGGCGGGCTCCAGGCCGGGGCACCCGTGCGCTTGGCGGGCATGCGCGTGGGCCGAGTTTCCGCCATCGAATTCCGTGGCAACGACCCGCAAGCCGTGAGCGGTGGTACGCTGATCCGCGTCGTAGCTGAACTGGAGAAGCAGTATCAGCCCTCCATCCACGAGAACTCACGCTGGTTCGTCTCGACTCAGGGGGTGCTCGGCGAGTTCTTCTTGGCGGTGGATCCAGGCTCGCCCGACCTGCCTCCCCTCGAGGATGGGGCCGTCGTAAGCGGCGTGAGCCCGCCCCGTCTCGACCTGCTCTTGAGCGAAGCCTACGAATTGCTGCATCACGCCTACCTCGGCATCACGGAGAACGAAGACAAGCTGCGAGAGACCTTCGACGGTCTGCACCAGACGTTGCGTGGCAGTGGCCACTTCTTCGAGCGCAACACCGGCAAGATCGACAACGTCGTCGACAACGTCGAGGAGCTCTCGCTGGGCGCCAAGGACACGCTGGATGCAGCCCGCAAGCGCTACGTCGACAATCCGAAGATCAGCCGCACCATCGACAACCTGGAGCAGGCCTCGGCCGACGTGCGAGGCGACGTGGGCCCGCTACTCAAAGAATCCCGGTCTTTGGTCGAGGACTTGTCCCGCATGTCCAGCGCTCTGGGCAGCGACGAACAACTCGTGCGCTATCGCGAGATCACCAAAGACGCGAACGTGATGTTCGGCAAAGGCAAGACGGCTGCAGCCGACGCCAGTGAGCTGCTGGCTCGAGTCAAGGCTGGCAAGGGCACCATCGGCGCCATGATGGCGGACGAAGCGCTCTACGACGACCTGCAGGAGTTCCTGCGGGACCTCAAGCACAACCCGTGGAAGCTGTTCTGGCGCGAGTGACGGCCCGTCGCCGTCAGCTCAGTCGTCCAGCTTCAGCAGCACGTCGCCTTCTTCGACCGCCTGCCCTTCTTGCACCAGGATCTCGCTCACGGTGCCCCCATCAGGAGCTTCGACGGGCATCTCCATCTTCATCGATTCGAGAATCGCGACGGTCTCCTCTTCCTCGACGCGTTGCCCGACGCTGACCTGGATTTTCCACACCGTTCCCGTGATGTGAGCGCACACTTCTACTGCCATCTTCTCACCCATCGGCGCCAAACTCGGCGCGTCCGAGCCCAGTCATCCCACACTCCTGGGCCCTGCCACAACTCCGTTGCGGCGCGCAGCTAGCCCTGAAACGTCGCGCGGGGAGCAGACCCGCAACCCCACCGGTGCTGCGTTTGCACGACGGGTACGAGGGCGGCGACAGGGCTCGCACCCACGTCCCGAAGGGGAGCGAAGCGACCACGATCCTTGGGTAAAAAGCACGCGCTTCGGCCCAAGGGCCTTGCACGGAAGGTGTCAATCTTCAAACTGGCTGAGATATAGTAGCGTGCTTGCTGGCAATGGGTTTGACGGGATATTTCGTCCACTGATATTCGCCCGGCGCACCGGGTGTTGCACTTCCCTCAGCAGTGCTTGCCGCTACAGTATCGACCCCACCCTACGACCGGATTTTAGGAGACCTTCCCCGCGATGGCTGACAACGAAGAGAGTTCCGTCCTGTTCTCGCTCAACGAGTTGATGAACATCGAAGAGGAACGCATCAAAGAGGAAGAGCAGGCCAAAGTTGCCCGTGAGCGCGCAGAGGCCGAAGCTCGAGAAGCCGAGGCCAGGCGCCTGAGAGAAGAAGAAGAGCGCCGGCAGAGGGAAGAGCAAGAACGTCTGCGCGCCGCAGAGCAGCGTGCGAAGGAAGAAGAAGCTCGGTTGACGGCCATCAAGCAGGCCGAGCTCGAGAAGGCAAAGGCAGAGGCCGAGAACCAGGCGCGCCTCGCCGCGATGAAGGAGCAGCAGGCTCACGAGGCTCAGCTGCTCAGGCTCAAGCAAGACCAAGGCAAGAAGAAGCTCAAGATGGCGGTCGGCTCGGCCATCGCCCTGCTCGTTCTAGCGGTTGCTGGCGGAGGCTTCGCCATCATGCGCACCGCGGAAGAGCGCGAGCGCGAGCAAGCGCTTCGCGCGGAGGCTGAGGAGCGTGCCAAGAAGGAGGCCGCGGAGGCCGATCGGGAACGCAAGGAAGCGGAAGAGCGTCAGAAAGAGTTGATGGGCGAGATCGCCAAGCTGAAGGCGGACTTCGGCAAGGCCACGTCCGCAGCCGAGCAAGAGGAGATCCAGAGGAAGCTGGACGCCAAACTCGACCAGCAGCGTGGGCGCACCGGCGGGGGTGGTGGCGCTGCCCGACCCAAACCCAAACCCAAGCCCAAGCCCAAGCCCGCTTGCGATTGCCCGCCCGGCGATCCGCTGTGTTCCTGCTTCTGAGCCTGTCGCGGTTGGAATACTGTCCGGCGATGATTCGGAAGTCGCAGCTCCAGGGAGGCGCCCGATGAGCGCCCCCGAAGGCGGCGTTGCACGGCTGTGCTTCCCGCTCGACTACCCCACCCTGGCCCAAGCGGAGGCCGCCGCGGAGCGGTTGGCCCCGATGATCGGTGTGTTCAAGGTCGGTTTGGAGCTCTTCGTGCGCGAGGGGCCGGAATCCGTGCGACGCATCAAGCGCTTCGGCCGCGAGGTGTTCCTCGATCTCAAGCTACACGACATCCCCAATACGGTCGCGGCGGCCGTGGCCAGCGCCAGCGACCTCGAGGTTGACTACTTGACGGTTCACACCTCGGGCGGTCCGACGATGCTCGAAGCGGCCGCAAGGCGAGTGGAGGGCTCCCTCACGCTGCTCGGCGTCACGGTCCTGACCTCTTTGGACGATCAAGAGCTTGCTCGCGTGGGCGTGGCCGATGGCGCAAAGCTCCAGGCCCAGAGGCTCGCCACGGTCGCTCGCGACGCCGGGCTGCGGGGCCTCGTCTGCTCGATGAACGAGGTGGCTGAGCTGCGACGGGTACTGGGCGCAGAGGCGACGTTGGTGACGCCTGGGATCCGACCCAGTGGCGCCGATGTGGGTGATCAGAAGCGCGTCGGGACGCCGACGGACGCCATCCGCGCGGGTTCGACCTTGCTCGTCGTGGGACGTCCGATCCGCAACGCCCCAGACCCGTGCCGGGCTGCAGAGGACATCGCACTCGAGATCGACGCGGCACTGCGTGCGGGGGCGCCCGCGTGAGGAACGAAGGGCGGCTCGTGGTCGGGGTACAGCCCGTCCGCGAGGCGTTGAAAGTGCATCGACAACGGGTGCACCACGTATACCTACTGCGTGATGCTGCGCGCCTCGCGGGCTTGAGTCGCCTGGCCAAAGATTCCGGCGTGCCCTCGACCGAGGTCTCGCGCCAGGAGCTGGACCGTTTGTGCAAAGGAGCCCAGCACCAGGGCGCGGCGGCCTTCGTACCGGAGCTCACACTTCAGCCTTGGCAGACTCTCCTGCAACATCAGGCCCTGTGCATCGTGCTCGATGGCATCGTCGACCCACAGAACTTCGGCGCTGTAGTTCGCAGTGCCGTCGGCGTGGCAGCGGCGCCCATCGTGTGGGCGGAGAGTGCGTCGGCCCCGCTCAGCCTGGCCACTTTTCGCGCCTCCGCGGGCGCGATCGAACACGCGCTGCTGTGCCGAGTATCTTCCCTGCCCACCGCGCTTTCCGAAGCGACGATGGCGGGGTTCAGCGTCGTGGGACTGGACGGCCACGCCGAGCGAGCGCTGCACGAGCTCGACCTGAGTGGCAAATGCGTTCTGGTCGTCGGCAGTGAAGGCAAAGGTCTCGCCAAGGCCACGCGCCGCCAGTGCACCCACTTCGCTCGCCTGGTCATGCCGCGCACGGTGGAGTCGCTCAATGCCTCAGTGGCCGCCGCGATCGCCCTGTACGAAGCGCAGCGGCAGCGCGGCTTCCAACCGCGGGACGCTTAAGCTACTCTACTGAATGGAATCTACTCGATAGATGCCGCAGGCTGAATCTGGAGCAGCGCCAAAGGCCCGTCTTCCTGCGTGGTTGCGCGCAAGTCTTCGAGCAGATTGTCGGGCCCGCGACAAACCCTCCAGTAACTACGAGCGGCTCGAACGATTAGCGGTGAAGCACGCGAAATACCGCAGCAATCGCGGCGTCGACGTCTTCGGCGGTCGTGTCCTCGCCCAAGCTGAAGCGGACCGCGCCCGCGGCACGCTGCCGGCCCATCATGGCCTCGATCACCTTGGACGGCTCGCTCGTGCCAGCACTGCAAGCGCTACCACTGGAGACCCGGACCCCCATCAGGTCCAGCGCCGCGACCATCTCCGGCCCAGGAAAGTCACGAAACGACACGTTGCTGACGTGGGGCATGCGGCAAGCAGTACCGTTGACGTCAGCGACGTCCGCCAAGGCCTCCTCCAAGCGATCGCGCAACGGCGCCAGCATGCGGTAGCGGTCCGGCCCAGCCTGGGCATGTCTCAAGGCGTGACCAAAGCCGAGGGCCGCGAGGGCGTCTTGGGTCCCCGGACGCAGACCGCGTTCCTGTTCGCCGCCCACGAGCACCGGAGACGGAGCTCGGCCGCGGAAAGCCAGGGCGCCGATGCCCTTCGGCCCCCGGATCTTGTGAGCCGAGACGGCGATTGAGTCGGCCACGCTCAGACTCGCGAGCGGTGCCTTACCCAGCAGCTGCACGGCATCGACGTGCAGGCGAGCACCCGCCTGCCGGACGACGGATGCTACCTCCTCGAGCGGCTGCAACACGCCCGTCTCGTGGTTGGCGGCCATCACCGCCACCGTCGTTCGCGCGCCAGAGGGCACCCGCGACAGGGCCGCCGCCACGGTGTGCGGCGCGACTGCCCCGGACGCGTCCACCGAGATCCATTCCACCTGGCCCCCACGTTCGCGTAAGCGTGCGGCCATCTGAATGATACTGGGATGTTCGACGGCACTCAGCACCAGGCACTCGGCCGCTGCCAAACCAAGATTGTTCGCTTCGGTGCCACCCGACGTGAACACCACGTCGCGCGGGTGCACGTCCAAGCTCGACGCGAGCCGTTCACGGGTGGCTTCGAGCACGTCGCGCGCGCGGCGGCCAGCTCCATGCACACTCGAGGGGTTGCCCCAAAGCACAGCAGCGGCCTCCGCCATCGCCTCGACGACGCTCTGTAGCGGAGGCGTCGTGCTGTTCCAATCGAGGTAGACCTCCCGCTCGGTCACGCTGCCAACTCACCCGCGAGGCTGAAGGCTGCGGGCGTGCTTGGCGAACACCATCGAGAAGCTCGCACCACCCAGCCGCTGACCATCCACTTCATCAGCGGTTGGCGAGCGCAGTCGCACGCTGCCGCCGTGACCGAGGGCCACGCCACGAACGACCGCCAGCCCCACACCAGCTCCCCCAAAAGAGCGGGTGACGGAGCCATCCGCCTGGAAGAACGGTTCGAAGACACGCGTTCTGACGTCATCGGGCACCCCGGGACCGGAGTCGGACACCCGGATCTCGTACTGGTACTCCGAGTGCGGACCCACGCGCACGAACACCGTACCGCCGCTGGGAGTGAACTTCGCAGCATTGTCCAAGAGCTGGTCGAACGCTCTGCCCAAGCGCTCGGGATCGCCCAGACCCGGTAGCGGACCAGACGTCAAGTCGAAGGCGACCCGCAACCGACGGGCTTCGAACTCCTTGTACCAGCGCGACATGATGGCCTGGGCGAGACTGCCCAGATCGTAGTCCTTGAACACGAATCGCATGCGATCCGTCTCGATGGCCGTGACGTCGAGCAGGTTGTCGATCAGCCCGCGCAGCCGCGCCGCACACTCGTCGATGGCTCCGACGGCTTTGCTCTGGTGCTCGTTCAGCGGCCCCAGCTCGCCATCCAGCAGCAGCTTCACGTAGCCGACGATGGGCGTCATGGGGGTCGACAGCTCGTGGGAGACGTTGCGGTAGAACTCTTTGCGCGCTTGGTCCAATTGCAGCAAGCGCTCGTTGGCCTCCTGCAACTGGGTGAGCTTCTCCTCGAGATGCCCCACGATGCGCTGACTCTGCTTGCGCAGCGTGTCTTCGACCTGCCCCGATTGCTCTTTCTGGCCGCCGAGGTAGCCGCGGATTGTGTCCGCGAACGTACGAGCATCAATGGGCTTTTCGATGAAGCCAGTGCAGCCGACGGCGAGACTCGTATCCCGACTGCCTTCGGCGGTGATGGCCACGATGGGCACCTCCGCCAGTTTGGGCTCGGAGCGCAATCGGAGCGTCACCTCGTAGCCGTCCAACCCCGGGATGGCGATGTCCACGAGCACCAGATCCGGAGGATCGGCAACCGCCTTCTTGATGCCTTCCATGCCGTCGCTCGCGTCCACGACGGTAAACCCAGCCGGGGTCAGCAGTTTTTGCACCAGCAAGCGGTTGGCAGGATCGTCCTCAATATGAAGGATTTTCGCCATCTGCGTGCCGCAGCATTGACGATCCCCGTCAGTCCGGCAAGCGTGCCCTCCAGCTTTGGCCATCAGGCCGCGCCCGGACGATGACCCTTTTCCACGTTTTCTCGTTGGAAATGGTGGAACAGCGCGCGGGAGTACAGTGACAATGAACCCCGCCGTTGCCAGCCGGTTCGACACTCGCGCCGCGTGAGCCCTTCTCGCGCCACAGGAGCCCCCTCGCGGAAGGCGACGCGACGGCTGCGTTCCAAAGCGGGCTGGCAAGTCTGCTTGGCGCCAGCCAATATTGTGTAAGCTGCGCGCCGAGGAATTTCTCGCGACGCAGGGCGTAGAACCAAGGGCTCTTCGCGCACTTACTTCTCGGGTGAACCCCGTATTGGAGGATTCAGAATGAAAGCTTGGAAGACTTTGCTTACCGCAGGCTTGGGGATACTCGTTGCCGGTGCCTGCACCGTCACCGTCTCGGACGGCGAGGGAGATGGCTTCTCGGATGACGACCTCGAGCTGGATGATCAGCAGGGTTTCGACGAGGACGACTTCTTCGCCGACGATAGCGAACCGACGGACACCGCGGGCACCGAAGATCCTGGGCAGACGGACACGGCAGAGACCGGAGTCGCCGACGACATGGGCACTGACATGAGCCAGACGGACGAGCCGATGGCGACCGATGACGCGGGCATGCCAGCCCCGGACGACATGATGACCGACGACATGCCAACCGATGACGCGGGCATGCCAGCCCCGGACGACATGATGACCGACGACACCGAGCCCATGTGCGAAGTCGAAGTCTCCCCCGACGATCAGTGCGAGCAGTGCATGGCGCAGGACTGCACCACGGCCTTCACGGCCTGCGGCTGCGACCCCGATTGCCAGCTGGAGTTGGACGCGATGCGCGCGTGCTTCGCCGACAAGAACTTCGAAGAAATGCCGCCGGCTACGCAGGCTGAAGTCGACGAATGCGGGAACCTCGCCAGCGATGGCACGCTCTTGGGTGATCTCGCGGCTTGCGTGGGTGCGCCCTACATGGGCACCGACGAATCCTTTGGGCGCGTCGCGGGAGACGGGACCTGCACGCTCGTGTGCTACGGCCTCTACTCGATGGAAGTCGTGGAGTAGGGCTTCGGCGTCAGCGCCAACGTCTGGGAAGGCCGCCCATTGGCGGCCTTCTTTCTGTTTGTTCCCTCGGCTCCCGCAGCTCGCGCCGGTAGGCGCGAAATGAGCGAGCTCGACTCGCGATCGGGCCTGCCGCGCCGGAACGCAGCGCCGCCTGACTACAGTCCGATCGCCTTCTTGAAGCGTTTGCCGTCCGCGAACATATCCACGTTGGTGAACACGTAGTGAGCCCGCTCATGCTCGGCGTTCCGGGCGAGCTCCGCGAGGCGTTCGATCGCGGGATCTTCGTAACGCGACTTGTGCCCGGCTGGTCCTGGTAAGCGGTAGTAGGCGACCGTACGCTTGGAGGTACCGTGTTGCAGCGGGTCGCGGGTTGCGATGGTGCCCGTATCTTCCGCCAGCGCGTCCGCGTCGTCCGGATCCCACTGCGCACCGGCGTCGAACACGATCGTATCGAAGTGACCCTTGACCGCCTCCAGAAACTCCTTCAGCGCGGCCTTGTTGCTTCGATTCTGGGGAAACTCGGCCGGCGCCACGAAGACGGCTAGGCGTGCCTCGAGCTTCTCCGCAACCTCGTCGAGTATCTTGAGAGAATCGTCGATGACCTTGCCAGCTCGGAAGCTCTCCTGCCCCACTTCGCGAGGCCCGATCAGCGCGAACTGGAAGCCCTCCGGAGCCTCCCGTCGCCAACGGCGGATCGTACCCGGCCCAGGAACGGCGCGGTGCGTTTCCTGAACCTCGACGAAGTCATACTCCTTGAAGTAACGCGTTGCCGGTACGGCGAACCCTGCACAACCAACGGTGATCA
The DNA here is from genome assembly GCA_050290545.1 of Polyangiaceae bacterium. Classification (GTDB taxonomy): domain Bacteria; phylum Myxococcota_A; class Polyangia; order Polyangiales; family Polyangiaceae; genus SZUA-265. Next base: position 54,349 of record JBNKHV010000207.1, on the reverse strand, counting down.
TCTTCGGCAAAACAGTAACACAGGTAGTTTCACGAGCTGCCAGGCGCTCGCACTGGTTTGGCGAGCTCGCCGTGCGCGACTTGGATTACGTCAACAACGAAAACGGCACCGAACCTTGGCTCGGCCCGTCGAGCTCGACGCAGCCCGGCAGGGTCGCCGAAATTAGCAGAAGCGCGCGGGGGGGCCACCCCCAAAATCTCACCTGGGGGCACGCGCAACCCCATCTCGTGACCCGGCGCCGGCCATGCGCCAACCCGAAACACCGAGCGAGCCCCGCCGGAACCGATGCCGACTGTCAGTTTCGCCCAAGGGCTACTTGACAATCAGATTCAAGATTCGGCCGGGCACGTAGATGACTTTGCGCAGGGTCTTGCCTTCGAGATATCCCTGAATGCGTTCGTCTTCGGTCGCCGCCTGGCGAGCGTCGTCCTCCGTCGCATCCTTGGACAGCACGACTTTGGATCGCACCTTGCCGTTGACCTGGACGGGCATTTCCACCACGGCATCCTCACACAAGGACTCGTCCCAACTCGGCCAGGGCTGAGAAGCGATGGACGGCTCGCCCCCGACGTGGTGCCAGAGCTCTTCTCCCAGGTGGGGAGCGAACGGCGAGAGGCACAACAACAGCCCCCGGACGGCCTCTCGCGGGGGTTGGTCCAAGCCGTGCAGGTGATTGGTGAAGATCATCATTTGGCTGATGGCCGTATTGAAGCGCAGACCGTCGATGTCGGCAGTCACCTTCTTGATGGTGCGGTGCAGCAGCTTGGCCGCTTCGGCGCTGGGCGCAGCATCCGACAACTCGCGCGTCGCCACCGCGTACACTTTCTCCAAGAAATTGCGCACGCCAACGATGCCCGACGTTTGCCAGGGCTTGGTGCGCTCCAAGGGACCCATGAACATCTCGTAGACCCTCAAGGCATCGGCACCTTGCTCCCGCACGACGTCGTCGGGGTTGATCACGTTGCCACGAGCTTTGCTCATCTTCTCGTTGACCGTCTCCAGCTCGATGCCGTACTGCTTGTGATACGGCTTACCCTCGCGCAACTCGACGTCGCGTGCCGTGAGTTTGACCTCTACCCGCTCGCCGCTCGGAGCGTGAACCCAGGTGCCCTTTTCGGCACCCGGAACGACGTCCTTGGAGGTCGCAGAGTAGGCTTTCAGCACGTTTCCGTCGGCGTCGATCGTGGCGAAGAACTTGTAGCTCTGCCCCAAGATCATGCCCTGATGCACGAGCTTGGTGAACGGCTCCGGATGTTTGACGACGCCGATGTCGTACAGCACCTTGTGCCAAAAGCGAGCGTACAGGAGGTGCAGCACCGCGTGCTCGGCGCCGCCGACGTACAGATCGACGGGCATCCACGCGTCGTAGGCCTTTTCGTCGAATATCTTCTCGTCGTTCTTGGGGTCCAAGTAGCGCAAGTAGTACCAACACGAACCTGCCCACTGCGGCATGGTGTTCGTCTCACGCGCGTACCACTTGCCGTCTTTTTGGAAGAACCGCCAATCGAGAGCCTTACTCAATGGGCCCTGCGGGTCACCCGTGGGCTTGTACTCCGACAGCTCCGGCAACTGCAGGGGTAGCTCGCTCTCCTCAACCGCGATCGGACTCTGGTAGTCGATCGTGTAGGCATCCCCTTGGCGCGGGTCGCCCTCCGTCTCCACTGGGAAGTAGATGGGGATGGGTTCGCCCCAGTAGCGTTGACGACTGAAGACCCAATCGCGCAGCTTGTAGTTGACCTGACGATTGCCGATGCCGCGTTCCTCGAGATGCTCGATGATGCGCTGCTTGAACTCGACGGTCGGCAGCCCATCGAACTGACCGCAGCGAACGGCTATGCCGGGCTCCGTATAGGCCTCGCTCAGCTCGTCGTGGAGGTTGCCGTCGGGACTGACGACCTCGACGATGGGTAGTCCAAAAGCCTTGGCAAAGTCGAAGTCTCTCGTGTCGTGTGCCGGCACGGCCATGATGGCGCCCGTTCCGTAACTGCCGAGCACGTAGTCCGCCGTGAAGATCGGAATGGGTTTGCCGGTGAGCGGATTGATGGCGTTCCGTCCGATGGACACGCCCGTCTTGTCCTTGCTGACGGCGGTGCGTTCCAGATCGCTCTTGCGAGCGGCGGCTTCGGCATAACGTTCGACCTCGGCCCGCTGCGCGTCCGAAACGAGCTCCGACATCAGCGGGTGATCGGGCGCCACCACCATGTACGTCGCGCCGAAGAGCGTGTCCGGGCGCGTGGTGTACACCGTCAGCGACTGCTCGCTGCCCTCTACGGCAAAGCGCACTTCAGCGCCCTCGCTGCGACCGATCCAGTCTCGCTGTTTCAGCTTCGTCTCCGGCCAATCGAGGGGTTCCAGGTCCTGCGCCAACCGATCAGCGTAGGCCGTGATCTTCAGTTGCCATTGACGCAGCGGCTGTCGCACCACGGGATGTCCGCCCCGCTCGCTCAACCCATCGATGACTTCTTCGTTGGCCAAGACCGTGCCCAAGGCGGGACACCAATTGACGGGGATCTCGCTCTGAAAGGCCAGCCCGCGCTCGAAAAGCTGCAAGAAGATCCACTGTGTCCAACGAAAGTATTTCGGATCAGTCGTGTCCACCTCGCGGGACCAGTCGTAGGAAAAGCCGAGGCTCTTCAGCTGGCGCCGAAAAGTCTGAATGTTCGCTTCGGTCGTCGCCCGCGGGTGCGTGCCCGTATTGATCGCGTGCTGCTCCGCCGGCAGCCCGAAGGCGTCCCACCCCATGGGATGCAGCACGTCGTAGCCCTGCATTCGCCTCGCTCGCGCGATGATGTCCGTCGCGGTGTAGCCCTCGGGGTGGCCCACGTGCAGGCCATGTCCGGAGGGATAGGGAAACATGTCGAGCACGTAGTACTTCGGTCGCTCGGGTCGGCGTTCGGTCCTGAACGTCTCGTGTTCTTCCCAGTACTTTTGCCAGCGAGGCTCGATGCTCAGATGGTCGTAGGCCATGGCAGACGCGTTTAGCAAAAACCCCGCGGCCTTGCAGCGCTTCGCGACGTTGGCGCGCTGCTAGCTCGATGCCTGGCCGGCTTTGTCGAGCTTGCTCTGCAGGCGAGCACGCCGCTTGGCGGCGGCTTCCGCCTTCTCCGTCGTGCCCTCGCCCACCACGGCCAGTGCCAAGTCGGGTCGCCGTACGACGTGCTCGTAGAGCTTCGCCAGAGCCAAGCGCAGACCCGGATCCTGCAATTCTTCGTTCGCGGCCTCGAAGTCGGCGAGCGCTGCCAGGCGCTCGCCACGAGCCTTCTGAACCTCTCCGCGCTGTTTCAGTGCCTCGGCTCCCACGCCGGCGCTGACGGCGCTTTGTGCCGCAGCGAGCGCCTCGGGCAGTGCCTTCGCACGCTGATAGGTGCGGGCCAGTCCGATCCGATCCTCCGGCGTCAGCGCTGGTAGCGGTTCGCCGTAGAGGGCAACCAAGGCTGCCATGGAGATCACATCCCAGGTGTTGTGGTCTACGACCTGCACCAAACCCGAAGCGTCACCGCTGCGCAGGTAGTGAGTGTAGCGCGAAGCCACCTCAGCTCCTTCCACGTCCCCTTCTCGCTCGAAGCCGAGCACGGCACTCTCGATGTTCTTCAAGGTGCACCTGCCTAAACGGCGACGGTGAATGCGACGAGCGACGTGCAGCAAGTCCAAGTGAGGCAGCCGGTCCACCGCCGCCAGTGCGTTCATCACGTAGCGCCCCTCGAGCAGCGGCCAATCGAAGGCCTTGCCGTTGAACGTCACCAACACTTCACAGTGACCACAGATCTCCCGCAACGTCTCCAACATCGCCGGCTCCTGCTCGGGGCCTTCCAGCAGCAGCTGGTCAGCGACGAGTCGACCGTCTTCGTAGTAGGCCAACCCCAACAGGAACGGGATCGTCCCTGCCCCACCCCCCAATCCGGTCGTCTCGGTGTCCAAGAACAGCGCCCGCCCGAAGTCGCACTGCTCCAAACCTGGGTCGAGGGCGAGCAGCGACAGGATCCTTGGATCGAGCCCCGATGTCCCGGCGACGGGCATGCGACCGACGTGATGGGATGCCTTTTGCGCCAGCCGTCGGCGCCAGCACCAGTGTTCACCCCGTTCGTGTCGCTCGAAGCCCAGCTCCGAGAAATCAGCGCACCGCTCCGGCGCCAGCGTGGGCGCAGCGTCCGCCTCGTTCGAACGCACCAAGATCGCATTCATCTTGCCGCGGAGATCATCCAGCACGCGTTCTCGCTCGGTTGCCGGCGATGTCTCTCGGGCCGCTGCTCGTGTTGCCGTGCTTCGCGGCAGGCGAGCGAGCTGCCGCTTGAGGTTCATGCCCACTCCCGCAGTGAGACGGCGCATACCATGCCGCTGCCTGCAGAAACGATCACCTGGGACCGCGCCGCATCGAAGACCGGCGCGAAGAGGCGCCCGCCGTCCAGCCGACACTGCGCTGTCTTCCCGGCGCGGTCGGCCACTAGCAGCTGGCCATCGTCCGACGTAGCGAAGACCCAATCCTTGGCAGCGGTCATGCCTGACCAACGCACCTCGCTCGACGACGCCGGTAGCGCGAGGCGCGAGGCGCGCCGAGCACTGGCTGCCTCCACCCACTCCAGCTCCCCCCCGAGAGCCAACAGCACCTGCTGCCCGCCGCGGACGGCAGCCGCGGCAACGACTCCGGCACGCTGCCAGCGCACACCACCGTCCGCGCCCAAGCACAGCAGGCGTTCACCCACATGCAACAGGGTCCCTGCCCGGCAAAACCCGACCAGTCGAGGCTCACGGGCGTCGAACTCCAACGCAAATGTCTCGCTGAAATACGGCGTCTGGATGCGGTGCAACTTGGAATCTGCCGTCACGACCCAGGCACGCCCTTCGGCGTCCACGCTCAGGTTCGAAACTGGGCGAGCCCGCAGATTGAGGCTCCAGAGCAAGCCAGCTCGGGACGATACCGCGTACAACCCCCGCCCTCTGGTGAAGAAGAGCACTCCCTTGCCCGGGTCCACACCGACCAGCTCCGGAACTGCGGGCGCCGTGAACACCCAGTGCGGGCGCCCGTCACTTTCCAACGAATAGATCTTGCCTGTACTCGTTGCAGCGACGAAGCGGTCTGCAGCCGCCAGGTGAACACCTGTGAGCAGTGCTCCGTCCACCGTATAACTCCACAGAAATGCGCCGTCTGGCGCCAGCGCGTGGAGATAACCCTCGTGGGTCGCCACCGCGACCGTGCCCGAAGCGCAGACGACCGCCCCGAAGCTCAGAGGCGCCCCCCCGTGAAACCGCCAGCGCCGAAAGAGCCCTGGCGCACACACGCGCCCGGACGCCCGAGCCCAGCCGTTGGACGCCAGCAAGAGGCCGCCCGATCCGAGCGCTTCCAAAAAGCGACGTTTGGCCAAGGGATACATCGGTTCAGGGTGGGCTTCTCACGTCCTGCCTCGACTGACAAGGGCGCTCGCCGCCCGGCTCGTGAGGGAAATGCGGGCACCCATCGCAAACGGTTGTGATCGCAGCGGGATCTTGCTCAATTGGCGGGGTGCGGGTGTTCGGACTCACAGGAGGCGTCGCCTCGGGCAAGGGCGTCGTCGCCGGGCGTTTTCGGGAGCTCGGCGTCGAAGTCATCGATGCCGACGAACTCGCGCGAGAGGTCGTGTTGCCCGGAACCGAAGGCTTTGCGGCCGTCGTCGCCGGCTTTGGCGCGGGCGTCGTGGGTGCCGACGGCAGCTTGGACCGAGCTGCGCTCGCGCGTATCGTTTTTTCCGACGCTAGCCGGCTTCGAGAACTCAACGCGATCGTTCACCCCAGGGTACAAGTCGCGCTGGAGCAGCGGCTGCGTCGACTCGAGCGCGAGGGGCAGTCCTTGGTTTGCTACGAGGTACCCCTGCTCTTCGAAAATGGCCTGGAAGAGCGACTGAGGCCCGTCGTGCTCGTCGCGGCTCCGCCCGAGCAACAGATCACCCGCGCGATGGCCCGCAGCGGCTGGACACGCTCCGAAGCGGAAGCACGCATCGCCGCCCAGATGCCGCTAGCCGAAAAGCGGCGTCGAGCCGACTTGGTGGTCGACAACGACGAGAGCATCGATGCCGCGCGCGCTCGCGCCACCGAAGTGCTGGAGCAGGTGCGCCACTGGCAACCCAACGTTGCCTCTTGATCCCGAAGCTCGACCCATGCGAGCGGCTTCTCCTCAGAGACCGCCCGTTGCGGTCGACCAGCAGAGACGCCCGTTGCGGTGGAGCGACAGAGGTGCGGTCGACCAGCAGAGCCGAGCGCCTCGACGCTACTTGACGCGCGCAACCTTGACGGTCTTGATCACGGGCGGCTCCACCGCTCGGTCGCCTCGGACTTTCACCGACGCGATCTTTTCGATGACCTCATCCGGTGAACACTTGCCGAAGATGGTGTAGCCGCCGTCGAGATGGGGTGCCTTGCCGTCCATGATGAAGAACTGGGAACCGTTCGTGTCCGGGCCGCGGTTGGCCATGCACAGCTGACCGCGCTCGTCGTGGTGGGCATTTTCCCAGATCTCGTCGGGGATGACGTAGCCGGGCCCACCACTTCCGTTCTTGTTCGGATCCCCGCCTTGAATCATGAAGCCCTTCTTGACACGGTGAAAGACGGTGCCGTCGTAGAGCGGCTTCTTGACCCACTTGCCGCCATCGCGCCAGGCACGCGAGCCACGAGCAAGGCCGACGAAGTTCGCGACCGTGATCGGGGCTTTGTCTTCGTAGAGTTCGCACTCCAGATCGCCGAGTTCGGTCACGATCGTGGCCACGAGCTTGCCATCCTTGCCCAAGCCTTGTGTCGCCTCCTCCAACGTAAACTTGCCGGCGTGAGGATCCCCTGGCGTGGCGGCCACGGAAGCCACGGGCTTGGCCTTCACCTCGCGCTTCGGCAGCTCGGGGCGCTGCGGCATCTTCTTGGGTTGTGCCTTGGCAGTGGTGGCAGCCTTGGTGGACGCCTTGGTCGACTGTTCCTTCGTGTTCGTCGGTTCGGGCGCGGCCTTGTCCACGCAGCCCGCTGCCCACGCGACCAGAACGAGAGCAGCGCAGCCACGAAGGTGGCGGCGGGCCCAACCAGCTCGGAAGTCATCCGTATCGAAGTTCATGGCTGGAGGTTTTTCGAACGCCAGGGTCCGAGTCAAGGCCCTTTCACGTTCGCAGCCAACTTGTGGCTCAGCCGCCGAGCTTCACCCGCTGGCCCGGGCGCACCCCGTGCCGACGGGTCCACCCGGCATTGACCTCCAACACGTGCCGGGCCGGACAACCGCTGCGACGCGGTTGAGTATTGAGCGTCGGCACTTGCTCCAGGATGCTGACGATGACCCCATCGGCATCGATGAACATCATGTCCAAAGGCAGACAGGTGTTCTTCATCCAGAAGCTGCGCTGGCTCTGGTCGTCCCAGGAGAAAAGCATGCCCACGTCTTCGGGCATCTCGGTTCGGTACATCAGTCCTCGCTGGCGCGCCGCATGGGTGAGCGCGTGTTCGGCAATGACACGTGGCTGCCCTGGTGCCTCCAGGAACTCGACGTCGATTGTGTCCAAGGACAAAGGCCCAGTGGGATCGTCCGGGCACTTTTGCGCCGGCCCAGCCTCGGGTGGTGACGGCTCCTTCAGGGGCAACACACACGACGCGCGAGACGGCTTCGGTGCGCTGACCGCGCGGGGCTTCGGCGCTGGCTTGGCCGGTTTTGCCGCAACAGAGGCAGCCTCCGCGCTCTTCGGCGAAGGCGGAGCGCCCGGGCGATCGCACCCCGACGTCGCTGCAATCAGGACCACCAGCCCCGCCGTGCGTCGAAACGGCGTTGCACCACACTTCACAGGCTGAACTCCTGCCACGTTCGGGGTGTAGCCGCTACGCGCGGGCCGACGCCACAGAATTTTCCCTGCCGGCATGGATTGAATTGCAAGCATGGCTGCCCGAGGCGGTGAGGTGCTCTATGCTGCACTACCGTGAGACGTGCGTCGCTACTTGGACTGGGGCTCCTGCTGGGAGCTTGCGGAGGAACCGCCGAAAAGGTCAGTCGCAGCCAGGGCGTGCCAGATGGCCACTCCCCAGCCGCGGAAGTCGCGACGGACATCGAAGAAGAAGTGCTGCGCGAAGCCCCGCCGGATCCCGACGCCGAAGAGGAAGACCAGCCCGTCTTCGACGACCCGGGGTGTCCTGAGCTGGTGGAGGCGATCGAGGACCGCACCTGCGACCCGCTCGCCGGGGAAGGTTCGTGTCCTTTTGGCTGGGAGTGCTTCCCATACGTGGAGTACCCCGAAACGCGCTGCAGCGCCGAGGTTTACGGCACGCGCTGTGAACCGGCAGGACTCGGCGTGCAGGGCGATGCTTGTGACCTGACGCCCTGTGCCGGCGGGTTCTTGTGTGTCGCGACGAGTCAAGGCAGTCTCTGCGCCCAATTGTGCGAACTCCCCGGTGACGGTGACAACTGCCCGCGGGGTTTGATCTGCGGCAGCGTCGACATCAAGGGGTACGGAGTTTGTTTCTGACACGGCGCTTGGCCTTGCTTGCGAACCCTCCTACAGCGCGATGGGCCTACTTGCTGATGCTGGCCACCTCTGTGCTTGGCTGCGGCGCGAAGACCGGTGCGAAAGAGGGAAAGAGCCTCGAGTTGTTGGACAACTCCGGCGGCTATGCCGAAGTGGGCGATGCATGCTCGGACGAGGCGGATTGCATCGCCGAAGACGCCTGCTTTCCGTTGACCTGCTCGGGGGACGTCTGCACCGAGCGCGCGCCGGTCGAGTGCGACGACAGTGACCCGTGCACGGAAGACTTCTGCGCGCCGGAAACTGGAGTCTGTTCGTTCGTGCCACTGACTCCGGACCGCGACGAGGACGGCCATCGAGCGCCTCTGCCGGGCTTCGCGCCGGGCGCGAGCGGCTCCTGCGGCGATGATTGTGACGACACCTCCGATGCGGCGCACCCTGGGGGCGTCGAGACTTGCGATGGCGTCGACAACGACTGCAATGGAGTGGTGGACGACAACCACAGCTTCTTCCCGAGCAACCTCGGTCCGACGTTGCTTTCCGAAGGCGAAGAGGCGGGTCTCGGTGGGATCAGTCACAACGGCGATCACTACGCCGTATCCCTTTCCTACGACGACGGACACAAGCAGACCCAGCTCGCAGCGGTCGATGGCGCCGGCGAGATCCAGTACGCCGTCGACGTCGCCCTGACCAACAGCGATACCTTGGCTGGCCCCGTCATCTGGACAGGCAGCACGTTTGCCACCGCCTGGGAAGACCGCCGCGACGATGATTACGAAATCTACTTCAACCGCTTCGATCGGGACGGCAACAAGCTCGGACCCGATCTGCGGGTGAGCACAGGTCGGGGCTTCTCTCTGCACCCTACCCTCACCTTGCTCGGCAGCAGCTATCTCGTCGCGTGGGGTGACGAACGCAACGGCGAGTTTCAAGTCTTCGCGGCTCGGATCGATCGAGACGGAGTTCTGCTCGATCCGGAAGGTGTGAACCTGACACCAGACGTAGTGGGCGCCGACTCGCCAGCACTGGCCGTTGGAACCCAGAACATCGGTCTGACCTTCGTCAGCCAAGCCCACGACAAGCGCATCCTGTTTCGCAGCCTCAGCCACGACCTGAGCACGCTGGGGGAACTGCGGGTCATTTCCGACGACAAGTCGACGGGGGGTGGCATCACGTTCAGCCGCGACAACTACCTCATCACCTGGACGGTGCACGACGTCATCCCGGGGGATGCGGTTTGGGGCACGGTCGTCGACGCCACGGGGAGCATACTCATCGCCCCCCGCAAGCTGACGGAATCGGCGGAGTTCGCCCGCTCCCATGGCCTACTCGACCTCGGCGACCGCTTGATGCTCTTCTGGGCGCAGCTCGAAGAGTCCTACGACATCTTCTTTCGCCTGATCAGCCCAGAGCTGGACCCGCTGACCGAGGCCCAACGCCTGACCACCACCGTGGGGGACGCGCTCGGGCCGGCACCGGAGTTCGGCAACGACGGCCAGATCGGCGTCGCCTACACCGACATGACCGGCGGCGCCCCCAAAGTCTACTTCACCACGCTCGACTGTCGCTGACTCTCACTCGCTGTCGAAGAGACCCATCTTGGGATCGAACACCATCTTGCCACGCTTGGGGTCGTGCAGGATGATCGTGTACTCGTCGGGCACCTCGAATTCGAGCTCCTTGGGCACGGTGCCACGCCGGCGGCTGGCCTTATCTTGACCGCTGGTCTTGATCGTCAGCTTGTCGCCCTGCGGCTTGCCGACTTCGATCTGGACCTTGTTGAACTCAGCCTTGGCGCCCTTGATGATGCCGAAGCGGACGTACCACCAAGCGCCGTCCTTCTGTTCGAAGAGAAAGCCCTCGCGATCCATGCTGTTGATGGCCTTGGACCTGCAGTTGCTCTTCTTCGCGATGTCGTCGCCGGCTTGCTTGGCGCACTTCTCGTCAATCTCTTTGCCGATGTCCGACTCGCCGATGTTCAGCACGAATGCCGTGCCCTCGCGAATCAGGATCTCCTCGGGATCGACGCCGGCCGCTTCGGGCTCGGGCTCCGGCTCGGGTTCAGCCTCGGGCTCCGGGGCTGCGTCTTTGCTGGATTCGGCGTCGGCCCCTTCGTCCTGTGCGGCGTCCGCGTCGGCCGGCGTTTCCGCCTCTGGTTTCGAACCGCCACAGGCGGGCAGTGACAACATCAGGACCAGGCTGGGCAGCGCTAAGGTACGAATATGCATACTGACTTCCTCGCCTGCGGTGGTAATTCGGCGCGCCGAGCTTGTCCAGACGCTTTGTGTGCCGTCGACGTGAGGCGGTGGGCGGAGCGCCGAAGCTGGGCCTGCAACGTGCGTCTGCGAGCCGCTTTTCAAGTGTCGCTTGTGCTCGGTTCAGAATCATCCACCAGCAGCGCTGCGAGGTCTTTGGCATTGACCACGGCGAAATCACGAACGCAATTGTTGAACACCACGTGAACTCGCTTGGCCTGGCGCGCTGCCTCGCGGATGGCCGGCACCCATTTTTCGAGCTCCTGTGGGCGGTAGAGGTAGTTGAAGCGCTCGACCACACTGCTGCCGCGCCGCCAACCCGCTGTGTTCTGCCCGTGGAAACGAAACACCGCCAGCGCCGGGTTCGTGACCCGCGTGATGGCTGGAACGCCCCCGCCAGCAACCTGGGGCTCGTCGACGATCACGTAGCTCCAAGCCAACCGCTCGAGTAGCGCGAAGACTCGTTCGCGACGCTCAGGCGCCATCCAGCTCGCATGCCGGAACTCCGTCGCGATGGGATACTCTGCCCAGCGCTCGGCCAGTGCCTCGATGTGGCGGACGTTGCCCCGTGTGGCTGTGAACCAGGGAGGAAACTGCATCAATACGGAGCCCAAGCGCGCGGCCTCGAGCAACGGACGCACCGAGGCTTCGAACTCTGCCCACATCGCCTCGAGCAGCTCCGGCGGAAGCTGCCTGGAGTAGATGCGCGGCCCATCGGCGAGGGCCTCCACACGTTCACGCAGTGGCTTGGACAAACGCTGTGCGTCCACCGCATGGCCCGTCATCGAAGCATGCGCCTTGACGTTGAAGACGAAGTCAGCGGAGGTCCACTGCAGCCAGCGGACTGCTCGCACCGGCTCCAGCAGCGTGTAGTAGGTGGCGTCCACCTCCACGAGACGAAAGTGCTGGGCGTAGTGCCGCAGACGCGCCTCGCTCTTGTTTGCGCCCTTGGGATAGAAGCGATGGCTCTTGAGCAACGTCGGATCCGTCCAGCCCGCTGTCCCGCATGCGATGTTGCCAACCGCAGCCGGCAGCGGTGCCGCGTCGGCCAGACGACGCGCCTGCTCGTAGTGCGCTGGCTCTTCGATCGGAGCAACCATGTGGCGGATTGTGCGGGTTGCAGGTCAGACTGTCACCCGCGGCGCTCATCGCTCTACAATGAGCATCGATGCGCCTCATCACGACCCCACGCCGTCGCTCCTGGGCCCAGCGCTCCGCCTGCCTTTGCTTGCTGTGGGCAACCCTACTGCTCGCCGCCTGGGGCTGCCGACGAAAGCAGGCCCCGGAACCCTCCGCAAACAGCGACCCAACCCAAAAAGCCGCCCCAACAGATGACCGCATCCCCATCATCGACGTGCACGTGCACGCCTCGGCCGCCGGGATCCCGCGTCTGGTGAGCCTGATGGGCCAGCACGGGTTCGCTCACGCCGTCAACCTGTCCGGCGGTGATGCCTACACCGGGTTGCCGCAACAAGTGGCCGCAGCCAAAGCCAGTGGGGGACGTGTGACCGTCTTCGCGACGATGCCGTACGCTCAATGCCGCAACTCGGCCTACGGAAGCCGCATGGCGCGCATGCTCGAGGCATCCCACCGTTTGGGCGCCAAGGGCTACAAGATCGGCAAGGCGCTGGGCTTGGAGATGTACGACTTTCGAGACCGGCTGATTGCCGTCGACGATCCGGAGTTGGACGTCGTGTTCGAAACGGCGGGTAGACTCGGCATGCCGGTGGCGATCCACACCGGCGACCCACTGGCGTTCTGGAAACCCGCCACCCCCGACAACGAGCGCTTCGACGAGCTGTCCGCCCACCCCGAGTGGGCCCTCGACGATGGCAGTGTCCCACCCTTCGAGGAACTTTACGCGGCGCTCGAACGTCGCTTCGCTCGCCACCCGAAGACGACGTTCATCTCCGTGCACTTTGGAAACCTCGCCGAGCAGCCGGACCGCGTAGCCCAAACCTTGCGCAGGTTTCCCAACGTCTACATCGATACGGCGGCGCGCATTCCGGAGATGGGTCGCCATTCCCCGGCGAAAATGCGCGCCTTCTTCGAGGAGTTCCAGGACCGGATCCTGTTCGGTTCGGATCTCGGCGTGGGCCGCGAGCCGTCGCCGCTCTTCTTGGGCTCCAGCGGTTCAGCGCCGCCCACAGCCGAGGAAGAAGCGCTGTTCTTCTCCGCCACGCGGCGCTACTTCGAAACCGCAGACGTGAACTTCGCTCACCCAACCCCCATTCAGGGGCGCTGGAAGATATCCGGCATCAACCTGCCGCGACCGATTCTGGAGAAGGTGTTCTACAAGAACGCGGCCAAGTTGCTGGGCCTCGAGCTACCCAAGAGGTAGCCGCCGCTGGAGAACGGTTGCACCATCCTTTCGTGCCGCGTGGAGACGGGCGGCGCGGGACGCTCAGCGGGCTCTGGGGGGCGAACTCGACGCTTCGAGTCCGAGGCTCGCCTGCTCGACCAGTGACGTCGATTGCTCCGCCACGAACCCGAGCAGCGCGCCGAGCTGACGCAGCACCTCGACCTCCTCCACCGTCCTCGTGCGGTCGGCGAGCGTCAGCAACGCCGCATTCGTTAGGAGCAACTCTCGCTCTTCCAGCGAAAGGCTGTCCACCGGGATGTCGCCGAGACTACGTGGCGTGCGCGCGTACTCGAGCATCTCTTGCTCTTCCACTTCGGTAGCGTCGAAGCCGCACAGCATCCCCTCGATCACCCCGAGTTCCCCGCTCTCGACCTGCCCATCTGCCCATGCGACCGCAATCAGCGATCGCACGACACTCTTCTCGCTGGGAGTCATGCCCGCGGAGCGTAACGCGAGCAACGGCGACGGACCAGCTCGGTCGCGCATGTCGTCGGCGATCCGTGGGTGGACAACCTACCTCACCCTGGGCCGAGCGCCCGCTCGCGCAACGAAAAAAGGGACGCGCCCTCTGGCACGTCCCTCCGTTTCCAACTGTTTCGGACTTCCTCCTAGAAGGCGCCCGTGCGTTTCAATCGCGGCTGCTCAGGAATATCTGGAGCACGTACCAGAACATGAGAGCCACCGAGGCGAAGAGCTGCAGCGCAGCGCCCACGTAGCGATCTTCGGGGAAGTGCAGCATCACCGCGGATGTGTCCCGCAGAATCGCAGCGCCAGCCAGCCCCACCATCGCGACGCTGAAGAAAGTGCCCAATTGGAAGCCGAAGACGATGCCGGCGACGATGGCCACCAACGCCATCACGAAGCCCCACTTGATGAGTCCGTTCAAGAACGAGAAGTCCTTGCGCGTGTAGAATGCGATCGCCGTCAGGCCACTGAAACCGAGCAGCGTCACCAGCGCGGCGCTACGGATCGCGCCAGGTGCATAGGCCTGCGCGATGAACAGGAGCGGCACGAAGATGATCGCTTCGGCGAAGACGTAGCCGCCCAGTCCGACGTATTGCAGCGCGGGCGAGCGGGTGTTGTGGGCGAACCGACTCGCGCCCCAACCCACCAGCATGAAAGCCCCCAACACGAGCAGCCAACTGGTACCCATCATGGCCTGAGCAATGCCTTCGGCCAGCCCCGACTGAAAGAGAGCAATCTCGATACCGGCGAACGCCAAGATCGAGACGAAGAGGTGTCCGTAGGTGCGCGTGATGAAACGAGCCCGCGCCTCCACCCCTTTGCGGTAAACGCCTTGTAGGCTCGCTGTGTCTGGTTGAACGTAGTTCATTGATTCCTCCGAAAGCGCCACGTGACCGGCTTGGGTCGTCCCGCGGCGCGGGTACTATAGACGATTGGTTCGAGCGGCGCGCTTGGCAAGTCGTCGTTTCCTTCGCCCACCCGCCTGGCTCGCAAGAAGTGTCACACTTTCGAACACTTGCGCACACGACTGCCCGCGCACAGCGGACTCTCGCCGGGCACACGATGGCTCAGGTGCGCAACACGGTGGCGCCCCAATGCATTCCCGCGCCCAAGCCGAAGTAGCACACGAGCTGGCCCGCTTGCAGTCGTCCATCGCGGCGCATCTCGTCCACCAAGATGGGGATCGTCGCCGCCGACGTATTGCCGTACTTGGCGATGTTGGACGGCACCTTCTCGGGCGGCAGTTTGAGGCGATCTCGCACGAGGTTGTTGATGCGGTCGTTCGCTTGATGGCCGATGAACCAATCGACGTCGTCCGTCGTGACGCCCGCCTTCGCGCAGGCGGCGCGTACAGTCTGTGGCAGCTTGGATACCGCGTGCTTGAACACGTCGCGGCCCTGCATGCGAGGAATGATGAGCTCCTCGTCCAGACTCTGCGGTGTGACGTAGGGACGAGTTCTGAAGCCGACCGGGATGAGCAGTTCATCGGTCAATGCGCCATCGCTGTGGATGTCCGTGCCCAGGATACCCACGCCTTCTTGCTGACTGCGTTCGACGATCAGGGCGCCGGCGCCGTCGCCGAAGATGATGGCCAAGCCGCGATGACGAGTCGCTCGCTCCCAAGCTTCGGGAGTCGGCTTGCGATCCGTCGTGCCTTCGAGGATGTCCCAATCGATCCACGGCATGAACCCCGCGTGGGCTTCTGCGCCCACGATGAGGATGCGTTTGGCAGCGCCCGATACCAACAGCGAATCGGCCACCTGAAAACTGAAGAGCATCGCTGCGCACTGCGCCCGAAGATCGAGCGCCGGCACACCGGCGAGCCCCAAGCGCGACCCGAGCAGCGGCCCCGACCCCGGAAAGAGGTGATCCGGGGTCATCGTGTTGAACAAGATGTAGTCGATGTCTTCGGGCTCGAGCTCAGCGGACGCGAGCGCCTGCAGGCTCGCTTCGTAGGCCAGGTCGCTCGCCCCCTGCCCCTCCGGGCAGAAGTGGCGCTGCTCGATGCCCGTGCGCTGACGGATCCAGGCGTCGCTGGTGTCCATCACGCGGGACAGGTCGTCATTGGTGAAGGGGCGACCCGGCAGGTACCGGCCACTGCCCACGATCGAAAAGCCGGGCATATATCGTCAACAAACTGCGTACGGTCTGCGGGCCCTCGCGACAGACCGCGAAAACCCGTGAGGTCTCTAGTCAAGGTTGGGCTTCACGTCACCCACCTCACGCCGCTCGGCCTGTCGGCTGACCGCTCGTGCGCGACGACTGCGCTCAAATGGTGTCCCAACTGAACCGTTCTGCGTCGAAGGTGTGCTCGGCGAGCGCCTTCATCGTCTCGTCCCGGTTGTCGTCGATGCTCTCGAAATTGTCTCGCACGCGACGCTGTACCTGGTGAGTGAAGACCTCCAGGATCTGCATCTCTTGGGCCGCCCCCTGGGCGCCCTTCTCCCGCAGCGACGTGTCGACGCGACTGATGACGCAAGCCAACACGAATAGGTCGATCATGATGTCGGCGAGGCGCTTCGATGCGAGCTGCTTGCCGATGATGTTCTTGCCGTGCTTGCGCAGGATGCGATCGACCGCCACAGCCAACTCCTTGGTGAGCTGCTCGAAGACGACGGCGGACTCCTTCAGGAGCGGATCGACCCTGGTGAACGAACCCCGCTCCAAGTTGATGCCGGCCGCGAGCCGAGCCCGCTTGATGGCGTATTCGCTCAGCACGCCGAAGCCCTTGATCGGGTCGTTGAATACGCCTTGGAGCGTGCTGGCCAACTCCTTGAGCATGCTGCCCACGTCGTCCATAGCGGACAGCGCGATGAACAAGCGCAGTACTTCGTTCGTGCCTTCGAAGATGCGATTGATGCGCGAATCACGCACGACGCGCTCGTAAGGGAACTCGCACATGTAGCCGTTGCCAGCGGCGATCTGCAGCGCCTCGTCGGCGCAACGCCACAGCGCCTCGGAGGCGAACACCTTGCTGATAGCGGCTTCGACAGCGTAGTCCTCGAAGCCGCGGTCGTTCAGCGATGCCACCATCGTGACCGCCGCCTCGGTGGCGTAGCAATCGACGACCATCTGCGCCACCTTGAGCTTGATCAGGCCGTATTCGCGAATCGCCTTTCCGAACTGCTTGCGCTCGTTGGCCTGCGCGGTGCTCATCTCGATCAACCGCTTCATGGCGCCGATGGAGCCACCGCCCAAACCCGTACGCCCGCTGTTGAGGATCTGCATCGCGACCTTGAAGCCCTTGTGCTCTTCGCCCAACAGGTTCTCGCGCGGCACCTTGACGTTGTCGAAGTGCACGGTGGTGGTCGAGCTGGCGCGGATGCCCATCTTGTCCTCGTGGGGACCCACGCTCACCCCCTCCATATCGCGCGTGACGATGAAGGCACTGATCTTGCCGCGGCCGTCGGAGTTCGTCTTCGCGAAGACCGTGAAGAAGTCGGCAATGCCACCGTTCGTGATCCAGAGCTTGTTGCCGTTGAGCACCCAGCCGTCTTCGACGCGTTCGGCGGTCGTCTTGATGGACGCGGCGTCCGAGCCGGCGCTCGGTTCCGTCAGGCAAAACGCAGCGATCATCTCGCCAGTGGCGAGCTTCTCGTAGTAGCGCGCCTTTTGTTCGTCGGTGCCGAACAGCAAGAGGCCGCGCATGCCGATCGAACTGTGCGCGCCGACGGTGACGGCAGTGGACGCGTCGTAGCGCGCGATCTCTTGCAGTGCCCTCGAGTAAGCGGCACTGCCGAAGCCGAGACCACCGAATTCCTCTGGAATGACGAGCCCAAAGAGGCCGAACTGACGCAGTTCGTCGACGTACTCGGGCGGGAGCTCCCCCTCACGATCCCACTTTCGGAAGTCGTCGCCACGGGAGCCAAGCAAGGACTGCAGCGAGTCCTTCACCCCGCGCAGGGTCTCTTTCTGGTCCTCGTCCAGACTTGGAAAAGGGAGAATTACGTCTTCTTCGATTTGCCCCATGCACAGGCTGCGCATGAAGCTAACGGCTTTGGAATCGTCTGATAGGGTCACCACCTCCAATCATGGTGCATTTCCCGGGAGCTAGCCAGCCCGCGAATGCCCGCTCGTGCTTGCCACGCCGATGGCCGCGTGGGGCGCAGCCATCGGCCAGCTGGCACACGAGAAGCTCCACGCCGCGGAGTACGTCGCTCGCCCACGGCGAGCGAACGAGAGAAGTCAGTGCGAGTCCTTCGGGATCCCCGCGCCGCTACCGCCACGCAAGAAGTCGAAGTCGACTCCTTCGTTGGCCTGCATCACGTGCTCTCGAAAGAGCTTGTAGTAGCCGCGATCGTATTCGGGCTCAGGAGGCGACCACGCACTGCGTCGACGTACGAGCTCGGCTTCGTCCACGCGCAACTCCAGGCGCCGCCCTGCCACATCCAGTTCGATGATGTCGCCGGTCTGCACCAGAGCCAGCGTGCCGCCCACGGCCGCTTCCGGGGCGGTGTGCAGAACCACCGTGCCGTAGGCGGTGCCGCTCATGCGGGCGTCGGAGATGCGCACCATGTCCGTCACCCCACGGTCGAGCAATTTCTTCGGCAGCATCATGTTCCCCACCTCGGGAAAACCGGCATAACCCTTGGGCCCACAGTTCTTCAGCACCATGATGTCGTCGGGCTCGATGTCGAGTTCGGGGTCGTCCAGCCGTCGGTGGTAGTCGTCGATGTCTTCGAAAACGACGGCTCGCCCCGTGTGCTGCATCAAGCGCGGAGTTGCCGCCGACGGCTTCAGCACCGCACCATCTGGCGCGAGGTTACCGCGTAAAACGACGATCCCGCCGAGCGAGGTAAACGGCGCATCCAACGAATGAATGACGTCCGAATTGAAGTTCTCTGCGTCCTGGCAGTTGTCCCACAAGGATTGGCCGTTGACCGTGACCGTGTCCTTGTGCAGGAACGGCTCCAGCTGTCGAACCACGGCCGGAACACCGCCAGCGTAGTAAAAATCCTCCATCAGGTACTTGCCTGATGGCATCAGGTTTACAAGACAGGGAACGTCACGCCCGAGACGGTCCCAATCGTCCAACGTGACGTCCACACCGATGCGTCCTGCGATGGCTAGGTGGTGAACGATCGCGTTCGTCGAGCCGCCGATGGCGCCGTTGACCAAGATCGCGTTTTCGAAGGCTTGCTTGGTCAGAATTCGGCTCATGCGGAGGTCTTCGTGGACCATCTCGACGACGCGTCTGCCGGCCATGTGGGCCAACACCATGCGCCGCGAGTCGGCGGCGGGGATCGCGGCGTTGGTCGGCAATCCCATGCCCAGCGACTCCACCATCGACGCCATCGTGGAAGCCGTGCCCATGGTCATGCAGTGCCCGACGGAGCGGCTCATGCACGCTTCGGCGTCCATGAAGGCCTGCAGGCTCATGCGCCCCTTCTTGACCTCCTCGCTGAACTTCCAAACCCCGGTGCCCGACC
Source organism: Polyangiaceae bacterium (assembly GCA_050290545.1). GTDB lineage: Bacteria > Myxococcota_A > Polyangia > Polyangiales > Polyangiaceae > SZUA-265. The sequence continues at coordinate 35,385 of JBNKHV010000207.1, read as the reverse complement.
CAATTTGCTCGCCTCGGTACCTGCCGTTGAGCATCGGTCCCCCGGACACCGTGATCGTCGGTAGATCGCAGCTGGCGGCGCCCATCAGTAGCGAGGGGGTGGTCTTGTCGCAGCCGACCAGCAGCACCACGCCGTCGATGGGGTTGGCCCGGATGCTCTCCTCGACGTCCATGGCCGCGAGGTTGCGGAACATCATCGTGGTGGGGCGCATCAGGGTCTCGCCCAGGCTCATGACCGGGAATTCGACGGGAAATCCCCCGGCCTCGTACACGCCCCGTTTGACGTACTCCGCGACGCGTCTCAGGTGTGCGTTGCACGGGGTCAACTCACTCCACGTGTTGCAGATGCCGATGACCGGGCGCCCGTCGAAGAGGTGCGACGGAAGCCCCTGATTGCGCATCCAGCTGCGGTAGATGAAGCCGTCCTTGTCGGTTCGACCGAACCAGGCCTGACTGCGCAGTGGTCGTTTGGCTGCGGCGCGTCCGCCCGGAGGCCGTTCATCGTCTCGATCGCTCATCAGGCGCTGGCCCTAGCACTTCTGACGACAAAAGGCGTGGCATCCTGGTCCACCCAGCGGGGGACATTCGCCCCATGTCGCCTCACCCGACACATGGCACCAGAGTAGTGCCAGCCGTGGGCACCAGCCCACGTCACCCCACACGATCATGTGGCGCCTGACACGAAAGCAGTCGGGCCTTTTTTGGCGCATTTCCGGCGATCACGTTGCTGAGTGGAACGCAGTTCTATAGCGATGCCGCAACGTTCCAACACGGCGGCCACGCCTGAAATTCGCTGAGCTTCCGGACCACGAAAAGCCCTGCGCAGCCCATAAACCTCCTCGAAATGACTCCCAATTCGGCGCTATCTTTGAGCCGCAAACCATCGCTCCTCAGCGATTAAAAGGACGCCGCATGAAGCTGACGCATCTCAGAAACACAGTCTGGCCACTCGCCGCGCTCGCGGCCCTCGCCTGCGGCGACTCCGCCGAGCCTCCCGCCAACGGGCTCCCAGTGCAAGGTGCGCCTGGCGCCGTTGGCGCCCCGGCAGCTGGCGCATCCGGCATGCCGGGTGCTGCCGGCACTGCCGCACCTGCGGGCAGCGCGGTACCGGGCGCGCCCGGCGTCGCCACCCCTGGCGTAGCAACTCCCGGAGGGGGCACTCCCGTGGCGGGCACGGCGACTCCCGGCACCCCAACCGCTCCCGTGAGTCCAGGCGAGGTGCCGGACGAAGCGGAGCTGCCCACGGTACCCGCAGAGTGCGCTCAGACGATCACCCCGGGCCGAGCCCCGATCCGGCGCATGACGCGCTTCGAATACAACAACACCGTCGAGGAGCTGCTGTTGGATTCGACGTCACCGGCAACGCCGCTACCGCCAGAACTGCTGGGCAACGGATTCGGCAACGACGCCGACCAGCAACCGGTGTCCGAATACCTGGCAGCCCAGTACGGGGACGTCGCCGAAAGCATTTCGATTCGCGCCGTCGGCAACCCCGAGGTACTCAATCGCTACGCCCCGTGCGCAGCCACAGTCACGGAAGCCACCGAGGCCGCCTGCGCGCAAACTTTCATCGAGAACTACGTGCCGAAGGTCTATCGCCGCAATCTCGAAGCGGGCGAGAGCGAGGACTTGATGGCGCTCTTCAACGCCATCCGCCCGGACTCGACCTTCACGGACAGCTTGGCCGGGATCATGGAAGCGACGCTTCAAGCGCCCGAGTTCCTGTACCGCGTCGAACTCGGTGAGCCGGACCCTGCCAACGCAGGCGTGCGGCGTCCGACCGGCCACGAATTGGCCTCTCGCTTGTCGTACATGCTGTGGGGCTCGATGCCGGACGATACGCTGAGCGCCGCAGCAGATGCGGGCGAATTGGCGACGCCTCAAGGGGTCTTGACCCAGGCGAGCCGCATGCTCGCCGACGAGCGCTCGCGGCCGCTGTTCCGCTTCTTCTTCGACAGCTACCTTCCGATCAACACCTTGGGAGAGCTCCAGCGAGAAGCGGAGCAGTTTCCGACCTACTCGAACGCGATCGGTAACCTGATGCACGAGGAAACGCAGACGTTCCTCGATTACGAAATCTTCGAAGGCTCGGGCAGTTGGGCAGCCGCACTCACGGCGCCTTACACCTTCGTCAACGAAGAACTCGCCAACTTCTACGGCTTCACCGGCGTGACTGGGCCCGAGTTCCAGCGGGTGGACTTGGACACCACGCACCGCATGGGCCTTCTGACCCAGGGCGGCATCATGGCTGGTACGACCATTTCCAACTTCACCAACCCGGTGCGACGTGGCGGTTACCTGCTGAAGCACATCATGTGCGTCCCCGTGCCCCCTCCGCCGGCGGAGTTTGCCGGTCTTGCCAAGCCGCCAGATCCCTATTCCGGCGACACCGGCAGAGAGCGTTACAGCGCTCACAGCGTGCAGCCCGAATGTGCGGGTTGCCACGCGGTGCTCGATCCCCCAGGCTTCGCCCTGGAGAACTACGACGCGGTCGGTCTGTGGCGTGATACGGAGAACGACAAAGTCATCGACGCATCCGGCGACTTGGCTGCGACTGGGCCGTTCAACGGGCCCATCGAGCTGGTGCAGAAGATCGCCGCGCTGCCCGACACCTACGCCTGCTTCGCAGACCACTGGATGACCTTCGGCTACGGTCGACCATTGGAGGCCGAAGATGAATGCTCCGAGGCCGAGGTGCGGCGTTCCTTCGCCGAGTCGGGCTACAACATCCAACAGTTGCTCTTGTCCATGACACAGACCGACGCCTTCCTCTACCTTCCCCAGGAGGCCCTCTAATGCCCAAGTTTCGTTTGAGTCGTCGCGCAATGCTGCGCGGTGCTGGCAGTATCGCGATCGGTCTTCCCTGGTTGGAGGCCATGGCTCCAAAGCCTGCCAATGCGCAGGACGCGTCGCTCGCACAGCGTTTCATTGCCATCTACCAACCGGGTGGCACGGTGTTGGACCGCTGGCGCCCCTCCGGTGGGGAGACCGACTTCACACTGTCGCCCATCCTCTCGCCATTCGAGCCGATGCGTGACGAGCTGCTGATTGTCGAGAACCTGGACATGAAGAGCGCCGTGGGTGAGCAGCACCAAGCTGGCATTTGCGCGCTCTTGACCGGTACCCCGCAATCCGCCCAAAAAGGCCAGTACGCGTCTGGCCCCTCTCTCGATCAAGTGATTGCCACCAACGTGCGCGGTGATCGTCCCTACGGCAGTATCGAGATGGCCGTTCGTTGGGCGACGGGCAAGTCTCACGGCTTGCTGCACCCCATCAACTCGATGACGTTCGCGGACGACGGCAAAGCGAGTCCAATGTCCCCGCGCCTCGACCCGGTCGAGATCTTCGACTCGATCTTCGGGAACCTGAACGATGCGCCCGTCGAAGGCGGGGGTCCGAACCCCGCGGTCGCGCGCAAGCAGTCGATCCTCGACTACGTCGACCGGCGCTACGACACGCTGGCTCAGCGTCTCGGGGGCGACGACCGAGCTCGCCTGGAGGAACACCTGACACGAATTCGGGCCATCGAGGACGGCCTTGCCACCCTGGCAGATCGTGGCTCGGCGGCTTCCTGCTCGGCGCCCGAGCTCGTCGACACCTCCGACTACAATCCACGCGCCGGCCTGAATGCTGACGACAACGGTGCGGTCAAGGACCAATCATCGGATGCGGCGATTCCAAAGGTCGGCAAGCTGATGATGGACATGATGGTGTCCGCGATGGCGTGCGACATGACGGCCGTCGGTACTATTCAGTGGTCGGACACCGAGGCCAAGCACACCTTCCCCTGGCTGGGCCTCAGCGAGCACCACCACTTCTACCAGCACGACGGTGGCTTCGCGCCGAACCAGTGTGAGCAAATCGCCAACTGGTATTCGGAGCAGCACAACTACCTGCTAGAGCAGATGGCGAGCATCGACATGGGTGGCCACACTTTGTTGGATGAGAGCGTCGTGTTCGTCGGTTCCGAGCTTCAGGAGCCGCCGACCCACCAGAAGAACAACATGCCCTTCCTGCTCGCAGGTCGGGGTGGTGGCCTGCGCCCGGGCCGTCGCTTGCAGTTCCAGAACCAGTCGCACAACGACTTGTTGCTGGCGATCCTGCACTTGTTCGGCGACCAGCGTGCCAGCTTCGGCGAGCAGCAGTACTCGAACGGTCCGCTCAGCGGCTTGACCTGAGAGACTCCGCGGTCCGTCTCGACACGGGGAGCGTCAGATACCGACGCTCCCCGTCGTCGTTTGTGCACCGGCTACGGCCAGCGCGAGCTCAGGAGCGAAGGCGTCGCTGGAGACCTCACAAGCGACGCACGACAAGGGTCGCGTTCGTGCCGCCGAAGCCGAAGCTCGAGGCCCTCACAAGCGACGCATGACGAGGGTCGCGTTCGTGCCGCCGAAGCCGAAGCTGTTGCTCATCATGGTGTCCATGGGCAGGTCTTCTCGCAGCTCGCGCAGGATCGGGAAGCCTTCCGCCTTGGGGTCGAGCTTCTCGATGTTGGCTGATGCTGCCAAGAAGCGCTCTTTCATCATCAGTAAGCTGTAAACCACTTCCTGCGCACCGGTGGCGCCGAGGGAATGTCCCGTCAACGACTTCGTGCTGCCGAGCCACGGGCAGTCGTCGCCGAACACCTCACGAATGGCGCCGAGCTCGGTAATGTCGCCGACTGGTGTGCTCGTGCCGTGGGTGTTGATGTAGTCGACCTTGCCGTCCACCCCTTCCAGGGCGAGCTTCATGCAACGCACGGCGCCTTCTCCGGAGGGAGCCACCATGTCGTAACCGTCAGAGGTCGCGCCGTAGCCGACCAACTCTGCGTAGATGTTCGCGCCGCGCTTCTTGGCGTGCTCCAACTCCTCCAGGACTAGAACGCCCGCGCCCTCAGCAATGACGAACCCGTCGCGATCGACGTCGTAGGGACGACTAGCCCGAGTAGGCGTATCGTTGAAGTTGCTCGAGAACGCTCCCATGGCATCGAACAGACAGCTCAATGTGTAGTGCTCCCCTTCGCCACCGCCAGCGAACACCACATCCTGTTTGCCCCATTGGATCTGCTCCATGGCCGTCCCGATGCAGTGGGCGCTCGTCGAACACGCCGAAGAGATCGTGTAGTTGACGCCGCGGATCTGGAAAGCCGTCGCCAGACACGCGGACACGGAGTTGCCCATGGTGGAAGTGACCTTGTACGGACCGATGCGTTTGACCCCCTTCTGGTCGAGGATGATATTGCTGTCGACGATGTCCTTCGACCACGTTCCGCCGGAACCGAGGATGGCACCGATGCGCGGGTTGGTGATCTCGTCCGCCGAAAGCCCGCAGTCCTCCACGGCTTCTGCCATCGCGACGTAGCTCAGCGCAGCCGCGCGCCCCATGAAGCGTAGGTGCTTCTTCGGCACGTACTCCTTGAAGTCGATGTCGATACTGCCTGAAACGTTGCAGCGCAGCCCGTGCTCCTTGTACTCGGGGTTGAAGCTGATGCCGCTTCGTCCCTCCCGCAACCCGGCGATGACCTCACCCTTGTTGCGACCGATGCACGACAGCACTCCAATCCCGGTGACGACTACTCTGCGCATGTCTCGACTCTTGCTCTTCCTTGGTTAGTGTTGCGACGCTTCCCAGTAGCAGAGCTGCACGGAGCTGTCGCCTCTGATCGCGGCGTAGGGCCTCCCCGCCGAATAGGCAAAGGAGCCAATGTTTACATACCGATCGCCCTGTTCGGGCACGTGCGTGTGACCGAAGATCACGCAACGGGCCTCCAAGGCGTCGGCGACCAGCGCCGCCGCGTGCCGAAGCGCGGCGACCGGGCCTTCATAGCGCGGCCCAGCCCGCATGGAACCGGCGAGGTAGAGGGATGAAACACCCAGCACCCCCAAAGCCAGGGGCGCAGCCCCGATCAAGGCCGCGAAGCTCGCACTGGTCGTGGCCGCAACCCCCGCGATGACGCGGTCGAAGTAGAGCCGCATGAAGGTGTCGTAGAAGCGCAAATGCGTCGGATCCGGCGCGCCCGCAAGCACGCTCTCCAGAAGCGACGGATGCACGCCAGCAGCGCTCGCGTGCGCGAGCAAACGTGTCCTCCCCAAAGCCTCTGCCTCCAGAGCTTGGAGTTTGCGGCGCTTGCCGGCCTCGAAGCACAGCGCAGCCGCCGTGCTGAAGTACTGGACGACCACCGCTGGCGCTCTCGGGCCGTACAGCCTGAACGCGCGTGCCAGCCCCTTGACCGGCGTGGTGTCGTGGGCATGAGCAAAATCCAGCGCGCCGCTGCGCGCCACGAAGCGCCGCATGAGCGCGATGCCCAAGGGCTCCGTGGCGTGCGACCAGTCCGCCAGCGGGTGCAGCGGGGCGTTGTCCCGGTCCCACAAGTGGCCGTGCTCCACGTGGACGTCGCCACGACGCACGAACCACGACTCGACCGAGCAGCGCGCCGGGCCGAGCGTGCTGATCACCTCGTCCGCGGCCGCACTCAAGGGTGCGTCGTGATTGCCAGCGAGCAGCGTGAGCCGCCCACCGCGGGCCGTGTGCCGGCGCAGAGCGGCGATCACTTCCGGGTTGGCGGCACACACCCGTCGCCACATCGCCGGCGCGTCGCCCTCGACGACCGCTGAGAACTCGAACCAATCCCCGCCCGCGATGATCTCGCATCCGTCGTGAGCGGCAATCCACTCACACAGCGCGCCGGCGATGGCGGGGCGCGGTTCGACGCTGAGATGCACGTCGCTCAACACCACAGCTGCGGGTTTCGCTTCCAATTCGCCACCCACTAACCCGTTTTGTGGTCGCGCGCCAAGACGTGCCCGGCTGCCTGACCTCAGCAGAGGCCAAAATCAGCACCGGAGTTCCGTGGGCCTGTACTACGGTCCGCTGCCATGGTGGCGCCCCAGACTTGGACCCCCTCCAAATCGCTTGGAATTGCGCGCTCTGCGGACGATCCCCCGGCGGAGCGACCCGTTCTCGACGCTGACGCTGCCCCGAGCGGTGCGAGCCCAAGTGGTACGACCAGTTGGCTCCAGCGCACCGTGAGCGGGGTGCTGACCTCGAGCGCGGAGCTCCTGTGGCGTGGTGCCAGTCAGTTGAGTCTGCACGCCGGTCGCGCCCCACTGCGACCACGATGGGCCCCGGCACCGCTGCAGCGAGCGCATACCCGCACCAAGCCGCCCCTCGGTTGGCCGCGCCAGACGGACTCGCTGTGCCCGGAATGCGTACGTGACGTGCGCCAGCGCATCGTCGACGGCGAGGCGGATCTCGATTCTCTTCGAACTGGCAACCCCGGAGAGATCAAAGCGCACATCGTCGAGCGTGATGGGCAGATATGGATGACCAAGGAGTGCTCCAAGCACGGTCGTATCGACGATCTGATGAGCACCGACCCAGCGTTCCTCGCCCGCATCGAACGCCTATTTCCCGGGCGTGACTTCGAATCGCCGAAGTCGGCTCTGCGCAACCACGGCAGTTCGAGCATCAAGTACGGACGCGGCGCGGTGCTGACGGTGGATCTCACCAACCGCTGCAACATGATGTGCGACCCGTGCTTCATGGACGCCAATCAGGTCGGCTTCGTGCACGAGCTGAGTTGGGACGACATCCAGTCGATCCTCGGGTCGAGCCTGGCGATCCAGCCGAGGCGCCAACTGAGTGTGCAGTTCAGCGGGGGCGAGCCGACGTTGAGCCCTCACTTCCTCGACGCCGTCCGCCACGCTCGTGACCTGGGCTACTTCTGCGTGCAAGCTGCCAGCAACGGGATCCGCTTCGCCCAGGAGCCCGAGTTTTGTAGAGCAGCGAAAGAGGCGGGCTTGCGCATCTGCTACCTGCAGTTCGATGGCGTGACGAACGGCGCGAACAGCCATCGCAAAGTCGGCAATCTCTTCGACGTCAAGCTCCAGGCGATCGAGAACCTGGCCAAGGCCGGTATCGACGTCGTGCTCGTCGTGACCATCGTGCGTGGCGTCAACGACCACCAAGTTGGCCCAATCGTGCAATTCGCCATCGACAATGCCGACAAGATCACGGTGGTCTCTTTTCAGCCCGTCAGCTTCACGGGTCGCGACGAGCTGATCAGCGACGAACAACGGCACGCTCAGCGTTACACGCTCAGTCACCTCGCCCACGACGTGCACGACCAGCTGGGCATCACCGAACCACTGCGCGATTGGTTCCCCCTGTCCGCCATGAACCCGATGAGCGACTTGGTCGATCTGATGCTCGGTGCCGATCAGGACTTCGGCGCGCTCAACTGCGGCTGTCACCCCAATTGCGGCATCGGTACCGTGCTGCTGGTCCACAAAACCACGAACGAAATGGTACCCTTGAGCCAGTTCGTCAATCTGGAGCAGCTGCTCAGCGACATCCAGCAGATCGCCGACGCCGGCCATGCGCGGACCCAGAGCGCCGCCATGGTCGCGCTGGCGTTGGCGCGCAACTACGACGCGGCCAAAGCCCCTGCCGGCTACACCCTGCACCACCTATTTCGCCAATTCATGAGCCAGACAGGTGCTGGCAGCAGCCGCATCGGTGAGACCGAGGGCGACGCGGCGAAATTCGAATGGCGCTTTCTGTTCGTCGCCGGAATGTGGTTCCAGGATCTGTTCAACTACGACTTCCGTCGCACCGAGATGTGCATCATTCCGTACGGTACGCAGGAGGGCGAGATCTCGTTCTGCGCCTACAACACCGGGGTCGGCTGGCGGCAGATCATCGAGAAGATCCACCGCACGGCCACCGTCAAGGACTGGTACCGAAAACACGGCAAGCACGGTGTGTTCGCCAACAACCAGAGCCTGCCGTTGCCCAGCGATGATTCCAGCCTGCGGCTGCGTCCGGAAAGCGCCCGCGCTGGGCGCCGAAGGCTACCGCTGGTACGGCACTGAGCCCGATGTCAATCGGTGGACGGCGGCGCCTTCAGCGGACGCTCGAAGCCAGACGGCGGCGGCCGCGGAGGGCGCGTCGGCGCAGGTCCCAGCAGTTGCATGACGAGCGCATCGATCATCTGCTCGGGAAGATCGAGCGCCAGTCTGACCTGCGCGCCGTCCAGCTCGAACTTCGCCTGACGCGCCAAGGCCACGTTCGGCGCCATCACCAGGCGCACCGTCGCTGGCGCGCTCTCCGCATGCTGGATGAGCTCCTTCATCATCTGTTGGAGCTGCTTTTGAAGCTGCTTGGCGCGTTCCGCGCCGTCCATCGTGGCCAGGAGCGCGAGGTGGCCCCGTTCGAAGTCGAACGCCGCCGAGATGCGCTGCAGGCCGGGCAGTGTCTCCTTGAACGGCGTCTTGGCGATGGGTTCGGCAAACGCGTCCGTCAGCACCTGGCCACGCGCAACGATCCCAACCTGATCGTCCTTGGGCAACGCGTACGTTTCGTGGTTGCCGCTCGATGGGTATGCCGCGGCCAGCGCTTCGAAGTCGCGCCCCAAGAGCACGGCGTTGTCCTCTGCCTGGATCAGGTACTGCCCTTCCAGCTCCAGGTACTCGATGCCATCGCGCTCTTTGATCTCGTACTGGGTCCCCTTCGGGGCATGCAGCTTCATGAGCTTCAACACGCCTGCCGGCAGGTTGCCGCCGAGAATGACCAGCAGCCCCTCTGCGCCGGTCGTCTTGCGCATGCAGACGGCGATCTGCTCGACGTCTTTCGTGGGGTCGATGTCCGCTTGATCGAGGAAATGAAGGAACGCGCGCTGTTCGGCGGAGACGGAAGCCCGGGCGCTTTCGGGCGGGTCGTACGCAGCCCTCAGATGCGGAGCCAACGCGGGATGAGCGGCCAACGCGGCCCACTGCAAACGGGCGACTGCCTCGCAGTCTGCGGGCAGGTGCTGAACGGCGAGTGAGCGTTTGCGACTCGCTGCCGGCGCCGTCGTCGACGCCGCTGGTGCGGGCACTTCCGCTGCGCTCTGCTCCGTTGTCTGGTCTCTCGTGCAGCCCTTCGAGGAGCACGCCGGCAGCAGCGTCGCCAGCGCCCAACCCATCCAGGCGCGCACCCGACGTCGAGGAGCCTGGGTCGTGTAGTCGTTTCGAGTCATGACGTGTGCGCTCATGCGGGCTCGGGAAGGTACAGAGCCGAAGTGAGCGGCGCAATGGTTGGGTGTCACCGCTGCCTGCTGCCTGTGAGGTGACGGCAACTCGCGCCGTGTGAGCGCTCTCTGTCGGCGCAGTCGGCAGGCAGTGTCGGCGTTGTAGGCACAAGGTGCGACAGGTACCGCGCAATACGCCCCATTGCTGAGCACCAAGTGCCCGAAGCGCCTCGAAAGGTAGCAGCCGAGTGCACCCTTCGAACACGCGTGTTGGAGCCACAACGGCTGCGAACGGAAAAAAAAACCAGATGGATGAAACGCGGAGGCAGTGGCGGGTCAGTGCAGATCGCGCGCCCGTGCGTGACCCGTGTGCTCTCGTGCACGGCGTGCGACGCTGTGGTAGATGCTAAACGTGCGTTTCGTACGAACTAGCTTGAAGCAGCGGGCTTCGTCCTTGGCCGTCGCCTTCGGGTTCGCTGCATGTTCCGTTTACAGCGAGGATCTACTGCTGGATCCCGTGGAAGTGACGGATGGTACTGACACGGATCCCAGTTCGGGCGGCCCAAGTGCCTCCACCGGCTCGGAGCAGCCTGGCTCTACGCCAGGACTCGGCGGCGAGCCGAGTTCACCCACGTCCGGTAGCACGGACGAACAGCCTGGTGATGTGTCCGGCGGTACGCCAGAAGCGCCAGCGCCGCCAGGCGCTCCCGCGGGAGGCATGGAGACGGACGTCGGGGGTAGCCCCGAGGCACAGCCCACGCTACCGATACCGGACACCACGGCGCCTGAAACGCCATCAGCTGGCACCAGCACCCCAGCCCCGAGCGACCCCGCCCCCGACGCGACGCCCGTCACTGAAGAGCCCATGCCGGAGCCCGCTCCCGACGACGATGCGCCCTCGGACGACCCGTTGATCGACGACTTCGACAACGGCAACCCGCGCCTCTCCGGCGGACAACGTGAGGGCTTCTGGTTTTCCGACGGCTCCAGCGAGGGTGACATCACGCCCGTGGACGACGCCATCATCGCCCTCGACAGCGGTGGACGCGCCGCCCACGTCACTGCCAGTGGCTTCGACACCACCTGGGCCGTCTTCGGCGTCAACTTCAACGGCGGCGAGCCGGCACCCGCCTACGTTCAGGCAGCTCAGTACACCGGCCTGCAGTTTTGGGCGTGCACCGCGGACGCCTCGGGCTCGAGCGCCCTGTTCGTCGAGATCCCCACGACGGACACCTCGAGTGAGCACGACGCGGGCAACGAGGACAACCACTACCGCTACGAGCTCGCTCTGACCGACACGTGGACCAGGTACACGCTAAGGTGGAGCGACTTCGAGCAGACTTGGGGCACGGTCAAGACGTTCTCGGAGGAGGCCGTGCTCGGTATCCAGTTCAGCCTGTTGGACACGGGTTTCGACATCTGGGTCGACAACATCGAGTTCACCCCGACGGACGGCTCCACCGCTTCCGATCCGCCGAGCGGCGCTTGTCCGGCAGCTGATGGTTCCGCCACGACGCCAGCCGGCGACGCGGGCGCGGGCTGAGCGCAGCGACGACCGCACCAGCGCGATCTTTCGCGAAAACATACTCCGTGAGCCTGAAATGGGCGACACGCCGCCCTTGCACGTCGCGGCCCGTACGAGCAACATCGCGGCCCCATGAAGCGCGCCCTCGTACTGATCCTGGCTCTGTCGTGTTTGGGCACCGCCCTGTCGTGCAAGAAGAGCAAACAACAAGCAACGCCTCCAACGCCCCCGGCGGAGCGCTTCCTCGTAGTCGCCCAAGAGCAACAGGCCTCCTGGGTACGCAACTTCAATCCTCTGCTCTCCCCAAGCCAAACTCGATGGCCAACCCCCGCAGGGATCTACGAGCCGATGATGATCTACAACACGCTGAAAGGGCAGTACGTGCCGTGGCTGGCGACGAGCCACAGTTTCAGCGATGACAACCTCAGCCTCGACTTCGAGACGCGCCCCGGCGTGCTCTGGTCTGATGGCAAGCCGTTCACGGCCAAGGACGTCGCCTTCACGTTCAACCTGCTCAAGAAGCACCCCGCACTCGACCAGCACGCCATCTGGAAGGTGCTCGAGAGCGTCGAGGCGCCGACCGAGTCGAAAGTGACCTTCGCCTTCTCGCGCGTGTTCACGCCCGGCCTGTTCCGCATCGCGCAGCAACCCATCGTTCCGGAGCACGTCTGGTCCAAGCTCGACGACCCCGTCGCCTTCGCCAACCCCGAGCCGGTCGCCACAGGCCCCTTCACCGTCGTCAAGACGTTCCAGAACCAGATCTACGAACTCGGTAAGAATCCCAACTACTGGCAAGAGGGCAAACCACAAATCGCTGGCCTGCGCTTCCCGGCCTACCCCAGCAACGAACCGGCTGCCCTGGCGCTGATGAACGGCGAGATCGATTGGTCGGGCAAGTTCATCCCAGACATCGAAAAGGTGTACGTCGCAAAAGACCCGGAGCACCACAAGTACTGGTTTCCGAACATGGGGACCACTCACAACCTCTACACCAACGACCTGCGGGCGCCGCTCTCCGACGTCCGCGTGCGCAAAGCGTTGAGCATGGCCATCGATCGCGAGCGAATCACGAAGATCGCCGTGCACGGCTACACCGTGCCCGTCGCAGCGCATGGGCTGAGTCGGGCATTCGACAGTTGGAAGAACCCCGACGTCTTGGAAGACAAGGACTGGGTTTCCTACGATCCCGCGAAGGCCAATGCGCTGCTCGACGAAGCCGGCCTGAAGAAGAACGACGACGGCGTGCGACTCGGCCCTGACGGAAACCCGCTGGACTTGACCATCAACGTGGTCACGGGTTGGTCCGACTGGGTGACCGCGGTTCAGCTCATCATCAAGAACTTCGAGGCCGTTGGCGTGAAGGCCCGAATGAAGACGTTGGCATTCAGCGCTTACTTCGACGCTTTGCAGCGCGGCAACTACGACCTGTCGATGGGTTGGGCGGAAGAAGGCCCCACACCGTACATGTACTATCGCTTCGTGATGAGCGGCGCTGCTGCGAAACCCATCGGAGAGGCCGCTCCGATGAACTGGAACCGCTTCAAAGACGACGAGGTGGACGCTGCCCTCGCCGCCTTCGAAAAGACACGGGATCCGAAGGAACAACGTGCGCTCTCCGACAAGCTCCAGGCACTCTACAGCAAGTACGCTCCGCTGATCCCGCTGCACCCCTCACCTTCTTGGGGGATCTGCAACACGAAACGCTTCGTCGGTTTCCCCTCGGAAGACGACCCTTATGCTCGGCTTTCGCCGTTCAGCGCGCCGGAGTACCTGCTGGTGCTGATGAACTTGCGTCCGACCGAGGCCAGCGCTCCCCCCACCAACGCCCCCAACTGACGGCCGCCGGCGCCTACAGCGACTCGATCCAGCGGCGCAGCAGCTCGACGCCCTCGGGGTCGATGAAGTTGACGCCCACCGGCGGCATCAGCTTCACTTCTGGGTCGTCAGTCTCCCCCGAGACGGCAGCGAACATCACGCTCTGCGCCGGATCGCCGGGGACCACACGCGTGCCCACGGCCGTCGCACTGCTCTCCGTGGGCTGGCCGACGAGGTTGTCGAGCGCGGCGGCGGGCCGCATGTCGTAGCTCGAGGCGATGCCGTTTTCGCCGTTGTGGCAGTGGGTGCAGTTGCCCAGGAAGTAGCCGAGCACGTCTTTGGTGAGCCCTTCGACGTCAGCGACCGGATCGCTCACCTCAGGCACTTCAGCCAGAAAACCCGCCTCTTGCAGTTGCTGCAATTGCTCCAATCCGCCGTCGGCATCGAGCAGTTGCTCGGGTTGAAAGCCGAGTACGAAGGAAGTCGACGACTCGTGGCACTGACGACAAGTCAGTCGCCCGGGGATCGTGTGCTGCACCTCTCCCCATTCGGTTTCGGCGCTGGTTTCGATGTCTTTGCGCCCGTCGAGGAGTTCGGCGTCCTGGCCTTGTTCGTCCCAGCGATAAACGGCGTAGTCCCAATCGTCGTCCGTCCGCCGCAGCAGCCGCGTTTCGACCACCGAGTCTTCCCCGGCGAACGTCTTGTAGATCAGCGTGCCCATCGGAAACTCGAACTGCCCCTCGCTGAGCGTCAAGGTCTCACCTGCTGGCAACACGATGCCGCGCTGCTTTGCCAACCCATTGGACCAAAGCGGGAAGCGCGGCACGTATTCGAAAGCCTCGACTGCGATCTCCGAGCGCCGCCCCGGATCGGGATAGATGCCCGTTCGACTGATGCGCTCGGGGAAGTCCGCCAGCGGGTCGTCGATCAAGCGCTCGAGCTCGACCTCCGCGCCCGCATCAGCGTCCGTCTCGCCCCCCTGCCCGTCGGTCTCGTCGGCGCTTTCGTCCGTCGACCCGACGTCCGTGCCGTCGCTGGCTTCGTCCGTTGCCTCGGAGTCCGTCGCCTCGACGAACCCGTCATCCGTCGATTCTCCCTCCGTCGCGTCACTGGAGCCCTCGTCCGTCGATTCGCCGTCCGTCTGCTGGTCCGTGGACTCGTCGCTGCCCACGTCCGCCGCCGAAGCTCCGTCGTCACCACACGCCGCGCCGGCAAGCGCGGCCGCCAAGCTGCCGAGCGCGGCCGCTCGCTTCGTTCGACCGGGGCCCAAAACGCGCTTCATGCGGCTGGTACTAGCGCCGCGGCGCCAGCTGGACAACGACAAAGGACCCACCGCCAAACGCGCGACTTGCCGACGATCGCGGCTGGGGCCCGCGGTGCTTCAGTCCAGCACGACCCGGAATATCTCCGTCTTGCTGTCAGTGAAGTTTTGGACGTCCGTTTGACAGCGCCCGTAGGTCATCACGTAGATGTAGCCATCCGGGCCTTGTCGCCAGGCCGCCGGGTTGTCGATGTGACCCACGTGCTCATCGTAGGTGAGCTCCAACGAATCGTCGATCTGTCCCGCGCGCACGTAGCCCGTGCAATAGTCGCCGAACAGCACGCGCTGATTGAGGTGCCCTCGATAGCGATCTTTCAGCGGTTCGTAGGCGATCGCGACGTACGGCACACGAGCTTGTAGCGGGTTCACGTCGGGATCGTCGAGCATGTACGGGTGGTCGAGCTCGCGATCCCAACCGGTGATGGGATTGACGTAGCGCTCGCAGTCCTCGCTGCACGGCCCCTCGTGAACTGGCCAACCCATGTTTACCCCAGGCCCGCCAACGACGTCGATCTCGTCGTAGTCGGTCGCGCCGACGTCGCCGACCCAGAAGCGGCCGCGGCCGTCGATGAGACCACGCCAGGGTGAGCGCAGACCCCAGGAATAGACGGCATCGAACCCGTCTTTGCCGTCGGCGAAGGGGTTGTCCTCCGGGACGTCGTAGCCGGACCCGTCGGGCTCCCGATTGGGGATGATGCGCAACAGACTGCCGAGGGCATTGCGCGGATCCTGTGCGACGCTGCCCCGAAGCTTGTCGCCGAAGGGCACCCACAAGGCGCCGGACTCGTCGAAAGTGAGCGAGCCGACGTTGTGCCAGGGCCGTTCGTCCGCCGGATCCGCTCGCGGTGTGGCGGAAACGACGATCATCTCTTTGAGGCTGTCGACGGTCGCGGTGCGGTCGTCCGGATCGTAGGTCATGCGAAACACGCCGCTGCCTTGCACGTCGACGCAATACCCGACGTAGACGTAGCCGTTGTCGGCGAAGTCCGGATCGAGCGCCAGCGAGATGAGACCGCAATCGCGCTGGTAGAAGACGTCCGGCAAGTCGTAGCTCGAAAGCCATTCGACGCCATCACCATCGAGCACCAAGTGGTGCAACGTCCCGTCCAGCGACGTCGCCAGCATCTCGTTGCCGTCGGGCAAGAACACGAAGTCCGTCACCCGATCGATCGAAGCGGGCAAGGATAGCGCGTCGAAGGAAAGCTGGAAGGGCCCAGGGGGTGGTTCGGGCACGCCGACGGGCCCCCCAGCATCGCCCGTGCCGGCGTCGTCCGAAGGCAGCTCGCCGCCGTCCGGCGCCGTGTCGGTGAACTCGGAGTCCGTCCCTGCCGAGTCGGTGCCGCCCGTGTCGGTCGCATCCGTCACCTCGGAGTCCGTGCTCTCCGTCTCGCTGCCGCCCGAGCCGGGGGGCCACGGTTTGCCGCTGCTTTCACAGCCAGCAGCCAGCCCGGCAACGGCCAAACAATGAATCGCCCCCCAGACCGTCCAGGCTCGTGTCCTTTGACTCCACATCGTCGTCTTCATGCGCTTCATTCCGAAATCGCCAACTGCCGGCCGCTCCAATCTACCAGAAGCCACCCCATGCCGGCTGCCTTGGCTGCCTCGATTCCAGCTTGACCGTCCTCGAGCACCCAGCAGCGCTCCGCGGATACGCCGAGGAGTTCAGCACACCTGAAAAACATGTCGGGGTGAGGTTTACCGCGCGCCACGTCCTGACGACACACGACGTGCTCGAACAGCGACGTCAGTCCCGCCGCCTGCAAGGCGTGCAGCACCAGGTGCTTCTCCCCCCCGCTTGCAACCGCCATCGGAACCCTGCCCTGGTGCGCGCGGGCCAGTTCGACGACGGCCGCGATGGGCTCGACCTCCGCCATCGACTCGGCGTAGTGGCTCAGCTGGGCCGCGACCACGCGCTCGGGGTCGAGGCTTTCCCCGAACTGCTCGTTCAGCGCCATCACGGTGTCGCCCAGGCCCATGCCCGCCCGCGAGACGAAGGTCTCCCAATCGAACTCGAAGCGGGCCCCGCTGTCGGCCAAGGCGGCACGCCAAGCGCGATGGTGCACGGGCATCGAGTCGACCAAGGTACCGTCACAATCGAAGATCAGGGCATCGTAACGCCCTTCGGGCAAGCTCAGAGTCACGCTTGGCGCCATAGTCCTCGATGGGTGACGCTGACAAGGGCGGGCGCGCTGCTGCACGGCGCCGGGACTCGGACGCCTGGCTCACACCACCCGGGCTCGGCCACGAAGCCGACAAACGCTCTCACTCCCCCAGGTTTTCTTTGTAGAATCTCGCGCATGGCGTCCAAGCGGACTTTCGACGAAGCCTACTATCAACGCTTCTACGAGAACCCCAAAACGAGGGTCTATTCGGAGAAGGAACACAGTGCTCTGGCCGAGTACGTCTTCGCCTTCGCAACCTGGAACCAACTGAGCATGCGCAACGTGCTCGACGTCGGCGCTGGCACGGGGCTGTGGAAAGACTGGATCGAGAAGCACCGCCCCAAGGTCAAGTACACCGGCACCGAAGTCAGCGAGGCGATGTGCGCCAAGCACGGCTTCGTGCACTGCGACATCGCGCGTTGGCGCGATCGCAAGGAGTACGATCTCATCATCTGCCAAGGCGTCTTGCAGTACCTGCCCGACCCCGACGTCGCACCTGCCGTCGCCAACATCGCATCCATGGCCCGCGGCTTGGTCTTCTTCGAGGTACTAACCCGCGCCGACTTGCGCGAGCGCGCTGACACGGAGCGCACGGACACCGACGTCTTCGTGCGCAACGGATCGTACTATCGCGGCCTCTTCGCCAAACACTTCGTGGCCATCGGTGCAGGTTTACACTGGCCACGCTCGCTCGAGTTGCCGTTCTGGGAACTCGACGTCGCCGGGCTCAAATGAGCGAAGCGCTCGTAACTCATCACCAATAGCGAACGTCTGGAAGGAACTCGGCAAATGTCCTCTCAAAGTGCGGGGTGGCTCAAGAAGGTAGTCGCCGTTTTGTGTATCGGCGGTTCCGTCGCCGCGATCTACAACGTCAATTCCGACGTCGCCGCGTTACAGAAGACGGCCGAGGGCATCGCTTGCGGCAACGACGGCTGTCTGCAATTGCTCGGCATCCAACGCATGCCGACGTCCCAACAGTTCACCTTTCAAGTCCAAAAAGGCAGCGCAGAGACGGCCATCGTCGAGTGCACTCGCAGTGTCTTGCTCTTCGGCGAGTACACTTGCAAACGCCAAAACTGAGCTAGCCCCTTGCGCGCCACCGTGGACCGCCGCGCGGCCACCCTGAGTACGCCGAACGAAAAACGCTGGGTCTCCAAGTTGGCTGCGCTGGACGCGAACCTGCTCGTCGCGCTCGACGCCCCAAAGAGCAACGTCACCCACGCCGCGAAGCGGCCGCATTCCAAGTCGGACTGTCGAGCAAGTGGATGGGCCAAGCGCGCGTCGCGATGGCGGCACTGCCTCGACTACCGCGCGGTGGCTCCGTCACGCTGACGAGCGGCGCTCTCTCCCACAGCCCGACCCGCGGCGGCGCCGCGGTAGCCCTCGTCAATGCCCGCCGTCGACGCGTTCGTGCGCGCCGCCGCTCTGGACGCACCGCAGGGCCGCCGCATCAACGCCGTGAGTCCGGGTTGGATCCGCGAAATGCGCATCCAGCTCGGCTTGCCCCCGAACCCGGAAGCTCCGCGTTCGACGTCGGCCGCCTCTACCTCGAGTCCGTCGAGTCGAACGCCCACGGTCGGGTGTTGTCCGTCACGGAGCCGCGCTCACAGCCCGCCGCGGTCGCCTAGTTCAGACTTGGCAGGCCGATCGTTCGCGGCTAGACACCTCGCGTGAACGACTTCCTGTCTCGCTTGGGCGACTCCGAACTGCGGCTGCTGCGAGCGACGCTCGTCGTACTGGTCACCTATGCCACCTACCTGATCGTCGCGCGCAGCATCCGCCAGCTGGCGCGGAGCGGGCAGCTGACGGGACAGATCGCTCTGCGGCTGCGCTTCATCGTGCGCAGCGTCGCCGTGGTCGGGGTGGTGCTTTTCCTGCTGCACAGCAGCGGCGCCTTCGAAAACGCCTGGGCCGTACTGACGGCATTCCTGACCACGGTTGCCATCGGCTTCTTCGCGATCTGGAGCGTGCTGTCCAACGTGGTGTGCGCGGTGCTGATCCTGATCTTTCGCCCCTTCCGCGTCGGGGACCACATCCAGCTGCTGGAGGGCTCCACGCCCAATCCCAGCGGACAGGTGGTGGACATGAATCTGCTCTTCGTCACTCTGCAGGAGCAGTCGGACGACGGCACGGTTTACCAGCTTCAGATCCCGAACAGCCTCTTCTTCCAGAAGGTGGTCAAGCGAACGGCCGGCACCCAAGCGGCGCGCGAGCGCTTTTTCGCCTGACTGAGCGAGCGGGATGCGCGAACGCTTCTTTGCCTGCCGGTCTTTGCCTAGCCGGCTGTGGCAGCGTCAGTTCAGCGCATCCAGCGGGTTATCGCGGTGCAAGCGCTCGGCGAGTTCGTCGAGCAACTCCTGCACCTCCTGCACGTCGCTGGCATGGGGCATGGAGTGCAGGTAGCTCTCCAAATCCGAAACCGCAGCCCGCGGCGCCCCGAGCTTGGCCTGCAACAAACCGCGGTCGCGCAGCAGCGCACCGGAGTCGGGCTGAAGTTCACACATGCGGTGCAGCACGACCAGCAAACGCGAAAGATCACCCCGGCGACGATAGGCGACCCGAAGGTTGTTCAGCATGCGCAGCGCGATCTTCTGTGGAGAAGCGACTTCCAGCCAGCCGTCGAGCACTTCCGAGCTGCCAGTCGCGCGCTCCGCCAAGAGCGATAGATCCATCTCTTCGAGAAGCGCTCCTCCGAGCGGATCGACGAAGACACTGCGGTCCACGCCAGCGGTGCGGTGGGCGTCGTTGACCTTGACTAGAAAGTGCCCGGGGAAGCTGACCCCTCGCGCGTCCACCCCCGAGCGGCGCGCGAGCTCGACGTAGAGCAACGCCAAAGTGATGGCAATGCCCACGCGACGGTCGAGCACGTGGTGGATCAACGAGTTGGCCGGGTCTTCGTAGTTTTCGTCATTTCCGCGGAAACCCAGTTCCCCGTACAAGTAGTCAGCGACCGAGCGCGCTTGTTCGGCAGGTGGGCACAAGCGCAAGTCGGCGTCGGCGAGGGGCTCCGCGAGCGCGGCGATACGCCGGCGTTGCAACTGCAAGTCGAGGCCCGGCGCTGCGTCCGCGGCGATCACCAAAGCCGTCGTCAACCAGTCGAGGCTCCCCCGCCGCGATAGCTCTCCCAGGTCGACCAGCATTGACTCTGGGATAGCTCAGATCCACCGAGGCTGCCAATCGGGCGGGGCCGAGCTGACTCCTTTTGTCGCGTTTTGACGCCTGCCTTTCTCAGCCTCTCGCCAACGCTCGACGATTGGGCTAGCTTCCGCCGCCAAATGCGGATCGAAGACCTGAAAGGCGAGAGAATTGGCGTCTGCGTCTCTGGCGGGCTGGACAGTAAGACTGTCACGACGCGCTTGAAGAAGGCGGGCCTGGACGTGCTGTGCTTCACGGCGGACTTGGCCCAGCCCGACGAGAAGGACATCAACGACATCCGAGACAAGATGGCGCCCACCGGCGCCGAGACGCTGATCGTCGACTTGAAGGATGACATGGCCGAAGCGTGCTTCGACGTCATTCGCTGCCAGGCAACCTACGACGGCGGCTACTGGAACACGACCGGCATCGCTCGCGCGGTGACGGTGCGTGGCCTTCTCGAGAAGCTGCAAGAGACCGGTTGCACCGTGCTCGCCCACGGCGCCACCGGTCGCGGCAACGACCAACTGCGCTTCGAGCGCTATACCAACGTGCTCGCGCCGCAGATGAGCGTGTACGCGCCATGGCGCGATCCCACGTTGTTGGCGGAGTTCCCCGGCCGCAAAGAGATGGCCGCTTACCTCAAAGCGCAAGGCATCGAGGCCGACGTCGGGCCCCGTAAGCGCTACAGCACGGACGCGAATCTGGCCGGGCTCTCGCACGAGGCCGAAGACTTGGAGAGCCTCGAGACCGGCTGCGAGATCGTCGAGCCGATCATGGGCGTGTGGCCGAACAAGGCGCCCGATGCGGTCGAGAGCGTGACTCTGCGCTTCGAAGGCGGTCGCTGCGTCGCCATCAACGGCGAGCAGGGCTCGGCGCTTCAAATCATGCTGAAGGCGAACGAAGTCGGCGGACGCAACGGCATCTGGATGAAGAACGCACTGGAGAATCGTGTGATCGGCACCAAGAGCCGCGGCGTGTACGAAGCGCCGGGCATGGAGCTCTTGGGCGTGGGCTTGGCCTACGTTTACCAAGCCACCCTCGACCGGCGCTCGAGCGATCTGTTCCGCGATCTGTCGCGGCTCGTCGCCGACCAAATCTACGACGGACGCTACTTCGACCCTGCCACGCGCGCTGCGCAGGCGGCCATCGACTCGCTCGCCGCGCGCGCGTCGGGCACCGTCCAGTTGGGCATGTACAAGGGCAACATCTACTTCCAGAAGCTCACCGACTGCCCCCACAGCCTGTACAACGAGGCCGACTCTTCGATGGAAGCCAGCGACGGCTTGAACCCTGCGAGCTCTCAAGGCTACGTCGAAGTGCAGAGCGTCGAAGCCAAGTCGATGGCGTTCGCAGGTCAGATCAAGAGCCGTCCTTGAAAGAACGAAAGACCGGATGAGACTTCACCAGAGGGCTTGGGGAGCGCTGTTGCTGACGACGCTCCCCGTCGCTTGTCAGCAATCGTTTCCGCTCAAGGAGACCCATCCGGTCGAAGTGAAGGTCCAGTGCCTGGCGCCGGAGCAACCGATGGCCGCCATCCACGCGGGCAAGGACGGGGGCTTTCCGAGCCAGCAGTGCATCGACCGCGCGCGCGCGGTGGTGTCCAAGATGACGCCGGCCCAGAAATATGGGCAGATGATGCAGCCCGACCGCGGCAACGTGCGCACCCCCAACGACGTGGCCCAGTTCGGCATCGGTTCGATCCTGTCCGGCGGCGGTTCGGCTCCCCTGTCGAACAACCCGATGGCGTGGGCGCGCATGGTCAACGACTTCCGTCAGCAGTCGCTGGAGTCGGCAAGCCAGCTGCCGGTGATCTACGGCATCGACGCCGTGCACGGACACAACAACGTGCAGGGGGCCGTGATCTTCCCACACAACGTCGGTTTGGGCGCCACGCGCGACCCCGAGTTGGTGGAGCGCATCGCGCGGGTGACGGCGCGTGAAGTGGCCGCGACGAACATCGACTGGACGTTCTCTCCAGTGCTCGCCGTCGCCAAAGACGAACGCTGGGGCAGAACCTACGAAGCCTACGGCGAGAGTCCGGAACTCGCGGAGATGTTCGGCCCCGCCATGGTGCGAGGTCTGCAAGGACAGCACCTCGGGCAAGGCGAAGCCAGCGTGCTCGCCTGCGCCAAGCACTACATCGGCGATGGCAACACCGTCGGCGGCGAGGACCAGGGCAACTCCGAGATGAGCCTGGCCGACGTGCGCTCCGAGCTGTTGCCGGCCTACGCCAAAGCCATCGAAGCAGGTGTCGGCTCGGTGATGGCTTCCTACAGCAGCATCGACGGCATCAAGATGCACTGCCATGGCCCCCTGCTGAACGACGTGCTCAAGGGCGAGCTCGGCTTCAACGGCTTCGTGGTTTCCGATTGGGAAGCCGTGGAGCAATTGCCGGGTCAGTACGGCACGCAACTCGCCTCCGCCATCAACGCAGGCATCGACATGGTGATGAACCCGAAGGCCTACACGGGATTCATCACCACCATGGGCACCCTCGTTCCCGATCGCATCCCCCAGGAGCGCGTGGACGACGCAGTGACGCGCATCGTGGCGACCAAGTGCGAGCTCGGCATGCTGGAGCCCGGCACCTACGACCGCGACCGCTCCGGCAACATCCAGGTCGAGGGCGAGCTACTCGGCGCTTTCGGCAAGGAAGCGCATCGCGCCGTGGCACGTGAAGCCGTGCGAAAGTCGCAGGTCTTGCTCAAGAACGAGGGCAATCTGCTGCCGCTTTCGAAAGACGTGCAGAAGGTCCACCTCTCCGGGCGCAGCGCCGACGACGTGGGTCGCCAGTGCGGCGGTTGGACGATCAGTTGGCAAGGCGGCACCGGCGACGTGATCGAGGGCACGAGCGTGCGCGAGGCGTTGGAAGCGACCCTGGCCGAGACGCCCGGTCGCGTCAGCTTCTCTCCCGACGGGCAAGGCGTCAGTGGCGCCGAGGTCGCTATTGCCGTCATCGGTGAACGACCCTACGCCGAAGGCAGCGGCGACAGTGACGACTTGAGCCTGCACGAGGACGACGTGCAGACGGTGCGCAATCTGAAGGCCGCGGGCATCCCCGTCGTCGTGATCTTGATGAGTGGTCGCCCGATGATCCTGGGTGAGGTGCTGGAGCTGGCCGATGCCGTGATCGCGGCGTGGCTGCCCGGCACGGAAGGCGCGGGCATCACCGACGTGCTCTTCGGTGACTACCCGTTCACCGGCAAGCTGCCCCACACTTGGCCGCGTTCGATGGCTCAAATCCCCATCAACGTCGGGGATGCGAACTACGACCCGCTCTTCCCTTACGGCTTCGGCCTGTCCACCGAGGGCAGAAACCCCACGGCTCCAGCGCCGCCCTCCCAAGGTCCGACGACGCCCCCCCAAGATCCCGGGCCGGAGCCGGAGATGCCGACGAGTTTGACGCATCCGCCGAGCCCGGCGGCGCCGCCCGCGGCCGCCCCGTCACCGGATCTGCCGATCGACCCGTCTCAGCCCGAACCCTTGCCGGCGCACCCCATTCCCGCACCGAGCCCGACGGCACCTCTACCAGTCCCCTGATCCCATCAGGTAAACACTCCTCAGGGGTAGACGACGCCCGCGCAATCGTGGGTCATCAGCCCCGAGGCGGCGAGCAAGTACAGCGCGCGCAGCGACTCGTGGTAGTAGCCCGTGGTGCGGTTGTTCATCAGGTAGTCGAAGTAGGCGTCGGAGAGTTCTTGGCTGACTGCGATGCCACTGAAGGCAAGTCCACCGCTGGCCGGGTTGCTGCCGTAGTCGACCAGCGGCGTGCCGTCGACGGCATGCTCGGCCTTGACGCTCGCGATGCCGCCGATCGACTCCACCCACGCCGAGAGCTTTTGTAGGTAGGCCTGCGCCGCAGTGTCCCCCCACCACATGTAGTCGACGGCGACGCGCCACGGCGTTCTGATGGCATCCCAACCGTAGCGCTCGGGGTTTTCGTACCAGTCGCAACCACTCGGCGGCGTCGTGCCGTCCGTCTCCGCCCAATTGGGCACCAGGCCCGTGGTCGGATGGGCCGCGACGTTGATCAGCTCGTAGGCGGTGGCGGGCATGCTGTCCCACACGGTCGCGTCCGCCGTCATGTAATCGGCGAAGACGCGGTAGTAGCCGGGCGCAAAGTACGAGTAGTTGACGCAGGTGGCGCCCCCGAAGGAATCCCCGGGCCGCAAGAAGTACTCCGACTCCGTCTGCCGCGTGACTTCGACGCGCCGGATGTCACGCAGCAGTTCGGTCGCGTCCGCCGCGTAGTCGTGCCGACCGCCGGTGTTCGGCCACTGACAACTGGCCTTGATCAGCGCCATCGCAGCATCGATATCCCCGTCGGAGGCGGCATTGTCGCCACTCGCCCCACCTTCGCACCCCAGGCGCTCCCAGTGCATCAAGCCGTTGCTGTCGACGTTATCTTTGTAGTACTGCCACAGGTTATCGAACGTCGGCTGGTCACCGTGGTAGGCGGACAAGAGCATGCCGTAGCCGATACCCTCGGAGACGGTCTTGCTCGGATCTTGGTAGAGCACGCGCGAGACGATGGCCGAACACTCCTCGACGTAGTTCGCTTTCCATTCTTCGTACGCGCTGAGCGCATCGGCGGGCGTCACCGTGGTCGGCAAGAAGCCGTATTGCACGCTGGCCGCACCGGCAGGTGTCGGCGGAGGCGGCGGCTCCGCGATCACCGCGGGGCCCGCCGCGATCGCGCCCGGATCCATGCGCTCGGCCGAGCCGCTACTGCACGCACCGGCTCCCACCATCAACGACAGCGTGCCACCGGAGTAGAAGCCTAGAAGTCGGAGTGTGCGGGACCAAGGATGACATGTGCTCTGCATGATGGGTCGACGACCATAGCAGGATTGCGCCGAGGCCAAACGCGATCGCCCCGCAGCCGCGAACAACTCGCAGGCGAAGACTCTGATCGCACCCTGCCCTTGGCTTGCGCTATGCTTTCAGAACTTGGCGTACTTCGATTTTCACAAGCACGCGCGGTTGGCGATCATCGCCAGCGGCGCCCTGAGCAGTTCGGTATGGGTCACAGGCTGTAGCCCGGATCGTTTCGAATCTTCCACCGCGGTATGCGGCGCGGACGATCCCACCTGCGCGGCCACCGACGTGGACGCGACTGACGTCACAGCAGGCACGGACGAGGGCTCCCCGTCGGCGTCGGGCATGACGGACTCGAGCGAGACGACGGACACCGAGCCCAGCCCGACCGGCACCGGCGCGCCCGCGGCGACGGATACGGCGAGCACGGACGTGGCAAACACCGATCCTGCCGGCACGGACACGACTCCCGCCGCAACCGACGCCAGCGAGACGGACACACCCGCGCCGCCGGAGCCCGCCAACGATTGCGACGAGCCGACCACGGGGCAGGTGCGCGCCTACTTCGAAGTGCCTGGCACCGATGCGGATCTCGGCGACTACTTTCGTCTGCCGTTCCCGAACGACTTCTATCTCGAGCAAGGGCAACCGCAGCTGGGCGACTTCCCGGCAAAGACGGCGCTGGTCGGAGGCTTCATCGACGCCGTCGAGCAGCACGCCGACGGCTTCAGCGCATCGCCGACCATCATCTTCCGCTTCTCGGGGCGCGTCGAGTTCTCCACCCTGGTGGAGCGCTTTCACGTCGTCGACTTGACAGATCTCTCCAGCCCGCCGTTGAAGCTCCTGTACTCGCCGTCTTCCGGCAAATACGTCTGCCACAACGCACTGGCGGCGCGCCCGTCTCCTGGTCACGCCTTCAACCCGGGCCACACCTACGCCGCGTACATCGACGTCGGAGTGCTCGATCGAGAAGCGCTCGCCGTCGAGACTTCCCCACAGTTGCAGGCCCTCCTCGCAGACGAAGCCCCCACCGAGCCGGTGCTCGCCGAGCTGCACACCAAGTACGGACAGCTGCGCGACTACCTCGCCGACCTCGAGCTCGCTCCGAGCGACATCCTCAACGCCACCGTGTTCAGCGTCGGCGACGTGCGCGCGCCGATGACACGCTTGTCGGCGGACGTGGCCGACTTGGACGTGCCCACGGCTTCAGCCTGGACTCTGTGTGATGGCGCCACCGCCTCACCCTGCCCCGACGCCAGCGCGGAGCGCGCCTGCGGCGAACCCAGCGAGGTGTTCGACGAGTACCACGCGCTGGTCGAGCTCCCCATCTTCCAGCAAGGCGAGGCACCGTACTTCGATTCGGGTGGCGAGATATCGTACGCGGGCCCCGTGCGCACGGAGGCCGTGTGCATGGCGCTGACCGTACCCAAGGGCACCCCACCCGACGGGGGCTTTCCCCTGGTGTTGACCTCACACGGTGCCGGCGGTTCCTTCCGCAGTCATCTGTCACCCAGTGTCGCGGGTTCACTGTCGGAGGGTGAGACCGTCGATGGCACTCACATGAGCTTCGCCGTGCTCGGCTACGACGGCGTCCAGCACGGGCCCCGGCGTGGCGATGGCCCCAGCAGCGGGCTCGATCCGGACATCCTGCTGTTCAACATCCTCAACCCCGGTGGCACGTTGGGCACGTCACTTCAGGGCGGCCTGGACGTCTTGTCCATGAGCCGCTTCGCCAAAGATCTACCCGACCAGGTCCCCGCGGAGTTCGGCATCCAACTGGACACCGAACGCGTGATGTTCTGGGGGCACTCCCAGGGCGCGATGCAGGGTGCGATCGCCCTGCCCTACACGGACGACGTGCACGCGGCGGTGTTCTCGGGCTTGGGCGCCGGCTTCTTGCAGACCATGCTCACGCGTACGGATCCGGAGTTCATCCCCACCACGGTGAGCCAAGCCATCAACGACCCAGGACCCAACGGCGAGCTCGTCTTCGGCGAGCAATTCCACCCCGCGCTGGCGCTGGTGCAGCAGTTGATCGACCCAGTCGATACCTTGCACCACGCCGAACTCTTGGTGGCGGCTCCGGTGACGGATCCACTGCACGTCTTTCAGGTTTACGGCGCGCGCGACGCCTATTCGCCGGCGGTCGCCCAGCAGAGCTTCGCCATCGCGGCCGAATTGACGTTGGCAGCGACAGACCCCGACGCCACCGATCCAGAAGACTTCCTCGAGCTCTCGCCCAGCGACGCGCTGCCGCTTTCCGGAAACCTCTCCTCCGACGGCGCGTTGTGGACCGCGGGCGTGCGCCAGTACACGCCCGCCGACGGCAACAACGGACACTTCGTCGCCTTCCAGGTGGCGACCGCCATGCGCGACGTCAGGCACTTTTTGGCCACCGCCGTGGCCCACGACGAGCCCAGTATCGGCCAGTGAGATTCGCCGGTCGCCGAGGCTCCCGCTGCCAGTACAACCGAGGCCCGTCTGGTGGGCCAAACGTGTTCCCCGGGTCCGGTTTTCATTAACGACGCCCCACTCGCCGACTAGTGTCCCCACTCGCTCGGAGTGGGCCCGCGGGCGCACGCCGAACGGCTGGCACGATACTCCGGCGAGCGCGCTCTTCATCCGCGCGGCCCGTCGAGCGCTGGAGTCCTGAATACCATGGAAGACCTGATTGCGAACGCCGTCGAGCTGATGATCCTCGGGATGGGCACCGTTTTCGTGTTCCTCGCCATCCTGGTCGTCGCGATGGGCATCCTGAGCGCCCTCGCCAGCAAGGTTGCCCCTGCGGCTCCCCCCGCGCCACCCAAGCGAGCTTCCCGGCGCCCTGCCACCTCAACGAACCTCGACCCGCGCGTGCGAACGGCGATCGAACTAGCGGTGGCGCGCTACCGCAAGGAGCACTGAATGCGTGCAATCGACATGCCTGCAATCGACGGAGCGCTCGTGCTCGCTGAAGTGCCCACCATCGGCGCACGGTCGGCAATCACCGAACTGAGCACCGCCTGCGTACGGAGTCACCGCTGAAGATGACAACGAACAAGAAAAAACTTGGCCTCACCGAACTCGTCCTGCGCGACGCGCACCAATCGCTGCTGGCGACGCGCATGCGCATCGACGACATGCTGCCCATCGCCGAAAAGCTCGACAAGATCGGCTATTGGTCGATGGAGAGCTGGGGCGGGGCCACCTTCGACTCCTGCATCCGCTACCTGGGCGAAGATCCTTGGGAGCGCATCCGCGAGTTGAAGAAGGTGATGCCCAACACCCCGCAGCAAATGCTGTTTCGCGGGCAGAACATCCTGGGCTACCGCCACTATGCCGACGACGTGGTCCGGAAATTCGTCGAGCGCGCCGCCGTCAACGGCGTCGACGTCTTCCGCGTCTTCGACGCGATGAACGACCCGCGCAACTTGGAGACCGCGATCAAAGCCGTGCTCGAAGTCGGCAAGCACGCCCAAGGCACCATCTCCTACACCGTCAGCCCCGTGCACGACGTCAACTTGTGGGTGAACCTGGGCAAACAGATCGAGTCGATGGGCGCGATGTCTTTGTGCATCAAGGACATGGCCGGCTTGCTCAAGCCCTACGTCGCCTTCGAGCTCGTCAGCAAGCTCAAGTCGACGTTGAAGATCCCGATCCACATGCAGTGCCACGCCACGACGGGGCTCTCGACGGCGACCTACCTCAAGTCGATCGAGGCGGGCATCGACAACGTCGATACGGCGATCTCCTCGATGAGCATGACGTACGGTCATTCCTCGACGGAGGCCATCGTCGCCATGCTGCAACAGCAAGAGCGCGACACCGGGCTCGACTTGCTCGCGCTGCAGGACATCGCGGCCTACTTCCGCAAGGTCCGCCGCAAGTACGCCAAGTTCGAGGGTAGCCTGCGGGGCACGGATTCACGCATCTTGGTGGCTCAGGTTCCCGGCGGCATGCTGACGAACATGGAAAACCAGCTGCGTCAGCAGGGCGCCACCGACAAGTTCGACAAGGTGCTCGAAGAGATCCCCCGCGTCCGCAAGGACCTGGGCTACATCCCGCTGGTCACGCCGACCTCGCAGATCGTCGGCAGCCAGGCCGTCATCAACGTGCTGACCGGCGAGCGCTACAAGAGCATCTCCAAAGAGACCCAAGGCGTGCTCAAGGGCGAGTACGGCGCGACCCCAGCGCCCATGAACGCGGAGCTGCAAGCGCGCGTGCTCGACGGCAAGAAGCCGCTGACCTGCCGCCCCGCGGACGAGCTCGAGCCCGAGATCGAAAAGCTCACCAAAGAGCTCAAAGGCATCGCGAAGGAAAAGGGCATCCAGCTCGCCAAAGACGAGATCGACGACGTGCTCACCTACGCCCTCTTTCCCCAAGTCGGCTTGAAGTTCCTCGAGAACCGCAACAACCCCGACGCCTTCGAGCCCGTGCCGTCGGAAGACGACGTGGCGCCGAGAAAGAAGTCGAGCGGGCCCGCGACGTACACGGTCGAAGTCGAAGGCCAGAAGTACGTCGTCGCCGTCGACGCGGGCGGCAAGATCACTCAGGCCGAAGCACAAGGAGCCGCCAAAGGTGCCTCCGCTCCCCCACCAGCGGCCGAAGGCGAACCCCTGGCGGCGCCTCTGGCCGGCACCATCGTGGCCGTCAAGGTGGCTACCGGCGACGTGCTGGAGGATGGCGAAGTGGTGTTGATCCTCGAGGCCATGAAGATGGAAACCGAGGTTCGCACCCCGAAGAACTGCACCATTGGCGAAGTCCACGTCAAAAAGGGCGACAGTGTGGCGGTGGGCGATCCCCTGGTAGACCTTTGCTGAGACGACCCTGATGAAGCATCTGATTCAGTCCTGGGAGGGCTCTGGGCTCTACCTCATCGCCCAAGCCGTCGCCGAAAACGGCATCGCGGGGCTTGGCCAGCCGTTGATGATCTTGGTCGGCTTGCTGCTCTTGTTCCTCGCGATCAAGAAGCAGTTCGAGCCGCTGCTGCTGGTGCCGATCGGCTTCGGCACGGTGCTGAGCAACATCCCGGGCGCTGGCCTGGTGGCAGAGCCCAGCGCAGGACAGGCCGGCGGCATCCTGCACTACGTCTACGAAGTCGGCGTCAACACCGGCGGCGTCTTCCCACTGTTGATCTTCATGGGCGTGGGCGCGCTGACGGACTTCGGCCCCTTGCTCGCCAACCCGAAGACCCTGTTCCTCGGCGCGGCCGCCCAGTTCGGCATCTTCGCCACGGTGCTCGGGGCCGTCTTCCTGACGGACGCGAACATCTTCGAGTTCACCCTGCAAGACGCGAGCGCCATCGGCATCATCGGCGGTGCGGACGGCCCCACGGCGATCTTCGTCGCCAGCCGCTTGGCGCCCGATCTGTTGGGCGCGATTGCGGTTTCTGCCTACAGCTACATGGCGCTGGTGCCGATCATCCAGCCACCGATCATGCGCGCCCTGACCACGGTGGAAGAGCGCAAGATCGAGATGAAGCAGCTGCGACCGGTATCGAACGCGGAGCGCATCTTCTTCCCCATCGCGCTGGTGCTCCTGGTCGGGCTGCTGTTGCCCGACGCGGCGCCGCTGTTGGGCATGTTCTGCTTCGGCAACTTGATGCGCACCTGTGGCGTCGTCGAACGTTTGAGCGACACCGCCCAGAACGCGCTCATCAACATCGTGACGATCTTCTTGGGCCTGGCCGTGGGCACCAAGCTGAGCGCCGACAAGTTCCTCAAGCCAGAGACGGTGGGCATCCTGTTGCTCGGCGCGATCGCCTTTTCGATCGGTACGGCAGCGGGCGTGTTGATGGCGAAGCTGATGAACAAGCTCAGCAAGCAGCCCCTGAACCCCTTGATCGGTGCCGCGGGCGTGTCGGCCGTGCCGATGGCGGCACGCGTCGCCAGTCGTGTCGGGCAAGAGCACAACCCCCACAACTTCCTCTTGATGCACGCCATGGGCCCCAACGTCGCGGGCGTCATCGGCTCCGCCGTCGCCGCCGGCGTGATGCTCAACTACTTCAAGTGAGTCCGCACCGCGCTGAGCTCTGACGACGCTCCCGCAAAGCTCTGACGACGCTCGCGCTGAGCTCTGACGACGCTCGCGCAAAGCTCTGACGACACCGCGCTGAGCTCTGACGACGCCTGCCCTAGCCCTGACGGCGGTTGTAGCTCACGCAATCGGCGTACTGCACACCGCTGCCGCCGAACAGATCGAGCGCGCTGCCGAACGTCAGATCGACGCGCCCCTCGCTCAGCTCGGCGACGCGGTCCAGATCGCTCAGCTGCCGCCCTCCCCCGGCGTAGGTGCACGGGATGGGCGAGGCTTGCCCCAAGAGCGCGACGAGCTCTTCGTCGATGCCACGGCAGAGCCCCTCCACGTCGGCGGCGTGCACCAGAAACTCGCTGCAGCGCCGGCCCAACCGTTCGAGGGTGGCCGCATCGACGGGCGTGTCCGTCACCACTTGCCAGCGCTGGGTCGCGACGAACCAGCCGTCGCCGCGCCGGCGGCAACTCAGATCGATCACGAGCTGCTCGGGCGACACGATCTCCGTCAGGGCCCGCAGCCGCTCTTCACTCAACGCAGCGCCGTCGAAGAGCCAACTGGTGACGATGACCTTGCTGGCGCCAGCCTGTAGCCAACGCTCGGCGTTTTCGGGCGTGATGCCCCCGCCGAGCTGCATGCCGCCAGGCCAGGCGCTGAGCGCCTCCGTGGCGGCGTTTTCGTTGCCAGGGCCGAGCATGATGACGTGCCCGCCCAAGAGGCCGTCATCGCGGTACAGGGCACTGTAGTAGCTAGCGCCTCGTTCGGAGACGAAGTTCTCTTTGGGGCCAGCCTCGTCGGCATCGAGGGTGCCGCCGACGATCTGTTTGACCTTGCCGGCGTGGAGATCGATGCAGGGTCGGAAGCGCGTCACTCCCGACCTGGGAAGAGACGCTCACCTGGCGCCAGCGCCACGAGCAGCGCCTCCGTCCAGCCGGGCTCGGCGGCTTCGCCCTCAGCCAGCGGGTGCACGGTGAACTGCCCCGGACCCGTCGGGGCGGGGCTCAACGCGACACGGACCGAACGGTGGGTGACGAAGTGCGGTGCGCTCGGGGGAGAAGACATCGGCGCGGTCTGCCGTGGAGCGGGCTGAGCGGCAGCTGCCTGCTGCTGAGCGGCAGCCAACGCGGCCTGCTGCTCAGCAGCAGCCTGTTGCGCTGCAGCCTGTTGCGCTGCTGCTTGTTGCGCGGCCAGCTCGGCTTGCTGCTGGGCGGAAGCTTGTTGAGCAGCCTGCTCGGCTGCGGCCTGCTGTGCGGCAGCTTGTTGCGCTGCTGCTTGCTGGGCGGCTTGCTCTGCTGCGGCTTGTTGGGCGGCAGCTGCGGCTTGTTGGGCGGCGGGATCGTGTCCAGCGCCGTTGCCCTGGGAAACGTCACCCACAGCTTGAGCCGCGTGAGAAGCCTCTTGCAGCGCGGCCGCCGCAGCGGCTGCGGGCGTTGCAGGAACGGTCTGGGCTGGGTTGTGCCCAGCGGTGACGGCAACTGCCGCCTGCAATGCCGCGGGAGCGGACTGAGCGTTGGGAGTGGGAATGGCACCCGGGGGCGGCCCGGACGCTGGGGGCGGCAACGAACCCGAGATCTGCGCCTGTTCACGCAGATCGGCGGCCGCACGCGCTAGGTGAACACTGCGCATCACGTCGCCGGCATCGGATGCCGTCTCCGCTGCCTTGCGAAGCCAGCGCAGGGCCTCGACAGGATCTTGCTCCCAAAGTGTGCTGGCAGCTTGCAATGCTTCCTGCACGTCTTGAGGGTCGTTCGCTTCAGGGGTGGGGATCGAGACTTGGTTCGCGTCCATGACTTCGAGCAGGAATTACACCACTACGACGCGAGGGTCTAGCGGCGTGTCGACCCGGGACAGCATGGTCCTCCCCAACGCATGCGCAATTTTCCACGGAGCCATTACCTTCGAGCACGAGTCCCATCGTGCGAGCCGGTCGGCTGGCGCTCGACGGGCCGAGATACTGCGCGACAAAGCGCAATTCTGAGCCGAATTCGACGAACGTCTCAGGCTTCGTCGAGCTGACCCGTTTCGACCAATCTTTGCAGCTCGTCTTCAGAAAGTAAGCGCACGCCAAGTTTTCGCGCCTTCTTCGCCTTGGCGCTGTTCGAGCTGGGATCGGCGAGCACCAGGTAGTCCAGCCCCTCGGTCACGTTGTCGACCAGGCGGATCCCGACGTTCTCCAGCGGTTCCGCGTAGGCTCCCTTCTTCTTGCCGCTCGGCAATTTGCCGCTGATGCAGAGCGTCTGCCCCTCTTTCTCTGCAGGCGCGTCGTGCTCGAC
Organism: Polyangiaceae bacterium; assembly: GCA_050290545.1. Lineage (GTDB taxonomy): Bacteria > Myxococcota_A > Polyangia > Polyangiales > Polyangiaceae > SZUA-265. The sequence goes on along the minus strand of JBNKHV010000207.1, from coordinate 2,337 downwards.
CCCGAGTTCGGTGATGCGCACTCCAGCCTGCAACAAGTGATCGATCACATCACTCTGCCCGGCAATGCTGTCGGCGATCAGTGCGCCCACCGTGGGAACACCGGCTTTTGCGGCGAAATCCGCATCGCGCAATTTGTCCCCGAGCCAATCATTCAAATCGTCTAGTTCTCCTGCCGCGGCTTGCACCATGAGCTCGACCCGTCGTGTGCCCAGGCGGTCGATACCCAGCGAGCCCAGAAACTGAACCAACGACAATTCGCGCTTCTGTTCGACCTGCTCGATGATGTTGGCGGCGCGTTTCTCCCCCAAGCGGAGCTCTTTTTCGGGATTGATGACCAGCTTGGCCAGCGCCGCCGGGTCGTCCTTGAGTCGGTACAGGCCGGCCGCATCCTCGATGCCCATCTGCTCGACCATCGCGTGGCGCACGACGTCCCCGATGCCCTGGATGTCCAGGCTCTTGATCCAGCGCTTCAGCTTACCGACCGAGCGAGCTGGACAGTCGTCGTTCTGGCACTCGATGACGACCCCGTCCTGCCCCGCGGTATTCTTCCGCCGCCCCACGGGGCTGTGACAGACGGGACATTCGGTCGGTACCGCGATCGGCTTGCGCGTGTCGGGACGGTTTCTGACGCCGGTGATCTTGGGAATGATGTCGTTGGCCTTGATCAGCCAAACCGTATCCCCCACGGCCACGTCCAGTCGGGCGATCTCGTCCCAGTTGTTGAGCAGCGCGTTGCTGACGGTGGTGCCGGCGATGTCCACCGGCTCCAGGTGCGCGGTGGGGATGAGCGCCCCGGTGTGGCCGACGGTGATGCTGTAGTCGAGCAGCTGGGTCTCGGCGCCTTTGCTGTCGAACTTCCACGCCACCTGCCCCTTGGGGCGATTGGCGGTGACGCCCAAGCTGCGCTGACGCTCGAGCTCGTCCACCTTGAACACGACGCCGTCGATCCAGAAGGGCAAGTCGTCCCGGGACAGGGCCACGTGTTGGTAGTAGGCGATCGCCGCCTCCGCAGTTTGGCATAGCTGGTGCGGGATGACTTGAAAGCCCCAACTCGACAGACGGTCCATGCGCTCCGTTTCGGTGGCGAAGGGGCGCGTCTGTCCGTCGTTGACTTCTTCGATGTCGAAGGCGAAGCAGCTCAAGAGCTCCGAGTTCTCCCCATTCTTGCGCCCCATGATGCCGCTGCCGGCGTTGCGCGGGTTCTTGGCTTGCGACGGATCGAGCTTCTTCCAGTTTTCGACGGTGAGGATCACCTCGCAGCGCACGGCGCCGCTGAAGTGCTCCCCATCTTCATCCGCGACCACGACGGGTAAGCCCTGGAACTTGACGGCATTGGCGGTGATGTCTTCGCCCTCGAAGCCGTCGCCGCGGGAGATGACCTGCTTCAGTCGGCCATCCTCGTAGTAGGCCGCGGCGCTGGCCCCATCACCCTTGAGGCTCGCGAGTAACGCCCCACCCTCGGCGCTCTTTTCGTACCAGGTGACGAACTCGTCGACGCCGTTGACCTTGTTCTGGCTGCCCATGGGGATGCGGTGACGCGCCTTCTGCAAGATCGCGTCGGGCGGCACGGGGGCGCCCACGAGGGCCAGCACGTCGTCTTCCGGTGCGAGTTCGCGCAGCTCGTCTTCGAGCGCGTCGTACTCGGCGTCCGTCATGATCGGGTTGCCGCCGTAGTAGTAGGCCTGCTTGGCCTTGAGGATCAGGTTGCGCAGCTCGAGAACGCGGCGAGCACTCATGGGGCGGCAACCTAATCGCGCTCAGCCGGGCGGACAATCGCCAGCGGCCATGCGCGGCTGGCCGCCCGCACGCTCACCGCTCCGCCGCTCGCGCTCGCCTCAGCGACGCCCGAGTTGCGTCCCGATCACGTCGTTGTCACGCCCGAGTGCGGTCAGCACCCAACCCGCCACGACGACCAATACGACCACACCCAACACGATCCGCATCAGGACATACCCCCCGGAGCCGGGCCAAATTCCTCGCCGAGCTGCCCGGCGCTGCCGGCGAACCCGACCCGCGCGGAGAGCGCTGCCGAAATTTTGTTGGCCGCAGGCCGCCCGCCAGTCGGACGCGCCAGCCCGAGCCAGCCTGCGGCCAGCTTGCCACCCCACATCAAGATCCCCATCCGAGCTCGATTCCAGGCACTTGCGGGCTCCGGTGGGTGGCGCTCGAGGAGGCGCTCTTGGCGCTTCGATGCGGGCCCCCTGGCCACACAGCCGACACGCTCAACTCCTACGCCCGGCTTGGCACGGAATTGACAGTGTCCGGGCTGGGTTGTAACTCTCGCGCGCTTTCTCCGGAACCCAACGTGAGTGCCGCCAAATCGCTAGTCATCGTCG
>JBNKHV010000206.1:0-97026 GCA_050290545.1 Polyangiaceae bacterium | reverse complement strand
GGCGAAGGCATCGACCCGCCTCACCCGATGGGTGGGGCGATGCCGAAGCCGTCCTCCCTCTTGCGAGCGCGCCCGGTACGATTCGAACGTACGACCTTCGGTTCCGTAGACCGACGCTCTATCCAGCTGAGCTACGGGCGCGTTCCCCGATTTGGGGGACCTCTTCTAGCCCTGTCGGGCACGGATTGCAAACGGCTCGATGGTGCGCCCATCCCATCCATGCTGACCCGGTTTGCCGCCCGACGGGGACGACGGTACGCTCCCCGCATGCGCGTCGTCACCGTTCCGTGTCGCACCGACAACTTCACCTACCTCGTGGGGGCCGACGGCACCCGCGACGTCGCCATCGTCGACCCTTGTGAAGCGGAACCCGTGTTGGCCGCCGTCCGCGAGCACGAGCTGTGCGTCACAGCCATCCTCAACACCCACCATCACGGGGACCATGTGGGCGGCAACCGCCGCGTGCTGCAGGAGTTTCCGGGCATCCCCGTCTACGCGCACGCGTCGGACGAGAATCGCATCCCCGGGTTGACCCACCCACTCGAGGACGGGGACGAACTCGACGCGGCCGGGCTTCACTATCGTGTGCTGTTCGTGCCTGGGCACACCAGCGGGCACATCGCCTACGTGACGGAAGGCGCCGTTTTCGTCGGGGACACCCTGTTCGGCGGTGGTTGTGGGCGGCTCTTCGAGGGCACACCCCAGATGATGAACACCTCGCTCAACGGCAAGCTCGCCAAGCTCCCGCCCGAGACTCGCGTTTACTTCGCCCACGAGTACACCTCCGCCAACCTGAACTTCGCTCGCACGGTCGAGCCAAACAACCCGGCACTGCTGCGACGTATCGCCGAGGTTCGCGAGCGTCGGTCTCGAGGCGAGTGGACGACGCCATCCACCATCGACCTCGAAAAAGCCACAAACCCCTTCTTGCGAGTGAGCGAACCGGAAATCATCGCCAGTGTCGGACTGACCGATGACGCGCCGAGTGATCAGGTCTTTGCCGCCGTGCGTCGCGCGAAAGACGTCTTCTGACAGTCACGGCGCGAGGGAACGCCTCAGGTGTACACGCTCGAAGATAGGATATCGAGCAACCAGCCCGTGATGCGCGCATCGTCATAGTCGAAACTCAAACCAAATCGGCTACCTTGCGACTCCACACGTACCCAAGCCACCCGAGCGACGATCACCAACGGCTTCCAAAGATTGGGAGCATCGATCTCTAGACGCACCCGGCTGCCTGCTTCGGGACGCAGCGGCGACTCTATGCATGCTCCCCCCAAGCAGAGATTGACCAGCCTCGCGGGTTCCGGTTCGCGCCCCAATGCCGCCACCCGAGCTGGAACGTGGGCGGGCCTGCGCTCGAATGCCCGGAAGTAATCCGCCACCATGGGGCGTCAGAGTACCACGGTTTTGGAACAGCGGACGCGACAAGGGCGCCCAATCACCTACCCCCAGATCCTGGTTTTTCTGTGACAAATCGCGACCGCAGCGCGCTACCATCTCGGCTCGAAGCAGCCTTCGACGAGGCAGCGCGTGTAAGGCGAACTCGCACCATGAGCAAAGACAGTCGCAGGGATCCCCGAGCAAAAATTCTCAGCATGACGGTGCGCTACAAGAGCGCCACCGTCGCCGAGTTCGTCGAAAACCACTCCTACGACGTCAGTCGAGGGGGACTGTTCATTCGAACCCCGTCGCCCTTCCCTACTGGCACCCTCATCAAGTTCGAGGTGCGCATCGCCGAAGAACAGAAGGTGATGACCGGCGTGGGCCGCGTCACGTGGCGGCGCGAAAAAGACAGGGGAGCGGACAATCCTGCCGGAATGGGCGTGAAGTTCATCAAGATCGATGATGAATCGATCGACGTGATCGAGCGGCTCGTGACCCGCCGTTCGAAGCCGCCGGGCCAGTTCGAAATGGGCGCCGAGGAGCAAGGCGTCGTGATCTCCCAACCTCCGCCCGCTTTGGCCAGCCGAGACGATCGCATCAGCAGTCATCCTCCACCTCCCAGCGACCTGCTCAATCAGACGTCGGAGATGCTCAAGAACGCAGTCGGTAGCCTGCGCCCAGGACAGGTGCCGGAAGACGACGAGCAAGACCGCGTCACCCTGCCCACGGGTAGCTCCACTCTGCCGCAGGTAGCGGCAACGCTCACTGGCTCCAAGGCAGCCTCCAAAAAACAAAGCGACGCTCCCCCTGCGGACGAGGCGAAGGCCGAGCCCACGGATGCGGCAAGCAACGACGAGGCTGGTGCGTCCCCTCAAGCGACGGACACGGCGAGCGACGAGGGTCGCGGTGTCGATTCCGAGGGCGAAGCGACGGCAGGCGAAGTGACCTCGGCAAAGGCCGCGGATTCAGAGAAGCCGACCGCTGCTGAACCGCCCGCCGAAGCCGCTACCACGAGTGACACCGAAGCCGACGACGAGTCGCCAAGCGACACCCAGCAGAGCGCGGGCACCGAAGAGGCCGAGGACGGCGACGACTCGGAGACCGCGGAAACCGAGGAAACCGAGGACTCGGAAGACTCCGACGACGGGGACGCCGACGACGGGGATTCGGAAGACTCCGACGAAGACGGCCCAGTGTCAGGAGACCGGGGCGTGGACTCGGGCAAACGCAAGCGCCAGGGGAAGAAGAAGAAGAAGAACGAGAAGAAGCGGAAGAAGAAGTTCCGCTACTCGAGCATCCCCGCACCGAAAGCCGGTGGCCGCCGCAGTGGCGCTCCGGCCGCCGCGGCGAGTAGTTCGGCGGATGACCGTGCCCCCAGCTCGACGTTGGTCACCACTCCCCCCAAGAAGAAGGCGGAAGCTCCAGAGAGCGAACGACCTTCCGGCAGCAAGCTCGTCTGGTTGGCGCTTCTGGCGTTGGCCTTGGGTGTCGGCTTGTACTGGCTCAATCGTCAGAACAAGACGGCCAAGGTAGCGCCCGAGCCTTCGGAAACGACGACGGCGAGCAGCGCAGCAGCTACCGCAGAACCCGACGCACCCGCAGCGCCCACGATCGAGGCAGCTGAAGCCGCCGACGAATCGGCGACCGAAGCGGAAGCCGCGGAAGGTGTAGCAGAAGCCGCGGGGGACGAACCAGCTGAGGATGAAGCCGCTGAGGATGAAGCCGCTGAGGGTGAAGCCACCGCGGAGCCCTCGCAGAACGCTGCCGAGCAGAGTGCGAAACAAGACAAACAACCGGCGGCGAGCAAACCCAGGCCTCCTGCCCCGAAACCGGCTGCCCCCAAACCGGCACCGTCCCCGAAGTGGCAGCCGCCTCAGCCCAAGCCCCAGCCCGCACCCAAGCCGTCGACGACGGCCGCGCCCCAACCGGTGCCCGCGCCAACGGCTGCTCGTCCAACCCCGCCCGCGTCTGCACCGGCTCCAGCACCCGCGCCCAAACCTCCAGCGCCTCAGCCCGCAGCGCCCCCGAAAGTGACGGCACCGGCACCCGCTCCACCAGCAGCGCCCAGCGGCACCTGACCGCCCAGCAGCACGGCACTACTTCTGCTGCGGGTGACGCTTGGCAATGGCGGCTACCGCCGCCGCGACTTCCTTCGAGTTCGCCAGGCACCCGTTGCACGGCTTTGCTTCGCCCGCGCCACAACCACGGCCATCGACGAACTGCTCCAGGAGCGCGATGGAGCGTCGATCGCCGACATTTTCGGCGCGCTTTACCAAAGCCTTTCGGATCTTGCAGGACTTGGCTCGAAACAGCGCGGCAGCCACGGCGGCCTCCGGCGTCGAGTGGCGCGCATAGCCCTTCGTGTCGAGCCATTTGGCGGCCGCGGCAGCGATGTCACCACGCACGCCCTTAGTGGTCGCGAGATCGTAGATGATGTCCGCGCCGCGGGCTTTCATCGGGCCCGTCAGCAAATCGAAGGTCTCGTCTTTGACGCTGGTAACCTGGGCCGTGCGCCACAGCAGCGCTGCGAGGTGCTTGTCATCGCAGAGCTCGGCCTCCAGAGCCAACGCCTTCTTTGCCGACTTCACAGCGTCGGCCCACTCTTTCTTCTCTTGGGCCAGACGAGCGGCAGCCAGGTGGGCCCGAGCATCGTCGGGGAATCGCTTGAGCAGCGCATCGACCGCCAGCGGCCCGGCCTTGAGCGCGTCCTCGACGTGGGCATCCGTCAGCTTGCTCGGCTCGTCGTCAGGCAATTGTGAGCGTGTCTCGGCTTCGGGCTTGGCCTGCGCCGGCGGCGGTGAGGCTCGGGTTTCGGCAGGCGTTTCGTCGTGCACTTGCTGGCCGCCGTCCTCCAATGCGCTGGTGAACAGTGCCACAACGGCGACGAGGACCACCAATACCGCGGCAGCGACGCCCCACAACTCCCAGTCCGGCATTCTCTGAAAGGGCCCAGGGAGCTTGGCCTTGAAGCGAGTTAGGGGGCCGGGCTGCAGTGACAAGCGCTGGCGCGGGGTCGTCTGCGGCACGCGGGACATCGGCGGAGCGGGCTCAGTTGCGCCCGCTGGATGCACACTTTCGTCGACGACGGAGACGGCGCGTTCGGCGCTGACGCGACCGGAGTCGGGAGCACCTTCGAGTAGTTGCGTCAACCGCTCGGACAGCTGCGGCGCCGTTTGCACCCGCTTGGACGCTTCGTTCGACAAGAGCTCCATCACCAGTCGCTCGACGGCGATGGGCACGGTGACCCCAGGTGAACGCTGCGCGATGGGCGTGATCTGTCCAGAGAGCTGCTGCCCCAAGATCCCGAAGTCGTGGTCCGTCTTGAACGGGCGCTTGCCCGCGAGGAGCTCGTACAGGATGACACCGAGGGAGTAGAGATCGGCCCTGCCGTTGACGGTTTGCCCCAAGGCTTGCTCGGGCGCCATGTAGTCGGGTGTTCCGAAGACCATGCCCGCCTTGGTGGTCAGTGCGCCTTGCTCCGGCTCCAGGGGGCGTGATTCCGCGATGTCGACGGGAACCTTGGCGACGCCGAAGTCCAACACCTTGACGAGATCGTCATCGTCGTCGCGATTGACGAGCATCACGTTCTCCGGCTTCAAATCGCGATGAACGATGTCTAGAGCGTGGGCGGCCCCCAGTGCTTCGCTGATCTGCAAAGCGATGTTCAGCGCTCTGCGTATCGACATTGGTCCGCGATCGATCTCTACCCGTAGATTGTGCCCCTCGACGTACTCCAGAACGAGGTAGACGGAGCCGTCCTCGAGCTTGCCGAAATCCGTGGCCGTCGCGACGTTGGGGTGCGCGATGTGAGCAGCCGCCATCGCCTCACGCTCGAACCTCGCCATCACCTCCGGCACGCGAGTCAGCTCGGGACGCAAGATCTTGATCGCCACACGCTTGCGCATGTGGATGTGTTGTCCGACGTAGACCTTGCCCATGGCCCCCTCGTCGAGCAAGCGTTCGACTCGATAGCGCTCGCCGATGACCGTACCCGCGAGCGAGTGCGGGTTGGCAGCTGTCTGGGACGTGGGCGAGGTCATGACTCGAGAAAGGCCGGAAGCGTGCTATAGGCGATTGGGTGCTCTTGGCAAGCTTCCCAGTTGGGCCCTTAGGATGCAACTGCTCGGTGCTTGCGGACGAAACGTCACGCATGGCGATCGTCGTCGACCCAGGCGGCGACTTCGAGCGGATCCATCAGCATTTGACGGAAAACGACCTCACCGTCTCGGCGATCGTCCATACCCACACCCATATCGACCATGTCGGCGCGACCGCTCCGCTCCAGGCTCATACCGGCGCGGAAGCCCACATTCACGAGGCCGACCGCTTTCTCTACGACTTGCTGCCAGTACAGTCCGCGCTCCTCGGTGTTCCGATGCCGAAGAAGTGCGACGTGGTCGGCACGCTGGAGGACGGCTTCTCCTTGCACGCGGGAAAACTGGAGCTCGGAGTGCTGCACACCCCGGGACACACCCCTGGCAGCGTGAGTTTCCACTGCGCCCGCGATGGGCAGCGAGTCGTCTTCACCGGGGACACGCTGTTTCAGCGCGGAATTGGCAGGACAGACCTGTGGGGTGGAGACAGCAAGGCCATCGCTCGTTCCTTGAGTGAGCGTCTGATGCCGCTGGACGACGACACGCTCGTGATCCCGGGTCACGGCCCCAACACGACCATCGGCGAAGAACGCGAGCTCAACCCCTTCATCCGCAGGCTGCGCTGAGCGCCGCCCTCACCCCCTCGGGGGTGGGCGAACTCCGCAGCCTCGTCCTGGAAGGACTCCTGTTGGGGGTCGGCTTGGGGGACGACTGCTTTTCGGGTGGGGCCCCAGCTTTCGCTGGGGCGGGGTCTTTCCCAAAGACCCCGAACAACACTGCGTCAGTTCTCCAAACTCCGACGCCAAGCGAAGGAGTTCGCCCGCCCTCACCCTTTGGGGGTGGGCGAACTCCGAAGCGTCGTCCCGCGAGGGCTGACTACTTCTTGCCGCCGTTCGCCGCGTACTTGATCAGCTTGTCGAACGCAGGGAAGGGCTGCGCGCCACTCAGGAAGTAACCGTTGACGGTAAACGCGGGGGTTCCGCGGACACCAGCCTTCTTGGCGACCTCCATGTCGTTCTCGACGTGCTTGGCGTGGGTGTGATCGTCCAACGCCTTCTTGAAGCGCGCCATGTCGATGCCACCCAGCTCCTCGGCGAACTTCTCCAAGTTCTCACGCTTGAGGTCCTTCTGGTTCTGGAAAAGCATGTCGTGATACTTCCAGAATGCCTTGTCGCCCTGCTGCGCAAAGACCTCCTGAGCAGCCTCGGCCGCCAGCTTGGCGTCCTTGTGGAAAGGCAGGGGCATGTTGCGCCACACGACCTGAACCTGGTTCGGGTACTCCTTGAGGATCTGAGCAATCGTGGGATTGACTCGGCTGCAGTAGGGGCACTGGAAGTCCGAGAACTCCTGGATGACGATCTTGGCGCCCTTGGTCCCCTTGGTCGGGTTGGCACTGCCAGGAGCTGCCACATCGCGCTTCTCCGGCTCTGACGGGCCCTTCGCCTTCTTCATCAGCTCGTCGTAGACCTTGGAGCGGGGCACGCCCTGCTTGACGACACCCTCCGCGATCTTGAGCTGAGACTTGATCAACTCGTCGAACTTCTCGAAGGGCTGAGCACCGCTCAAACGCCGACCATTGATGAAGAAGTGGGGGGTGCCACGAGCGTTGAGGTCGTTGGCGAGCTCCATGCTGGCCTCGACGACCTTGTCGTACTTGCCCTCTTCGGTCGCAGCCTTGATCTCTGCATCCGAAAGGCCGAGCTGCTTGCCGATCTTCTGGAAGAAGCCCGCGTCGCTGATCTGCTTCTGGTTTTCGAAGAGCAGCCCGTGAGCCTTCCAGAACAGGTCGTCGCCGCCCTTTTCGTAGGCTGCACGCCCGAGACCAGCAGCGGGCTTGGCCGCCTTGTGGAACGGCAGAGCGTTGTCCTTCCAAACCACCCGCACGTCCTTGCCGTACTGTTCGACGATCTTGTTGATGGTTGGCTCGACGCGCGAGCAGAAAGGACACTGGAAGTCCGACCACTCGACGATGGTCACCAGCGCGTCCTTGGCGCCCTTGACGGGATCGCTATCGGCGACGGGCACCTTCCAAACGGTGTTGTCGTCCTGCTTCTGCTTCTTGTCACCCTTCTTGTCGTCGGGCGGAGGAGCGTTCTTGAAGTTCTCCTTGGTCAGCTTCAGACTGACTTCGCTCTTCTTGGTGCCGTCCTTGACGAGCTTCTCGGCCTTCTTGACTTCCTTGTCGATGACGTCCTTGAACTTCGGGAAGGGCTGAGCGCCGGACAGCGTCACGCCGTTGATGCGGAATGCCGGCGTTCCGGTCGCACCGATCTTGCGGTTCGCTGCCAGGTCCGCCTTGATCTTGGCGTCGTGCTCCGGCTTCTTGACCTCTTCCTTGAACTTCGCGACGTCGACGCCTGCCTCGCCTGCCCACTTCTCGAAGTTCTCCGGGGTCAGAGCCTTCTGATTCTGGAATGCCAGGTCGTGGAACTTCCAGAACGCGTCGTTGCCCCCGAGCTTGAAAACGGCATCCGCCGCTGCGTGGGCAGGAGCAGCCTGCTTGTGGAAGGGCAGAGGATTGTGCTTCCAAACGATGCGCACCTTCTCGGGACCGTAGGTCTCCTTGATCTGCTTCATCGTAGCGTTGACGCGACTGCAGAAGGGGCACTGGAAGTCGCTGATCTCCACGATGGTGACCAGTGCATCGGCGTTACCCCACTGCGGATCGGCGTCAGAGACCGGGATCGGGCTTTCGCCGTGGTCAGTCGCCTTGGCACTTTCGGCCGTGGCCGTCTTGTCGGGCCCGATGTCGGGGCCCTGGGCCTTGTTGATGGCGTACATCAGGAACATCCCAGCGATCGCGCTGAGGAAGTACCCGACAATTACAGAACCTTTGTTGTCCATGAGTCTTGTCTCCTAGAGCCCGGTAGTGCCCGGGCAAAACCAATTGAAACCAGCGCAACCCCGAAGCACTGCGCGACGGGAAGCGCAGGACACGGCAGACGCCACCCCTCAGGAGGCGCCGACCGAGCCCGAAAACCAAACGGAAAGTGGAGAGGCTCGAAGCCCCTCAGTGCACGCAGGGTGGGCGGTACACCTGCCGCCTGTACTCACGCGCCACGACGAGCTGTTCAGCTGGGCGCAATAGTGAACTCGACGCACGAACTTCTGCGTCCGGCGTCGACAACGGAAGCATGGCGACCAAGTCGCTCGGCGCCACGGGAGTTCTCGTCGGCTCACCCGGCGCGCCGGGAAGCACGCGCTCGCCGATATCGAAACCCAGTCCGCAGTCCAACGCGGAAATCTCCCCGACGTCCGCCGGCGGAGCAGGCAGCGGAGCATCGATACTCGCGGCCGACTCGTCGCACATGGGCGCGTAGGCACGGGCCGCCGGACTCCACGACAAGACGGCGAACACACCGAGGCACGTCAGCCAGGCCCATGCCTGCTGCCGGAAGCTACCCCATCTCCGGTTTCGTGCTGTTGTCATGAAGAAGGCGGGCGGAGTGTACCCAATAGAGCCAATTCAACAACTCGAGAGATAGGGACATTCCCCGCGGAAGCCAGCGGGTTATTTGCGTACCTTATCCTACACCTGCCAAGATGGGGGCTATGAGCGAGCCGCAGGTCGAAGACAAGTCCCTGGAACAACAGGAGAATCTCCGAAAGAGCACGCCCCCGCGCAAACCGGATGGCCGCCGTCCCACCAAGAAAGCGGGCGCGCGTCTCGGCCGTTGGACCCTGCTCAAACCTTTGGCCCGCGGCGGAATGGGCGAGGTTTACCTCGCTACAGCCGGCGGCATCGAAGGTGCCGAGCGTCCCTGCGTCGTCAAGTTGATCCGCCGCGAACACAGCCAGGACTCGTCGTTCCTGGCTCGCTTCTTCGACGAGGCCCGGATCCAGGCGCAGCTGCAGCACCCCGGCGTGGCGCAAGTCCTCGAAGCGTCCACGGACGAAAGCGGTAAGCCCTACGTCGTGCTCGAACACGTCGAAGGTCGCAACCTGAGCGAGGTTCGCCAACGCGCGGCGCAACTGAAGATGCCCCTTTCCTGGGCAGACGCGGTGGCAGTGGCCGTCACTCTGGCAGAAGCCCTGGCCCACGTTCACGAGCGCACCGACGCCATGGGACGAGCGTTGGCCATCGTTCACCGGGACATGAGCCCCCAGAACGTGATGATCGGCTATGCGGGCGACGTCAAGCTCATCGACTTCGGAACCGCACGAGGCGAGAACCGCCGCTGCCAGACCGTTTCCGGAGTGGTCTTTGCCAAGCCAGGCTACGTCGCGCCGGAAGTTGCCAACCAGAACCAGCCGGGCCCCCAAGCGGATCTGTACGCGCTGGGAGTCATCCTCTGGGAGCTGACGATGGGGCGTCGCTTCCTGACCGGCGATCCGTCAGAACACCTGGCGAAAGTCGCGTCCGGCGAACGCGCCCCGAGCGCCGTCTCGAGCAGCGCCAACGTGCCGCTCGAACTCGACACCATCATCGCGCGACTCACCGCCTACGATCTCGCTGACCGTTACCAAACGGCGCGCGAGGCGTTGGGCGATCTGGTCCGGGTTCTATCCCGCGCACCGAGTCTGGCCGACGGGGAGCGCAGCGTGCGAGGTCGCATCGCACATCTGATGAATCGCCTCTACCCGTCGGAGCCGATGCGCACTCGCGCGGAGTTCGCGCGGCTGTTGGCCGAGCACCGTCACGAGGAGCAACCCAATCCCTTCGTACCGGAATCACCCAACCCGATGGCCGCCACCGCTCTATTGCCAGGCACGCGCTATCAGCTGCTCGACCAGCTGTCCAAGAGCGAGATGAGCGTCGTGTATCGAGCCGTTCACATCGACTTGGAGCGCAGGGTCGCCCTCAAAATCCTCCCCAAGGAGCGCTGCGACAACCCGCACTTCGAGGCTCGCTTTCGTAAGGAGGCCAAGGCCTTGGCGCAGCTCCGCGACGAGGGCTTGGTGACCCTGCACGACTTTGGCGTCTCGCAAGACGGACGCCCTTACTACGCGATGGAGCTCCTCGACGGGCAGACCCTGACCCAGCGAGTCAGTGAAGGCCCCCTCGGCTGGAAACACGCGGTGAAGATCGGCATCGACGTGTGTCGCGCTTTGGAGGCAGCACACGCGCGCGACGTCGTGCACCGTGACATCAAACCCAGCAACGTGTTTCTGACCGCGACGGGCAAGGTCAAGCTGCTCGACTTCGGGGTGGCGCAAGCGGGAGAAGACGAGCTGATCGAAACGGACGACAGCAACGCCATCATCGTCACCGGCACGCCGGACTACATGGCGCCGGAGCAAATCGGTCACGAGGAGGTCAGCGTTCAAGCGGATGTCTACGCCCTTGCGACGGTGCTCTACGAACTCATCACCGGACAACTCCCCTATCGCGCCGAGACGACGGTTCAGCTGCTGGACGAAAAGCGGCGCGGTTCCCCCCTCGCCCCTCGCAAGCTGCATCCGAACTCGGCGCTGCCCTCGGGCATCGATGGCGTGCTGCTCAAAGCGCTCGATCCTTCTCCGGCGGCGCGTTACCCGACGGCACGTCGTTTCCGTGATGCGCTGGAAGGCATCGTCGCGCGCTCGGAGCGCGGTCGACTTCGCGGCACTCTGGTTGCTGCGGCAGCGCTCAGCACCTTCGCGGGCGCTGCCGTCGCTGCGGGCTGGCTGACCGCAGAGCGCGCTCCGGTCGCCACCCCGACGTGGCTGTCCGCTGAGGCGAGTGGCCAAGAAGAGCCCGCCTTGGCCAAAGCTGGCTCCCTTCCAGCCGCTCTCACGGCTGACGGCACGGCAGTGAACGACGAAACATACGCGATGGCACCCGAAGCGGCTCTGCCTCCCTCGAACGACGGCACCCCCACTGAAGAGGCCGACGACGAGCTCGCCGCTGGTGAATTGGCTCGAGGCCCCGTTGCTGCCGAACCGGAGGATCTCCCCGAGGCGGAAACGGTCGAGCCAGAAGCCATCGCCGCTGATGAGGGCGAAGCAGCGCGATCAGCGGCGAACGGGGAAGCCGAGCTGTCCGAGGCCGAGCAAGCTCGGCTGGATCAGGGCAATCGCTTGCTCGTGGGTGACGCCAAAGCCCGCTTGCGGGCCCTGGACCTGTTCCGCAAGCTCGCCGAAGCGCATCCGAATCACCCCGACGTCTTGCACGGTTGGTCGCGAGCCGCAGCCAAGAACAAGTGGTGGGGTGAGTCGCTCCAGGTAGCCCTGCGCTGGGCATCCACCGACGACAGCGCCGAGGCCAAGCTACACCTGGCGCGCACTCAACGACTGGTCGGACAGCGCTACGGGGCGATTCAAACCCTGGAGCGACTGCTCGTGGAAGCACCGGAACACGCTGAAGCAACTGCGATGCTGCAGCGCTACCGCGGTCGCTGACAAGCCGGCGACGCCCGTGTTAAGCCCCGACAGAAGCGGCCCGCGCGTTGCGGCGACCCCAACCATCAAGTAGCCCGTGTCGACCCAGCCCAAGAGCAAAGTCAGCGTCCCAAGCCCTGAGGCTGACCAACCACGACTCGTCCAAGTTGGCGTTATCGCAGCGGTATGTTTTGCGATTGGGGTGCTTTGGCCAACCCTGAGCGGGGTGTCGCTCGTGCCCACGGTGCCGACCAAGGAACAGAAGGCGCCGAAAGCGAAGCCGAAACCCGCGCGTACGCCGGAAGACTCCGCCCGGGAGGTTCCCGCAGCCGCCATGGTGCCTCAGGCGCCAGAGAAGAGCGCCGAAGCGAGGGCGGAAATCGAAAAGACGTTGGTGGTCAATTGCCGCGACGACCAAGACCGTCGTCTGACTGCGTGTGACTCACCGGGCTTCGATGAGGTTGCCAAGGACCGCTTGCTAGCGCTTGCCGCCTGCCCGGCCGCGAAGGACGCCGACGGCGTGCTCTCGCTCGGCTTCGACTTGGACTTCAAGAAAGAGAAAATCACCAAGATCAGCAACGGCAAGAGCAGCACGGTCAGCGACGAAACCGCCACGGAGCTCATCGAATGTGCCAAGAAGGAGTTCATGAGCGCCACGCTGCGCGGCGTCGAACACACGCACTCTCGCTACTTGGTGTTCTACATGGTGAGACTGCATCCGCCCGGCGCTGTGGTTGAGGAAGAGCCGGAGGAAAAGGCGGTTGGTGCCACTGGTTCGGCGACCGTCGTCTGGAATTCTGCACGCATCCGCTCGCAGCCCGAAGAAGGAAGTGTCAAAGCGCAGTTGCTCTACGGAACCAAAGTGGTGGTCGTCGGGCGCAAGGGTGACTGGTACAAAGTCCGCTACGACGCCAAGGGAAGTGAAGGCTGGGTGCATAAAAACGCCCTAGCCATGTAGCTCTGGCGGTATCTGCATGGATGCGTCGCCGGTAACCTCGCAGGCATTGAGCAGGCACACGCACCTCTGATAGGGTGCGTGGCACGATGAGGGTCAACAACTTGAAAGGTCTGGCCGGCACCTTCGCCTTTCTCACTCTGGTGAGTTGCGGCGGCAGCCAGGAGCCGGTCAAGGACACGTACATGCCTCCGGACGAGCAGAAGTCCGAGCCCGCCGTGGGCGAGGCCCCGGAATGCGTGGACGAGGAAAACGAACCAGTCCGCTGTGAAGAAGACAGCGAGTGCTGCAAACATTTCGTCTGCGGCATCGATCCCGAGCTCAGTGCTCGCATCAAGTACTGTATCTACGCCGGGGAGTGACTCACTCTGGGGCTGAGCCCCCCGCTCCCACGGGAGGCCCGCAGGAGTCGGACGGTCGCGCTGCGCAGACCCCTTGCAATCTGCAGTGGGGGACGCACTATTGCCGGCAGTGGCAGCTAAAAGCAAAACGGTTCGAGCTCCCGTGACTTCCGGCGGCTCCAAGTCGACGCAGCCGGCTCGCGACACCTCTGCGGCAACGAAGGGTGACGACGTCGCCCTCGTGTGGGGCAAGCGAGAGGACGGCGCCATGAACATCCTGCGCAAGCGTCAGGACCGCATCGAAGCCGGCTTGGTGCAACCGCTCAAGGAAGGCGTACCCATCCACGGCGAGGTGATTCAGCTCAAGCCGCGTGAGGACTCCCCGTTGTGCGACGTGGAGGTCCACGTTCCAGCCCCGACCCGAGCCAGCGACCACCCGCGCCCCGCACAGGTAGCCTCGGACTCGTACCGAAAGAACTGGGATCAGGTCTACCGTCGCAAGCGCCGCGCAACGGAAGACAAGCTGCTGAATTGAAGCAACCTTCGCTCACTGGGACCCGACCCCGACCAGGGTTGGGTCGCAGCGCTGGTGAGCAGCCCTCAGCGCACTTCGCGCACGATGGTCTGGCAGCCGAGCACGATGTCGATCTGGTTGCCGCTCTCTGCGTTGGCGTTGTCGCACGTATCCGGGCACAGCACGACGGCCGTCGGGGTCTGGCTGCCTTCGTCGACGTTGTAGTACCAGGAGTCCTCACCTGCGGCGCAATCACCGGGCCCATCAACCTTGAGAATGGTCTCCGCATCGCCGCCGCTGCTCAACTCGACGTTGAGCTTGTCGAACGCGACGGTGCCCTCGTCCGGCGCCGGGATGACGTACTCGCACGGCAGGACTTCGCCCCGGATCTCAGCTAACGCGTCCAGGAACGCATCGGTGGCATTGACGTTGGCTGTCACGTCGAAAGGTGACTCGGTGCCTCCGATGCGCGCCATGTCGGTGAGCTTGCCGCGCAACGTGTCGACTTCCGCTTGATAGGCGGCAATGTCTGCCGGATCCAGCTCCAGCCCTTCGAGATCCGGAAAAACCCCGATCACGAACGTCTGAATGCCGAAGTCGCTACCGACCTGAATCGTGTCGAACGTGCGCTGAGTCGCCTCCGCCTCGACCTCTTCACGAGTCCCGAGGGGGACACACCCGATGGGTGCGCCATCCGTCGCCACCACCACGAACGAACGCGTGTCGGGCTCGTCTTGCATCCACTGATCCACTTCCCGGTAGGCACCGGCCAACGCGACGTGTGTGGGAGTGTTGGAGAACATGTCCGGTTCCTTGGACAGCAACGACTCCACCATCTCGGCCGCTTGCTCCGGTAACGGGCTACGCGCGACGGATGGCGTCGAATACTCCGCCGCGTCACACGACACCTCGCCTGGACACAAGCCGACGGCATCGCTGATCATGCAGGTGCCGCCCGTCGGACACTGGTCGTCGAGGAAACAGAGCTCCAACTCGTCGTTGTCGCAGCGCCCGGGCTGGATGCAAATCTCTTCGTACGTCTGCCCATCGACTTCGATCGACAGCTCGCACTCACTGTCCGCGCCACACGGCGTGTAGATGTCTGCGAAGGCGAAGCGCAGATCGCACACCGTGGTGACACAATCGACGTCGCTGGTACACGTCGCACCTGGCCCACAATTGGAGCGCTCGCCCATCAACGGGTAGTAGTTCAAGGCCAAGTTGAAGCCCGCGGACTCCGGGGACTCGATGAACTCCGTCACGGCGGCGCGCACCGCGTCCCATTGAGTCACGTCCGTATCGACTGCGATCGGACTACTCATCGAACCCGAGATATCGAGTACCAGGTACAGATTCACATCTACGCGCTCGGCGTTGTACGTGTCGCGGGCGCACTCGGTGGGGGCGGCAGGTGCATCGTCGACTTCGTCGATCAATTCGTCGGTGGAGCTGAGGTCCTCGTCGACCGGAGGTGCAACGCTGCTCTCCTCATCGCCGTCTTCCGGATTGAGAAAGCCAGCACTGGACTGCTCATCGTCACCGCCCGTCGCACTGCCTGTGCTCTCCCCGCCAGCACCCCCCGTCCCCGAACCGCAAGCGAAGGCCAAGACCGCCGCCATGCCGAAACCGACACGGGCGCTCATCCGTCCACCTCGGCGAGGTCTTCCGTACATCTGCCGCATGAGCGCATTGTCCGCTGCTTTTCGGGCTGCGCAATGCTCACGTGGAGTAACCAGGGCTTCAGCGGTCGCCCAATCGGTAATGTTGAAGCGCGCTCGAAGCTGCTCCGAAAAAGGTCGGACACCAGAGAGCACTCATGTGCCCTATTTGCGATGTTCGAGTTGCGCAGTACTGCACAACTACGTTCTGCACAGAACAGCGCCCACGGAGGCCACTGGCGCTGCATCCGCGCCGACCAACGGCGCAACACGGCCTGCCTCCAGACGCAACGCGTCCGCCCGAGGCTCGCGCGTGGTGAGGGACGCGCATGTGTCGCCAGATGGCGCATCGAGATTACCGAAATCCATCGCGCGGGACCGCAGCGACGAAATCCCTAGCGCGACAGACCAGCCTTGAATCGTGACTGAAACGCTAACTCGCAGCGCTACAGTCGTGGGATCGCAGGCATCCGAAAAGGCTGGGCGAATCGCGACACACTGGGTGCCCCCTGCTATGGTGCTCCTTCGATTCCGGCAAGCTCGACTGCTGACCGCACACGGGGCGGCGCGCGCTTGCGAACGACCTGAGTACTCACTGACCAAGGCAGAGTGGTCGTGGGCCGACGGACGACAGCGAAGGTGCATGCAAAGATGAAGAACTTGAACTTGGCGATTGGCGTGGCAGCTCTGGTCAGCGCGGCCGCGTGTGGTGGAGGGGGAGAGATTCGACAGGTCGGAACCGGCACGGCGACGGGCAGTCCCGCTACCAGCGCGGGCGGAGGAACCGTCGCGCCCGGCGGCACGGTAGCCCAAGCAGGCCAGCCCGGCGCCGACACGGTCGGTGGCGTCTCGCCCCAAGGCTCCGCGCAGCCCCAGGGCCCCGCGGCTCGACCCCAAGGAAGTGCCGCAACGCCAGGTGCCGTTACTCCGACGCCAGCCGCCTCCGCCGGCCCCGCTGCTGCACCCGCGGGCCCGGTCACTTGCACCAACGCCGATACGTCCACGTTGCCCATCGACGAGACGGGCTGGGTCGCTCGTGAATGCAACAACGCCGGCATACAGGGGGCGTTCTACTGCTACGACGATGGCGTCAATCCCAGTGGCTGTACGCCGGAAACGGCTCCCTACGTACCCGGTTCCGGTATGTGTTTGCAGGGCAGCACGACGGAGGACCCCGACTTCGTGGCGTGGGGGGCCGGCATCGGACTGAGCTTGAACGACCCCGGGGAGATGGACCCGACGGGGGCAGGCAAAGGCCCCTTCGATGCGACGGCGAACGGTCTGCTGGGCTTCAGCATCCTGATCACCGGCGATACCGGCGGCCTACCCATCCGCGTGCAATTCACCAAAGAAGCCAACCCCGCCACATCACCCTTCGTTCAGGTACCGGGCGCCTCGACGACGCCGTACGAGATCCTCATCGCGGACGCCCTCATTCCGGAGACGTGGGACACCTGCGTGGGCGACGACTGCCTGGCCGATCCGACGTCGCTCTACGACGTTCAGATCCAGATCGCCGGCGGCGAAGAGGCGGCTGACTACAACTTCTGCGTCGAGAGCATCACGCCCATCACCGACGGCAGCGCTCCGGCACAGCCCGCGGCGGGCGGAGCCGTCGCCGCCTACGGCTCCGAGCAGTGCGGTGACTTCAACACCATCGACATCGGGCCGTACATGGTCCAGAACAACGCCTACGGTAACACCTCACACTGCATCCAGGCGCTGTGGGATCAGGGTAGCACCGGCGGCTTCAAGCTGACCAACGTCAATGGTAACGTGCCCGCAGGCGGGGCGCCCGGATCGTACCCGTCGGTGGTCTATGGTTGGCACGTCGACGGCTCGTTCCACGGCGGGGGCTACACCAGCGCCCGTCAGCTGAACGCCATCACGTCGATCCCGAGCAGTGGTTCCTTCACCGTGCCCGGGGCTGGGCGCTACAACATGTCTTTTGACAACTGGATCAAGAATGCTCCCACCTCGGCGAATGACCAGGGCACCCTGGAGCAGATGATCTGGCTCAATCAACGAGAGACGACCCCCATCGGCAGTGTGGTCGACAGCGTGGACATCGGCGGTCAGCAGTGGGAAGTCTGGTACGGCCCCAACCAAGGCTTCAACACGGTCAGCTACATCCGCGCCACCAACACCACCAGCTGGAACTTCGACCTCAAGCCGTTCATGGACGACACCGTGCAGCGCGGCTACGCAGCTGCCGGCGACTACCTGCTGGGTGTCCAGGCTGGCTTCGAGATCTGGGAAGCCACCCAGAACTTCTCGGTGGACTCCTTCAGCGTCAGCGTCCAGTAAAGACCGCTCCCGAGCTCGAGTCGAGGGGGCTGGAAAGCCCCTTCGGCGAGCGCCTTCGCGGGATGAAGACAGCCTGACGACTACGCGCGGCGCCTCAACACGACAACGCGGTAGCAGACGACGCCACTCAACAGGCAGCGCTGTAGCCCATTGCCGCCCAAGAAGTTGCCCCACCAGGGCGCCTTCAGCGGCAGGTAACGCCCTGCCCGCACGAGCCAGCGAATGGCGACATCCCGCGGGCGCCCGAGCTCCACGTACTGCGTCAGATCGACGTCTTGTTCGAGTTCGAAGTGCTCGGCGCCCAGGCGCAGCACTTCGGAGACGGGCCGCAAGGTGTTGACGCGCCACCCCTTCTTGAACTCGCGCAGCCAACGTGCGCGGCGGCTGCCCAGCGCCGTCGGATCCGCCGCGGCAGACTCCGTCATGAAGTCGTCGCAGAGCATCAACAGCCCCCCGGGTTTGAGCAGTCGGGCAGCTTCGTCGAGAAATCGCCGTGCATCAGCGGCGTGGATGAACGCCTCGATGGCGTAAGCGCAGTCGACGCTGCCACTCTCCGCTGGGACCTCCAAGAAGCTGCCCTGCACGCACTCGAGCTGGACGTCTTTCAGTTCGGCGAAGCGCTGCTGGGCCATCCGTGCCTGCAGCGGGCTCAGCGTGATGCCCAGACCGTCGACGGGGTGGCGCTCGGCGATGTACATGAGGCTCGCCCCCACACCGCAACCGAGGTCCACGACACGCGGAACTGAGCTCGACTCCAGCGTGTAGCCGCGAAGCTCTTCCACCAGCAGCTCGTTGACGTAGTTGAACGCCATCGCCCGTGTCGTGACCCCGGGGCCCCAGACGGCCCGGTGAATCGCCCCCACGTTGCCCCCCTGCCCGAACGCCAAGAAACGCCGAGTGTTCTCGTCGTAGTACTGTTTGACGAGGCGTTCGGCTTCATCGACGCGCGCAACACTCATGCGCCGCTTATAACACCAGGCCCGAACGAGCCACCCTTCCCATTTTTCGGACGCACGACGATACTGCGGTGCATGGCCACCTCTCGTGCACTGTGGTTCGTCTCACCCAGGCGAGCGGAGCTGCGCGAAGAAGAGGTGCCCGACAACCCTCCTGAGGGGCAGGTTCTGGTGCGGACGCTGCACAGCGGGATCAGCCGCGGCACGGAGTGCCTCGTGTTTTCGGGCGAGGTCCCAGCAAGCGAGTGGCAACGCATGCGGGCGCCCTTCCAAGAAGGCGAATTCCCGTTTCCTGTCAAATACGGCTATGCCAACGTCGGCGAGGTCGTGGCGGGTCCCTGCGAGCGCATGGGCGAACGAGTGTTCTGTCTGTTCCCCCATCAAGAGCTGTTCGTGATCGATGGCGCTGCGGCTCGCACGATCCCCGACGCCGTGCCCTCGCGTCGCGCGGTGCTCGGCGCAAACATGGAGACGGCGCTCAACGGCATTTGGGACGCGGCGCCACTGCTCGGTGATCGAATCACGGTGGTCGGCGCTGGGGTTCTGGGTTGCTTGTTGACAGCGCTCCTGTCGCAGATCCCCGGGGTGGACGTTCAGCTCGTCGACGTGCTCAGCGAACGCGAAGCTCTCGCTCGACCACTGGGAGCAACGTTCGCACTTCCGGGCGACGCCATCCCCGAGCGGGACATCGTCTTTCATACCAGTGCCTCTGCGGCTGGGCTCGGGCGAAGCGTCGAGCTGTGCCGCGCGGAGGGCAAGGTGATGGAGCTGAGCTGGTATGGCAACCGCGTCGTGCCATTGGACCTCGGCGGAGCTTTTCACTCGCGGCGACTGCGCCTTCTTTCCTCTCAGGTTGGCCACGTCAGCCCGAACAAGTCCGGTTGGACTCATGCCCAGCGCATGCAACTGGCGCTGCAGCTGCTCGACGATGCGCGCCTGGACGCGCTGTTCGAAGAGAGCACGCCGTTCGAGCTGGCCGCCCGAGCATTGCCGAAGCTTCTGGCGGCGCCCAGCTCCGGCCCACCCGCCCTGAGCTTCGCCTACGGCGATTGACCGCGCGCAGTTTCGTCAGAGGCCGGTATACTCACGCACCATGTTCACCGTCACGGTTCGAGAGCACATGATGATAGCCCACAGCTTCCGCGGGGACTTGTTCGGCCCAGCGCAGAAGCTTCACGGTGCCACCTACGTGGTCGACGTCGAATTTCGTCGCAAGGAGCTGGATCCGAACAACGTCGTGGTCGACATCGGACGCGCATCAATCGCACTGAAGGCCATCGTCGACGAGTTCAACTTCAGAAACCTCGACGAGCTACCTGCGCTCGAAGGTCAGAACACCACGACGGAGTTCATGTGCCAAACGGTCTTCGAACGCATGCGTGAACGCATTGCCGCTGGCCAACTCGGCCCTGGCTCGGACCAACTCGACTCCCTCAAAGTGACGCTGCACGAATCTCACGTTGCCTGGGCAACCTACGAAGGCCCCTGCCCGTGAAACCACGACATCGGAGCGCGCGAGCAGCCTCGAAGCGCCCAAGCTCGAGGTGAGTGAGCAGAACGCCAGCCACGCATGGGTCAAACCACTCTTGCGGGCCGTCCTCTCGCTCTCTGCGTTGGGGTTGACGGCGTGGTTCGTCGACCTCAGCGAAGTCTTGGTGGCTCTCGGTCAGCTGAACCCGCTGTGGCTTCTAGCAAGCTTGGCGTTGCAGGGACTGCAAGTGGTCATCCTGGCCGTTCGCTGGCACTGGGTGAATCGTCAGCTGAACATCCCGTTGCCTCTGTCGACGGCGCTCTACGAGTACACGCTGTCGACGAGTCTGAATCTCCTGCTGCCCGGTGGCTTCGCGGGGGACGTCGCGCGAGGCTACCGGCAGAGTCGACGCGCCGAAGAAACCGCTCAACTCGAGGTGTGGCTGGGGGTCGTCGTCGATCGTGGCCTGGGTCAGCTGGGTGTGTGGTCGCTCGCGGCGCTATCCGTTTGGTGGTGGTTGCCTCAGCACGCCAGCCCGTCGTTGGCGCTCATCGGCATGGCAATCATCGCTGGTGTGGTCGTGGCTTCGAGCTGGTGGCTCGCCCGACGCCACCGTCGTTTGGGGGCTGGTCTTCTGACTTTGCAGCGACAACTCCTGCGTCCCAGAGGCGTGGTACTGCACACGGCCCTTTCCTCCGCTCTGCTGACGGCTTGGGTCGCGTCCTTCTACTGTGCGTCGCGCGCCTTGGCCTTCGAAACGCCCGCGCTGGAAGTCAGTCGCGCAGCGATCCCGGCGCTGCTCGGAGCGTCCATCCCGGGCTTCGTCAACGGCTGGGGAGCGCGTGAAGGAGCGGCGGCATTGGCGTACGGCTGGGCAGGGCTTTCGCGCGCCGAAGGTTCCACCGTGTCACTGACCTACGGCATGGTCGGCGTGGTGTTGGCGCTGCTCGGGCTAACGCTGTCGTTCGTCGGCAAACGGCGCCATTGACACGCTCGAAGGAGCATCACTGCGGCGCGACGGCAGACGAAGACGAAAGCTCGAAGTCGAACAATACGTCTGCTCCCATCGAGAAGCGCGTGCAGCGAGGTCGGAGCGCCGCCGAGAACGCCCTCGGCCCGCCGAAGTGAATGCCCTTGATCCCCCCGCCAATCAGAACGGGCGCGACGGCGACCTGCAGTCGATCGAGGACCCCTTCTTCCAACGCCCGCGAGACGGTTTGACCACCTCCCTCGATGAAGATGCGCGACAGCCCGCGGCTGCGCAGTGCGTCCAGCAACGCACGGAGATTGAAGTGGTCCTGGGTCTGCTGCAAACGGAGCACGTCCACGCCCGAAGGATAGGTGCGCTCGGGGGCGTCAGCCGCGCAGCAGAGTATGGTTGGTGCCGCCCCATCGGTGAACAAGCCCAAGTCACGTTCGCACTTCAGCTGCGGATCGACGATCACCCGGGTCGGGTTCTCGCCGGCAACGAGCCGCGTCGTGAGGCGGGGGTTGTCCACACCGGCCGTGTTGCAGCCCACCAACACCACGTCGAACAAAGCGCGTAGCCGGTGCAAGTGCATGATGTTCTCTTGGCCGTTGAGCGTGCGTGATTCGCCATCGGCGCCGGCGACGTAGCCATCGATGCTCTGACCCAAGTGCGCGAGCACGTACGGTGCGTTCGACGCTCCAAGTAACGGCACGTAGAGGTCGAGCATTCGCGCTGCAGCGGGAGGAACTGGCGCCGTGGCCGCCCACCCTCGGGGCGTTTCGTCCTTGTAGACTTCGAACCGACCACCCTCCGTCTGAAAGACCCACCCCCGATCGGCAGGGCCGGCCGTACTCATGGCGAGTATGAGCTGCCACGGATCGGCGAAGATCGCGGCGGATTGGGGGAGAGCTGGACTCATTTCGTGTTCGGCGACGTGTTTCTCCGAGGCTGGAGCAGTTTAGCGCGACGATCGAGCAGGGAATGCACAGAAAAAAGCCACTACTGCACGTGACTCCCGTCAAAAAGCCCTGCAGGAGCTACGGATGTCTTCATCAACTCTGTGCTGGCAATTGGGTCGATTTGGGTCGAAAAATCCTCTAGATGCGCATTTGCCACAAAGGCGACGCGGCCCCAGATCCGCATGGTATCTGCTCTGCAGAGACTAGCTCCTCATGACGAACTCGATAGCCAGATCGGTCTCTTCCAACTCCGGATCGGCAGAGCTGCGCGAAGTTGGCGAAGTCCCCCCGCGACCTGCCAGCATCGAACGCGCGGCAGAAACCACACTCCCGACCGAATTCGGCTCGTTTCGCGTCGTGGTCTACAACGTCGTCGACCCGGAAGCGCACCCCAGCTTGAGCCGCGAGTACCTCGCTTTGGTGGTGGGTGACGTGGAGGGTGCGGAGCGTTTACCCGTACGCATTCATTCGGAGTGCCTGACGGGAGAGACGTTCGCATCGTTGAAGTGCGACTGCCGGGCACAACTCGGCGCGGCTCAGCGCTACATCCAGGACCAGGGCCGCGGTTGCATCGTCTACATGCGGCAAGAGGGCCGCGGTATCGGCCTCGCGAACAAGATCCGCGCTTATGCACTTCAGGAGCGAGGCGCGGATACGATTGAGGCCAATCGACGTCTCAACTTGCCGGTGGATGCCCGCCGCTACGACGTCGCGGAAATGATCCTCGAAGACTTGGGCATCCGCAGTATCGAGCTACTGACCAACAATCCCGAGAAGCTGCGCAGCATGAGCGGTGAGCAGGTCAGCACGCTGGGTCGCATTCCCCTCGAGGTAGGGGTGTGCGAGCACTCTCGCGAGTATCTGGAAGTCAAACGCGACCGCATGGGACACCTGCTGTCCAAACTGGGATAGCCATCCGTCCCGGGCCGACTGCGGGTCGTGAGCGAACCGGAGCGGCGGCGCTCAGCGGGTGAGTTGCTCCCACAAGAAGGCGTACTCGTCGGCCAGACGCGCAATGGCAGAACGACGCAGGTCTGCCCCCCCGTGGCCGGCATTGCGCTCCACTCGCAGCAACGCTTTCGGTTCGTCGCGCGTGCTCGCTGCCTGCACCGCAGCCGTGAACTTGCGCGCGTGCATGGGATCGACCCGATCGTCGGTGTCCGCCGCGAGCACGAGCAACGCCGGATAGCGAGTCCCAGCCGTGACCCGATGGTACGGTGAGTAGCGGAACAGAAACCGGAAGTGTTCTGGGTCGTCAGGATCCCCGTACTCCGGGATCCAAGCTTTGCCCAAACCGACCTCGTGGTAGCGCACCATGTCGAGCACGGGCACGGCGCAGCTGACCGCCTCGAAGAGGTCCGGGCGCTGGGTCATGGCCGCCCCGACGAGCAAGCCGCCATTCGAGCCGCCGCTGATGCCGAGGTGTTCGACGCTCGTGTAGCCCTGTTCGATCAGGTACTCCGCAGCAGCGATGAAATCATCGAAGACGTTCTGCTTGTTCTGCAGCATGCCTGCTCGATGCCACTCTTCGCCGTACTCACCACCACCACGCAAGTTCGGCATCGCGAACACGCCCCCGCGTTCGAGCCACGGGAACACCGAGGCCGCGAAGCTCGGTGTCATCGACGCGTTGAACCCACCGTAGCCGTACAGGCGGGTTGGGTTCGAGCCATCGAGCACGAGCTTCTTGTCGTGAACGATGAACATCGATATCTGCGTTCCATCTTTCGACGGGTAGTGGACCTGTTTGACCTCGAAACGCTCGGGCTGAACCGGTACCTGCACGCGAGACACGAGCGAGCGACCGCCGCGCGTCACACTGGTTTCGAATATCTCCGTTGGATGGGTGAACGAGGCGTAGGAGAAGTAAGCCTCGTCCGAATCCTGACGACCAATCAACGTCGAGGCCACACCGAGACCGGGCAGTTCGACCTCTCGCAACAAGCTGCCGTCGAGCCGTCGCACCTCCAATTGCGTGGTAGCATGGCGCAGCCGGCTCAAGACCAGGTGCCGCCCCACGACGTTCAGCTCGTCGATCACGCTCTCGGGGTCTTCGGGCACGAGCTCTTGCCAGTGTTCCCGTCCGAGGTGTTCGGCGGAGGCCTTGAATACGCGGTAGTGCGGCGCCCCTTCGTTGGTCAGAATGTAGAACTCGTCGCCATAGGCCTCGACGGAATAGAGCGCCTCCTTCCCAGTCACCAGAGGAACGAACTCGTTGCCCTCGCGCTCGAGGAACTGAATGTAGACCTCTGCTCTGCTCCACCCCTTGCGCTCGAAAGCGAGCAGGTACTTGCCATCGTCTGAAACGTAGGCACCGACCAAGACGGAAGGGTCCCCGCTCGCCCCACGGACGACCGCATCCGTGGCTGGATCGGTCCCGAGACGGTGAAAGCGGACCTCCCCGTGGGCGAGTATCTCCTCGGGCGGCGTGCTCGAGTCGTTGGGCGTCCACGTGTAGTAGAAGCCGCTCCCGTCGGGCAGCCAACTCGGCGCGGTGTAACGCACGCCCTCGATGGTGTCGTTCATGAGCAAGCGCCCGGAAGCGACGTCGAGCAGCTTGAGGTTGGAGTAGTCCGCGTTGTTTGGCTTCTCCAGATAGGCCACCAGCGAGCCGTCTTCATTCGGATACACACCACCGATGCTCAACGAGCCGTCGTCGGACATGGTGTGCGGGTCGAGCAGCACCCGTGCCGGCCCGTCCTTGCCATCGCTCACGTAGTGAACAGCCTTCTCTTGGTCAGCTGCCTTGACGCTGTAGAAGTACCGCCAGCGCTCTGTCTCGCCCCTTCGAGAGATGCGTCGCTTGATCGGGACCGAGCGTTGTTCGACGTAGAGGACCTCTGCCAGGCGCTCGGCGATGGCCGCGCGCTCCGGGATGCGATCGAGGCGCTGGCGAGCGAGCGCGTCTTGTTCCTCCACCCAACGCCGCACCTTGGGGTCGTCGAAGTCCTCCAACCATCGGAACGGGTCGTGCACTTCCACCCCGTGGATCGTCTCGACGTGATCGGTGCTGGTCATGGCTTTGGCCGTTGCCTCTGCTCGGGGGTTTGGGGGTCTAGGGGTCCGCTCCTGCACGGCGGGATGTGAGCAGGATAGCCAGGTCGGCGCCCACAGGACTACCGCAGCCAGTACAAACTGTCGCATCAACGATGCCATGCGCCAGAGAACTAGCATGGCGAAAGCGGCACCTCGAACAGACTCTGATGAGTCGCTCCTGCGGGGCCCAGGACGCTTCGGTAGAGGACCACGCGCTCAGCGGCCCACTCCTCGTCGAAAGACGCCGCTTCGAGCAGCAAGGACTCCAGAGCACGCTGGGGCAACAGCCGAGCCAGCGTGAGGTGCGGAACGAACGGGCGCGGCTCTCTCGACACCCCCACTGCCTCCAATTCTGGCTCCAACCTGGCCAACAGCAGGCCCAACCGCTGGACCTCGCCGCCCACGGCCGCGAACAGTACCCGGGCTCGAGCCGGCGGTCCGAAGGTCGTGAGCTCTTCCAAACGCAGCCGCGGAACCTCCTGACCGAGCGCCGCGTGCTGCAGGGCAGCTTGCAGCGCCCCCACTCGCTCACCCGGCTGGTTTCCGAGGAAACGAAGAGTCAAATGCAGTTTTTTCTCGCCCACCCAGCGCGCACGGATGCCAAGCTCCTTAGCTCGAGCCCGGAGTTGGCCGCTTCTTTCCGCAACCCGTTGCCGTGTCGCCTCGGGCAGCGGCACTGCGTAGAAAAGTCGCAATTCGTCCATCAGC
This sequence comes from Polyangiaceae bacterium, assembly GCA_050290545.1. GTDB lineage: Bacteria > Myxococcota_A > Polyangia > Polyangiales > Polyangiaceae > SZUA-265. The sequence goes on along the minus strand of JBNKHV010000206.1, from coordinate 71,371 downwards.
TCCGGCCTCGAGTGTAACAGGAAAACCCAGCAGTCTTGCCCCACCCCTTGCGTAACGCTCTTCTCCTCACCACGGCGCTGTGCGTGGCGTTGCTCGCCCAACCCGCAATCGCACAATCGCGGGCGCTCACGCTCGATGACGACGCCAGTGACTCCACCTACCACCTGGGGGCTGGCGCAGCACTGCAGTGGAACCCCGCCTGGCCCAAGGTCGGTGCCTGGGAGTACGTGTTGACCGGCGGCGCGGCAGCGGTTTCGATCGCCGCCTTCGCCGTGGGACCGGACGTGAACACGCCGGCCACCAGCAGCCTGCAATTCGACGAGGCGGCGCGCGACACGCTGCGCGCTGATACGCGTCGTGGACGGCTGCTGGCGCGCGACACGAGCGACGTCCTGGTCGCCATCATCGCGGCGTACCCGGTGATGGGGGACTCCTTGGTCAACGCCACCTGGTACCGCGACAGCCCGGAGGTGGGAGGGCAGCTGACTTGGATCTACCTCGAAGCCGCGGCGCTCACCGCAGCAGCAGCGTCGATCACCAAGGCCGCAGTAGGACGGCAACGCCCTTTCGGGCGTCGCTGCGGCGACGGACTGCCCAACGACACCTGGGATTGTTACAACCGAAGTCGCTATTTCAGCCACTTCAGCGGGCACGCCAGTTCCTCGTTCGCCGCGGCCTCGGTCACGTGCGTCTATCACCACTACCTCCCTCTTTTGGGTGGCGGCGCGCGCTGGGCGCCGTGTGCCGTCGGCTATTCGCTGGCGGCGACGACGGCAGTGCTTCGTGTCGTGGCAGACCAGCACTACACCAGCGACATCGCCGTGGGGGCAGCCGTGGGCACGGCCATCGGTCTGCTGGTGCCGTGGCTTCACTTCCGCCACGGACAGCCGACTTCACTGGGCGGTGGCGGCGCTGGCGTAACGATCTCCCCAACGAGCAACGGCATCGTTGCGACGGGGGTCTTCTAGTGCGCAGCTCGACGGGGCCTCGCCGTTCAGATGGCTGGCGAGCAATCGGTCACGCCCCGAGGACAGTGCGTCTGATTACCGTCATCTCGACGTGGCTGTCGCTGTCGACAGTGGGCGCGCCGGCGTTCTCGAGTCCAACCGACGTGACTTCGACGCCACAAGCCGCGACGCCCGCTGCACCGGATACAAACACCGCGTCCCCGCACGACGAAGCACCGCAAACCAGCACTGAATTGGCCCACGCCCGACAGGCGACCACCCTCTTTTCCCAGACTCCATTGGGTGGTGGTCCTCCCCGCACGTTCGTGGCGACGACGATCGACCTCGGGTACAAGTTCTTCCGCCCCCGGCTGAGCGCTGGCTACGGCCGCCCCTTCGACACGTGGGCGGGCGTCGACTTGAACCCACAAGCATCCAATACCTTCGTCGGCGGCTATGGGGGGGTCCGTTTGGCGACACCTTTCGCTAACCTCCGAAGCGGTCTGCTCTACACTCTCGGCTTCGCTCGCTCCCTGTTGCCGATTCGCGATTCCTACACGCGGGCTCAGGCTGAACGAAACCTCGACGAACAAAACGTGCACTACGCGGCCAGCTCCACCGAGCTGACCCTCACGATTCCCATCGTCGGGGTGTTCATCCTCAGCGAGAGTGAATTCATTCACTTGCTCGGCGTCAGGACCGATCGCTACCTCTTCCTGGAAACCATCGGCGTGGTGACGGATCCGAGTTGGGTATTTCGGCAGCGACTGGGATTGGGATTGCCAGTGACGAGCGTCGAAGGGCTCGCCGTCGGAGCCGTGGGCGAACTCGTGGCAATACCGGGACGCGACGCCAACGTTTGGCGGGCGGGCATACTGGCCCGCTGGCGACTGTTCGACGACGTGGGCCTGCGCTTATCGATGTTGCCAGTCATCGCCAGTCCGGACTACTTGGGATTGACGGGAGGCGAATTCGAGTTCGGGTTGCGCTGGAGCTGGTCGAGCTGAAAGTCTGAACGGATGTTCGGTAGCGCCCAGATTCTGCCAGCTCCCGCCAACAATCGCGCGCAGAATCGAAACCAGCAAGCGAGTATCAAGGGACCAGCGTGAGTCGACGGATCTTCGAATCAGAGTATCACTGCGTCGAATACGACCGTCGAGAGTCGCTAGCCACCGTAGTGCGTTCGCCCAACTCCTGGCCGTCCCCTGCCGCGATTCAGGAAGATATGACGTCCTTCGCCCAGACGATGCAGTCACTGCCGACGCGAAAGACGTCGGTAGTGATCGACCTCCGTCAGTCGAGCGGTCGCAACGATGCCCAGTTCGAACAGGTGTTCGCGCCGCTACGCGACCGAGCGCTATCCGGGTTCCGTCGCATCGCGTTCATCGTCGGCACGCAAGCCGGAGTGATGCAGATCCAACGCTTCTCGAGAGAGGGCAAGCTCAATGCCCGCGCGTTCCTGACCGAGGCCGACGCCCACGCTTGGGCCTCGGCGACGGACGCGTCGAAGTAGTGCAGCTGCCCGATACGAACGAAGCCGCGCAGCTGGTGCGCCGCGCGGCTTCGAGCGTTCTCCGTCCCGGCTCAGTAGTAGAGCTGGAAGCGCAGACGGTGGCTGTTCGACACGTTCGTGAAATCCGCCGAGCCCCCGCCCTCGTCACGTCGGTGAAAGAAGGCTTCAGCACGAGAGAAGACGTACTTGATGTACAGCGAGTCCCACAGCACGTACTGCAGCGCCCCGTAGAACTGCAGGTGCGTTCGGCGATCGGGATCGCCATTCGCGTCTACGTTGAGGTTTTCCAGCTCGGTGTTGAGGAGGCCACCGCCCACCAAAAGGTCCTCGATGATGCGAGCGTTGAGGAAGCCGCCGTAGCTCAGGGTGTCGTCACTGCCGAGCGCATCGCGACCTCCGTCCTGGTCGAACTTGTCGCGAACACGTACGCCAAAACCACCACCGAACTCGAGGTACGGGTAGATGACGCCCATCGCCGCGGCACCGTAGCCCTGCGTCTCGATGGCAGCATCCGTATCCTCGCGGATGGATGGCTGCGTTCTGCGCTCACCACCGACCTTGAGCTTCGCAAAGCCGAAGTCGAGGATGGCCACCGGGCGAACGCCGATGTCCGTACCCGTTCCTGAAGTACCATAGCGACTCTGCAACTCGAGACGCGCCCACTCGGTCGGGTAGTAGTGGGCCGTGAGGCTGCCGGTACTCAGCGACCGGTCCCACATGTCCGTCACGACATAGGCTTGTTCCGCAGTGTTGGAGGTACTGTTGGCACCATCACGCTCGAAGGTCGCCCAGTCCAGACCCATGCCGAAGTGATAGACTTCCCAGCCTTGCATGCGACCGACCTGGACGTCGAACTTGTCCCACATACCGACGCGGATCCACGCGTCGTCGATATCCACGTAGGTCTCGGTTCGAGTCTGGTCACCATTGGCGACGTACTCGATTTGACCCTGCACGAACCAATCTTGGTCGATGTTGTAGACGGGCGTCGTGCGCAGCACGAAACGCCCCTGTTGACGAACCTCGTTGGTGTTGGGCTCCGTGCCCAGGCCCGTTTCGACGGCACGATAGGCCGAGTCGACGAAGCCGTAGCCGGAAAAGCCGATCCGAACCGCAGGCTTTCCTTCTCTCATCGGCATGTGGGGCCACTGCAGCCCATTCATCGTCCACATCAACGAACCGCCGGGGATGCCTCGCACGGGGTGGGTTGGAAATGCACTGGCCGGAAGCCGTTCGAGCCCGAAAGCGGGAAAACCGCGGTCAGCGTCGTCGCTCGGCGCGGCATCTTCATCGTCGCCCGAGTCGTCATCGACATCAGCGCCGTTGGCCTCGGCGCTGGCGTCCGCGGAGCCTCCTCCGAGCGACAACGATGCAGAAGCGGAAGCCTCGGCAGTCTCTGCCCCGTCGTCGCTGGCGACGGACTCAGGTTCTGGTTCAGCGGTTGGTTCGGCATCGCTGGTCTCTGCGGCATCGCTGGTCTCTGCGGCATCTGCCGGCTCGGCGTCCGTCGCAGGGTCGCTCGCTCCGGACGCCTCGGTTTCCGCGCCGGGAGCCGCTGCTGGATCATCACTCTCAGGCTGTGCCTGAGCAATGCCGGTGGTAAATAGGGTCAGTGCAAACGTCCCCGCGAATATAGACCAGAGCATGGGCCCTCGCAGGGCCCCACTGTTTATCTTCTTCATGTCGTTCCCGAAGTCTGAGCAGTTGACTGCTTACTGAATGTGTACCTGAACCGACTGCAGCAACTGGTCCGAGCTGGGCCCAACCTGTAGCAAAACCGGTCCGCTTTCGACAAGCCAGAAGCCCTTACTTCCACCAGCCCAGAACTTTAGATCGTTGACGCGAATCGGAATGGTGACCGTCTTGGCCTCTCCTGCTTCCAGGCTAACGCGGTAGAAGGCCTTGAGCTCCTTGACGGAGCGCCGTTCAGCGCGTGTTTCTGGGTACGAAGCGTAGACCTGAACGACTTCATCCCCAGCCACGGCACCGGAGTTGGTGATGTCGACCTCGAGCTGGATCACGCCGTCTTTGGGATAAACCTGGCAGGGGGCTTCCACCCGGGTGTAGTCGAACGTGGTGTACGACAGCCCGTGCCCGAACGCGAACAGCGGTGTCGCGCCCGTGACGTCGAAACGACGGTAACCGATGTAGTAGTCCATGTTGGTCGTCGGCCCCTCGTTGAACGTGGGGAACTGACTGACGTCTTTGGGCCACGTGACGGGCAAACGTCCCGAGAAGTTCGTGTCTCCGAACAACAGTCGACCCATCGCCGCGCCTCCGACCATGCCTGGGTACCACGCCATCACCACAGCCTGCACCTGGTCGAGCCAAGGCATCGACACGACGGCACCAGCTTCGATCACGACGACCATCGGCTTGCCCAGTGCGACCACGCTCTGAACCAATGCGTCCTGCGCTTCGCCCAACGCCAGCGACTCGCGATCACCGGCACCCGTGTACTCTTCTCCTTCGTCCCCTGCCGTCAAACCGACGACGACGACCACGAAGTCCGCATCTTCAGCGACGGACGCGTCGTTTCCGCCGACGACTTCGACACCTGCAGGAGCCGCAGCGGTGATACCGTCCAGAGGCCCGAGGGTCATCTCCGGATGCGGGCGCACACGACTACTGCCGCGGTCGCCGAGAGCTGCGTCTCGGGCGAAGTCGAATATCTTGGTCGGGGGGTTGTCGCTCCGGACGTTGTACTCGATCTGCGCACCGACGACGGCGACCTTCGTTGCACTCCCCGGGATGGGAAGAGTGTCGCCGTCGTTCTTGAGCAGCACCATCGACTTCTCGGCCATCTCTTGGGCGATGGCGACGTGTTCCTCGTTGCCGACGATGGCGTGGTCTACCTCTTGGGTTATCGGCGTCTTCAGGCCGACGGGCTCTCCCAGCCACATGGTGTTGAATCGCAGCTTCTGCTCCAACACGCGCCCCACCGCCCTGTTGACCAGAGAGACGTCGATGGTGCCGTCTGACACGATGGAGGGGATGGCGTCATAGTTGATCGCCCACGGAACCTCCACGTCGAGACCAGCGGCCAAGGCCTCCGCCGCGTTGATCTTGTCGTCGGGCGGGTTGACTGGTCCTTGACCGTTGTTTGCACCAGGCATCGCCCACCAGTCCGTCAAGACGAACCCCTTGAAACCGAAGTCGTCCCTGAGGATCTCCGTCAGCAGGTGCTTGTTCTGCGTCGATTTCTTGCCGTTGACGGCGTTGTAGGCCGCCATGATGCAGCCCACGCCGCCATCTTTGACGACCATCTCGAAATGCCGAGCGTAGACTTCACGCAAGGTCTGTTCGTCCATCGCGGCGTTGAGATTGAAGCGATTGATCTCGATGTTGTTGGCCGCATAGTGCTTGGCGCAGCCGCTGATGAACTGCTGCAGACCTGCCGTGTAGGCAGAGGCGATGCGACCCAAGTGGTAGCTATCTTCTCCGAACGTCTCTTGTGCTCGACCCCAAAACGGGTGTCGCAAGATGTTCATGCACGGCCCGAGTAGCACGGTGTTGCCAGCTGCCACCGTTTCATCCCCCGACGCCTCACCCATGCGGTAGACGACGTCGAGATCGAAGGTCGCGCCTTGAGCGACGCTCGTGGGGAACGACGTCGCGTAGTTGAGCCAGTCGCGACGCCCGAGGCCAGACTCCAAGTTCAGACCGTGAGGGCCATCACGCCACTGGTGGCCCTTGATGCCGGCCACTTCATCGTCTCGTGAGCGCTGGATGTCTTCCCAGCGGTTGCCATCGTCGTAGTTCGGAGCACCGATACCGGTGATCTGCACCACCTTCTGATCGATGGTCATGGTGCCGATGATGTTCTGAACCTCCTCCAGAATCGCTGGATCCTGGGTGTAGCCGGGCGAGTACTTGTCGCTGTACGTCTCCGGCTCGCAGAGGACTCCATCTCCCGGCGGTGGCGTGGCCGGCGCCGGCCACGTCTCTGGGGTATACGTCGTTTCCGGCCCACTGCCGGCGCCTTCCGTGGCCGCCTGAGATCCCGTGCCACTGCCGTCACTGGGAGGGGGCAGGTGGTCGCAGGCTGCCAAACTGAAACCCAGCAGCACCACGGCTGCTGTGCTCTTCGAGAAATACCGACGCATGTAACTTACTGCTCCTAGGTTGATTCGAGGGCTCGCTGCTACCCTTGGGCGAAGCGCTTCGTCTAAGGCCCACAATTCGGGAAACGTTGCCATGAAATGTACCGCCTCGTGCCGAAATGGCTTACCACACCGCTGAACTGAGGTCGACGGACCGGGGAATGTACCCACCCCGCAGTACCGTCGGTTTTTTTCAATGGCGGACGGGCGACAATCCCGCCGGAAGCCCAAAAGAAATACCCCACAGGCCTTGCAGATCGCACGCATTCTGAGCGCTGAGCAGCACGAGTCGGGGCTGATGAGCTCTTTGCTGCACGTCAGGCGTCGCGCGTGACTCGAGCCGCATCGAACGAGAGCCCACGGGCGGTTGCTGAACGCTACTCCGGAACCTCCACTGAGAAGCGACTCCTGGCGCCGGCTCCGAACCCTAGCCCGTCTCGATCGGGAGATGTTCTCACATTCGGGCGCAAGGTTCGGATGGATCCGAGAAGTGGGCAGCGTCATGCTGCCGCACGTGGGTCAAACACGAGCCAGCACTGGAGCCGAAACCGTCCGTGAGCTGCAGCTGTACATCGAGCGCCACGCCGACGAACCCATCACCCTCCACGATTTGGCCAAACGAGCCAACTGGAGCCCGCATCATCTGCAACGTCGCTTCAAGGAGCTCGTCGGCCTCAGCCCATCGCAGTACCACGCCGCCTGTCGCAACCACGCGTTTCAGGAACGCTTGCGAAGCGAGTCCAGCGTCACGAGTGCCGTCTACTCCGCGGGATACGGCTCGGGCAGCCGGGCCTACGAAAAGAGCGCCGAACGTTTGGGCATGACACCGGGGCAGTTTCGGCGCGGCGGCAAAGGAGTCGCGATCAGCTGGGCGACGCTGGAAACCCAGTTGGGGCAGGTGGTGCTTGGAGCGACCGATCGCGGCCTATGCTTCCTATCCTTGGGCAGCGATTGCCGCGAGCTCGTCTCGGACCTGCATGTACGTTTCCCGCGTGCGACGATCAGCGAGATGCAGTCGGAGAGCAACGAGCAGCTCGAACTCTGGCGCCACTTGCTCGACGACTACCTCTCGGGACTGAGCCGTCAACTGCCACTGCCTCTCGACGTACAGGGCACCGCGTTTCAAACGCTGGTCTGGAACTACCTCAGCCAGATCCCCTATGGGCAGACCCGCACCTATGCAGAAGTCGCCGCCGGCATCCACCGTCCGAGCGCCGTCCGTGCGGTGGCCAACGCCTGCGGCCAGAACGCCGTCTCGCTGGTGATCCCGTGTCATCGTGTGATTCGCTCAGACGGTGCGTTGGGTGGTTATCGTTGGGGCCTCGAGCGCAAACGTCACTTGTTGAAACTGGAGTCGGCGGCTACAGCGAGAACACGCAAAGATGAAGGTTAGCGCGTGGTCCCCCAACGACAGTCCGGAGAGCGTGCCACCCGAACTCCGGCCCAAACGCGCGCTGACCCGTTCGCGGGGGCTGATGTTGCTCACCGCAGTGCTCTTCCTCGGCTGGACGTTGTGGTCGACGATGATCTTACCGCGACTCGAGCCGGTGGAGGGGCCGCTGCACTTGGCACGAGCCGTCGGCGTTCGCCTCGTGCTTTGGGTGATCCCTTCGGCTATCTACTTGTGGTGGATGCACGGCAAGCGCGCACTGGAGCCTCTACGGCTGAACGCGCCTCCGACGAGCAAGCATTGGGGCATCGCCGCCGGTATCATCACCCTGGCAACTCTGGCGGTGAGCCTGGATGTCGCACGCAAGCTCGCGATTCCGCCCGCTGAAGTGTGGCTGAAGCTGCTTTCCAGCTTCGAACTCCAATTCCCCACGGCGCCGCTGTTCGAAGAGCTGATATTCCGCGGTGTCATTCTCGCGGAGCTGTTGGCGTTGTTGCGTGCCAAACGTGAAGCAGGACCGACGGATACCGCTGGTCGCCTCAGGGCATGGCTCGCCAACATCACGGCCAGTGTGTTGTTCGTGGGGCTACACTGGCCGTGGTGGATTTACACCCAAGGCATGGGCGATCCGTTTTGGCGCAACAGCGCGGGAGTGTTTCTGATCAGCCTGGTGCTGGGCATGTTGTTCGTGCGCACCCGATCGATTTGGCCATGCATCGTGTTGCACTGGCTGAACAACTTGCTGTCGGCTTTGGCGCCCAATTGACGGCGGCCTCCCAAACCAGCAACCGAGATTCTCAGCTCAGCGCGGGCGGGCCCTCGGAGTGCCGAGCGCTGCCGATGAACGCAGCATACAGAGCGCGCACGGCCGCGGCGAAGTCGTCCGGCGCCACACCGACGATGATGTTCAGCTCGCTCGCGCCCTGATTGATCACACGGATGTTCACGCCCGCGGTGCTGAGGGCGTTGAACACCTTCGCGGCGATACCGACGCTGCGGGCCATGCCCTCGCCCACGATGGCGATCAGAGCGAGATCTGCCTCGACTTCGATGCGGTCGGGTTCGAGCACGCGCCGGATCTCGTCGATGACCGCATCCGTCTGCTCACCGAGTTCGGCGGCGTCCACGATCACGTTGATACCGTCGATGCTGGAAGGACAGTGCTCGACACTGATGCGCCGGCGCTCGAACACCCCGAGCAAGCGGTAGGCGAAGCCCACCTCCTTGTTCATGAGGCTCTTGTCCAGGCACACCATGCTGAACCCCTTCTTGCCGGCGATGCCTGCGATCTCCGTCGACTTCTCGATCTCCGGGCTCAACTTGGTGACGATACGCGTGCCGGGAGCGTCGGGGTCGTTGGTGTTCTTGATGCAGATCGGGATCCCGACCTCACGTACCGGCAGGATGGCCTCGTCGTGGAAAACAGCCGCCCCCATGTACGACAGCTCCCGGATCTCGCGATAGGTCACCTCGACCATGGGGCTCGGATGCGGGACGATGCGCGGGTCGGCCATCAGCAAGCCGGGAACGTCCGTCCAGTTTTCGTACAGCTCGGCGCCCGCTGCGCGAGCCGCAATGGCGCCAGAAATGTCGGACCCGCCGCGTGAGAATGTCTTCAGACGCCCGTGGTGATCGCTGCCATAGAAGCCGGGCATGACGTAGCGGCGCCCAGGATCCGCGAAAGCCTCCGCCAGCCGCTCGTAGCTAGCCGAATCCACACTGCCGTTGGCGTTGATGCGAAGGTACTGCGTGGGGTCGACGAACTCTGCATCCAGCAGCTTTGCGATCACCATACCGTTGAAGCACTCGCCTCGAGAAGCGGCGAAGTCACTGCTCACGCCTTCAGCTAGCTGAGCGTGAAAACGGTCGAGCTCCTCCGCCAGACCGACGTCGAGCCCGAGCTCGCTCTGGATGCCCAGGAAGCGCTCACGGATCATCGCGAACGGAGCCAAATAGTCAGCGTGCATCGTGGCCATCTCGTGGCACAGGTAGAGCAGATCGGTGATCTTGGGCTCGTCGTTCGTGCGGCGCCCGGGCGCTGACGGCACGATGATGCGACGTCGCGCGTCGGCACGAACGATGTTCTCGACCTTTCGCAGCTGGCCGGCGTCGGCCAAGCTGGTTCCTCCGAATTTGCAGACGATGCTTCCCATCAGGGTTCTCTTGGTGACGCGTCCAGCAGGAGGACGCTGCGCGGGTGGCGCGGTTTACGCCGAGGCCGCCTCGCTTTCAACGCCAAATCCACGGCGCTGCTTCCACATTCGGTCTTCGTACAGGCTGGTTCGACCAGATCCGGCACGTTTCGCGGGACATCGCACGCTCCACGACCAAGGCGCACGCACACGACCACGCCCAATACCCGCGCTGGGGCCTTCAGCGGATCGGATCGATACGTTCGGCACGATAAACGATCCAGCCCGGGCCGTCGGGATCGGTCGAATGCACGTCGAGCTCGAACACGACCTCGTCCTCGGCGTCGCGGTCGATCTCGATCACGCGCGCTTGGAAGTAGCCGCGCCCCATGTCGGCGGAGGTCACCGCGTCGACCCCGAGCAGTCCGCCGTAGACGAGGAGGACGTTGTTGCTCTGCTCTTGCAGATCCGCGTCTCCGACTGCGACCGAGTACAGGCGGGCGTCAGGGTAGACGTACTGCCAGACCTGCTCGATGGTCATGGCATCCTCGTCGATGCGATACTCGACCGCCCGCGAGTAGGTCTCCTCCCACGCAAGTGGTGTCTTGCCGTCACCCGGACTCGCACGATAGTTGCCGTTGTCGAACACGAGCAGGGATCCGGACGCAGTGAGCTCCGGCGCGTGCTGGTGATAGGGCCATTGGAACTCCTCTCCGTCGGCCGCACCCGCCGGCGTCAGCAAGTACGGTTGCCAGTCTTCACCCCAGCCGTGATGATTGGCCAGCAACCACACGAGTTCGTGCGTGTCTCGCGTGAGCTTGTACACCGCATCTTGGTGACGAGAAGAGGCGATGATGCTCTGCCCGTCATCCGCCGGAATGACGGCGTTCGAGTGTACCCAGTCGTTGCTCGTCTCGAGCCTCGCGTGGCTGGCTAGGGAGTCATAGCCCAGACGGTCGAAGTCCAAGATCTCGCGCAGCAACGTGCGGTGCAGCACGTTGCCCTCCGCATCGAGTTCGACGATCCCATCCCCCGTCACCTCGACGGTATCGCGCAGAGTTGGGTCGAAGTAGTCCGTGCGAAAGTTATCGACAGGTCCGATGCGCTGAACCAAGCTCAAGAGGTTACCGTCGCCGGTGGGTGTCACGGCGTGGTGATACTCGACGTCGCTCGGCTCCACGACGGATAGACGACGAACGACCTCACCGAGGAAGGTCAACTCCGTGATCACGCCGCCCTCCATCAACAGGATGTTGCCGTTGGGCAAGATGCGCGCATCGCCCGACATCCCAATCGTCGGGTGGTACCAGAGCACCTCTCCGACGGAATCGACGACGAGAAGATAGTCCGCCATCTGCTGCACGTTGAGTAGGGTGTGTCCGGGAGCCATACGGGCGGGTTTGGAGCGCAGCAGTTCCATCACCGGGAAGTCACTCGGCAGCGGACCCGTCTCGACGCTCAGTGGTTCGAGTACCTCGCTGCCCGAGTCCGTCGTGACGGCGACCGTGACGGAGTACTCTTCCTCGGGTTTGAATCCCAGCACCGGCAACACCACCTCGGCGCTCCCCTCACGGGTGAGGTACCAATCGGCCTCACCTTCCACGAAGACTTCCACCGTCGCGTCGCCCGTGAAGCTAACGCTCAATTCTGCAGCCAGGGGTGTCGTGCCGTTCGGATCGAGCACCAACGAGGCGCTGGCATCCAAGTCCAGCGTGTCCTCTGGCACGTCAGGAAGCGCACCGGCGTCAGGAATGAAGTCGTCGGAGACTTCCAGCTCATCGCTTTCCGCGGCGCCCGGATCGGATGACTCATCGCCCCCGGTGCCCGTGCATGCGAACACAGCAGCAATGGCCAACGATGAAGCTAAGAACTGGTGAATGGTGCCGTTCAAACCGTCGCTCTCTGCGGGCAGTAGCCAACCCGTCCCACGTCAGGCAGCGCCCGGCCACGTTCGTGAACCGTAGAGTCTTTCGTGCCAGGTGACCGCTGCCCGTCCTACAACAATTCCGGAATTGGAGCGAAACCGCGACCCAGCGTCGAAAAAGTTGATGCAGGCGGTAGTACGGCCGCGCTCGGGTCGATCGCGCGAGCGGGCAGAGGCAAAGCTGTGAGTCTGCTCGGGCGAGGACCGCGCTGTGGGCAGGCGCAACCACCTTTGGGGCGAGGACCGCACTCGGGGCTAGCGCAGCCAGCTTGCTGACGTCCTCCCTCGAAGCGCCCATCTCGGAACCAGACAGGTCAGAACGATACACCTCGATGCCGGCGCGGCACACCGAGCCTCGACGACGGACACTGGGGCGAAAAACCCAAAGCCTCGCGCGCTGGCTGCCGTAATGAGCCTGCTTGGGGCGAGAATCGATCGGATACTCAAAGTGTCCGTGAGCACCCGACCCCGCCTCGGTTCGCTGTTGGTCAGCGCTGGCTTGTTGGAGGCCTCTCAGTTGAGCAGGGCCCTCGATGCACAACTGCAGTTCGAGGGACGCCTCGGGACGAACCTGATCGAGCTCGGCATGATCACCGAAGATCAGTTGAGCCAGGCCCTGGGCCAACAACACGGGGTACCTTGGGTGAGCTGCGACGATCTGCGCCACCTCTCCGATGAGCTGGTTCAGCGGCTGCCGCAACGGGCCGCCCGCATGTACCGGGCGATTCCGATATCTTGGGACCCACATCGCGCCAAGACGATTCGCGTTGCGATGACGGATCCGGGAAATCTGCGAGCCGCCGACGAACTGGGCATGCTGATCGGCGCTCGAGTCGAGCCCGTGGCCGCAGCCGAACTTCGCATCGCCGCACTGCTGGAGCAGCACTACGGCATCACGCGCCCCCAACGTTTCTTCATCCGCGTCGTTTCGCCGGACGCTGCCGAGGCGAGTGCCAATCCCGGCCCCGACGCCGAGAGACGGGCGAGGCCAGCCGGCGACCCCCAACGCGGTCCGACACCGCGTCGGCGCAACGTCGAGGTGCGCTATCTGACGCCCCCGCCGCCTCCCTCTGGGGCACAAGAAGCCCTGAACCTGAAGCCCCGCCCCCAGGCCGCCGCATCCGCGGCGCCGGAAGAGGCATCAACCTCCAACGGCGCGCCAGACGACGAGACGCCCCAGCGACGAGAGGAACGAGCCGCGCCTGCCGAGCAGCGCGTCACGTTGACGGAAGCGAGCCCGGCGTCGTTGGAACGTCCAGCGCGCCGCGGTCCTGCCCCCGCGTGGACCCCAAGCCAGGACGACGCCCCACCGACCGTGCGCATGGCGGGCCCGCCGGTATGCGAGCTCGAATGGGACTTGGACGTCCACTGCAGCGAGGTCGAGAGCCACGGGGTGCTGCAAAGCGACATCCCCGCGTCGGTCAGCTCAGCGCCCGAGTCGACGCGACAAGTCTCTCAACGCATCGATGACGGGTTCAACGATGGCGCACTGGCTGGCAAGCGTCACTTGCACGCCGTGCTCGAAGCGATCGCCGCAACCGACGACCGAGACGAAGCCGCCGAACACGTGCTGGATTATCTGTCCCAGAGCTTCGTTTGCGCGTTCATGCTGGTCGTCAAGTCCGGCGTGGCGTACGGCTGGAAGGGGTACGCGCCAGGCGCGACGGCAGCGCTGCTCGAGTCGATCGTGATCCCCCTGAGCGCTCCGTCGGTTTTTCACTTGGCACACGAGCGACACGACGCCTACCGAGGCCCACTGCCCGAGGCCGGCAGCCGCATTCACTCGCGCTTGTGGAAAATGCTCGATTGCGAACCGCCTTCAGAAGCATTGGTCGCCCCGGTCTACGTCGGCTCCCACTTGGTCAATCTGATCTACGCTCACCCCGACCCATCTCGGAGGGTCCGGCCCGTCGCGCAGGCGAACCTGGTGCAACTGGCCTCGGCTACCGCACTCGCCTACCGCCGCGCGATTCGAGCAGCCGCGAACCAGAAGGTCGTGGCCTAGGGCGACGACGCGCGACCGCGTTTCTGCCTCAGAGGACTCCGAGCACGTCGCTCACGAGGCGTCGCGGAATCGCATAGACGACGGGGTTGCCGACGAGACGCGCTGAAAAAACCGCCATGTCGTCGTGATAATCGCCCGCACCTATCTGATAGTGCGTCTCGTGAGACTCACCACCGATGCGCGAGGTGAAGCGCACATCGAGCACGGGGTCGGAGAAGTCGTAGCGGCGCGCGCCAGCGTCGAACGCCATCGCCGCCTGGGCGTGCAACGAGCCCAACGCATCGAGCAATGCCGTCACTTGGCTCGGAGCGAGCTCGATGCTTCCACCTTGCTGCACGACTTCGCTGCCGAGCCGCACGAGTTCGAGCGACGTCTCGCCGTGGCGCAGGCTCAGGCTCTGCATCAGATCCGGATCGAAGTGAAAACCGGAGCGGTCGATGATCAGTCGTTCCAGCGTTCGCACCACCAGGCTCGACAGTACGAAAACGCCGGGCTCGGCCTCCCGACGCGCGTAGTAGCCCCCGGAAGCCTTGCCCCCGACGACCACCTCGAGCCGTTCGCCTCCGGCGGCCTCGACGACGAAGCGCAAGCGCGGCTCTTGCAGGCCGAAGCTGCCGTCGTCTTGCGCCGCGACCCAGCGCTCCACTTCGAGCTGGCGAACGGCGTCCACCCACGCCACGGCGAGCCCGGCGTCCACCTCGAACTCCGCGGGTTCGGCGAACGCAAACTCGCCGCGCGCAGGTTGCTGCAAGACCCAACGACGCCCATCGTGCTCGACGCTCACCCGGCGCACGTCCTTCGCCTGAAGCTCCAACAGCTGACGTCCGCGCAGCAACGAGTCGTCCGGTTCGAACAGACGCAGCACCGAGCGACCGAGCTGCAGGACCGCGCCGTCATCCAAACGACGAGCGAAGACTTCGCCATCGGCGTTGGCGCGACTCAGCTCGATCACTTGCCGATCCCCATCGGGATCACTCGTGGCCCGCTCGAGCGTCACACGCGCCCACGGTGGATCCAGACCCATTTCGTCGAGCTTGCGCGAGTCGAGCAGCACACCTCGAACGCCGAGCAGCTCCTTCATGCGCTGCTCCGCGACGTCGGCGTCGACTTTGCCCGACTTGGGCTCCCGCAGTTCGAAACCGTCCCCCACCCGCGCCAACGTCAAACGGGCATCCCCCGCAGCGATCGTGAGGCGCTCGACCTCATCCACGGAGGCGTCCAGAAGCGACCGATCGGCGAGCCACTCGGGGTGCTCGAAGATCGAGTGCAGGCGCGGATCTTCGATGCAAGCGGCCGCGGGACGCGGCTCTGAGCGCACCGCGACGATCTGAGACGGCACTTCCGGGCACTCTGCGCCCAACGTCACCACCGCCGGCGGCCGCTTCGAGTTCGCCGGCTGAAGCCGCAGCGTGAGCAACGCGCCGCTCGCGACCTGCAGCTGCTCGCCCTGCTCGAGCGGAAGAAAACGCTGCGCGCGCGTACGTGAGAATGCGAGCAACATCTGGTCCGTCGAGATGCGCCCCAAACGCACGCCCCCCAAATACTCGTCGAAACGGAAACCCGAACGCCCTTGGCGAACCAGCGCGAAACGCGAGTCGCCTAGCGTCACCTCGAGGCGCTCCAGCTCCGAGCCCGCGTAGGGGATCAACTGGCGAATGCGGAAGTCTTCCGGATCGGGGTTCAGATCCTCGGCAGTGCTCTGGCTGACGACGTACACGCCTTCATCGACGACCCCTTCGCCGCTCACTGCTGCGTAGTGCGCGCCGGGAGGCGCCGGGGCTGGACCGCCCAGCTCCAGGCGATAGCGGAGCGTGCCCATCTCGATGCCGAGCACAGCCGAGGGAGGCTCCAAACCGAACCCCTTGCGATCCACGTCCGACCCATCGAGTCGCCGCAGCCAAGTGGCGAACTGCGCGGCACGCAGCAACTGGTCGAGCGTCGCTTCCTCGGCTTCACCCTGCAGCGGTTCGACGAAACTCCAGCGCGGGGTGCCATCACCGGTGCCCTTGTCGATGACCCAGCGTTGACCTCCCTGCTCGAAGGTCACGCGACTGACGTCATCGCTGCGAAAAGCCGTGAGCAAATGACGCGCGCGGCTCTGTCGTTCACCGCTGGTCACGGCGCGCGACGTCACCACCACCGCCACGGCGAGCGCCAGTGCGAGCCCGACCAACACCCAATTGCTCAGAAGTGAACCTTGCCGAGGCGTCACGCGTCACCTCCTCGCTCGGACTGCGACTCGACCTCGGCCTCCACCTGACGTCGCCGACGCAAGATCACGAACGCTCCCAACAAGGCGACGGCAAGCGGCACGTAGAGCAACACGTAGCGCTGAACCTCGCCCAGTGATTCGTCGGTCAGAAACAAGCCTGCCGGTTGCTCCGCCTTTTCGGGCACGCTGACGAGCGAGGGCTGCGCGGCAAGCCAACTGGTCACATTCTCCACGAAACGCCGGGTGCCGAGCAGCGACGGCTCGAGCCAGGTGCTGGACCAGAGCACGCTGGGCGTGCCGATCACGACCAGACGCGCCGGATTCTTCTGGCCCGGGCGCTGGGCGTTCGGAAACTCCTGAGCCACCGCGAGCACCTCGCTGCGTTCACTTTCCGCAGGCGTATCGACGAACTCCCCCGCTTGCAGACCGCGAAAGCTCCCGACGCGGATGGAGTCCGAACTGGAGCGCAAGAGCACGCTCACCGTGCTCTCCTGGCTGAGCTCCAACCCCTGCACCAACTGCACGACGACCCGCTGACGTACGTCGCTGCCGACGAGCAAACCGCGGGTCGTCGGATGCGACTCGGGGGTGGCCAAGAAGACCTCCCCACCAAAACCGACGGGCAGACGCAACGACTCGTTGCGTTCGAATACGAGGTCCGACGAAAAGCTCACCCCAGTCCCGCCCAGCACCGGAGACAGTCCCGGCTCTCCGATGTTGCCCTCTTCGTCCACCAAAGGTCCGACGGCCAACAGCACGCTGCCGCCCGCGTCCAAGTGATCGCGCAGGGCCCGGGCGGCTACGGGTGAAAACGTCGCGAGCGGACCCACGACGGCAACCAAGTCGCAGCCATCCAGTGCCCGCTTCGGATCGGCAACCGTCAGATCGACGACCCGCGCGTCGTAGTTGTTCTGCTGCAAGCGCCGGCGATACTCCGCCAAACCCTGAGGGCCACCCGAGTTGATGCCCAGTTCTTGATGGCCTTGGCTGAAGCACACTTGCACGCGCTCGCGCCCCAGCACGTTGACGATGCCTTCGGTCAGCACCGCCTCCAGTCGTGGACGCGCGTTGCCGCTCTCTTCGTCGAAAACGATGATGTCGTCGGTAGTGATGAACCAGCGCTTTTCACCGCGAGCGACGACGATGCTCGCTTCCGTCGCCAGGCGGCCATTTTCGGTGCGCCCCTCGAAGATGCCGTACTCCCGTTGCAGCGCGATGAACTCCATCGGGTTGCGATCGGGATCGACGAAACGAACCTTCAGTTGTTCGCTGTGCGAGCGATACGAGTCGAGCAAGTAGCGCGCACTCGAGCTCAAGGGGTCGGCGCTACTGAGAAAGACGACGACCTCTACCTCGTCGCGCAGCCCTTCCAGAGTCTCGATAGTGACGGGAGAAAGCGAATACAGACCGTCACTGGTCGTGTCCCAGCGCTCGAAGAAGCGACTCGCCAGCACGTTCAGCGAAGCAAAGATGACGAACGCCGCCACGATGCCCGCGAGATTCATGACCGCGGGCGAACGGAGGGCAGTCAGCCAAGCTCCTCGACGCCCCATCAGTCGAGCCTCCAAGAGTCCACCACCCGCACGCACAGAAACAGCGGTAACCAAACCAAGCTCAGGTCGAAGACCAAACGCCGCGAGTCCACCACACCCTTCGAGAAGTCCTCCAGCTGCCCCAACATCGACACGTGGCGGCACACCTCGAGCAAGGGCCCCGGGTCGAAGACGCGCTCCCCGATCCCGAGAATGAACAAGCCAAAGAGCGCCAAGGTGGTCAGCAACATCGCGATCAACTGACTCTTCGTCATCGCGCTCATCAGGGTGCCGACGGCAAGATAGCTGGCCCCGATGAGCAGAACGCCGAGATAACTCGCAGCGACCACAGGCCAATCCACGACCCCAGTGCCCCGCAAGATCACCACGTAGAGCAGAGTCGGCGACCACATGGCGACATACGTCAGCAGCGTCGCCGCGTACTTGCCGACGACGACCGAAAGCGAGGACACCGGCGCCGTCAGCAGCACCTCGATCGTACCGCTCCGCCGCTCCTCGGCGAAGGTACGCATCGACAACGCCGGGCACACGAGCAACAGCGACACCGGCACGAAGAACGATGCGAAATAACCTTGAACGGGCCCGTGATCCATCGAGCCATCGGCGAACTTGCTGAAGTGATCCACCAACAGGTAGAAGCTCGTGCCCTGCAACGTCAGAAAGACGAACAGCAGCACCCAAGCCAGCGGTGTCACCCACAAGCTCAACAGCTCGCGCCGCAATACGGCCCAGGCTCCCATCAGATCACGGACTCCTCCGAGTTCGTCAACTCGGCAAAGACTTGCTCCAAGCTCGCGGAGCCGAGACGCGCCTCGGCCACGGCCGTGCCCTGACGAGAAAACTCCGCGACCCAACGCTCCATGCTGGCGCGCCCCTCGGGAAGGTTCACTCGCAACCGTACATAGTCGGCATCGACCGGCATCTCTTCGAGCACGTCGCTGCGCAGCGCTTCGGGCACCAAAACCGTGCTCGGCGCGGCGTGGGCGGACGAGTCCTCGGGCTTTGCCGCTGCGGGCGAGGTGCGTTTTTTTCGTTTTGGTTTTTGGGGTCCGTCCGGCGCGTCATCAGTCGTCGCATCGCGCGTTCGGCGCACGAGCAAGGTGCCTTCTTTCGCCGTGCCACGAGAGCGCAGCTCGTCCAGGGTACCCTCGGCCACCCGCCGGCCCCGATGAATGACGATGGCGCGGTCGCACGAAGCTTCGACCTCCGCCAAGATGTGGGTCGAGAGCAACACGGTGTGCTGCTCCGCCAAGTCGCGAATCACCCGCCGCACCTCGCGGATCTGGTTCGGATCCAAGCCCGAAGTGGGCTCGTCCAAGATCAACAGCGGTGGATCGGCCACCAACGCATCTGCCAGACCCAAGCGCTGCCGGTAGCCCTTCGACAAATGACCGATGACACTGCCGGCCCGGTCACCCAAACTCGCCAGTGACAGCGCTCGCTCCACGGCGGCCTGCCGCTTGGCACGCTGGACGCCCTTGAGCTCGGCCCGAAAGCGCAGATACTCGATCACTCGAAGCTCCGGATAGCTCGGGCTCGTCTCCGGCATGTAGCCGAGTTGGGCCCGAGCGCGCAGCGGCTCGTCGACGACATCGAAACCCGCAACCCGAACGCGGCCGCTCGTGGGTCCCAAGAAGCCGGCGATGATGCGCAACGTCGTCGTCTTGCCCGCGCCATTGGGACCCAGAAACCCCACGACCTCACCCTTGCCGACGCGAAAGTCGAGCCCCTGGACGGCCGTGCGGCTGCCATAGGTCTTGGTCAGTTGGGAGACCTCAATCATCAGCTGCAGCGCATTAGCATGCCGTCCGACAATCCCCAACTGCGGTTCGGCCAAGCCTCTCGGCTGCCCGCTACCAGGCGAGTGGCTCGCCAGGCGCAGAACCTCCGTCTTCGCGGCCGCTGCCAGTGGCGCCGCAGTAAATCCGCGACCCACCCATTCCCAACTCCGATACCCGAAGCTCGGTCCTCCCCAACCGCCGATACCTCGTGCAGGTACTCTAGCCTCATTGATCGCCCGTGTTGAGCTCGCGCAGCCTCAACCTTCACACACACCGAACTTCACTCGACGACAGTGCCGCCTCAGGGCTCGACGCTTCACGGCAAGCGCGAGGCCCGAGCCCTCACCCGGGCTCAGACCGGGGTCCGAAATCGTGCGTCCGAAGGGCCAGCTCCAAGCAACGAAACTTCGGTAGGCGAGCAAGACTTGCGCGGTCGGAACCGCCACCGCCCGTGGGCGACCTGGTTCTCGAGTGGTTCAAAGCGGCGCGAGTCCTCATCCACGAAGAATCATGACCCGGAGATGACCAAGCTATGACGAAGCGTTCGGTAGAACCAAGGCCCTATGCATCGAACACTCAACGCGTCGGAAACGCGGATCGATTGGCTCAAGTCCGCTCCCTTCATCATCATCCATCTCGTGCCTCTCGGCCTGTTCTGGACGGGGGCCAGGCCGATCGATTGGGTTGTCTGCATCGCGCTCTACTTCGCCCGGATGTTCTTCATCACTGGGGCCTATCACCGCTACTTCGCTCACCGGTCCTACAAGATGGGCCGAGTGATGCAGTTTCTGATGGGCTGGGGTGGTTGCATGGCCACGCAGAAGGGCCCACTGTGGTGGGCAGCGCATCATCGTGTTCACCACAAGATGTCCGATCTGCCAGGCGACGTGCATTCGCCGAAGGACGGCTTCTGGTGGAGTCATGTCGCGTGGATCATGAGCAATGCCCATGACGAAACGCTGTTCGACAAGATCAAAGACATGGCGAAGTACCCCGAGCTTCGCTGGCTCAATCGCTTCTACTACGTTCCACCGCTGGTGATGGCGCTGGTCTGCTACCTCGCCGGCGGCTTGAGCATGATGCTGTGCGGCGCTTTCCTGTCGACGGCGCTGCTCTACCACGGCACCTTCGCCATCAACTCCTTCGCTCACATCTGGGGCAAGCGACGTTTCGTCACGACGGACACGAGCAGGAACTCGCTGATCTGTGCGCTCATCACCATGGGCGAGGGCTGGCACAACAACCACCACTACTATCAGTCGTCAGCCAACATGGGCTTCTACTGGTGGGAGATCGACATGACCTACTACATCCTCAAGATGCTGAGTTGGATCGGCCTCGTGTGGGACCTGCGCAAGCCCCCCGCTCACGTGCTGACCAGCAACCTGGTCAAGGACAACCAAGACGTCGGCATGGTGCCAACGCCGACCGCGAGTGTGCCTGCGCCAGCCGCAGAATGAGCAGCTCTGGCTTGCTCGCGGCTGGGTGAGCCCACACCGCGAGACCACCGAGCGCGACGACGCCCCACTCATCCAAGTGGGGCGTCGCTCATTTGGAGCGCCCACGTGGCCCTGGGCGCTGAGAAAAGTCCTTACAATATTGGGGACCTACATGGTCACCCGCCAAGACGCGGCTAGACTGGAGCATGCCCTCAGGAGAGCAGCCTCCGTCGCCGTAATGACCAGCATGAATGCTTCGCTTCGTCATGCCGCGCGCAGTCACGCGATCGGGTGGCGCTATCACCGCGCGGGCAGGGTGACGGCACTACTGCTCGCCCTCGCCTCGGTCGCGAGCGCCGAAGGCAGCGCCCAACTCAGCGAAGAACCACTGCTCACGGATGAAGCGTCCGGGCAGACGCTGCTCGCGGTGGACGTACTTCCTGGCGACGGCTTCCTCAACATCGCGGCCCGCGCAGGAGGCAGCCCCTTCGACGTGCGGGTGACGACACCGGGCGGCGTCGCCACCACCTACACTCTGAGCATCGGCAACGGGTTGCTCACGCCGCCGTCCCTACCGGCCAGCATCGACACGCCGCTACGCATCGACGTCAGTAGCGAACCAGGGACCTACCAGGTGCAATTCCTGGAGGCCGTGATCGAAACCTTCGACATCTCCATCTCGGACAACGACACCGACCCCATCGATCCTACGGCGATACCGTCCGCCGGAGGTCGTCTACACACCAGTCGTTGGCACATCGGCGGAGAACTGCCCAACGTCGCTGGCCTGGTCGTGAACCACACCTTTTTCGCGCGAGTGCCCACCGGCTCGGCCGCGGAAACCCTCTACCGACTCGACTTCGGAGGCATCGCCGGTGGTGATCTGTGCGTCGTCGGCAACGAGTCGGGGCTGCCGGGCGCTCTAGGGCGCACCAGTCAGCCCCTTTCCATCGTGCAAGCGGAGCTGGGCACGAACGACGCCAGCCTGGATTACTGCAACGACTTGGAGCAGTTCGAGCTCTACCTCAATCCGCCGAACAATCCGCTGCCCCAGCCCGCAGCCCTCACGGTGACGCTCGCCCCGCTTTCGAGTTGCGGTCCAGTGTTTACTGGTAGCGGAGAGACGTTCGAATTCAGCTCCGATCTACCAGGCACCTACGAAATCATCATCGACGTCGATGGCAACGGTTTCGACCCGACGTCGGGTTCACTCGACGCGGTCTTGAAAGGAAGCGTCGACGTCGGCAACAACAGCGTCGTCTGGGATGGGCGCGATGCGACGGGAAACGTCGTGGCCGCCAGCACCACGGCCTATCCAGCTCAGCTCTCCGTGCGCAGCGGCGAGTTTCACGCGCCGGCGATCGACGTCGAAGCGACGGACCCAGGGGTGACGCTCTCCGAGGTGTCACCCACCGACTCGTCAGAGTCGCCCGCGACGATGTTCTGGGACGACACGGCGGTGATCGAAGACCACACGAACAACGTGCCCGATCCCGTCACGACCTTGCCGGCGGGTGTCGCGTCAAACAGCAGCAGCCACGACTGGGGCGACGCCACCACCGCAGACGACGGCGTGGGTAACGATGCCTTCATCGACACGTGGGTGATCGGTGCAGAGACCCTGCAGACGCTGCAATTCGTCATCGTCGACGCTGCCGCCGACGCCGATGCCGACGGCTTGGACAATCAACGGGAGTGCACCATCGGCAGCTCCTTCGACAACGACGACAGCGACGGCGATGGCCTGCACGACGGCGTCGAAGCGAGCGCGAGCGATCCGCTGCCAGACAGCGACGGCGACACGGTGCCGGACGTGCTCGACGACGACGACGACGGCGATGGTGTGCTCACGGTCGACGAAGCACCCGACGATGACGACAACGGCCTGCCCGACGATGCGCGCGATTCGGACGGCGACGGCACGCCGGACTACCTCGACCCTGATGACGACGACGACGGCGTGCTGACGCTGAACGAAGCGTTGGACGACACCGACGAGGACGGCATCGTCAATGCCCTCGATCCCGACGACGATGGCGACTCGCTCCCCACCCTAGCCGAAGACCTCAATCAGGATGGCATCTACGACGAGGACACGGACGGCGACACGATCCCGAACTACCTCGACGCGGACGACGACGGCGACTCCATCCCCACCCTCCTCGAGATCACTCAAGCTGGGGCAACGACCGATCTCGACGGGGACATGGTACCCAACTGGCTCGACACCGACAGCGACGGTGACGGTATTTCCGACGCCGCTGAAGCTGCCGGCGATGGAGATGCCAACAGCGATGGGGTTCCGGACTACCTGGACCCGATAAACGCCCCCGCCGACTCGGATGACGACGGCATTCCGGACGAAATCGAATGTGATGACGTGGCCGACTGTCAGGATACCGACGACGACGGCAGCCCCGACCACCTCGACGACGACGACGACGGCGACGGTCTGCTGACGGCCGACGAACGCCCGAACTCGACCGACGTAGACACCGACGACGATGGCATCCCCGACCACCTCGACGACGACGACGACGGCGATGGCATCCCGACGCTGTTCGAGCGACCCGACGGCGAAGACGTCGACAGTGACGGCGACGGGACCCCAGACTACCTCGACGACGACGATGACGACGATGGGGTCTCGACCCAGCGCGAGCGTCCGGGCGGCGAGGACCTCGACACCGACGACGACGGAACGCCAGACTACCTCGACACGGACAACGACGGCGATGGCGTGATGACCCGAGATGAACGCCTCGATGGCGCAGATCTCGACACCGACGACGACGGCATTCCGGACTACCTCGATGGCGATGACGACAGCGACGGCGTGGTAACCCTGCGGGAACTGAACGACGGCGAGGCGCTCGACACCGATCAGGACGGCATCCCGAATCATCGCGACGGGGACGACGATGGCGATGGCATCCCGACGCTGTTCGAGCGACCTGACGGCGAGGACGTCGACAGTGATGGCGACGGCATTCCGGACTACCTCGACGACGACGACGACGGCGACGGGCTAGCCACGGCTTTGGAAGATCCCGTCAGCCGAGCCGACTCTGACGCGGACGGCATCCCCGACTACCTCGACGACGACGACGACAACGATGGGATCCCGACGCGCGAGGAGCGGCCGGACGGGCAAAGCACCGACACCGATCGGGACGGCATCCCGGACTATCTGGATCCCTCCAACGACGTCGTGCCCGACGGCGGCGCACCATTGCCGACGACCGATCCGATGGAGGGAAGTCCGCCGGGGACAGGCACAGGCGACGCGGCAGCGCCCAACCCCGAAGTAGCCGATGCCGGGCGGGTCGTTTTGGTTCCGACCTTCAGAGACGGGGGCGCGGATCTCGTGCCCGATGACGGCATCGACGTGCCGGGTGAACTGCGAGGGGGAGGGCTGAGCTGTGGAATCGAAGCACCCCGCCGGTCCAAACTGCCCGGCGCATGGCTGGCGCTGTCGTTGGGGCTCGTCGTCTTACGGCGACGGAAGCGCTGCGCGAGCCTCTTGGCAGGACTCATCTCTTTCGCAGCGCTCTTCGGCTCCGTCCGAAATGCCCGTGCTCAACAGACGGCCTCCGGCTTCGCCCTCAACCGCTACGAAGCGGCACCTCGCGGTAGCGACTGGCTCGCCGCCGACTCTTTGAGCTTCGAAGGGCACCTCACCCTGGCACTCGGGGGAGTGTGGGAAGCGAGCCTCAATCCACTGGTGGCCTACGACGACGACGGTACCGAACTCGGCAGTGTCGTCGAGAGCCAGATCTACACCCACGCGAGTGGCAACATTGCGCTGTGGAACCTCTTGCGTCTCGGGGTGACGATCCCGACCAGGTGGTTTTCGAACGGTACCGCCCAAACCCTCAATGGGCTGGAGTACCACGCGAAGCAAGGTCTGGCGTTGGGCGACATCCGCTTGGCGGCCGACACGCGACTGCTGGGCGAAGCGAGCGGCCCCTTTCGCGTCGGCGCTGGGCTGGTTGGCTTCCTTCCAACCGGAAGCCAAGCGAGCTACGCGGGCGATGGCGCATTCCGCGCCATGCCGCGGGTTAGCGTTGCCGGTGACGTGGAGGAGTTCGCATACGCAGCACAGCTCGGCAGCATGTACCGCGCATCCGATGACACATTCGATGGTCGTGAACCGGGTTGGGAAGCGACCTTCGTGGGAGCGGCAGGATACCGCTTCTTCGATCGCCAGCTGCTGCTTGGTGCAGAAGCATGGAGTGCCACTGCCTTGTCCGGCAAAGGTACGCTTCGCAGCCGCACGCCCGTCGAAGTTGCTCTCAGCGCCAACTACACCGAAGGCCAGTGGCGCCTGGGTGCCGGTTTCGGACCTGGCATCGGCACGGCTCCGGGTACGCCCCAGTTTCGATTCATCGCCACGCTGAGCTGGCTGATCGAAGCGGTCGAGCAAGGGCCTCCGCCGGAAGATGGTGATGGCGACGGCATCCTCGATCGCGATGACGCCTGCGCCGACGACCCTGGGCCGTCCCACGTGGATCCGGCCCGAAATGGGTGTCCACGTCCAGCACGCGAAGCGAACGCCGATTGACAGCGCAATCAGCAATGCTAAACGGTGCCGATGCCCCTACATCGCCGCACCTGTGGCACTGGTAGCACGAGACTCAACGGCTGCACGCTTGCCGCTTGCGTGGCTCTCGTCGCCGGCTGCGCGGGCGATACTGGGGAGCGTGCAGGCGACGCAGAACTCCAACGCGAGGAGCACTTCGCGCAGGTAGCCGACTCCGGGACCCGGCTGGACGCAGGCTCCTCGGACCCAGACTCGGGAACGTCGAGACCGGACGGCCTTTGGATCCCGGACGCGGACGAGGAATTGCCGGAACGCTTCAGCGCTTTTGGACTGTACCCGCGAGCCCCAGCCCTGGAGTCCATGGCACCCGGCGCCAACGTCTACGAGCCGCGCTTTCCACTGTGGAGCAACGGCAGCGCCAAGTATCGCGTGGTGGCGCTCCCCACGTCTTGGCGGAGCTCGGAAAAGTCCGCCCCCACCGCGGATCCCGAGGACATGCCCGAAGGGATCACCTTCTTCAAGACGTTCACCTTTGCAGACGAGGACAGCGCCTCGGGTTACCTACCCAAGGAGACGCGAGTGATTCGACTGGGAGTCGATGGCTGGGAGTACCATCGCTACACGTGGAACGACGACGGAAGCGACGCCACCCTCAACACGTCACGCGTGCAGCAATACGTGGAAGTCGAGTTCGAGGGCGAGAGCTTCGAGCACGAGATCCCCAACGAGACGGACTGCAAGCGCTGTCACGAGGCGGCAAAGCACCCCATCTTGGGGTACACGGAGTTGCAACTGAGCGATGCCCCCCTCGATGCAGCACCCGACGAGTTGACGGAGCAGGTGATGGGCTACGTGGTGGGCAACTGCAACCACTGTCACAACGGCGGCACCTCGGACGCGAACAGCTTCGACATGAGCCCTGACGTCTTCCTCGACGCGGTGGTCGATCGCATGACCGAAGGCAGTGGCTCAGGCATCGGCGTCCGCGTGGTGCCGGGAGATCCACAGAGCAGCATCTTATTCATCGCGCTGGCCGGCGGTGATGACGACACCGAAGTACAGCCCATGCCACCCATCGGCGTGCAGTTGCGTGATCAGCGTGGACTTTCGCTCTTCCGTGAATGGATTGAAGACTTGGATTGAGGCGCGTAGCTGAAACCAATACCAGCGCCGGACCCGCACCCTGCGAAGCACGAGACGCCCCATGAAGATTCGACATTTCGATGCGTGCCCTCCAACCCGCACAGCAGCGCTCGCGTTCGCAGCGGGGCTCATCACTCTGCCGTCGTGCGAAAGTGGCGGCGGCCCTTGGCCCCCCGGCAGCACTGCGGACGGACCCGACACTGACGTCGCCGCAGTGGAGAGAACCGACGAAACGACGACGGCGGATGACACCGATTCGAACGGCCCCCACTCGGACGCGGCGACGCAGCAAGAAGGGACTGCTCCGGAACCCGAGGTGGAAGGGCACCTCGAGTTCGACGCCATCGAACTCGATGACGCACCAACCCGCGTCACTCACTTCGAATTTCTACCAAACGGCAACGAATTTCTGCTGACCACCAAGCACGGCCGCGTCATGCACTACGCTTTGGATCGCGATACCACCGTGCTGCTCGGGGAGTTCGAGGTCCCCGACGTGCACACCGCTCTCGACTGCGGAATCATTGGAGCGACCATCGATCCGAATTTCCGCGACAACCAAGCCTTCTACCTGAGCTTCTGCTTCAGCGATCAGTTCAGCGGTATCGTTCGTTACGAACTGAACACGGAAGACTACTCCGCTACCCCCGAGAGCGGCGTCGAGATCCTGCGAGTCGGTCACGAGAACGCCGAGCGTGCGATTCACAACGTGGGCAAGATCGGCTTCGACGCCGACGGCAACATGTACACTGGCGTCGGCGAGAAGGCCAGGAGCAGCAGCGCTCGCGACCCGGCGTCGCTTTTGGGCACCCTGGTGAGGTTCCGCCCCCTCGCAGCAGGCGGCTATGAAGCCCCCGAGCCCCCCAACCCGGACTTCGGTCTGGATACGGACATCCCGTTGGTCTACGCCATCGGCTTCCGTTCCCCTTGGACGGTCATTCACGACTCGAGGGGCCGCTATTGGGTGGGCGACGTGGGTTCCAGCGGTGACGACTCCTACGAAGAGATCAACGTCGTCAAGTGGGATGGTCTCGACTTCGCGTGGAACATGTTCGAGGGCCCGTGCCCAGACGATGCGTGTGAGGGGACCATGGCCCCCGTGCGCTCGTGGAAGCGACGCCCCACCAACGAATTCGAGCTGGACGACGAGGGCGTGGAAGCGGTCAACGCCCGGGTGGCCTGGGTTGGACTCGAGTACACGGAAGAAGAGAATGATCGCTACCGGGGCCTGCTGCACAATCGGGTCCTGTATGGCGACATGTGTCTGGGCTTCGTGCGCGGAGTCACCACAGACGACGACGGTACGCTCATCGACGATCGCCACTTGGGCCACGCTGCCGGAGTCAGCGCGTGGCAGGTCGGACCCGACGGATTCGTGTACGCCGTGACCTACGGGCTATGCACCCACAACGAAGACAGCAGTAGCGTCCCCAAGGGGCGTCTACTCAAAGCGCGCTTCGTTGCCGACTGAAGGCAAACGCGCCCAACAACCGCCCTGCTGCCAGCGTGAGCTCTGCCGAATTCCGCTTGCGAAGTCCGTCAGTCGAGCGCCGTGACCGCGTGCTACGCGGTTTTCATGTCCGGCGACTGCACGCTACCGAGCGCAGTCGCTGGCAACGAAAGTCGGAAGCGTGCCCCCCCGAGCACCGGGTCGTGGTCGACCTGCAAGTCGCCGCCGAGCTCTTGTGTGATGCTGCGACAAATCGCAAGGCCCAAACCGGTTCCCTCCCCGGCTTTGGTGGTGAAGAACGGATCGAAGATGCGTTCGCGATCTGCGGCCGGAATGCCGGGACCGTTGTCGCTCACCTCCAAGTGCGCGACACCGTCTGCCTCGAAGAGGCTGACTCGTATCTCGTTTTGTTCTGACGGCACGGGGCGTTCGGACAACGCCTGAATCGCATTGACGAGCAGGTTCAGAACGATCTGTCCGACCTTGGTGGTACTGCCCAAGACCAACGGGCGGCAGCGGATGTCCTGAGTCAAGCGCGCGGTATCGCGAAGCTCGCCGGAAACGAGCCGCAGGGTGAGGCGAAGCACCTCATCCAAATCGACCGGCTCCGCCGAAGCCGGAGGCGCTTTCAACGGGTTGCCGATACCGCGCACGATGTCGAAGACTCGGTTCACGCCCTCTTCGGCATCGTCGAGAGAGCGGCGGATCTTGGAGATGTACGACGTCATGCGATGCTCGTCGCGATCTTCCGAGGGCAATTGTTCCACCCGCTCCGTTTGTGATTTCATCAGCTGCAGGTTGCCGTGGATCCAGCTCACGGGATTCCGCAACTCATGACCAAGCCCCGCAGCGATGATACCCAACGCGTAGACTCGTTCGGTCTCGCGCAACCGCGATCCCAGCGCGCGCAGCTTTCGCGACATCTCGTAAACGTCGAGCGCGTCCCTCAGCTCCGCGATGAGTTCTTCCGGCTGCCAGGGTTTTCGGAGGTACCGCCTGACCTGGCCCTCGTTGATGGCAGCGATGGCTGCCGACAAGTCCGAGTACGCCGTGATCAAGATCCGCACGGTGTCGGGATACTGGTCGCGCACCTTCGCCAACAACTCGACCCCCGTCGTCCCCGGCATGCGCTGGTCCGAAACGACGACGCCCACCTCTTCCTTGGCCAGCAGCTCGAGGGCCTCCTCCGCGGTGCGCGCGGACAGAACGTCGAACTCCGTGCTGCAATGGGCCTCGCACACGACGAGGTTTCCTTCGTCGTCATCCACGAACAGTATCTTCGCAGCCACAATGACCTCGTATCAGCACTGAGAAACGATGCCCTCGAGTCTCGAGAAGAAAGCGTGTTCACCCGCGAACGCTTCAAGCGCGTGATGCCGTCTTCAAACGACCTAGGAGTGCGCACCATATGCCGGTATGGCGCGTCGCGCAAGCGACTGAAGGCGCATGAATTCCTCAGCGGCGAATCGCTTCACGCGTGTGAGCGACAAAGTGCCCCGCTTGTCGCACATCGATCCACACCTGCGTCCGCAATCCTGATTAGACGCAAACTCGGCGCAGGCCGGTACCAGTCACGGCGACTGACGGTCACAATTGCCACGTGTACGACGGAATCCGAAGCAACGTCCTCACTCAGCTGTTGTGTTCCCCACGAATCTGGAGTGTTGACGTGGGGCGGCCACCCGCACGTCCGCGCGTTGCCGCGGTGCCATCAACTCGAAACGAGTCCGAGCGAATGGGTTGGTCGCGGGTACATATGTATGAGGCGAACAAAGTTAACGGGCTGGTACAATCTGCCCCCACGTGGCCCAGCGAAGCCACACCGAGATGAGCTATAGCCAACACAGGCTATTTGCCGAATGTTCGTCAACCCGTGTAGGTCAGAGTGGGTTCAAGAGTCGTCGTACGCGCACCGGCTCGTAGCCCCATGCCGATGGCCTGGTGACTGGCCTATGTGGAACGTCGTCGCCTCACTGGACGGCAGGTGACGACGCCGAAGCGTCGCTGCCACCGTCCGTCGCGGACATGACAGCCCCCTCCTCCGGCACGGGAGGCGGTGGTGTGATTCCCGCAGCCAGATTCGCGACACAACCAGACAGCCGGGCCTCGCTAGCCGGTGCGGATTCACAGGTTGCCCTGTCGAAGTACCAGCGCCCGTTCTTTTCGAGTTCGAAACCTCGTTCACTCACGGCCGTGAGCTTCATGTCTTCGTTGCACGGCCAAGGACCGGGATCCGTCGGGTTGCTTTCGGGCCCTCGAACCGGACCAAAAAGTCGAATCTCGCTACCACCTTGGCGATAGTGAACGGCGAGGGGCTGGGCTCCCGGATCCGCGCGGCGCCAGGTGCCCATCGGCGCGCCATGTGCCAACTGCTCGAAACGCCAAGCTTGGCAGACGTCACTCCCGGGCACTCGCCAAAACAACTCTGCTCCCGTTTCTTGAACGTACGCCAACGTCTCGTCCGGGAGAGCGACACACATGTAGACGAGGAGGCGATCGTCGGTGACGACCTTGTCGAACACCAGCGCGTCCTCTTTCCAGTCGCCGGCAAACTCGGCATCGAAAGCGTCAATCTCGTCGAGAACTTGCTGCATGCTGTCCATGGGCATCGCGGCACTGCAGCGCCGATCCCGCAGGAAGGACGCCGGGATCGAGCCCAGTGAGAACGTGCCAGCGCGCTGCTCCGCTACCAACAAGTGTCGCAAGGCGTCGGCATCCAGCTCTTCACACTGACAGCTGGGCAACTTCTCCTGCATCAGCGCCCTCACCCGAGGCCATCTCTCTCGCACACTCAGCCCTTTGAGGGAGGGCAGCGCCTGACCAACTGCCGTGCACTGAGCAAGGCTTTCGTAGCCGGCATCCGCGAGAGCGTGACGCTTGCTGACGTCACGTTCTGCGAGCACCGCGCTCGCGAGATCGCTCGCAGTTTCTGCCACAGCGTCGTCTTTGGGCGTGGGCGCGGGAGGAACGGAGAAAAGCAGCTTGAGCTCGTACTGCTCCGGAATCGCCTCCAAGTAGGCGTGCAGCGTAGCCACGTCGAGGTCCCACGCCGCAGCGATGTAGACGGGCTGCTGCTGATCGACGTCGGCGATCAATCGACGCAGTTCCGTCAGCTGCTCTCGTTTGTCTTTCGCGGTGATTTCGTTGCCGTCCACCGCCAAGCGAGAAGGCGAAAGCTCGACGATGGTTCCTTTGCCAAACGTGCCGCTCAGCGTCGACGAAGGCAAGGAAACTTCGATGGGCGCGGCCAGTCCTTCCTCTGGCAGCTGCGCGAGGACCTCCATCAAGTGGGCCCGCCTCTCTTCGCAGCTGCGCCCGTTTGCCGGCGTGGAGGCACGTGCGCTGCAGCCCGCCAGAAGTGCCCAGCTCGTCGCGAAGAGACCGGCCCCCAGAAACCAGCGAGTCACGTTCATGCCCGGATGCGTAGCACGAAACCCGCCGCCTGAGGACCGCTAGGAGCCCGCCGTTCAGGTACCGCGCTCGCGACGCCCGTCGGCGTGGACCGCAAAACGTCCTTCGTCTCGAGTGTGTACCGGCGCATCGCCAGACCACGGCCAACCCCCGAAGCGCGTGCGGCGATAGTCGCTGATCGCTTGGCGGATCTCTTCCCTTGTGTTCATCACGAAGGGACCGTGTTTGACCACCGGTTCGCCGATCGGCCTACCTTGCAATACCAAGACCTCGCTCGCCTTGGGTCCATTCCTCAACGGTGTGGCAGCATCGGACTTGACTCGGATGCCGTGGCCGACACCAAACGTCTGCTCCGCGACGTCGAGCGACTCGCCGTCGAAGAAGTAGAGTGTGCGATTGACGCCCGCCGCCGTGGCCGGCAAATCGAAGCGCGCGCCGGCTGCCATCTGTAGCGACCAAATGGCGACATCCGCCTGCGCTCGAGAAGCCCACGAGTTCGGCGGGGGCTTGGGTGCCGTCAGCTCCGCCAAGCTTCCCGCCACGATCGTCGCACGTGTCTCTTTGCCGTGCTCGTCGCGAAACGTCTTCTTCGGCACCGTGCTGTTCCAAAACATGGAGAAGTACGGGTTGGCGAACTTGTCTGCTTTGGGCAGATTGATCCAAATTTGAAATAGCTCAGCGGGATTACGACCCGCAGACTCCAGCAGAGGAAACATTTCGGCATGCACGATGCCCGCACCGGCGGTCATCCACTGCACGTCCCCCTCACCATAGCGGGCTGTTGCTCCGAGTGAATCGGAGTGGTCGATATAGCCGCGCCGAGTTACCGTTATCGTCTCGAAGCCCCGATGAGGATGACGCGGAAAGCCCGGCACCACAGCGCCGTGGTACATGTTCCAGCCATCCTTGCCGGCGAAATCGCTACCGATGTTGCGCCCGGTGAGCGAGGTAGCAGGCCCCATCGCTTCGTTGCCCTCGGGATAGTCGTCCTTGTGGTGAACACAGAAGAGAAACGGGTCGAGTGTCTTCCACGGTGGCCGACCGAGAACGAAAGTTTCGAGCACTTCAGCGCGCCCGTCCAGCACCTCTGCCGAAGGGGTCTTTTCCGCGCTGAGCTGGGAGCGCTCACCGGCATTGCGACAACCAGCGACGATGCCGCTCAAGCCGATGCCAGCGCCAGGCACCGCCATCAACAGCGAACGGCGTCCAACTCGGTCGTTTTGCTTCTTGCTGTCTTCCATTGCTCGTCCCAGAAGGGTAGCCCAGTGAGGAGGCATAGCCACCGACACGAGGCACGGCAAGCCCGCGGCCCCTGCGCACCCCCTCAGCAACGCAGGAAAAGCCCAAACAGCGCACGCAGGGCGCCGTCAACCGAGCCCAATGCGGCACAGCTAATTCGGGGCTGACCGACTTCAGCGCACGCAGGGCGGGGTGACGCCCTCGATGTTCTCTTCCACCTGACCGGGAGAGCAATCCCCTGCCTCGACGCTGAGACGCAAGCCGACTTCCGGATCGTAGTCCACCCCCAGAGGCGCGGTCGCCGCTCCCGGTTGAAGTGGCCCGTCTATCGACAGTTCGCCGCCGTCATCCCCGCTGACGTAGCTGATGGCTATGTCACCGAGCCATGGCTCCCCTCCCCCGTTGATGAGGTAGAAGTAAACCTTGGCAACACCATCGTCGCAGAGATGAGGGCAAGCGACCACCCCCCCGAAGTACAAGCTGGATCCGTCGCAAGCGCCTGGCTCGATATCCGCAGGCGTGCCCACGAGTTGATCCTCGAAGGCCGCACAGGTGGGAGCGTCCTGACCATCACAATCACTGTCGAGCCCGTCGTTCCATCGTTCTACGGCGCCCGGCAGGACATCGGCCGAGCGATCGTCACAATCGAAGCGCCCGGGAGGGCTGCCCGGAGTGTGCACGAGGAGCTGCGCGGGGTCGCAAGACGTCATCTGTGCTCCAGGTGAACCATCCTCATCACAGTCGATGTTCCAACTCTCGGGAACGTTTGGATCGCAGTCCGCAGGCGGACGCGTGAAGAGCGACTCACACGCAACCTGATCCGGCGGGGCGTCTGGGTCGAAACCAGCGTCGGGCTCGGTAGGATTCAAGCCGTCGTTTTGCAGACTACCCAAGTCCTCTTCGTTGGCTCCCTCGCCAGCGCAGGCAGCGGTGACGAGGGCCCCGCTCAATGCGAGCCAAGCGGTACCGCGCCTGCCCCCCGTGAGGGCGATGCGCCGCGCCATTCGCCCGGCCCGGCTCACCCGCGGGACGAGGGTATGCCGCAACGCGCAAACGCCGACGTTCGTCGGGAGCGATGGCGGGGTGGTGAGTGGTCGCAACGACACCAAGCCATCTTAGCAGAATCCCGGCCAAGCTTCGCTCGGCGGCAGCTACGATTGTCGAGCTTTTGGGAGGCCGCCGAGGAACCGACGTGCAGTCACGTCGCCGACGCTCGAGGCGCGGTTTCATCGCGGCGTTGGGCGTCGGGAAGCGTACTCAACCACGCGAGCGCCAGAATGACGCTCAACAACAATGGCGCACTCAGTACCCACGCCCACGCCCACGACGGGTGCAGATCGGCGGGCAGCGGCGCCCAATGTGCCATCAACTCAGCCATCCAGAACGCATCGAACCAAGCCAGCGCGCGCAGCCAACGTGGTGCACGAGGGCTGCCCGCGACCAAAACGACCAACGGCAACGCGAAGACCAGGTAGTGTGACCAGCAGATGCCGAGGGGCAGCAAGACCACGGCCATCGCGCAAGCGGCTAGCTCATGCAGTGACGGCCGCTTGCGTATCACGAGCCACGCAAACACCAACCCGACGAGGGCCGCCACGCCCAACTCCAGCGCGTGGGCGCTGGGGTCGACGGGCGTGCTGCTATTCCAAACCCGCGACGCCTGAGGCCAAAAAGGCCACTCCAAGCGACGAATGAGCGCCCGCAGCGAGACGTCGTTGAAAGCCACCAGGGAGACCTTCGGCAGTCGCTCCAACATCACGAGATTGCCCTCCCACAACGATTGCGGCAACACCAGCTTCGGGATCCCCCACAACAGGACGCCATACGCTGTCGTCGCCACCGCAAACGACTTGTACTCTCGCGCCAGGAGAAAGACGCCGAGGAACAACACGCACCAGTGCTTGAACGCGCAGGCCAAAATGAGCAGGCCGATGCCCGCCCAGCGACGCCGCGTGTCAGTTGCCGCCCAACGGAAACCGACGAGGACCAGGCACGCCGCAATGAGCCCATTCTGACCGAGCTGCGCCGTGTAGGACGCTGGAAAACACAGGCTCACGCCCAACGCCACGATCCAACGCGCCCACGAGCTCATCGGAGGAAGGAAACGTGTGCTTTCGTAGCCGAGAACCAACGCGGCGCCCGCACTTCCGAGTGTCACCGCAGCGAGAAACTGGTGCAACGATAGCGAGATCGCCAGGGGTAGAACCAACGCCAGATAGACGGGGCTGTAAACGAAAGACGTATCCGGAAGCGGCAAGCCGTGCTTGGCAGCCTCCGCCAACCATTGGGGATGGATCGCGCCCTGCACCAGCCAGATCGTCGGGTGATAGATCGCTTCAGGATGCCCGCCCGCCCACACCCGCGCGGCAAGAAACGTCGGAATCGCGTCTAGCGGGTAGGTGGTTACCGAACGCGACCCCGAGACGGACCAACCCAGCAGCACGATCGGGATCAATCCGAGCCAAATCAAGACGGCGCGGGTACGCGGGTCGAGGCGCTCGAAGAGCGTGTTCAAGCGTTCCATGCTCGCGCGGCTGCCTTCATCAGGCCCCGAACCTACGCTGCGCTCTCGCCCTAGACAAGAGGCTGGCACGAGTGGCCACCCGCATGTGCCTGCCCATCACGGCCAGCGCTCGCACCCGACGGCGGCATCGAGTAAGCTTTGCCGTCAGGTGCCATCACCAAGACAACGACTGGGGCAGGCCTTCGACGCGGGGTTGAAGCCACTCGCAGACCGGTCGATGCTGGCGCTCGGGTGGACCGTGGCTTGTTGCCTGGTGTTGGCTTTTTCGCTCACGGTCTTGCCGATCACCCCGTGGAAGGGCGCGGCGCTGGGAGCGCTGTGGTTCGGCTTGTTGCTCGGCGCTGCAGCGCCCGTCGCGCGAGGTTGGGCTCTCTGGCTCGGTCTCGCCGTGGTGACGCTCTGTGGCTTCGCGCTCGATCCCGCGCTTTGGCTGTTGGCGGCGTGTACCTGGTGCGTCGCACTTCCATTTGCCTACGCGTCTGCCGCCGACCGGCGCGCAGTGCTGCCGGCGGCCACACTGGCGGTGGTGTTGCCGGCGCTCGCGATCGTTGGGCTCCTGCTGGCGGGAGGCCCGGGCGCGACGGCGCTCCGGATGGAGCTCACGGCGGGGTGGCCGACGTCAGAAGAGTCACTGGGAGCGCTGCTCGCCACGTTCGTGGCTGGTGCCGTGAGCTTCGCCAGCGTCTGCGACGGGGCACGGATACCGCGCCTCACGAAGTGCCTGTCGACAATGGCCGGTGCCGGACTAGCGTTGCTGCTGCTCGTCCGAGCAAGATGGATGCTCTCGAGCATCACCTGGCCTCACGAGCTTCAATGGAGTGAGTCTCCGTTGCTGCTGAACCTGCTGAAGTTGGAGCTGGGTGTGCCCGTGTACGGGCCAGCAGAAGACTGCAATTCCTACTCCTATTCGCCTCTGCTGGAGTTGTTGCACACCGCGCTGTTGCGTCCTTTCGGGCTCAACTTGTCGCTGTCTGCCAATCGAGCACTGCTGCTGCTCTGGCACCTCTCGGCCACACTGACTCTTTGTTGGGCGCTGCTACCATACGCCAAGTCGTTCATCCGCAAGATGTATGAGGGTGCGGCGCCCTCGTGGCTCGCCGCAGTGGCAGCGACCGCCTTCGCACTCTGCGCTTGGCTCGCGGTGACATCGAGCTTCATTGCGCCGCTGCTGCACCCGGACCACCTGATGATGGTAGCCTTCTGCCTGGCGATCGCCCTCGTGCTCGGCGAAGAACGTCTACCTCGATGGGTGTTTCGGTTGGGCTTGGTTGCCGTGCCCGTGCTCGCAACGAGCGCCAAGTTGACGGGCGCGGGCATCGGACTCGGCTTGGTGCTGGCGTTTGCTTGGCCGTGGCGCCCAGTGGAACTGGGCTGGCTCGCGCTCGCCGCGGTGCTATCGTCGGCAACGATCCCGTTGTTCGATGCGACCCTGGGACAATTCAGCGCCTACGCCATCGAACTGCAGGCATCTCATCCGATCCGCTGGCAGCTTTGGAGCGACTCGCTACGAAGTGGTGCAGGGAAAGCACTGCTGAGCGCCGCCGCGATGGTCCTCTTGGTGTGGATGGCGCAGCGGCTCCAGCCGTCGAACGACGGTTCGAAGCGTCGAGCATTGAAAGACGCGTGGCGGTTGGCCTTGCTCACCCTCGGCTTTTCGTTGCCATCGATGCTCGCCTACCTGAAAGAAGGCGGTCGTGAGAACAGTCTTCTTCCGTGGGTGATCAGCGCCACCGCCGTCGGCATCCGATTCAGCCCTCTGCTCGCCAACAGGTGGCCACTGTTCGCTCCGGCTGCGCTCGGTGTGCTGCTGCTGGCAGCGCCACCAGAAAGAACGCAATCCCAACAGGAGCGCGCGAACGCCAGCGCGCGTGCCGAGAAGCTGGCAACGCTCGCGCAGCACGAAGTCCAACTCGGTCGTTCGACGTTGCTCTACGGCGCGACATCACTCTGGCTGTCCATGTTGCCCGAGCAGCTACCTCTCGACCGCCCTCAGTCCATCTACGAGCTGGCGCTAGCGAAACACCCGGCATTGCGGGCATTCCGGAAACGCCTCAGCTCCGGCTACTACGACAGTATCGTGCTCAGCAGCCATCTCCTCGAAGAGGAGCAACCTCGCCGGACCGAGCTCGGCGCCATCATCGGACAGCACTTTCGTCTGCTAAGCCCAGAAAGTGAACCCGGTCCCGGCGAGGTAACGCCGCTGCTGTACCGCTTCATGCCCGAAACGGCACAGCCGGCAGGCTCGCACAGCCAGCCAGCCGCAGGCTCGCGAACTAGAGCGCCCGCGGACTCTCAATCCGGGAAGCGCCACGCGCGGTAGGTCTGGACTTCGTCGCCGCCCCCATCGCCTAGGATCTGGAAGACGATGTTGCCGTCGGTGTCGACTTCGGTCGCCAAGTAGAAAGTCCCACGCCCCCAACCGATGAAGGTGTTTCCGTTGTCGAGCCGCTGCGACGAGCCCTGCGAGTAGCAATACGCGCCCTCTTGGTGGTAACTCCAGACGAGCTCCGCCGTCATCGCTTCTTCGTCGAGCTTATATTCGGAAATGCGAGTGTGCTCCCCTCGCTCCTCCACTTCGGGCCAGCAGTATTGCCCGTTGTCGAAGAGCAGGATGTTGCCGTTCTCCAAACGGCTCGCGGTATGCTGGCCGCACAAGTTGCCGAAAGGATCGTCGATGAACTCGAATTCGTTGGACATCCCTCCGAAGCGCCACAGGACTTCTCCCGTCGAGCGGTCGAGCTTGAATACCTGAGACAACCCCCGTGAAGAAACGAGCCAATTGCCGTCCGTATCGACGTCGACCGCGTTGAGGTGCGCGTAGTCGACCGCGCCGTAGAGGCTCTCGTCGTAGGGCATGTAGCCCCAGCTGTTCCACTCGAAGAGCAGCTCGCCGTCCTCCGTGACCTCCTGAAGAATACCGTCGCGCACGTCCTGTGCCGCCGAACCACCATAGTCGCTCGCGTCGTGAACCGCGGTTTCGTAGGAGAGCAGGATGCGGTTGCCGTTAGGTAGGATGTGGAACTCGTGTTCGTTGGTTTCTTCGAGCCCTACCGTGGTCACGCGATCCACCTCTTCGAAGTCTTCGTTCAAGACGATTTGCTCCATCGAGCGCACCTCCTCACGCAAGAGAGCGTAGGACATCTGCCCGTTGGGGTGTTTCTTGAAGTCGTACACCGGGCGTGGCTCACGTCGGTAGAACAACGGGACTCCCTCGTTGTCGACCTTGACGACGAAATGAGCGATGTTGCCCCGCCGCCGGATGGTCAAGTAGATGGGATCGGTGGACGCCGTGGACTCGTGATGGCTGACCTTCAAGTCCGGAAAGTCCCACGGTAGGTAGACGATCGTATAAACCCGCGACTTGCCGTCTTCGTTTTCGACCACGACCTGGAACTCACCTTCTGGTTCGACGTCGGGAAGCTCCAAGGGCTCACCGCTTTCTGCGGCTTGACCGTCGATGGTGATCATCAGGTCTTCGCTGGCGGTTGCTGTGACGACGAGGTCCCCTACGGGTTCATCCGCGAGCACGGAATAGCGACGGCGCGAGGGGTCGAAGTTCGGCTTCAGCGGTATTCGAACTCCCTCGACGAGCAAGTCGTCGAGGGCCGGAGCACTGGACGGCATGCCGGAACCCGCCCCAGCGTCGTCGGCGCCCGCGTCCGAGTCGACCTCCTCGTCCGTACCATCCGTCGCGGCAGCACCCGCTTCGGACATCCCCGCATCGTCTGTCGACGCTGCGGAGGAGTCGGCGCCGTCCGTGTCGGTGGCATCGCTGAGCGTATCGGACTCCTCGGCTTGCCGCTCCGTCTCCTCACTGGTGGACGCCCCGTCGTCGCCACAACCCGAGACCAGCAGCAACGATGCGGCCAGGGTCACTCTCATCAAGCTATGAAGTTCAAGCATGACTCAGCCTAACAAGCGCAATACGAGGATCAACCCCGGCCGCTGGAGGAAAAGCACGGCCAAACGCGGGTTTCACGCCTTCGCGAAGCGCTGGACGGAGCGAGCCTTGCGCTTGGCGGCCTCCTCCTGGCGATTCTTGGGTGGCGCGTGGGTCACGAGCGAGTCCACCAGTTCCCGAGCGGCGTCTGAAACGGCAGACACGGCTCGGTCGAAAGCCTCGCGGTTCGCCTGCGATGGCCTGGACGATCCGCTCAATTTGCGCACGAACTGAAGAGCTGCGGCCTGGATCTCTTCGTCCGTCGCCGGGGGCTCGAAGTTGTAGAGGGTCCGGATGTTGCGGCACATGGTCCCATCCTGCCGCCGAGTGGCGTCGATGTCATGCCCCAGGTCAGCTGCCGTGGCCCCTTCGCCGCGCAACGGCCAGAAACCAACCGACGAGATGCGCGCACGCGCACCGACGCCTCCGCATGGCACCATCTTGCCACCAACCCCCACATGCACCCACATGAACGAGAAAGCTCGATGCGTCGGTGACTTCGCTATGCGCGCGCGCAGGTGGGACTCTTGCGCCAAGTGAACACAGCAACCACGACGGCGCGCGTCAAGCACGCGATATCTCACGAGCCCAGGCACGAACGACGCACCGCAATAGCCGAGCAACGCGGACAAACCCACACCCCACTGCGATAACCCAAGACAACATACCCAGCACGTCTTCACGCAGCGCAACATCTACCAACGGAGTAACAATCCAGAAGAAGGACGCCCACCACCCAAAGGAGTGCAATTTTCGAAAAGCGCAGCAAATTCACATTCACCCAAGACGCACCACAGGTTGAGCCCCCACAGTTTTCGCCACGGGTTACCCTAGCCCTCCCAGGGCCTGGTGGCCCCGTGCAGGAGTATTGGCAGATGGCAGGTAGTATTGCGAAGCTAGTAGACCGGAACGTCTCTCTGTGGTCCGCCCGTCAGCGGGCTCTGAAAACGCCTCCAAAGGGCTCGGCATTGCGCGTATTGGTGAACACCGACACGACGGAGCGAGCGTGGGAAAGCACCCGCGCTAGCGAGCCGCCGCTCAGCGGCGTTCGTCACCGCGTACCCCAACCGGCGGGCAAGCAGGGCTGACGCTCAGTCTTCCGCCCGCAGAAACTCCACGTAGAAGCGAACCGGGCCGACGGGCACCACAGAGTGCACGACCTGGGGCTCGATGATCCCAGAACAAGCGGGGGACAAGCGCCACCTTCGGTCCTGATCAGTGGATCTGCCACCCGCAACAACGTACTCGAGTTCGCCCTCCAGGACGACGATTCGTCCCCAAACGTCGGCCTTGGTGCGGTGCTCCCGGAGCAAGCCCTGAGGGATCGTCTCCTGATTGAACTCCGGAGTGCGCTTGTACGCCTTGGCGGCTTCAGGGAGGGGCTTCATCCCCACTCGGTGCGTCTTCGGCGACGGGTCATCCACAGCGCAGCGCCGAGCAAGACGAGCCAGACATCACCTCGATGGACACTGCCGACGGTCGAGATGCTGCAGCCATCGTCCTTCTTCTTCTCACTGCCGCCAGAAGAGGCTCCGACGCCCCCATCGTTGTCGGCATCGTCCCCATCCGCGGGCTCCGCGTCGTCACTTTCGGCGCTGTCGCTGGATGCGGGATCCGTATTGTCGTCATCTGCGTCGCTCCCGGCATCTCCCGAACCTTCCGAACCAGGACGGGGTTGAGAGGTCTCGACCGGCGTCGAAGGTGTGGCGCTGGTCCCGGTTGCCGGGATCGGCGTCGCCTGAGGGTCGACGTCAGGCTCAGCGCTCGGCTCGGAGCAGTCTGGTGCCGGCGGGACCTCGAACCAGGAAGGGTCGGGACCGTCGCCGCAGTCGACCCCTTCGATCGTGACTTCTCTCTCTTCGAGCCAGCCGTTGGCTGGACAAGCGGGTGGCGGCGGTGCACACACGTCGAGGTCTTGGAGCTCCCGCGTGAAGTTGCGAGCTCCTGGTCCACCACTGCCGCGCTCGATCTCGGCGCAAGCCGGCAGCGTGGCCACCCCGCCAATCGAAGGCCCCATCGCAGCCGCCAAGCCGTCATCACAGGCCACCGCGGCGAACCCGCCAACGTCCACACAGCTACCGTTGCTCACACTGGCACCGTCGCAGGCATCGGGAACGTCGATACCGCCAGCGGCGAAGTCGACCGTGTTTACTTCAGGAACGCAGGTCAGAGACGTTTGCCCATCCGCATCCAAGAACGTCCTGGCGACGAACCCCTCATCACAGGCGCATCCAGCGCCCAGGTTGGTGATTACGCACTCACCGTAGTCGCAGTACATGCTTGCGCACGGATCCACCTCGGTCCACTGCTCCAGTGCGTCCTGATCGATGACCCTATCGCCGCAACTCCCAAACTGATAGCGCGTGCCGACCAATCGGAGCCGCATGGCACCGATTGGATCTTCGGCAGGGCGAAACTCGGGGTTGAACGTCATCTCGTCCGGGGAGACCCGTGTCGTCAGCCGGGTGAAGACCGAATACTGCTCCGAGAGCGAGCGCGCCATGCTGACGGCCTCGACCAATTCCTCCTCCGCAGCGCAATCGGCCGCGTCGAAGTCAGCCTCGGGGCATTGGCACACGCCGTCGCCCCCCGCGTAACACCAGTCGTTGCCCTGACTGCAGCAACCCGTTTGGTCGACGAAAACCGGACCTTGCCCCACGTACTCCTTGGCAAAGGCATTGCCGCCCGCCTCATCGACCACTCTGGATAGGAGCATCGGATAGTTCGAACGCCCCGCAGCGAACTCGACTTCCTCCGCCGGCACGTCGACCAGCGGCAGAAAAGCTGGGTCAAACTCGTCACCGGCATAGATGAACGCCGTCACCATCATGTGAGGTTCCGCCGCAATTGCCGTCAATTGCAGAGGGATCGACGGGTACTCGGCTTCGTACGTGAGCTGCAGTGGACGGATCTCGTCCACGTCGGCACCGGGCACGAGACGACTCGCGATGAAGACCATGCCGGCATCGAGAAAGGGTTGCATGTACGGAGACATCGTCTCGTTGACGATGAAGCCGTTGTCGTTGAGCCAATCGACGGCGAGATCCGCCTCTTCCGCCGCGAAGGTGATCGTGTCGTACGCGCCGATGCGCTCCTGAGCGAGCACCACGACCGGTGGCGGCGCGCTCGGGTCAGCGCCGTTCATGGCACTATCGCCCCCCTCGAACTGCGGCGCTCCCTCCGTCGCACCAGCCGCAGAGGGCGGGGAGTCGAACACGGCGTTCGGATCCGGGCAGGGCGGGTGAGCCCGGCAGATGTACTTCTGCTGCGGGCACAGATCCTGGATGCTGTTGCTGGTCACCGGAGTCGTCTGCTCGTCGATCAAGCCGAAGAGAAGGCCGTTCGACAGCGCCAGCTCAGGCACGGACGGCATCGGTAGGAGCCACGCGAACTCCTCGGGATCACCCTGGTAGAAGATGCGGACATGGGCGCTGATCGTGCCCTCTTGCACCTCGAAGATGATTTGCTCCGCCTGCTGGTTGACGGCAAATTCTGCAGCCTCTGGACTCGGCAACGGAGGCGCGAAACAACCGCATGCGTCCGCTTGCGTACCGACCAGCAAGAGCCCCAAACCCAGCACCGAACCAACCCAATTCATCTTCGACATGATCGCTCCCTTGCCGACTCCGCGCGGAGATCCGGACTAAGTCAGACTCCCACGACCAACATGCCGCCACAAGCACGGACGGCGAGGGTGACCACGACATCCCCACTTTCCGTATTCTGTGAGTATACAGCTGGTGGAGTTTCACGGCATGAACGACGACCGCATCTTCAATCCACGTGGGCTGCGACACTACCGAAAGAAGTACTCCGTCACGGAGGCTCGGTGGGGGGCTCTGATCTTAGTGGGCCTCGTGAGCGTCGGCGGGGGCGTCGCCTGGATGGGGGCCCATCCCCCATCCAATCAGTTCGGTGAACCTTCCCTGCAGCTCAACCCCGGCAAAGCGCCAGTCGAGCGCGGGCCACTGCCGGAGCAAGTCGCTGCGGAGGGCTTTGCCGAAGCCAACCTGTCCTCCTTCGACGCCGAGTCATTGTACAAGAAAATTAACGGCAGAGCCGACTTCTTTCTCGAGCGCGGCTTCGTGAAGCTCACCTTTCTCACGTTGCGCCACAGCGACAAGGCCAACCTGACCGTCGATGTGGAGTTCTACGATTTGGGAGACGCCGACAACGCCATCAGCGCGTTCGAAGGAGAGAAGCCCGCCGGCGCCACCAGTCGCACGGAAAGCGGCGGGCGAGCTCGCCTGGACCGCAACGCGCTGTTCCTGGCTCGAGGCAAGTTCTACGTTCGTGCCATCGGCTCTGCCGAAGACGAGCTCATCACCAGCCAATTGAAGCATCTCGAGGCACGCCTCGTTTCACACATCGCCGCAGGCGAACGTCCTTGGAGCTACGCCATCTTGGTGGACGCCCTCGGCGTGCCGGAAGCCGAAGTCAGCTTCGTGAAGGAGAATGCCTTTTCGTTCGACTTCGCGCAGGGCGTGTTCACTGCCACCCTCGAGCGGGGCGAGGTATTCGTTCTGAAGGCCCCCGGCACGGAAGAAGCGGAACGGCTTGCCGAACGTTTCCGCGAGGGCTTCGCGTCGCTCGGTGAAGTGCAAGGGCTGGACGGCCGCCAATGGGTCCGCGACCGGTACCTCGGACAACTGTCCACGGCAGCCGCTGAGGGAGACGTCGTCTACGGCGTGCGCGGCGCGACGAATGGCTCCGACGCAACCGCGACCTTGCAACGGCTGGCCGCGGCGGTCGCTGGTCCTCGAGTTAGTGGCGAAACACGAGCACCCTCCGCGGTCGAGCTGCCACCGTGATTTGAGGGTGGACTGGTTGTGGGGAGTTGACACGACTTGCGCCTAGATGAGCGAGCGCGATTCTCGCTCGCTCATCTAGCCGACCGAGTAGTCGGACGTGTCGGCGAATGTGTGAAACCTCCAGCGTGGGGCTCCGTAGGGCCCGGCGAGGCATCGAGCCTCCTCATCGGAGGAACACAACATGAAGAAGTTTGCTTTTTGGGGCGGCGCGCTCTGCATCTGCGTCGCAGGTTTGACGGCTTGCTCAGGAGACGATTCGGAGGCGGACTCCGAAGAGCTGGTGGTCTCGGGTTTTTCGCTCATGCCCGAGAGCGCCGGTGAAGACGCCGTGCCCGTCGCCGACCAGCTGTGGCAAGAGCTCAAAGACGTCTACCCAAGTTGGGAGCTGTATCCGGGTACGACAGAAAAGCAGGAAGGG
This sequence comes from Polyangiaceae bacterium, assembly GCA_050290545.1. Taxonomy (GTDB): domain Bacteria; phylum Myxococcota_A; class Polyangia; order Polyangiales; family Polyangiaceae; genus SZUA-265. Next base: position 26,893 of record JBNKHV010000206.1, on the reverse strand, counting down.
GCCAGTCCGCACGGGATGAACGTCACGATCCGCTACTCTGGTGGCGATCCGGCGGCACCCTCCGACGGCCTGATCGTGCTCAAGGAGAACTTCGGTGAGGGAGGCGAGCTGGGCGCCGTCACCGTCATGCGTCGGGTCGCAGATTTCGACCCGGACAACGAAGACTGGTTTTATGCCAAGTACCTCCCCGACGGCAGCCTGGACCAGACACCGGACGGCATGCCCCTTGCCGGCGCCGTGGAGCCGGAGCCCGGCGCAGCATGTCGTGGCTGCCACCGCTCGGCACCCGGCGACGACTTTCTGCATTTGGACGCCAACTGAGGTTGACGCCGAGCCCAGTTCTTCGATTTGCTGTGCGGGGCGAGTGGTATCGCCCCGTCAGCCATGTCGAAGCCTTGGTCGCAACAACCCGACGCGCTGCTGCGTGAGCTCGACGTCGATCCCAACGAAGGTCTGAGTTCGGAGCGAGCAGACCGTCGTCTGGCTGCGGACGGCCCGAATCAGCTGCGACAGACACCGCGCCCACCTGCCTGGCAGCGCCTGCTTGCCCAGTTGAAGGACGTGACGGTGATCGCGCTTCTCGTCGCGGCTGCGTTGGCCAGCATCATGGGCACGTTCTCGGCAGAAAACGAAAGTCTGCTGGAACGCTATGGGGATAGCATCGCCATCTTGCTCATCGTGGTGCTCAACGCGGTGATGGGATTCGTGCAAGAGGGCAAGGCTCACCAAGCCTTGCAAGCACTGCGTGGCTTTCTGAGTCCGAACGCGACGCTACTGCGCGCGGGCCGACGGGTACAGGTTCCCGCAAGCCAGGTGGTCGTCGGCGATGTCGTGCTGCTCGACGAGGGCAGCCGCGTTCCCGCCGACGCACGTCTCATTTCCACTGAAGACCTGACTACCGACGAATCGGCGCTCACCGGAGAGTCCACGCCGGTCGAAAAGAGTGCCGCCGACGTGCTGCAACCCGAAATGCCGCTGGCGGAACGCTCGAACATGGTCTTCATGGGCAGCTACGTGCAGCGGGGCTCGGGCCTCGGCCTCGTCACCGCGACGGGCAGTCAGACGGAAATGGGAAGTGTGGCGGCCCTCCTCGACCGCCTCGAGGGCGAGACGACTCCCTTGGAGCGTCAGATGCAGCGCTTCGGGTTGCGCGTCGTCGTCGGCTGCGCTGTGCTGGCGATCGTCCTATTTGGCGTTGGTGTCGTGCGCTTGGAAGCCAGCCTGGGCTTCTTGGTGCTGACCGTCGTCAGCCTCGCCGTAGCCGCCATCCCCGAAGGGCTACCGGCGATCACCACCGTCGTGCTGGCTCTGGGTGTACGGAGGATGGCAGAAGAGAACGCCATCGTGCGGCGCTTGGCTGCGGTCGAAGCCCTGGGCGCGGCCCACATCATTTGCAGCGACAAGACGGGCACCCTGACGCAGAACCACATGACGGTGCGTCGTCTGTGGTTGGGCGAGCGTGAACTCGACCCCGAAGAACTCGAGACCCTCCCGCACGACGCACCCTCCCGAGCGCTCGTCTTCGCGGCGCGCTTCGCTCCCATGGCACAGCGCACCGAAAGCGATGGCAAGGTGCAAGTCACGGGTGACCCAACCGACGGGGCGCTGCTCGAACTGCACGAAACGCACGATCACTCGCACCACGAGGGCCAGGTCCTACGTGTCATTCCGTTTTCGACGGAGCGCAAACTCGCCAGCGTTGCCTTCGAACACGCAGATCACTCGCGGACCCTCTACTCGCACGGTGCCCCCGAGAAAATACTGTCGCGTTGCGATGTTTGGGCACACGATCAGCGACCCATGGACGAAAGCGATCGTCGACGCATCGGTGAGCAAGTCGATGCCTGGGCGGCGCGTGGCCTGAGAGTGCTCGGGCTTGCTCGACGCGACATCAGCGCCAACGAGAACGTCGCCGAGCTGGAAGAGAGCCACTTGGAGTTGCTCGGGCTGGTGGCGCTTTCCGACCCTCCGCGACCGGGTGTGCGCGCCGCGATCACCAAGGCCCGGGGTGCCGGCGTGCGCACGTTGATGATCACCGGTGACCACCCGACGACCGCTGCCGCTATCGCGCGCGAACTCGGCATCGCTGTCGGCCCGAGCGGCGTCATCGCCAGCAGCGAGTTGCAGCACATGGACGACCGCACTCTGGCCGAGCGGGTCTTGGATCTGACAGTCGTCGCGCGCGCGACGGCGGCCGACAAGCTGCGCATCGTTCGTGCCCTCATCGCACGAGGGCAGGTCGTCGCCATGACAGGAGACGGCGTCAACGACGCGCCCGCGATTCGAGCTGCCGCGGTAGGTGTCGCCATGGGCAAGTCGGGCACCGACGTTTCCCGGGAGGTGGCCGATCTCGTCCTAGCCGACGACAACTACACGACCATCGTGCGGGCGATCGAAGCGGGCCGCACCATCTACTCCAACATCCAGCGCTTCGTCGCGTTCCTGTTCGCCGCCAATGCCGGCTTGGTCTTGCTGGTCACGATCTCGATGCTGCTGGGTTGGCCGGCGGTACTCACCCCCACCCAAATCCTCTGGATCAATCTGGTCACCAACGGCTTGCCGGCTCTGGCTTTGGGCATGGAGAAGCAGTCCGGAGATCCGATGAAGCGGCCGCCGCGAGCTGCCGACGCGCCCCTGATCGAAGCGCACCACTGGCTCGGGATCGGAGTCGTTGGCGCGTGGTTGAGCCTCGTCGGCTTGTGGGTGTTCCGACACTCCGAACCCGATGGTCTGGTGATAGCGCGCACGATCGCATTCACCGTGCTCTGCCTGGGGCCGATCTTTTACGCACTCAGCGCCCGCTCCGACGCGAATCTGCCGTTCTTCGGACGCCAGAACCGCGTACTCTGGGTCGCTGCGCTGGTCTCCGTCGCGCTGCAAGCGGTCGCGGTCTACGCGCCAGGCTTGGAGACGGTATTCGGCACGACGCCCCTCTCTGGCGCTCAACTTGCACTGTCGCTCGGGTGCGCGGCCAGCGTACTCGTGATCGCCGAAGCCATCAAACCCCTGCAGCGTCGCATGATCAGCCAACCCGACGAAGACGTCAACTGACGCGCGCTTGCGTCACGGCGGGATCGAGATCGACGCCGATGGGGCAATGATCCGATCCCATCACCTGAGGAAAGATGTGAGCCTCTCTGAGGTAAGGCACGGCGCCAGGCGATGCCAGCACGTAGTCGATGCGCCACCCGATGTTCTTCTCGCGCACGCCCTGACGTTGGCTCCACCAGGTGTAGTGGCCTCCTTCCGACTCGAAACGCCGAAAGGTGTCGACCCAGCCCGCGGCAAACCAACGAGACAGCTCCGCCCGCTCCTGCTCGAGAAAGCCACTCGTCTCCCGATTCTGGCGCGGACGCGCCAAGTCCAACTCTGTGTGGGCGGTGTTGAAGTCGCCCATCACCAGAATCGGAACGCCGGCGCGAAAGTCCGCCTCCAAACGTCGGAACACGGCGCGATAGAACTCGAGCTTGAAGGGGACTCGAGAATTGTCCCGCTGCTGGCCGTTGCCGTTGGGAAAGTAGACGTTCGCGAGCCAGAGAGCGCCGAAGCGCGCGAGCTGAAAGCGCCCCTCGACGTCGAAGTGCTCCGCGCCGAGCGCGCCGTGCACCTCGTCGGGAGCCTGCTTGGAAAGCAGGCCCACGCCGCTGTAACCTTTGCGCTCAGCAGCGACGAAATGGGTGCGGTAGTTGCGCGGCCGTCGAACCCCTGGCGGCAGTTGTTCGAGTTGCGCACGAACCTCCTGCAACCCGACGATGTCCGGCGCCAGACGACCCAACTTGCGCATCAACCCCTTGTCCGCGGCCGCTCGCACGCCGTTGACGTTCCAAGAGATGACTCGCAGTGACTCCGCCGCTTTGGACATCGCGTCGCTATAGTGCGACGGCGGCTCGCGTGGGGAGCTCTTCAGCAAATTCTCGGCAGCTGTTCGGCTCCCCAACCATCGAGCACGCGCGCGTTGCCGTAGGCACTGCGCAGCACGACTTCCCGCCCGCCCGCGTGGGTCACTTCGCCGATGATCGCGGCCGCATCCGCCCCCGCGCCTCGCAGTGCCCGAACCACCAGGGAGGCGATCGTCGGCTCGACGAAGGCCACGAACCGACCTTCGTTGGCGACGTACAGCGGGTCGAGCCCGAGCAGTTCGCACGCGCCGGCAACCGAGGGGGCCACGGGGATCTGTGTTTCGCGGATCTCGGAGCTGACGTCGGCTTGCGAGCAGAGCTCGAGCAACGCGCTGGCGAGCCCACCCCGAGTCAAATCGCGCAAGCAGTGCACCTCAGCGCCAAAAGATAACAATGACTCGACGAGTGGCCACAGGACTGCACAATCCGACGGCAAGGCGCCATCGAAGCCGAGTCCTTCGCGCTCGGCCATGACCGCGATCCCGTGGCGACCCAAGTCGCCACTGACGACGATGACGTCACCCGGCGCTATCTCGTTGGGTGACCATGGCGTTTCGAGCACGCATTGGCCGATGCCGCTGGTGGTGATGTAGATCCCGTCGCAGCGCCCACGTTCGACGACCTTGGTGTCCCCGGCTGCGACGCGAACCCCTTGCTCCCGCACCGTTCTGCTCATGGAGTCGACGACCAGCCGCAGCGTGTCAAAAGACAAGCCTTCCTCCAGGATGAAGCTCGCGCAGAGCGCGATCGGACGCGCTCCGACCACGGCCAGGTCGTTCAGCGTGCCACAAGCAGCCAACTTGCCGATGTCGCCCCCGGGGAAGACCAAAGGCGAGATCACGTACGCGTCCGTCGTGAACGCCAGACTTCCGGCGCCGAGCGCTAGCACGGCACTGTCGTGGCGTGTACCGTCGACCAACGTCGACCGCTCCAGCACCCCATCACCGCGCAATGGACCGAACACCGAATCCAACAATTGTCGGCTGCGGCGGCCCCCTGCGCCATGCGCGAGTTCCACGCATTGCGGAGCCAACGGCGCAGGGCAAGAGAGCGTGCGTTTTGGATCTTCGTCGGCCATGGCGAGTTCGGAAGCGATACAGGGCGGCGGAGCAATGTCGAGTTCGAAGCGAGGAGGCAGTCAGAGGCGGCTCAGCCGCTCCCATCGTCGGGCACCGAAGCGCTACTGGCAAGGTCAGGTCGAGCGTACCCGAGCGGATCACACCCAGGCGGGCTGGCCTGAGGCTGGTGGCACAGGTGCAGTCGGTGCGCCCCAGAGGCGAGCTGGACTTGTCGCGGGGAGCCAGCTACACGAGGGGTGTCAGGAACCCGCCACACGAACAGCACGCCGAGCCAGCCTGCCTCAAAGCTCGCCACGGCGGACGAGGAGAGCACATGTCGATCAAGTACGATGCGAGAAGACTGGGAGCGCTCGCCGCACTGGTGGCAGTCACCGCCTGCGGCGGCAGAACCGACGAGCAGACGAGCAGGACGAGCACCTCCGGGACTGACGAGGACGCCACGGACGCGGAAACGGACGCCTCCGAGGAAGCGACGGACGCGCAAGACGTGACCGACGGCGGCGACGAAGCAACCGACGCAGAGCCGACCGACGCGACGGATGATGGCTCCGAGGTAACCGACTCCGCGGAGTCGACGGACACCACCGCTGAAACGGACGTCGCCCCGACGGATGAAGTCACTGAAGAGACGGACGTCGTGGTCGAAACCGATGCAACCTCGGAGGGCACGGATACCACGCCCAACCCCGTCGCATCGTCGGACCCACTTTGGATATCGATCGCCGCCCCCAGCCTCACCGTGATCAACGTCAACGATTCGGCCCAACGTTTCGTCGGGCTCAATTCGCTCAGCCAAGAAGACCAACAGATGAAACCGTGGTCGCGCGATGGGCACTGGTTGGCCAATTCTGAGGCAGACGTGCTCACGTTCTACGACCTGACCACGGGGGATTTGGCGGACTCCGTAGAAATCGAGGGCGTGTCTCGAGTGCTCGGCTGGATGGGCAGCGAGTTCGTACTCGCCGAAGCCAGTGGCGGCATCAGCATGGTGGGGCTCGACGGCTCCATCGTGGAGGTCGTACCCCAACCCGAGATGCAGGGGTTTTCGGGGAGCAGCGCCTCCCCGAACGGCGACTTCTTCGTCTACACCCTCGGCGGCGCCGCGAGTTATCCATTCTATTTCGTGGACGCCCGAGACAAGGCGGAACCCACGGCGCCGCAACTGCTCGCCAGCTACGACATGGCACCCGCGCTATCGTTCGTTTGGTCTCCCGCCGGAGACTGGCTGGCCTACGGCGTGCCGAACCAAGCCGGTGGCATTTACCTGTGGAACGCAACGCCAGGCGACGAACCCGTCCGCTTTTCTCCGGAAGGCACCTCGTACACGCCGTTGCACAGTTTCGCACCGACGGGAGACAGCGTGGTGAGCTACCTGTCGGGCGCCGAGAGCTCGGTCCTGGTACACGGTCACCTCGACGGCGGCAGCCTGGGTGCGGTGACCGAGCTGGCCCAGGAGACTGCTCTTTCGCCTGCCGCTTGGTCTCCCGCGGGTGACTACGTGACTTACTCGAGCGAGGCTGGAGGCTGGCTGCACCCGATCGACCCGAGCAACGTCCAGCTGGACCGAACGGAGATCCCCAACTTCAGCTACGGCTGTCCCCTGCAGTGGATCGATGCGGGTAGCTTCCTCTACCAGGACTGCACCCAAGACGCCCCCTCGACGCTGTATTGGGCGGAGGCTGCGGACGCAGTCGATCCGAAGCCGCGACTCGAGGCAGTCATCTCCTTTGGGGTGGGAGGTTCGTGTTTGGTGGCGTGGGACGAAACGGGGTTCTTCATCGGCGATGCAGAAGCATCGACGTTCGAAGAAGTGCCTTCACCCATCGCCTCCATCGCAAACGTTGCGGTGGAGCCCAGTGGCGCGGGCTTCGTGTGGAGCGTCCGCGACAGCCTCATGTACTGGCAGCCGATGGTGGATTGCACCCCCGCGGGCGACCCCATCTTGATAGACGCCGGGGCTGCGATACAACAGCTGCAGTTCTTGCCACGCTGAGTTCATCAGTGCGACGACGGCACTCGGCCAACTGAGCGAGCGCGAATGCGAGTCCCTCACTCAATGGGGTGAGGCAAAGCGGACCGAGAATCGCGCTCGCTCATTTCGAACTGCACCGGACCTCGTCCGGATGTCGTCCGGAAACAATTCGGTCCCATGTGGGGGATGGCGCGGTGCTCCGTTGGGGTGATATCCTGACGCCTTGTCCCGCTCGCTTCTGTCCCACGTCGATCCTTTCATCGGTTGTGCAGCGACCGACCTACCGAAACCAAGCGGCTTGGCGAGCACGTGGTGGTGGCCCAAGCCACAAGTCGGAAATACCCACCCCGGCGCGTGTTTCCCTTTCGGCATGGTATCCGCGTGTCCCTACTCCGGCGCCTACCCTACGGGGTACGGTTTGTACGAGAAGAACACGGAGGGCGTACCGCGCAAGTTGTACGACCGCTACCAGGCTTCGGGCTTCACTCACTTTCAGCAGTCAGGCACCGGAGCCATCCGAAAGTACTACAACTACTTTCGCGTCACACCTTTGACGGACCCGTTGAAGGAGCTCGGCAAGCAGTTCAGCTTGGAAGACGAGCACGCAGAGCCCGGCTACTATTCAGCCAAGCTTGGCGGAAGTGCCAACCCGAGTGATACGGCCCCCGGCATTCTCGCCGAGCTCACGGTGGCCAACAAGGTCGCCCTGCATCGCTACACCTTCCCCAACAGCGGCGATGCCCGACTGGTGATCGACTTCTCGTGTGGCGGCTTGGCGCTGCAACACGGCCGCACGCTGCCCATGCGCGCTGACTTGGAAACGCTGGGGCCCGGCCGCGCGAGAGGCACAGTAGTGATGGAGGGCGTCCCCCTCAGCGTGCACATCGAGATCGACCACCCGCGTTTGCGACAGTCTTTGTGGTACGACCGTCAGGTCATCGGCGGGGGAACGCGGCTGGTCTTCGACTACATTCGCGAAACCACGCTGCGCCCCTTCGGGGTGATGTTCGCGGGCAAGGTGGAGGCAGGTGAGCAGGTCACGATCAAGCTCAGCTTCTCGATGCGCGGCGTGGCCCAAGCTGAGAAGAACGCCGACGCCCTCGCCGGCATGGGCTTCGACGAAGTCAAAGCTCAGACGCAACGAGTCTGGGCGGAGCACTTGGGTCGCGTTCAGGTCTCCGGTGGGAACGAGGAGCAGCAGAAGACATTCTACACTGCGCTCTATCACTCGTTTCTCAAGCCGTGCTTCGCTCAAGACGAAAGCCCCTTCTGGCCAACGCCTGGACCGTTCGTCTTCGACGTGTGCACGATGTGGGACATCTACAAGACGCAGCTCCCGTTGATGTCGGCACTCGCACCCGAACGCATCGTTCAGCTCCTGACGGCGCTGACACGCGTGTGCGAAGAAGAGGGCAACTACCCCATCGGCTATCGCATGGCGCGTGGCGCCGATCGCTTCTTTCGCCAAGCCAGTGCGCTCGCCCACACGACGTTGGCCGACGTCAACGCGCTGCAGCTGCCAGGCATCGATTGGGAATGGGTCTTGGGTCACATGGAACGTGATCTCCAGCGAACCTACGGGGAAGAGTTCGCGGAGAAGGGCTTGGTTCACCCCATCACTCACACGTTGGATTTGGCCTACGGGTACTTCTGCACGGCAAAGGTCGCACGCGCGCTGCGCGACCACACACTGGCCGACAAACTGGAGCAGCATTCCGGTGATTGGGAGAACGCCTACGATCCGCAGACCGGGCTGCTTCGGGACTCGACCTACTACGAAGGCACCAAGCACAACTACTCCTTCCGCTTGCTGCACGACATGAAGAAGCGCATCGCACTCAGTGGCGGTGATGAAGCGTTCGTCGCACAACTCGACGACTTCTTCGGCTTCGGCGCTGAGCCCGTGGAGCAACTGGGTGAACCTCCCATCGGCGAGGAACTCGCGGCGGGCTACGCACTCGGCCGCTTCGAAGGACTCAACAACGAGCCCGACATGGAAGTCCCCTACGCCTACTACTACGCTGGGCGGCCAGATCGCGCGGCTGAGGTGGTGCACGCGGCGCGCACTCACATGTTCGGCACGACGCGAGGTGGACTCGCGGGCAACGACGATTCCGGCGCCATCTCGTCGTGGTACGTGTGGGCCGCGATCGGGCTCTTCCCCGTCGCCGGACAGAACGTCTTTCTGATCAGCCCTCCGGCGTTCGAGCACGTCGAAATGCGCGTCGGAGAACAGACGTTGCAGATTCACACTCGGAACCTTTCGCAAGAGGTGCGTTTCGTCGAGCGGGCGCTCTTCAACGGCAAGCAGCTGAATCGCAGCTACCTACTGGGCAACGAGCTCTTTGCCGGGGGTGAACTCGTACTCGAGCTGAGCGAGACACCAACCGACTGGGGCAAAGCAGAACGACCGCCGTCCGTGTCGGACTGAAACTCACCGAACACCCCTCGACGCGACGCGTCTCACGACGCCATCCCAGCTCGACCCAGCTGAGCCCCGCAATGACGCGCCCCGCCTAAAACGCGGAACTGGGGACTGATCACAGGCGAAACAAAGCGGAAAAGCCCGTGCACCCTTGCCGTGTCAGCTTGAATGTCGAGAAGTTGATGGAAACCTCGTTGCTCGGATTGTCGCTGGCTGTTGACGAAGATGTCATCGACCTTCGCCTTGCCGCCAACGAGCAAACACGCCGCGGCAAGTGAGCAGCGCCCGTGAGGGTCGGCTCGGGTGAACTCGGTAGCACTGGAGAACGACATGAAGAAGAGTGAGCGCCGTTTGATCATCGTGGTTCGGGCTGATCCCGTCATCTGTGGACACGCCGGTGAAGCCCGGAACCTGGCGGAAGCCGCTGTGCGGAAAGGCTACACCGACGTTCGTCTGCTGACCTGGCCCTTGGCGCGCATCGAAGAGTCGGGACTACCGACCAAGCCTCTGGAATCCATCCTGCCCTACAGTCCTCCCATCGTCGTCGAACGCCCCGAGCCGGTAGGCGACTACAAGGTCATCGACGGTCGCTTCACGACGGCGATGACGGGAAGGCTGCTGGAGCTGCTCACCGACGGCATGGATACGGTCGTCATGTCCATGTACCTCCTGCCGCACATGAACGTGGTCGACGATGCCGTCAGCGCTGCACGACGCACGGGACTGCCCGTCAACGTGAGCACGATCGCCGAGGCCGTCGGCTCGGACATCACCAACGTCGTCAGAAGCTGCGTCAGCGAAAGTCGCTTGGGTCCAGCCGCCTACCTGTTTTCGACCTACCTGTCGCAAGACGTCTGCGTGGCCGTGTCTCAGTACACGAAGGATCTGATCGTCGAAGCAGCTGCGGAAGTCGACGCGACGTGTGGAACGGCGTTCGCCAAACGCTGCCAGAGCAAGGTCGGCATCTCTTACCCGGCCATCGACGCGTCGGCGTTCGTCGAGCTGAGCGAGGAGGAAGCCGACGAAACGTTCACTCGACGTGAGCTACGGCGGGATGGCTACTTCTTGTTCCTGTCACGTTTGGCTGCCGCAAAGGGCGTGGACGACTTGATCGACGGCTATCGCGCGAGCAAGAGCTATGGCAAGTTGCCGCTGATTGTCGCTGGTAGTGGTCCCGCTTTGCCGGACATTCTGGCCCAAGTGGGCAACGACCCGTGGATCCGAATTCTGACGGACGTTTCCGACGACGAGAAGAAAGCACTGATGTTCGGTGCCGCCGCCTACGTGCTGCCGAGCAAGCCGCGCCCCGAATTCGTCGAAACCTTCGGCATTGCCTTGGCGGAGAAGATGCTCGTCGGTGGCCGCGGCCCGGTGATCACGACGCGAACGGGCGGCATCCCCGAGGCGGTCGGCGATTGCGCCCTGAGCATCGAAGCGGGAAGCCCAGCCTCGATCACGGCAGCCCTCGATCACGTGATGTTCGAGATGAGCGAGCTCGAAAAACAGGCCCTGGCGGTACGGGCGAGAAGCTACGCGCTATCCTTCGACCGACACAACGTTTTCGAGTTGCTCACGGCGCGCATCCCCAAGCGCGTCAAACAGCCGTTGGTCGCTGCCGGCTAGAGCCTTCAATCGCATCCAGGATTGCCAGCCCACCTTCGACAGCAGGGCGCATGGCGTTGCCCCGAACTGACTTTTGCCGCAAGAGGGACGATATTGCGGTGACTCACATCGCGCTTTTTGCGTCTGTCGGCTGAACCACCCGCCGATTGGGACACGTCTCAGCCGCGAACAAATCGCTGCATCGATCACCCGCTGAACACCCAGGCGCCAGCACTGCTTGGAATCTTCGGGCCCAGGCACAACTAGCGGCAGCAGCGCAACCTCAGGTAGCTGCGCGAGCAGAACCGCCCCTGCGGCGGCGCCGGCTGTCGCCTGGACGCTCAACACACCGCATTGTACGTTCCGGCGTCGTTTGTGCCGGCCATTTCCGGCGGAAAGAGATAGCTGGAGCTCGTTGATGCGGATTGTTCACCACCCAACCGTCGCCCTATTCACTTTGGTCAACCTGCTGTGCGCGGGCTGCGGCAACACGGGTGATAGTGCCACCATCGGCTCCACCGAAACTGCAACCTCGTCCAGTCCCGAGAGCTCGAGCGCACCACCGCAGACGCCGCCCCCGTCAACCCCGTCCACCTCGTCGCCCAGCCCGGCAACCCCGGCCCCCGCCACGACCGAGCCTGCCGAAGCGGCGGAGACGGACTCCGAGATGGGCACCGCCGCCGACACGGATGCGGCAGGAAGCGACGTCGGGACGGACATGGAGAGTGTGATGACGGACGACGGCTCCGCGATGGTGGAGGACAGCGACCCGCAGATGACGGAGCCCCCAGCCGAACCCCAAGAGGAGTGCACCGACATCCCCGACCCGGAGCAGAGCTGTCAGCAGCGCTTGGAGTGGGGCAACTGCGAGCAACAGTGGATGATCGACGGTGGCTTCTGCAATCGCACCTGCGGTCGCTGCCAGGGCGCGCAACCCGGAGCTGACGACGGAGGCGGCGACAACGGCGGTACACCGAACACCCCCGGCGAACTGGGTGACGACAACCCCTACCAACCGATCCAGGGCGGGCAACAGGGTAATTCGACGCGATATTGGGACTGCTGCAAGCAGAGCTGCGGCTGGACGGCGAACGCGAGCCAACCCGTCTCCAGCTGTGACTTCAACAACAACAACATCGGCGTCAACGACTCCGATCGCAACGTCTGCGATGGTGGCAACGCGACGACCTGCCACGGCATGGCGCCCTGGGCCCACAGTACTCAAGTCGCGTATGGCTACGCCGCTGCGAACGGCGCCGGCTGTGGCACTTGCTGGCAGCTCCAGTTCACCGGCTCATCCTCGACGACTCCCAACGACGAAGGCTCTGCCGCGATTTCCGGCAAGACCATGGTCGTCATGGCGACCAACATCGGCGACCTGAACGGACAGCTGCACTTCGATCTACTGATCCCCGGCGGTGGGCTCGGACTGAACAACGGCTGCACGACTTCGCTCGGCATCCCCGAAGGCGAACTGGGCGCCAATCGAGGCGGTTTCTTGACGGAGTGCGCTGGCGCCGGTTCGCTCGACGGCAAGAAACAGTGCGTGCGCGACAAGTGCGCGAACGTGTTCGGTAGTCGCGGGCTGACGGATCTCGAAGCGGGTTGCCTCTGGTTCGTGGATTGGTTCCAGGTTGCTGACAACCCCGACTTCTTGGTGCAGCAGATCGACTGTCCTTCCGAGCTGCGTCAGTTCAACTGACGCAGCCGGCGGGTAAGCGCAGCCCCGCGCGTGGAATCCGCCTATGGGTGAGCGCTGCGTCAGTGTGTGCCCCGGGGACGTCGACCCATTGCTGGCGCCGACGGAAGCGCCCGAGCCTGGCGCACTTGTGTGCCACGTGTTGTGCCACGAAGCGCTACGTGAACCGTGGGCGGCGTCGTATCCATCTGAAATCATTGAACCATCTAACGAGCTCCGAGCAGCTGTGGGTCGGCACGATGCGTGCACACAGGGCGTGCCATGCGCTATTCGAGTCTGCTCTCCTACCGCTTCGCGTTGATGACCACCTTGGGCCTGCTCCACGCGTGCGGCGGGCGGACGACCTCAGGCAGCGAGCGGCACAGCGATGCCGCCGATGCGTCGGCGGACGACGACACCGATGACGCCACCAGCGACGACGAGTTGCCCACCGATGACATCGATGACGACGACCTGCCGATGGACGACGACTTCGCCACCGACGACGAGATGCCGATGGACGACGACTTCGGCACCGACGTGCCGACGGACGACGAGATGCCGACGGACGATGACTTCGGCACCGACGACCCGCCCACGGACGACGACTCCGGCACCGACGTGACGTCGCCGCCCCGAGATGGCGGGGTCGAGGGCGGTGTGCCGCAGCCACCCGCGAACGCACAGTGCGAGGGCGCACAACTGCCGCTCGGGGACGGCCTGCAGCAGTGCGCTTCCGGCTTGGTGCATCGAGTGGGCGTTCCCAACTGCGACAGCGAGCTCCCCCGGGAGGAGATGACGGTCGTACCCCTGCCGGAAGGAGCCGTCGCGGCAGATGCCGGCGCCCTGCCGCCCTTGCCCTTCGAATACGTCGATGAAGCGACCGGCAGCTACTACTTCTACGACTGCTTCTACGACAGCGACTGTACGGCGTCCGCCTACGGCTCCTGCCAACAAGGCAGCAACGAGGGGGCCGGCTTCAGCTCCTACTGCAGCTACGGCTGCGCGATCGATGACGATTGCGATGAGGGCTTCGTGTGCGAATGCAGTTCACCCGCCGGACGCTGCGTACCCGCGAACTGTGCCACGGATGCAGACTGTCCGACGGGTGAAGCGTGCGCCCGTTACGAGTACGACGACGGCTGCGGGCCGACCGTCGGCTACGCCTGCACGAGCCCGGAAGACAGCTGTCGCTTCACGAGTGATTGCGCCGAGGGCTACTGTGCTTTCGAACCCGACGACGGCAACGCGCGGCGCTGTGAAGTCGCAGAGTGCGTGATTGGGCGTCCGTTCTTGGTTCGAGGCCAAGACCGCTTGGCGGTCGTCGTCGACCGTGACGATTGGGTGCTCGGAGAGTGGGCCAACTCGATGCCGCGCGGTCTCGACAACGACAACCACCCGCGCCGACTTGCTGCTGACGCCTGGGCGCGCATCGGCTTGATGGAGCACGCCTCGATTGCCGCCTTTGCCCGCTTCGCGATGCAGCTGGTGGCGCTGGGTGCACCCTCGAGCCTGCTCGAAGCGACGACGTCGGCGATGGCCGACGAAACCCAACACGCCCGGCTCGCGTTCGCGCTGGCGACGGCTCTGGGCGGAAGTGTCGTCGGCCCGGGTTGCCTCGACGTCGCCGGCTCGCTCGATCAGATGGACCTCCGAGCCATCGTCCTGAACACGGTCCTGGAGGGTTGTATCGGTGAAACAGTAGCGGCGCTGGAGGCGCGCTTGGCCCTCGGCGAGACCCGCAGCCCGCAGATCCGAGAGGTCTTGCAGACGATCGAGCGGGATGAGAAGCGGCACGCCGAATTGGCCTGGCGTTTCGTCGACTGGGCCCTGAGGCGCGACCCGTCGTTGGGCGCCGAAGTGAGCCAGCTGCTCCAGGAAGAGCGACGAAGTGCGCACGCGACGTGGGAAGCGGTACGGGGTTCGTCGAACGCCGAGGCCGGCGCGCTGGCTCGATTCGGGATCGTCGGAGATGTGGAGCGCAAGCAACTGCGTAAGGACGTGCTCGACAGCGTCGTGGCGCCGTGCCTCGCCGCCATGGTCGCGCGTTCCACTTCAGCTCAGGCGCAAAAGCAGAAGGATTCTCAGGAGCTGACTCCAATTCCGATGGAAGTCCTGAGCTGAGAATGGCCGGTGAAACGAGGCGCCGATGAAGGTGAACACCTGCGGAAGCTCGACGCCAATTGGCGCGTGTTCGCCGACCTGCGCTGGTGTATCCTGAACGTCGCGTCATGCGGGAGATATCGAACATGCCCTGTCCTACACATCGCCACCTGCTGTTGGCTCTGCTGGCTTCCATCGCCACGGCCTGCGGGGGCAAGTCCGCTCTGAACGATGCTCGTCCCGATCGCGAGAATACCCGCATCGAGGTGGAAGCAGGCTCGGGTCACGACGTCGACGCGGGCCCTGAGGCGGCGGAAGACGAACGACCCGCTGAGGACGAAGGCACGACTTCGGAAGAGCAACCCGGCCCGCCCCAGGGCACCAAGCCAACCGCCCCCGAAGATCCAGGATCGCCCCCTCCCGGTGGGAGCACGCCCTCCGGAGGGACTAGCCCCGGCACGGCGCCAGGTACTGGAGGCGCTCCCAGCGTCGGCACGACGACCGTGAACCCAACGTCGCCCCTCCCACCGAGCCAACCGGCAGTCTCGCCCGAAAACACGCCGCCCGTTACTCCGACGCCACCCCCCACTCCCGGGCAACCAGGGTCTGGTCCCTGCGAAGGTGCAGCAACGGGAAGTATGGGTTGCCCTTGTGTCACGGCGGATGAGTGCCAGACGGCGCTCAGCTGTGTGTCCGGAAGTTGCCAGGAGCAGGCCAACGCTCCGGTGCCGGTCGAAACGCCGCCAGATGAGCCTCCGATCCCCGATCCGCCGATCATCACGCCCCGACCGACGCCCGTGCCTCCGCCCGATCCGGGTACCGGCGGAGCTCCGCCCACGCCCGACGTCGATGTGCCGCCGGAGATAGACGGCGTGCTGCCGGAGGAGTGCACACCGACGTATCAGTCGGTGGACGAGGGCGGCTACTGCGCTTTGGAACTCGACTGCGCTGGTGACTACGTGTCGGCCAACTGCGAACAGAGCGCTGACTGGACCTACTGTTGGTGCCAATCAGACTCGTCGTGGACGTCGGTCGACTTGCCCACTGGCGGCAACATCGAAGACCAGTGCACCTACATGGCCGAGCTGTGTGAGGAAGTGGACTTGGGCACGCCCGAAGAATGTGACGTGTGGCAGGAAGCTACCTCGCAATATTGTTACGACAGTCAGGAGTGCTGGCAGGAGATCGAGTTCGTCGATGGCGGCTACGGCCAAACCTACTCGTCGGACAGCGTCTGGTGTCAAGACCAAGGCGATTTGTGGGCGTGCAGCTGCAACAATGAATCCGGATCCGCCGAGTTCGAATGGGCTCGAAGCGACAGCGAAAGCGCAGCCACCTGCCAAGCGGCACGTGACCTGTGCGGTGAATTCGCAGCAGCCGAACCGTACGGACCCATCACGTGCGAGCAGAGTTACCAGTCGGCGGGCAGCGGCTACTGCAACGCCCAACAACAATGCCGTCAAGCGGTGGACGTTGCGGGGCAAGAGGTCTACTTGCAGGGCGGGGTATGGATGGAGTGTTTCGACTCCGGGGATGGTACCTACCTGTGCTCCTGCGCGTCGGGCAGCGACAGTGCGGAGTTCGACACTCCGGCAGCGGGCACCGCTTGGGATACCTGTAGCGCCGCCATGAATACGTGTCTCGACTCGGTGGACGTCGCCGTGGGCAGCGGCTCCGGGGGCAACGTCGGCCGCCCCATTCCCGTGGGCTTCTGACGAGCGCGTACGTCCGGCGGCAATGGGCCGTCGGACGGAGGCTCGCCTGCGCGACTCACGCCCAACGCGGGTTGAGCGCTCTGGCCCACTGGCGCGGCGGGGAGCCCTGCACGCGCCGAAAGTCTCGGGCCATGTGCGGCGCATCGACGTAGCCGGCGGCGACGGCGACATCACGCACGGAGCGCAGTGCGTCGTTCGGACCGCTCGCCATCAGCTGCCGCGCGTGAGCCAAGCGCAACGACTGCACGAAGCGGTAGGGCGGGATCCCGTACTCTTTGCTGAATGCGTGCACGAACCAGTGGTAGCTCATCTTCAGCTCAGCCGCGATCTCTTGAATCACCACGGTCTTGCCTGGTTCCGAGCGGTAGCGCTCCTCCAGTAGTGCCGCGCCTTGACGCACGCGGCTCGTCGCACTGCTGGGTGCACGGGGTGCGCTCTCTCCCGCCGCGCGCAACACCTCTGAGTACGCCAGGCAGAGCTGTTCATCCTGCGCTTGCACGTCGCCGTCTCGGGTCGCTGCGAAAAGGGCGCGCATGTGTGCCAGGCAAGTCGGAGACTCCAAGGACTGGATGGCGAAGTGCGGCTCTGCGCCGTCCTCGTCGGTCGCCAATCGACGCAGGTGATCCTGACTGACGAACACGGCGAAGAACGAACTGGGCACGGCGATCTCGGTCGCAACGTGCACCTCCCCAGGTTCCATCAGCATGAGTGTTTTCGGAGTCGCAACCTCGTCCTTACCTCGGTAGCGCCAACCCCCATACCCGTGGTGGATGAGTGTGATGCAGTAGTGCTCGTGATAGTAGCGCCACAAGCGGTCCGAATCTCTCACGTCGAGGGCGTGTGCACCTTCTTTGCCGACAGGAACGACGTTGATTGACTCAGACATCAGTCACCTCCCGCTCTAGGCGGATACCAGTCGACACAACACGACGCTTTCGTTTCCGACTGCTTGCAAGAAAGTAACACGCACGCTTCCAGTCCGGCCACCGCGGGCCACGCTTCGCAGGAGCAACACCTTTCGTACCAGGACACGGAACGACGCGCACCTTTCATTGAAAAAGCCTTCAGCTTCCATCGAAAAACTTGATGTAAAGTCGTTCGACTGTGCGCAATGTTCGAATGGTCATCTGCCCCAGCAGCTTCGCCAAGGCCGCTAGATCCAATTCGGAGGCGGACATATTCCCCGCGGGCCACCAGTAAAGTTCCGTCTCGTCCACCACGAGCCAATCTTCCTCCGTGGACAGAGTCAGGGCCGTCCGAACCGCGGCAGGCTTGGGCTTGCGCTCCAGGAAGGCCACCTGTACTTTTCCTCGATTGCTTGATTTTCTCTCGGCAAAAGGTTCGGCGCTGAGCACACGGGCTATTTGCTTGCCGCTACGAATGAACGTCGGCACCTCGTAGCCCAGGGCTTGGGTCAAGCCCGAGCTCATGCGACGGCTGACGCTGCTCGGCGTGCCGTCAGCGTCGAAAATCACGTTACCACTAGCGAGAAAGGCCTGCGCGTTGGCAAAGCCCAACGAAGTGACGGCAGAGCAGAGCGCATCGTTGGTGATGCGCCGACCCCCGAGGTTCATCCCGCGTAGGAAAGCGACGTACCGGGCCACCGGCGTTGCATAGTGCGCGCCTCACCCACCGGCAACGGAATTGCGCTCGGCACCAGCCCGATGCCGAAAGCGAAAATAGGCGGCACAGGCGCCCTCGCTCGACACCATGGGTGCACCGATGGGGTGTTCGGGAGAGCAACGCGTGCCAAATGCCGGACAGTCCGACGGGCGTCGTTTACCCTGAAGCACCAGCCCGGCAATGCAGTCACCGGGCTCCGTCGCCTTCGGGACGGATAACGCGAAGCGCCGCAACGCGTCGAACTGAGCCCACTCGGGGCGCAGCGAAAGACCACTCTCGGGGATCGAACCCAGCCCTCGCCACGCGCGATCGGTCACCTGGAAGACCGCTTCTACTCCCGCACGCGCGGCCGGGTTGCCTTCGGGTCGTACCGAGCGAGCGTACTGGTTTTCCACTCGGGCCTGCCCGGACTCCAGCTGCCGCACGCAACGCAAGATACCGTCGAGGATGTCGACCGGTTCGAACCCGGTCACGACGATCGGCACTGAGAAGCGGTCCGCCACCGGATCGTACTGCTGCATGCCCATCACCGAGCACACGTGACCCGCCGCCAAGAGGCCATCGATCTGGTGCTCTTCGTCTTGGAGCATGGCCGAGAGCGCTGGCGGCACCAAGACGTGGGAGACGAGCAGCGAAAAGTTCGTGAGGCCACGGGAGTGCGCGGCCCGGACCGCCATGGCAGTTGCCGGCGCCGTCGTCTCGAACCCGACGGCGAAGAGCACCACTTGTCGCTCGGGGTGCTCCTCGGCGAATGTCACGGCCTCCAAGGGGCTGTAGACGATGCGAGTCTGCGCCCCCTGACCACGGGCTCGAAGCAAGCTCGAGCTGGAGCCCGGCACCCGCAGCATGTCCCCGAAAGAGCACAACGTGACGTCCGGCTGCAACGAGAGCGCGATCGCCACGTCAATCAACTCGATCGGAGTCACGCACACCGGACAGCCGGGGCCGTGGATGAGCCGCAATTCCGACGGCAACAGCTGCGCTAGGCCATGTTTGACGATCGAGTGCGTCTGCCCACCGCATATCTCCATGAGCGACCAAGGCCGCGTCTGCGTTTCGCCGATTTGCTCAGCTAGAGCCCGCACCAGCTTCGCATCGCGATACTCCTCGAGGTGCTTCATGCGCTCCCCTCCGACTCAGCTGCCCCCGTGAGCGTCGAGCGTCGCGCTTCCACCTGCTGCTCATCTCCAACCCCCAACGCGTCGAGGTCTCCGAGCTCTCGCAGGGTCTGCAGACTGCGCTCGGCCTCGGCCTCGTCCAATCGACTGATGGCGAAGCCGACGTGCACGATCACGAAGTCGCCCACTTCGGCTTCGGGCACGTACTCGGTGCACACCGACTTGACGATGCCGCCGAAGGCGACGTCCGCCATCGCGGGCTCACTGCCCGTGAAGCGCAGCACCTTGCCGGGGATCGCCAAACACACGGCGCCATTGTCTGCTGCTCCGCGCCCGGAAGCAACCAAGCCAAGAGAAGGTCCAGTCCACGTGGCGAGTTACTGGCCACAGGCGCCAATGGCACGCTCGAGACGCAGGCGAGCCGGACGCAAAGCTGGACACCGACCTGCGCGTCCAGCAGAGCCCACCGCAGCCCCGGCCGCGCGCCACGTCCACGCCGGCAAGAAGCCCGAACCCCGCCGCCAGGCCTTCGGCGAGGGCTTCGTCGCTACCGTGGGACGCCCAACCCTTCCAGCGAGAGCACCTCAGCTGAGCTGGCCCGGTGGTCTGGGGTCCGCCTCTTTTTTTGCGATGTGCGTCGTTGGGGCCACCGTCGCCGCGCTTCACCGCCCCGCGGGTGCGCCCCGAACTCGTCGGAACAGAACGACCGGGAGGGCCTGCGGCGTCCGTCGCGATGACGCGCCAAACATCCTGAAGTTCCAGCGCTTTGCTACGGAGTGACGCCTCGCCGAGCGTTCACCACGCGGGCGTCCACTGCGCCGCGGGTTCGCACGCGGCCTTCAACGGAACTCACCGAGCGGGGTCACCTGCAACCTACCCGGACCAGCGACTCGAACACTCGCTCGAGTCGGAAAATCAAGGACGCAAGAAAACTGCGTTCAGACGCCACCTGTGCGCTGGCATTCGTCAATCGGCGGTGACTTTGCCGGCCAGAACGGCGCGTGAGCTATACAGGCTTTTGGTGGGACGCGCGCTCGGCGCACCCCTGCGGCTCGTGCACGGCGCCTTTCGCCAAAGGGCCCCATGCGGGCTGGGTTGCTTTGGCGGGTGAGAGTTGTTCAAGAAAAGGGGTGTTCATCCGCCAATGATGCTGTTTCAATGCCCGCACCAAAGGCCGCTGTTGGCCACACACATCACACGACGTCAAAAGAACTATGAACCCTTCTCGTCTTTTCACCGCCAGTTGTGTCGCGTTGGTCGTCACCGCAATGAGCTTTGCTCTGCGTGGAGCTGCCACCGGCGACTGGGTTACTGAGTTCAACCTCACCAACGAACAAGCTGGTTGGGTCAACGGCACCGCGTTCTGGGGATTCACCCTGGCGATGGTGATCGGTGGTCCGCTGGTGGATGCACTGGGTCTCGGTCGCATCGTCGGCCTGGCATTCGTCGGTCACGCAGCGGGTATCGCGCTGACCCTTGCCGCATGGGACTTCTGGAGTCTCTTCTTGGGTACGTTGCTCTTCGGCGTGGCCAACGGCTCGGTCGAAGCGGCCTGCAACCCGCTCGTCGCCTCGCTCTACCCCAAGGACCAGACGACGAAGCTCAACCACTTCCACGTTTGGTTCCCTGGAGGCATCGTGATCGGTGGCCTGTTGTCGTTCCTGTTCGGCAAGCTGGGCTTCGGTTGGCGCGTGCAATTCGCGAGCATGATCGTGCCGCTGGTCGGCTACGGGTTCATGTTCTTCCGTCAGCCGTTCCCGCAGACGTCGCGCGTGCAGCGTGGCGAATCCACGGCTTCCATGTTCACGGCCTGCCTATCTCCCGGTTTCTTGTTGATGGTCGGCTGCATGCTGCTCACCGCCTCGACGGAGCTCGGCCCAGGCCAGTGGATCCCTGCAATTCTCGAGCACGCCGGCGTCTCGGGTATCCTGGTGTTGGTCTGGATCACGGGCCTGATGGCTGTCGGGCGCATGTTCGCGGGCCCCTTCGTGCACAAGCTCTCGCCGATCGGCATGTTGGTCGGCAGCGCCGCCGTCAGCGCGTTGGGCCTCTACGCCATGGCTCACTCGAGCGGCGCGGTGCTGTTTGCTTCGGCAACCATCTTCGCCTTCGGCGTGTGCTTCTTCTGGCCCACGATGCTCGGCTTCGTCGCGGAGAACTACCCGAAGACGGGTGCGTTGGGTCTGGCCATCATGGGTGGCGCCGGCATGCTGAGCGTGAGCTTCGTGCTGCCGGTCATCGGTGGCTGGTATGACGCTGGTATCAAGGAGCGCATGCCTGCGGGCGAAGCTCCCACAGGGGAAGCGTTGGCAGCCATTCAGTCTGCGGCCGGGCTGGAAGCACTCGGCATGGTGGCGGTCCTGCCCGCCATCCTCACCGTCGTGTTCGCCGCGATCGCCATCACCCGCAAGAAGAAGGCGCCCGAAGCGGCCCCAGCGCACTGAATCGAGTGAGCTGAAACCGAGGGACGGCAGTCCCGGCAAACGAGGCGGCGTGGTTTCCACGCTGCCTCGTTGCATTTTGTCCGCTGCTCTCGCCGGGGCGTTCGCGCTTTCCTCACGAGAGCGAAAGGCACGCCCCAGCCAAGTGCGGCCGGACACAGACTCGATTCGGGCAGGGGCCGGTGGGGTCACCGCAGATCCATCGACGCTACTTTCAGCCAGCACCGCAGCCGTGGCAGCCAAATCGAGAGGGCCGGCAGGCAACCTGGCGCGCTCGGCAACTGTCCGAGTCGCTTCGGCAACCTGCCACCTAGCGTCGGCAGCCTCGCAGGTGGCTTCGGCAGCGTCGAACCAAGCCACGGCGGCCTCGTGGGTGGCTTCGGCAGCATCCACGAACGCTTCGGCAGCTCTGCCGTCGAGGGCGCGGCGGCTGCGGCGGCCGTTATCGGCACTGCCGGCGCCGCTGGCGACGATGGAGCGGCCTATCGAGGGAACTGCACCCCCAACCAAGCCTGCCCGAGTGATATCCCGCCGTCGTTGGGTGGCACACTTTCGTTGAGCAGCACGCTGATGCCTGCTCGCTCGAGCTCGCTGCTGACGCGCTCGAGCAAGAGCGCATTCTGAAAACAGCCGCCGACGAGGGCGACCATGGGAGCGGCTTGCTGTCGAGCGACGCCGAGCGCCAGCCCCACCAAGGCTTCGTGAAAACGGCGCGCGATGACTTCGACTGAAACGCTCCGCTTCACGTCGCTGAGCAGCGCCTCGACCAGGGGTTGCCAATCAGCCACGCCGTCCTCCCCCAGCCAAAGCTCGTAGGCTCCGGCGCGGGACCCGGCGCGCTGTGCGAGGCCCATCCACTCGACGGCAGCTTGCCCCTCGAAGTCGCAGCACAAGCGCACCCCGGCCAACGCCGCGGCCGCGTCGAACAACCTGCCGATACTCGACGTGCTTGGACAATTGATACCGCGCTCCAGCGCGACGCGCAGCGTGGAGAGCTCCCGGACTTCGAACCAGTTTCGGGCTTCGACTTCCTGCCATTGGCCCGCCGCGTGAAGCAGGCCCATCGCCGACCTCCGTGGCTCGTGCATCGCTCGGGCCGCACCGGGTAGCGCAAATTGCCGCAGCGACGCCACTCGCTGCTGCCGTTCACCTTCACACCACAGCGCCTCGCCACCCCACAACGTGCCGTCGTCGCCCCAGCCGGCACCATCCCACGCGAGCCCCAACAAGGCATCCTCTGGCGCGTGCTCCGCCATCACCGAAGCCACGTGAGCGTGATGGTGTTGCACGCGCATCAGAGGCACACCCCACTCCTGCGCCAGCTGCTCCCCAAGCATCGACGTCGCGTAACCCAGGTGCTGATCGCACACGATCAGCTCGGGACTCGCCCCATACTGTCTCAACCAACGGCGCAGTGTTCCTTCGTAGCCCGCACGCGCCAGCGGCGTATCGAGATCACCGAGGTGCGGACTCGTCAACGCTTGACCATCGAGCGCCAAGGTGAAGCTGCTCTTGTGGTGCGCCCCCAGCGCCAAAACACAGCGCCCCGCCGGCAGTCGTGCGCTGGGCTGGGGCACGTAGCCACGAGCGCGGCGCAGGAGCTGCGTCTTACCGCGAACGACTTGGGCAACCGAGTCGTCCAGCGGACAGAGCACGCGTCGATCGTGACTCACGAGCACGTCCGCGATGCCCGAGAGTCGCTCGCGCGCGGCCTCGGTCGTGATGCACAGCGGTTCGTCGCTGAGATTGCCGCTGGTGCAGACGAGGGGCTTGCCGAAACGCGCCGCGAGCACGTGGTGCAGCGGGCTGGTGGGCAAGAGAGCACCGAGCTGCGGACTGCCGGGGGCGATTGCCGCGCTGAGCGCTGTCGCGCCAGCGAACGCCGCGCCCGACGCTCCTTCAGCCAACGCTGCTCGTACCGAGCCCGTCTGCGCCGCTTCGTCGTCCGAAGGAGCCGACGACACCTCCACCGGTTCCCGGTCGGAGTGCCTGCGCAAGAGCACGATCGGTCCGGCCGCTCCCGTCAGCAACGCTTCCTCATCTGCGCTCACCCGACAGTGCGCGGTGAGCGCCGCCAGATCCGAAAAGAGCACGGCGAAGGCTTTGCTCGGGCGCCGCTTGCGCTGTCGCAAACGCAAAACCGCCGCGTCGTTGCTCGCATCCACGAGCAACTGAAAACCACCGATGCCGAGCAGCGCGACGATGCGCCCCTCGGCGAGAACCCGGAGCGCTTCGTCGAGGGTGACTGCTGGGAGTTCGTGCTCGGCGTCGCGCACGAGCTGTGGGCCACACTGAGGACAAGCGATGGCCTGGGCGTGAAAGCGTCGGTCGGCGGGATCTTCGTACTCGCGACGGCAGGCGGCGCACAGCTCGAACTCCCGCATCGTAGTCCGAGCCCGATCGTAGGGTTGCCCTTCGGCGATGGTGAAGCGCGGACCGCAGTGACTGCAACTCGTGAACGCATAGCCGTAGCGGCGGTCGTTCGCAGCGTCGACCTCCGCCAGGCAAGCCGAGCACACCCGGACGTCGGGCGCGATCGGGTTCGCCGTGTTCGCTGCGCCGTCCCTCGTGGCACTCGAGAGGATCTGGAAGTCGCTCTGCTCCATGCATGGCAGCGAGCGTTCCTCGACGCTGGTCACCACCGCCACACCGGGCGGTGAGGAGAGAACGTCCTTGAACGCCGCGACGTTCGCAATGTCACCTTGCACTTCGAGCGCCACCCCAAGGGAGGTGTTGCGCACGTGGCCCACGAGACCGCGTCGTCTCGCTTCGACGGCGAGCCAGGGGCGCAAACCCACGCCCTGCACCGTGCCTCTCAGCAACAGCGAAAGGCGCACGGGGGCTGCCGAGGGCTCCGCCAACACTCACTCCACGTCGATGCTATCGACGCCAAAGCCCGTTTCGCCGAGCAGCTCGCCCTCCGTCGAACCGCACTCTGGGCAGAGCGTCAAGTGGTGCTCCGGCTTGTACACTTGCCCGCACTCGAGACAGCGCGCTTCGGTGTGGATCAACTCGAGCTCGAGTTTGGCCCCCTCAGCCACCGTGCCCTGGGCCAACACCCCGAAGTGAAACTCGATCGCGCCGCGGTCGAGGGCCTCCGTCTCCGCCAGCCAGCCTCGGATCACGCGGACGCGGTTGGCTTCGGGAGTGCGGCTGACGACGGCTTCGAGTACCTGCCGGGCGAGACTACTCTCGTGCATGATGACTCCTCATCTCGCAGCTCCTGACTGGGCTTGCAACTTCTGCAGGATCCGTCTCGCGCAGCGTTCGACGGCGGCGGCCACCGGCGCCGACAAGCCCTCGCGATAACCGCTCGGAGCTTCGATGCTGATGGCGAAGATGGTGATCTCGGGTGAGGTCGTCTCCGGGTACAGCGTTTGGCACAGCTGGATGCTTTCGGCAGCATCCAAGCCGTGCGAAGAGACGGAACACGAACTCAGAGCGGACAAGGCGTCCGGAGATAGCTCCAGGACCTCACCCGCCGCCCCCGCACCGACGATGGCGTCCACCAGCCAGACGGGCCCCGAATACTGCAGCAGCTCCAGCAGCTGCGATGCTTCTGCGGCGCGACGCAGCTCGGCAAGCTCAGACGCCGGCCGCCCCGCAACGCCCGCTGCCAGCTGCTTCACCAGCACCTCGTGGACCTGTGGTCCAGCCCCGTCGTCAGCGGCGACCGGCTGACCCAAGGTGATGATGCGCGGGGGAGCGAGGCTCAATCTCCGGTGATCTCCAGCTTCAGAAAGTGCGTCGAACACGAGATGCACGGGTCGTAGTTCCGCACCGCTTGCTCGGCAAGCCAGGTGGCGTCGCCGTGTTCCATCGTCACCAGCTTGGGCGCGAGCTGGAACAAGTCCTCTTCGATCGTCTTTTGGTTCTGCGAGGTGGGGGGCACGATGCGAGCCTGCGCGATCGTGCCTTCCTCATCGAAGCGGTAGCAATGATACAGAATGCCGCGCGGAGCCTCCGTGCAGCCAAAACCAACCCCCGCCTGCATCGGCACCGCGACGGCTGGTGCCGTCGAATCCGAGTACGCTTCGATCGTCGCGATCGCCTCGCCCAGCACCTGGATCACCTCCACCCCGCGCACCAACAGGCTCTTGAACGGATTGGTGCAGGGCGCACTCAAGCCGATGTGGCGAGCCGTCGCTTGCGCCAAAGGCGAGAGGCGATCGGCGTTGAGATTGAAGCGCGCCAGAGGCCCACAGAAGTAACTGCCACGCTCCTTGAGCACGCTGTGCAGTGCCGTGGAATGTGCGACGTGCAGCTCTTCGAAGTGGCTGTCGTACTCACTGACGGCGATGTCCAAACCCTTGTTGGAGATCAGGCGCCCCTCGCAGAAGGGATAGTCCGTCTCGTGGCGCAGCGCGACGAACTCGTAGTCGCGTTCGAAGTCGGGGCAGTCGAGCTCCGCCATCCACTTGATGGCCTCGACCATGGCGTCCAACGCCCAGCGCAGCTCCGGCAACAGCGCCTCCATCTGCGCCTTGCGCGGCAGCCGGTAGAAACCACCGACGCGCACGTTGATGGGATGGATCTCTCGGCCCCCGAGCAAGCTGACGATGGCGTTGCCCGCCTTCTTGATGCGGAGCCCCGTCTTGACTTCCTTGCCGTGTTGCTTGGCGACCTCGAGCGCACTGCGCACACCGAGAAAGTCCGGCAGGTGCAACATGAACATGTGCAGCACGTGGCTTTCGATCCACTCGCCGCAGTAGAGCAGTCGCCGAAGCCGGCGCAGGGGATCCGGCAGCGTCAGCCCCAGAGCGTTTTCGACGGCGTGGCAAGCGCTCATTTGATAGGCCACCGGACAGATGCCGCAGATACGCGCCACCATATCGATGACCTGGTCGCACTCGTAGCCCTCGACGAACTTCTCGAACAGCCGGGGCGGTTCGTAGATGCGCAGGGCCAGATGCTGGATGGCGCCGTCCGCCACGTCGATCTCCAGGGCGCCTTCGCCCTCGACCCGGGTCAGTACCGGCACGCGGATTTGAATATCGCGGGTTTGATCATTCATGGGTGTCGTCTTTCAGCCGCTCGCCGGCCTGTTTGAAGGCGGGAGCGTGGTTGGCGATGAAGTGGAACCGTCGGGCGGCGGCCGGGCGGTCGAGGCCCAGTTCGGCGAAACGCGCCGCCAGCGAATGGTCGTTGATCTGATCCAGTGGCCCGTAACAGCCGTAACAACCGCGTCCAGCGGCCGGGCATAGAGCGCCGCAACCGGCCGTGGTCACCGCGCCCATG
>JBNKHV010000205.1:0-3022 GCA_050290545.1 Polyangiaceae bacterium | reverse complement strand
CCGCCGCCGATGAATCTCCCCCGCTTGGCAGAATTGCTGCAGGTAAACCCCCTCGGCTCGCTCGTCGAGATACTTGGTGAAGCGCGTCAGCGCGCCCCAGCGCTCGGTCAAGACGGTACCTGAAGCCATGAAGCGCTGGCGGACCAACGCCGAAACGCACGAAAGGTTCGAGGGCGCCGTCTCCGCTTCGACTCGTGAGACCCCGCAGGATGCGAGCAGCTCGAAGAGCGTCGAGAGGAACCGCGCGTACAGGGCTTTGCCCTGGTAGTCGCGCACGAACGCCGTCATGCGGATGTAGTAAGTCGACCAATCGATTGGGTTTCCGATGAAGATACCAACCACACGGTCACCATGCTCAAAGGTGAACACGTCACAAGCCCGGTCGAGGTAGCGCTCACGGGCTTCGTCGCTGTCGCCCGCCCAGAAGTGCGACTCGTCATTGGCGCCAAAGAGGCCACTGCGGTGCTCGCCGAAGAACTCGAATACCTCGCGCGCCGTGGCGAGGTTCACGGTCACACCGTCCGAGCTCACTTCCAGTGGGAAGTGCTGGGAAAAGTCGAGGTCCCACAACCTTTCGCTTAGGCGCTCACCACCTCGTGGTGCGATGCCGGGGAGGGCCCCGGAAGGTGGTGGCTCCGATCTGAGCCATTGGATTCCCATCCCAGTTGATCGTGACACAATGACCCAAACGCGCAATGAGCGGCACCCGTTAATGATACATGAGTCGATTCTACTCGAATCGCGGCGAAACAGCGCCAACGGGGCCGTTCCGAAACACGTGAGTACCGCGGCGGTGCGATTCACCACACGCATGTACCAACGTGCAAATTCGTCGTGCCTGTTTGAATACCGCTCGTAACGATCTGCACTCGCTGGTCAGACAGCACAGACCATTAGCTGCTTTAGGTGTACGCTCTCACGCACACGACACGTCGGGCACCAGCACACACCACCGCCCGCCGAGCACACCTGGTGAGGAGTCCGCACACTGGGCAGCGAGCGCACGCTTGCTCGCTCACGACAAAGGTCTACCGCCGCAAGCGCTGCGGCGGGCAATGGCTCCCAATCTCGGGCTTCAGCGTAACCAGCTCGGCGGCGCGGGCTCCGTCGTCATGCGGCGTTCGGACTCCACGGCCTCGTCCCACAAATCGGACGGCACGCCGTCTGGCAAGGTCGGCATCGGCTCCCGAGGGGTGGGGAGCCCCACGACGCGGGAGGGCGGTGGCGCCTTGTCGGTGTCTCGGGCTCGGTCTTTGTCGTCCATCTCGGCCTCCTACGTCGGGAGACTACCCAGGCGGAGAAGACGCGGTCAACCAGCAGCCCACCCAATGAACGATGGGCGCGATGCCCGTCGGGACGGAAAACGCCTTGCCGCAGGCAGAACATGCGGATATTGCACGCGAGCAAGCAATGGACTCGAGCCTCGATCCCAAAAACTGTGGAACTTTACTCATCTCGTGCCCGGATCGGCGGGGCATCGTTGCTTCGTTGGCCCAAGTCCTGCACGGACACGGTGCGAACATCCTGTCGGCAGATCAGCATCGGGACTCCAGCGTGGGCCAATTCTTTCAAAGAATTCAGTTCGATACGTCGGAACTATTGACGGACCAGGTGAGCCTGGAAAACGCCATCGCCGAGGTCGCCGAGCGCATGGACATGAGGGTGCAGCTCTCCTACGACGACCGCAAACCGAAGCTCTGCATCTTCGTCTCCAAGTACGACCACTGCTTGTACGATCTGCTGTGGCGCCACCAGAGCGGCGAGCTCGCGTGCGAGATACCGTTAATTATCAGCAATCACGAAACGCTACGCCCCATCGCCGAGCAGTTCGGCATCGAGTATCGCTGCTTCCCGATCACCAAAGAGACGAAGGCCGAACAAGAGCAAAAAGAGCTCGAGCTGCTGTCCGAACTCGGGGTGGATTTGGTGGTGATGGCTCGCTACATGCAAATCCTCAGCGCCGAGTTCACGCGCCACTTCCCCAATCGGGTGATCAACATCCACCACTCGTTCCTGCCGGCGTTCATCGGGGGCAAGCCCTACCATCAAGCCCACGAGCGCGGCGTGAAGCTGATCGGCGCCACCGCCCACTACGCGACGGCGAACCTGGATGAGGGCCCCATCATCGAGCAAGACGTCATCCGCGCCTCGCACAAGGACTCCATCGCCGATCTGGTGAGGAAGGGACGCGACGTCGAACGCGCAGTGTTGGGCCGAGCCGTGCGCTGGCACATCGAGCACCGCGTGCTCGTGTGGGGCAACAAGACCGTCGTCTTCGAGTGACGCACACCTCAATTGAGGCCGGTGGTGCCCTTCGTCGGCACCACACCCATGCGCATCAGAGCTTCGGCCAAAACGCGCGAACCGGTACGCGACCAGCGCTCGTAGAGGTTCAACAGCTCCGCCTCGTCACGCAGACCTTCCGCCCACAACGAGTCGGCGACATGCTGCAGGACCGCGACGAAGGCCGCGAAACGGTTCGATAGCTCATCGAAGACGACGGGCTCCCCGCGGGTGTGCGTGCGGAGAATGTTGGCGACGCCGCCATAGGCGACACTGCCGAGATCGGAAACGTAGTCGAGCGGCAGCCCGCGATGGGCGAGATGGTCCGAGTAGAAGCCACTGATGAAGAGCACATCATCGCCCAAGGTACGCAGCTGCTGAAAGCGCTCTCCTCCCGACGCGTTCATCGCTTTTGCCAAGCGAACACCGAAGGGCTGATCGACTCCGTGCAACGCGGGGCGCCGCGCGTGATCGCTCAGCAGCGCCACCAGGTACATCATCGAGTCTTCCGTGGTTTCGACCCCACGTACTTCGATCGCCTGGCAAACGGCTTCGTGAAAAAACGCCTCTGCTGGTGAGTCCAAGCTGAGGTCGGGCTTGTCGTCAGGGTCACCGCTGGTCATTCGTAGTCCTACAAAGTCTACGCGGCAATGCGACGCGCGCAAGTCGGGGCCTCTGCTGCGCCTGCGCGCAAGCGCCAGCAAACGCTCGTGTATCGCCCAAGAAACACCAACGATAC
>JBNKHV010000204.1:0-3105 GCA_050290545.1 Polyangiaceae bacterium | reverse complement strand
GCCGTGCCCACTTCGCGTCGAACATGAATTTTACCATTTTCGCGTTCATCGTTCGTGAATCGCGTGGTCAGAGCAAAGCGTCTTCACCCAACCGCCACCTCGAGGTTCCCCGGGAGCACCGCAGACCTCGCACGTCCGTTGACTCAGCTCCTCGGCCTGGTCAATCGCCGCGTACATCTCGTCTGTGCCACTCGACAGGTAGAGCCGAAGGCCGCCGAACTTTTCTTTGACCTGCTGGGCGTAGGTATGCTCACGCTCCTCAGCCGGAAGCGCCTCAATCGCACGCTCTAGCTTCCGGGACACGTCGTCGAGCAGATCGAACCACCCATCGCCACACTCGAAACCCCAGCACATGCAGGTCTGCCGGGGGTCGCCATTCCGCTGCCGATACAGGAGCGGATAGCGAGTGCAAAGCCGTTCGTCGAGTTCTGGTGACATGGCAGGAGGCGCCCGGGTTCAGTACGAAAGCCGGGCCCGGCGACAAGCTCAGTGAGCCGCCCTTCCCAATTGGGACGTCGCTTCGGGCTTATCCCGTCACCACTGGCCGACCGAGCATTCCCGATCCTGAACCACTAGCGCCGGAGAAAAATCAACGCCCGCCCGTCAAGACCGTGGCCGAGGGCAGGCGTTGGAAGTGGTCAAGCAGCGCTGTTCATCTGCTTGCGGAACCGGTCGCAGATCGCCCTCGTGACAGCCGACCAAGTGTCATAGTCAGCGTTGCGAAGCCGAAGCGGGGCCATCTCCTCGCGCACAAGAAACGCGATAGCCTTCTCTTGGCGCTCCGCTGACCACCCCATGCTGTGCATGTATTGGCGGATGCGCTGCGAGTCAGTCACAAAGAGGCTCCTGAAAATGTTTGGGGCGTTGGCGCGCACAGCAACTCGCTACGTTCTTTTGAGCCGAGCATGAGGCCTCGTCAATCTCCCCTATATGTAGACCTTTTTTTGGTTTATGGCTCTATAGAGCTACCATTCGTTGTCCGCTCTTATCTTGTCGATCTCCCGCTTTGTAACAAAGAACCGGTTCCCATTTTCACAAGAGACTAGCGATCCAACGCCCGCGTTCTTCACCAAGCGCTGCAAGGTGGTGACCGGACATCCGCTTGCAACCGACAATTCCTGGATAGAGAATCTCGCTTCCGGGCCCTGTTCGAAAGCTTTCTGGCGCAACAATTCCTCCATCCGGATTCGTTTGCGAGCTGAGTAGTAGGCCCGGTGAGCCTCGACCACTTCATCTCGCGGGAACTCTCGCCTGTGGCGCCGTTCCTCGTAGAAAGCCTCAAGCAGGCTTTGGTGCTTCCATCGGCACTGGGTCAGGTAACGCCAGATTCCGCGGCCCCTCGTGAAAGCCTCGATCTGACCATCGGAGTACTCACCACCAGTGGATGGCTCGACGGCATCATCGACAAGATCAGCGGCTAGAGCATCGATCTGGGCCCCCGTCATGGACCTGAGTCCGCACAGGGCTGGCAGCTCGTGCCAGTACCACATCAGATCCGCGCAGAACACGTCGCTATCCGCGCTGCACGGAGACATCGAAACCCGGGCCGTCACGAGTTGCCCCCCTTACGCCGGATCGCCGCGCCCCCAACAACAAAGTGGCCAGAGTCCAGCGCATCCAAAAGGGAGCGGCGATTGTCGGAAAGGAAGTACTCGGCTAGTGACTTGAATTTGCCAGGAGGCAATACATTCGTCCCCTCGTGCAGCTTTGCAAGGAGAGGCTCAGCCGCTCGACATACGCGGCGCTCTTCGAAGTTCTCAATCCGGTGGCGCTTCAGTGTTCGCCGAAGCTGCGGCTCGCTGAATTCTTGGTCCATGTGTATAGACCTTGAAATTCGGCAACTTGAGCCAAAACGGGTCAACCCGTGGCCACTTGGGGCCACTTTGTCACCAAAACCGCTCAAGCGCCGGCATGTCCACCTCCAGCCAACGATCCAATCCCGGCTTCACCCGAAGGATCACTACACCTTCGCGCTCCTCAATCGCACGGATCCGACGCCGAACGGTTTCCGGGGAGTACCCAGAGCGTTTGGCAAGGTCTCGGATTGTGGTTGATTGGCGCACCTTCATCGCTTGTCTCTATTCGTCACATGGTAGCAGCGACATTCCTCGCAGAAGTACACGCGCAACCTGAACCCGGCCTTTCGGTGAGCCCAGCGCGCGAGACTCTTTGAGGTGTATTGCCGCTTGCTACACATCGTCTCCACCCAAACCACTACCACCCCCAACCCCAAATTTTTCTCGAACCCGAAAGAAAAATCGGAGTCGGCGCGTGTTAGCGGTGGGGCATGGTCAGTGACATTACGGCGGACATGCTCGCCGAGGCGACCGCGGCTCAGCAAAGGGCCGTGTCCGCGGTCAAAGAACACGGCACGGTCAGAGGCGCCGCCAAGGTGCTCGGTTGCGATCCAAAGACTGTCCGCGATCACATCAAACGGGTCAGGAGCCTTGCCCCACCGTCTGGGGCCAAGCGCATCGTCGTGTGCCCCGACGCTCATCACCCGTTCGTGGATCGAAGAGCGTGGGAGTGCTTCCTTGGTGCTGTCGAGTCACTGAAGCCGGATGTCCTCACGATCATTGGCGACTTTGCGGACTCATACCGAATCAGCAGCCACATCAAGAATCCCGCGGTGAAGCTGGGTCTAGACGAGGAGATCGCCGCCAGCAACGCCGCGCTCGATGAGCTGACCAGACTCCGCATCCAACGCGTCATCTACTGCGAGGGAAACCACGAAAACCGGCTCGATCGGTATGTCGCAGAGAGAGCTCCGGAGCTGTACGGCATCGTTCCGGACATGTGCGGGCTCCTGCAAATTGACCGGCGCCCAGGCTGGGAGTGGCACAAGTACAAGACCTTCGTTCGCGTCGGAAAAATGGCCTTCAGCCATGACGTGGGCCGGTCCGGAAAGAACGCCGGGCGCCAGAGCCTGGAAGACTTCGGGGACAACCTCACGTTTGGGCACACTCACCGTCTCGGAACGAACTACGGCGGGACCGTCGATGGCGTGCGCCATGTCTGTCTGAACGTCGGTTGGCTCGGCGACTACGAGGCGATCGACTACCGACACAGGTTTATGGCCAGGCGCGAATGGCAACACGGTTTCGG